>JABIHA010000126.1 GCA_018649885.1 Bacteriovoracaceae bacterium
TGAAATAGAATTCATAATATTCCTTTTGGATGGATTTTTGTTTGGCGATAAAAATCATATCAAAAGAATTAACTACGGCCATTACGCATGGCCGTAGTTTTATGAAATCATTCAACTATTTTCTTAAGTTAGCAGCATTCCCTCATGGCACTTTTCTTCGTGCGAGTAGCCCCGACAGGGATCAATTTGGCTTTGGCTGAAGTTTCTAGTGAATTTAACCGACGATAGTGGTGTATGAATTTAATAATATCACTAGTAATTATGTTTATGAATCAATCATATTCTAAAGAGGGAGTTATTCAAACTCCTGACCAATACATAGACTTGGTTACAACAAATAAAAAAGGCCTAGACCTAAATAATGATGGCGTTATTGATTTTAAACGAAAATATAATAACAATAAGCTTATTGAATATAGCTACGACATAAATTTTGATGGAGTTATGGATGTAAACTGGAAGCGTGGAAAAATTTTTGACCAAACTTTATTTGATAAAAATCTTGATGGGAAAATCGATTACATACAACGTAAATCAACCAAAGTCTCAGGCGATCACAGTTTTTCAAATATCCACTTTCCCATTATCACTCATGCAGAAATTGACAGCAATTTTGATGGAGTATTTGATAAGTCAACCAGCCATAGCAGCACTGAGTTCTCCATTGGTGGTAGCTGGGCAACATGCGGTGATAGACAAGCACCAGGCTGGTATGATTTTAAAAGTGATTTAGAGGGGCTTTCTGAAATTCCTAGTACCAACCACACAAACTTTGGTTACGTTATTGATAGTAGTTGTGATGAAACTCAAGTTGCACGACTAAGAAATGTTATATCTACTTCAGTTGATAAGTCATTCAATTGCTTAAAAAATAATCCCTTGCTAAGTAAACTTGCATATAATTATGCCATAAAATTATTTAGTCATCGACCAAGAATCACTTGTGGTCAAATTAAGCAACCCATAGAAAAATGCGCATCAGGAAGACAGGGAGGATCACTCATTACTTTTCACCCTCACAGCTTTACCTCATGCTATGATTTACCACAATTATTGTTCCATGAAACATTGCATAATATTGGTGCAAGACACGAAGAGGTTTTAGATAAAAGTACAGACCTGATATACTCTTGTGCCCGGTACTGCTTCAGTTCAACCTACCCAGATGATCAAAGTCGTTGTGAGCAACTAAGCCAAAGTTTATTCTAAACTCTAAAAAAAAATAGAAACCTGAGTGTAGGTCTTTGTCGTCTCTATTTTTTTAGTTTACTTTCTTCAGCTGTGTGAAAATGAAAAGATGCAATCAACGCCTTGCTCCCGACATGTATATTGGCACGAATGTGATTCAGGAGTATAGTACCAAGTGCGATACATTGAGGATTAAATGAAAATACAAAATGAAGTTGAAAAAATACTACAAACTAAGCTTGGGCCAACTCACTTAGAGGTGATAAACGAAAGCCATATGCACAATGTAGCTGAAGGTTCTGAATCACACTTTCGGGTTGTTGTGGTCTCCGAAAAATTTGAAAATCAAATGCTGATCGATCGGCACAGAATGGTCAATGAGGCCTTGGGTGATTTGCTCAAAAATCATATCCACGCTCTCGCCATTATTTCAAAAACTCCAGCTCAATGGGAAAAAAGTCAAAATAACGGGCAATCGCCAAAGTGCTTGGGTTAATAAAAGTCAACAAGTAGAGACTATGTCATTATGATTGCACAGAATTTAACTGACAAGAATTTATAGTTTTTGAATTTAGAACCTCTATAATGATGCAACTAGCGCTACCCGTGTAACTGAAAATATTAAAAATAGAGGCCAAATAAGGATGACGAAATATCGCTAGCTGCCCACCTCTGTAGCAAGTGGCGGCCGTTGAAGTTTAGTGATTATTCCTATAGTGACGTGCCAATCTCGTCTTTTGCAGCCTTACGCTATGAAATGAAAAATGATGACCTTTCGGCGGCCCACGCTGGGTCCGAAAGCTAGCGCTTTCAGTCTGGCCTTCTCGTTAAGCTCCTGAGATCGTTATTATGCGCCCCTTCTTTTGAGCACGATGTCCACACAGTGTTTATAGAGGTTTTGTTAGCTAGCGTCAGTGTTGGTCTTTGCTTTACCTTGCTCCTATGGGGCATACTCTACAGCACCGATGTCACAAATTTCAACACCATTTCCATCACCATCAGCCTTCCTATCTAAAAATTTGTTATCCTTACTCAGTACAAATCCAGTCTCAGTCGTGCAATCAGACGCTACGAAGTCAACTAATGGGGATGTCGCATCCATGGGAGAATAGGAGATAAATGAACCTACCGTACCATACCGATAGTCATTATTGGGTGAACCTAAAACTGGATCTAACACCCCAACAGATGGATCTGTAGAATCTCCAATGTAATTGTAGCTAATAAATGTAGAAAGAGAGCAATCTTTCCGATCACCCAGAAAATTGTAATAATACATTTTTACATTGGCACTACTAAAGCAATCAGGACCTAGGCCAGTAGGAGCGACATTAATATTTTTAGCGATAAGTGATGCATAAAAAACTAGTGCGCCTGAGCAAGTTTGATCAGCATAGAAACCACCACCATCATATAGTGCTTCATTTTTAACGATTGTAACCATCCTTAAATTAATAAATGGGTATGAGCTCGCTGAACAAGCAAGTCCACCACCACTTCCAGCTATATTAGAAGAAATAGTTGTATTATAAGCCTTGAAGTTAAAGCCACCTCTGGCCTTCAAGAAAATTCCTCCTCCGGAATTTCCCGCAATATTAAAATTTACAGAATTTCTCATGAAAATATGACTCTTTCGTGATTCATCAAAATACACCCCCCCTCCATCTCTCGAGGAAGTATTTTGTGAAAATGGAGAATCATAAATTTCGGAGCTGACATCATCAAGATAGAGGCCTCCTCCTAAAATAGAGCCAGTGGTAGAAGAGTTATATGTAATGGCATCGTTTCTCCAAAATCTCAAACCTTTTGCATGCAACTTAGAAGTGGTTTCACCATCACTTGTCGCATACATACCTCCCCCAATAGCAGACCCACTATCTCCAGTAGTTAGTACTTCATTGTATCCAACATAGGATTCTTCAAATTTTATCAAATTGTTATTCTCGGAGTAAATACCACCTCCAAACGCATTAAAGACTGAGCTTAAGAAATTAATATGTACTTTTGAGTCTTTGAATATGACTGTTTGATTATCCTCAAAGTAGGCTCCTGCTCCAAAACCTTCAATATGATAATCCCCAATTATTTTATTATAGAAAATTTCAGTGTTCTCGAAAGAAACATTTTCTGAATCTTTTACAAATACTCCAGCCCCTTTGAGAACCTGTCCATCGTCGCTAGAGGTTAATTCACAATAAAAAATCTGCGTTTCTTTAATTCTAAAATCTAAAATGTTCTCAGCATAAATACAAGCGCCTTCCCCACTACCAACTAGGCTTCCTTGACCAATATAAAGTGTATCTAAATTTATCTCAGGTATAGCTTGAGTATTGTTGTTAATATAAAGCACTCTATTTTGACCACCACCTCTGATTTCTGTAGTAGAGGCGCCACTATTGTAAACCAAACCGATTATATCCATAGGCGATGTAATTTGAAGCTCAGAATTTACGATGTAAAAGGTTCCTGCAAGAGAAACTGTATCATGGCTGGAAAAATCAAAATTTGCTTCTTCTACAGCAGCACGAAGAGTACAGTTCCCGTTGTAGTCTGCGCAAATACCATCTCCTACATTTGAATCACTATTGTCGAGGTTAGAGCTAACGGTGTAAGTCGCACTATAAACAGAAAGAGAAAGAGAAAGAGAAAGAGAAAAGAAAAAACATACTAAATAAAAACTCTTCATATATTCCTTTTGATTTCTAGGTTAAAAGAAGTGTTGGTCTCATTTCATTAAACTCGGTTAGGAGTTAGAAATAATTAATCATAAGTGAACAATTTTTAAAAAAATCACGAAAAGAATAAATAGAAAAAGGTTGTCTACTAACAAATCCAATTGAGCCAAAAATGCTAATATCAGTTTCGGCAATTCCAGAAACTCCTTGTGCCATTATTTCAACATAATTTGTAAACTCTGATGGTAGTATCTCTACCTGTCCATAGGAGGTGTTTAAAGTAATTAAAAAAGTAATGCTACTGTACGTCTCATATTTATCTCCTATAGGATAAAATGTTTTTCAGTTATTAATGATTTTAATTTGAAAAAGGCATAAAAAATATTAAGAAATTTGTTATAAATTAAATATATTGGAAAGGAAAATAGTTCAAGAGTACCAAACAAAGTGTTCCATTAAGGAACTCTAGCAAGTTTCAAAAATAAGATAATTCGAAAATAATACCATTCTTATCGTTCCAAAAATATCTCAAAAGTTGTTCGCAATTTATATGTGTTTTTTAAATACAGTTTTTATCATTTGGCAAGGTGGAGTGAGAGACGGACATGTAATGTTTATAGATGTGAGGGAGGCCACTTTCCAAATTTCGACTTTCGTATTATTTTCCAGAAAAATATTATCTAAGGAAAAAATATGCAGCTTCTAAAATATCTTATTCTTCTAACCTTTTCATTTTCTGCAATCGCTTCAAGCACTACAGTAGAATGTTCCTTAAAGTTGGGGACCCTTAATCAAGAAGCAGCGCCGGTTAAAGTGCAGCTTAAATTTCCTGCCAAGTACAGTGGGACGTTGAATTTTGAATCTTGGGTATTTGATGGCATAAGTGAAAATGAGTCCTGGTTATTGAATCTTACCACAAAAAGAGTTTTAGAATCTGATACTGGTTACAAAACTTCGGCAGCATTTGATATTTACTTGTCAGCTGTAGAGGGAAACGTATCGCCTGAAAAAGCTCAATCATTGGGGTGGCTTGACCAAGATAGTGTCAAGGGTGATTTTTTTCAGCAAGGTGGTTTTTCAGTTCCTAATACAGATTATTTAATTAAATGTGGCATAATTTACTTATAATTCTGAATGTTATAAATCCTTTGCCCCTGGTTTTTTATTGGCATCATTACAGTGAATACTATTTAAGCCACTCAAATAGATGGTAGTGCTCTTTATTCATTTCCAGAAAATGATAGGTATCAATGGCCACTTGATTGCTTTTGTCTACATAGAGTCTAAGACCTGCAAGCTCATCTGATCCATCAACTATTTCTTGAAGGTGCTGGTACATAGATTTAAAAATACCTGTTCTTCTGAATTCTGAGTCAACGTAAACAGAGTGAATCCACAAAACATTTCGGGCCCTCCAGTCACTCCACTCTTTTAAGGTCAGGAGCGAGGCCACTACTTTTTCATTTTTAAGAGCAACATAATAAGTTCCCACATGAGGGTTTTTGAAAACGTGTTCAACTCCCACTTCAACTGTCTTTGAATTTAGCTTCAGATCCTCACTTTCAAAGGCCAGCTTGAGTTGAAAGTCAGTAATGACAGAGGCATCTCTTTTTAAATTTGCTTGCTCTACCACAAAAGTATTATTCTCCATTTATCAAATCCTCGAAACTTTCTTTTTCTCTAATAATAATGCTGTCACTGCCATCTACTAATATCTCAGCAATTTTTGGCCGAGAATTAAAGTGTGAGCTCATGCTAAAGCCGTAAGCCCCTGTGGACATAATGCTTAAAAACTCTCCATTTTTTATTTCTGTTGAAAACATCCTATCACTGGCAAAAAAATCAGAGCTTTCACAAACTGGGCCTACTATCTCAGAATTTTTTAAATTGGATTCAAGGTAGTTTTGATTTACTGGGAGGATGTGATGGTAACTTCCGTATAAACACGGCCTTATTAGATCACTCATGGAGGCATCCACCACCAAAAAATCCTTAGTCTCCCTGGGCTTTCTATAAAGTAGCTTGGTCAATAAAATCCCAGAGTTGCCCATAATGATTCTACCGGGCTCTAAAAGTATCTGGTAATTGCACTGACTAAAGTGCTTTTGAATGGTGGCAGTATAGTCTGCAATAGGGATTGGCGTTTCATCGTGATATTTAATACCAAGTCCACCGCCCAAATCGAGACATTTAATAGTCCCTGGATAACTTTGATTGATGTCAGCCGCCAAATCTTTAAGATCCACAAAGGCCTCTTCAATTGGTCCGAGATCTAATAGCTGGCTTCCAATATGGATAGAGAGACCATGAAGGTCTATGTGAGAGAGCTTCATTATGGTAGGAAGGATCTGCTCAATTTCTTCTCGGTTTATGCCAAACTTATTTTTATGAAGGCCTGTTGAAATATAAGGATGAGTTTTTGCATCAATGTCTGGATTAAATCTAAGAGATATTGAGGCCTTAACTCCAAGGGTTTTGGAAATCTCTTCGATCTCCAAAATCTCTTCCAGTGACTCAACGTGCAGAGATTTAACCATGCCAGCAGCCCCATCGAGGGCCATTTCGATTTCTTCGCGAGTTTTCCCCACTCCAGAGAAAACTATTTTTTCCGGGTCTAGTTCCGCACGCCTAGCGCGGTAAAGCTCACCGCCCGAAACAATATCTACCCCTAGGCCCAATTCGTTCATCAGCCTGAGAACACTTAAATTGGAATTACTTTTAACGGCGAAGCAGATTAAAAAATCTAGTCCATCAAGGCCTTTTTTTAACTCACTCACCTGAGTTTTGATGGCCGTCTTTGAATATATATAAAGAGGACTTCCATGCTCTTTTGCTAAAGCACCAAGGGCCATGTCCTCTATATGAAGCTCATCATTAATATAGTTAAACTGTGGAAACCCAGTATCCAATGCTCTGCCTTTTGTTATTTTTGTCTTCATAGCACCTCTACTATAAAGAAAAAAGATGGTTGATAATAACAACAGGGGTTTTGGAACAAATGTTCCAAAAATAACATTACCTGCGATCAATTCGGCACCGCTACCGGTCAATGTGGTCGAAATGAAACCGAAAATTCTTTTGATGACTTGAAATTTAAAGAGCTTCTAAAAAAAATTCAAGTAAATACTCCATACATTAAAGAGACAAACCTAAGACTGGGCGCATCATTCGAGAATAAAATACTGGCCTTCACCTATTTATAATAAAAAATAATGAAAATTGGCCCCCCGCATCTTTCATTGGCCCACACTTTGCATTTTAACCCATCAAAACCAAATCCAGGATGGAATTGAGGACACATTGGCACTTAGATGCCGTCGTCCCACTAAGTATTAGAGATGAGAATTTTAAAAAGTTATGAGGAGAATTTCATGTTACGTCGCCAATTCCGCGGGACCCTGTCCTACACAGTTATGCTTACTACACTTTTATCAATACTTTCATTCAACCAAGCTCTCTTTGCCCAACATGGTAATGGGAATCACGGTGGTGGAAACCATGGTAATGGAAACCATGGCAATGGAAACCACAATGGTGGATCCGGAGATACCTTCACCATTGGTGGCCAAAACCAAAACTGGGAAGATAGCTATAAAGGGAGAATCAACTTTAAGCTAAGTGATGACTCAAAACTTTTCGAGGCCAAGAAGATGGTTAGGCGAATGGAGAGAGAGCTAGAAGTTAAAAGCTCACAATTTGAGACTATTAAGTCAGCACTAAAAGCCCTTGAATCGAAAAAAAGTGCACAGGTGAGTAAAAGAGATAAAGCTGTTGCAAAAATAGATAGTGCTAAAGCAGAAAAAACGGCACTTACAACTCAGAAGCAAACACTAGCTTCACAAATGGCCACCTTAAAAACGCAAATCGCGTCGCTAACCACTAAAATTAATCAGCTGGCACCACAAGTTGAAGCCCTTAGACAAACAGTGGCCACGGAAAAAGAAAATGTTTCAAACTTGTTAGGCGCCCATCGTGAAGCAAAAAGAATTTTGAAGCTTCAAATGGATCAGTGTCTTGCAACTGAAACGCAAGTGGCCTGTAATCAAAAACCGGCCATCAAGCAATTAAAAATGGCAGTAAGAGAAACAAAAGAATTATACACTCAGGCCAATCTTGCTCTTGCAGCAATGAAAACTGCTTTGAAAGAAATGGATACTAAGCTTGCAAGACTTAATTCACAAAAAGATCAAAAGGTTGCAAGTAAGGCCCAGAAGAAGACCAAGCACGATGCAATCCCTGCAAAGATTGCACAACTTAATACAAATATTCGAACCTATAAGGCCCAAAAAGAGGCTGCCAAGACACAAATTCTCAGACTTAATCCTCAGATTTCATCAAAGAGGAGAAGTAAGCAACAGGCCAAAGTAGCAGTTGAAATGGCCGCATCTAACGTAGCTATGGCCCAGCAAGCAAAGCGTGCTATTAAAGATCAATTGATATCAAGAATACTCGAGGAAAATGAAAGAGGGTTTTCCATGGGGAGAGGTGCAGGAAGAAGTGAAGGAGAAGAGCTCGCTTCTAGAAGAGGAAATCAATACGGAGAAGCTCACGGTTTACAAGAGGGTCGTGCAGCCGGAGAAGATTTTGGGAAGCAGAGAGATTACAATATTGGAGAAAGACAAGGTGAAGAAAAAGCAAAAACTGATGCGAATGTAAACGGAAAAGCTGATGGCACAAGAATTGGTCGCTCTCAGGGAAACAAAAGAGCAGGCCAGCTACAGGGAAATAGTGACGGTATTGCAAATGCCATTGCATCAGATGCTGCTAGAAAGGGAGCTGCTGAAGGGGCAACAAAGGGAATGGATGAGGCCATTAGTTACGGAATGAGAGAGGGTTATAGAATTGGGGAAGCTCAGGCCATAAGTAATGAGGAATCTAAGCCACTAACAGGTAGAACAGTTAATGGACCATTTGCAGGGACATTCGCCCATTACGTTCCCGGCTATCCTGAAAATGGATCACCTCATTTATTTTATGATTCATCATATGCCACAAGGATTAGAAGAAGACTTCCTAAAACGGCATTTTTAGATGGATACCGTGCTGGCTACCATAGGGCCTCACAAAGAGCTTATGAAAGACTCATCGATGGAATTTACACTCAGGCAAAAGACTACTACTACGAAGAAGCTTATACTAGAGCGCTTGAAGTTGAGTACACTGCAAGTTTTGATCGTGGCCATAGATATGGTTACGGCAGGCTATATTCTCCCAACTATGAAAGGGTTAAAGAGTATTACAGAGGCCGTGCCTACAGTCAGTACTTATCAAGTCCAGATTTGGGTTCGAGAGATTACAAGGACTCCTATGCAAGTGCCAAGTCCTCTGCCTATAGACAGAAGTATGCTCAGATTAAAGCTGCCTCACTTGAGGCAAAAAGAAGTGAAGTTTTTAATAGTAATAAAGCAGGACAAACAGAAATTTACAGAAAGAAAAGATATGCTAGTGCAACAAAAACCTACAAGAACTACCCTGTCTTATCATTTGTAAAATCAACTCTTAGTGACCACGGAATCACGAAAGTTGGCGCAGCTGATGCAAAATACCAACCAGGGGAAAATGTCTCAGTTGATATTATCATTAAAAATACAGGGCATAAGACAGCAAGCGGAGTAAGTGTAACTCTTGCAAGCGGAGAGAGAGCAACACTTCCAGCAATTGCGGGGAAAAGTACAGTCACAGTTAAAGGTGCAATTGCTACGGCCATTAGTGGTGGACAACAGGTTGGATCAACATTTCAGACAAGCTTAAGTTTAAAGTACCTACTCAAATCAAATGATTCAATTCAAGGTGCTTTTTATGATCAATCAGGCCAAAGCCTAGTTGCTTCTGGAAGAAAAAATAGTAAGTCGGTAAGTTATCCATTTAACTTGTCGATGGTAAGCATAAGGGGAGAGATCATTCTTGGGGGAGAAAATGATCTAAGTGTAAGTGTGAAAAACCAATCAGCAAGATCGTATGACGGTGATTTACAAGTAGAGCTGAATAGTTCTATAGGCGATATCACAAGCGAGTTGTCTCAACTCAGTCATTATGCAAAGGGTACGAGCTCTCTTACGGGTGCAAAAATTCTTGTTGATGGTGAAAGAAACCTTTTCTCGAAAGTTTATGTGAGTGCCACTATTAGTAAAAATGGTGTCTTACTTGGCAGCACAACTACTGATGCTGTCAAGTTAGTCAAAACTCTTTTTAAGAATAAAAAAGGCGTTCCCACTATAGTGGCCGATAGTGAGAGTGCTTATTCTGAGCTAAAAGATTTGATGGCCGAATTAGGTGGGATGGATAGCTTTGCAGTTCTAGATTTAAGTCTTGGAAGTGCCAATAAAAAAATCTTAGATGCAGGTCTTTCTGGAAAAGTTGCTCTTGTCATTGATTCAAGAAACTCATCTAGTTCAATTGCACCTAAGATATCAGGGTTATTTAAAGCAAGTAACTCATCAGTAGTCTTTGTAGATACAGATGATATAGGACTTTCTAGGGCCAAATCAAAAACACCTGGGTTTAAATCTTCTGTTAATTTTAGAGCAAAATTAGCCAAATTTGGAACTGTAAACCTTTACGCTTCAAATCCACTTAGTGGAAATGGCATCAAAAGAGTTAACGCCTTCCAGGGTTCATTAAAAGAAATTGAAAAGTCCTTGTCCCTTGCAAGACTTCTTGCAAAGTCAGATTCGGCATTACTAGAGTTCCTTGCTACAAATTTAAAAGGCTCAGCTCTTGTGAGTCCACAGCAAACTCTTCTTGCCAACACTCAGCTGGCGATGACTAGAGCTTTACAAGACATCTTGATGGCAGACAAATTGTACAACCGTAGTGCCTCGCAAGGCTTAAGAGCTGCAAGCTCATCAACTGCTATGATTATGAAAATTGCTTCAGCTGCTAAGTCTTTCGCTGGAAGTAAAAAGACAGGGGCTAATATACTTCTTCAAATAAGTGATGAAGTACTTGATGAAGCTTTTTCTCATCATGACCCAATTGAAGATGTGGTTAGCTCAAAAATTGAGAGTGCTGTTAAAAAAGCACTTAAAAAACCACTTAAAAATTCAGACAAATATTTCAAAAAGATCATCAAGAAAAAAGATCTTTTGAAATCGGCAGAAAAGCAAGCTTACCGTTTTGCTCCCTTTGCCATCTAGTAAATTGAAAAATACCACAATGATAAAAGGAAGCTCCTATTTGGAGCTTCCTTTTTTTTTTGTTTTTACTATCTACTATTTAGCCGGCTTAAGCTTCTTAGATTCAGAGATTTTTTCCGTCCAAATAAGAATTGCAGGTAAAAACACTAAATCGATAAGAAGCGCACTACCTAGGACAAATGAGCTGAGGATTCCAAAGTAGAAGTTAGGCATAAAATCACCAAAAATGAAGCAACCAAAACCAAAGATAAGAATAATTGTTGTCCAAACGAGGGCCGGTCCAGTATTGGTTAAAACTTCTTTGATGGCATTAGTTGGTGACATACCTGCCTTTGTTTTCTCCACGTAATTTACTAAAAAGTGGATTGTGTCATCAACCGCAATACCAAGGGCCACAGAGGCAACAATAGAGCACCCTACATCAAAGTCTTTTCCTATGAGCCATAGAAATCCTCCACCAAAAATGAGAGGTATTACATTGGGAAGCATAGAAATCATCGCCATGGGAATTGATCTAAAGATTAAGAGCATCACAATTGAAACTAGAAGGATCGCCATCCCAATGGAAGTCACAAAAGTTTCCACAATATGCCCGTTCATTTCCTTATAGAGAGGAATCTTACCCGTGATATAACCATTAAGTCCCAGCTCACTGATCTTACTTTTAATTTTATCCATATATTCCAGTGAGATTTTACTCTCTTGGAATTTCCACAAGACAGAAACTCTAAGTCCCGACTTATCGATCGTCACCCTATCTGTTAATCCCATCCCTTGAGGAAGACCGAGATTATAAAGAAAAATCTCTTGAGCAATTTTCTTTCTATCTTTTGGAAGTCGATAGAAACTTGCATCTCCCCCGTGAAGGTGCTGATTCATCTCTTTGATAGTTTGGATAATAGAAAGTGTTCTATTAACAAAGGGGATTTCTTCAAGCCATAACTGTAACTTCTCAACCTTTTGGAGAAATTCTGGGTCCATGGCCCCTTCACTTACTCCTGTATCAAGATAAATTTCCGGTCCTGTATTGCCACCCAAATTGTCTTTTAAAAAACGATTCGCTTTTCTTACTGGAACCCTTTTAGAAAAATAGCTAAATGGATCTGAATTCACTTCACCAAGGGAGCCTAGATAGAAAAAGCCAATAGTAAGGGCCACAAATCCTAAAATTATAGATTTTGTATATTTTGATAAATAAAAAATGAATTTATCAACATATCTTCCATCCCATCTTCTACTATTACTGGCACTTCCTTTAATGGGAAGCATAAGTAGAAGTGGAATAATAAGAAATATTGTGAGAACCCAAGCAAAGAGCGTTCCAAGACTGGCCAGAAGCCCTAAGTTAGATATTGGTGTAAGCGGAGAAGTCATTAGACTTAAAAAACCCAAACTAGTAGTGAAACTAGTTAGAAAAGTTGGCCAAAGATTTTTGGTGATACTCTCCCTGGTCGCTTCTTTTCTATTTTTACCACTTCCCAGTGCTTGAAAATAAGTGACCAATATATGAACTGTATCTGCAATAGATATGGCCACCAAGATTCCAGGCAGTGATGAGACTAAATTATTCAACTTAATATCTAGCCAACCAGATAGGCCAAAACACATAGCGATTGAAGACCCAATGATAATGAAGGGAAGAAAAATTCCAAGAACACTTCTGAAGCTTAAAAATAGAAAAAATAGAAGAAGAAAAGTCATCGCCGGCATAAAGACAGCGAGGTCAGCTTCCATCACCTCTAAAAATTGGAAGTTAATTATCGGACCACCAGTTAGATAGAAATTAATGTCTGGAAACTTCTTTTGATATTCTCTTTGAATCTTTCTAGCACCCTTTGCTATGGCCACGTAATCACTCTCACCTTTAAATGTCGGTTTCATGCGAGCAAATACGAGAGCAATATTAGCAGCCTTATTGACTAAAAATCCTGGTATCACCTTATGAGAAAGAGCAATCTTTTTTCTCTCGACCAAAAAGCGACTGTCTAGCTGTGCACCTTCGGGAAATAGTGCTTCGATTTCAATATCATCCATGGTGCTTTTGGCAAAATGAAAATTTGAAAGAGAATCCACTCTAATCACTTCAGGAACCAGCCACATTTTTTCAGTAACTTCTTTAATTATCTGAATTGTCTCTGGATTAAAAACACCCTTGGGATTATGGATTGCAAATACAGCACTTTCATCAGATCCAAATTGTTTTTCAAATTGTTCGAGTTTAATAATGAGTGGGTCATCACTTCGAAACCAATTCTTAACGCCAAAATCAGTTTCTATATTTACTAATCCAGCACTCAAAGAGAGACAAAATAGCAGAGAAAATAAAATACATCGTTTTGGGTTTTCTAATACAAATTTAATGATTTTTTGTTTAAACAATTCTTGCATGGGATTCTATCTCACATTTTTTTTCATGGAGTATAGCAAGTAGATCGGAAAATTCCCAATGCTAGAATCTAATTTGAGTTTAAGTCATCTCTAAACCTATTGATTAAATCCTCGAATTGGCCAGTTTTTGACACCTTTTCAATAAATTCAAGATTCTTCTTCTCAAATTTCCACTTATTGTGTCTGTAATACTCGTATTGAGCAGGATTCAGCTCAACTTTTTGGCCGCTTTTTGGAATAGTCACCAATTTTTTATCGCCGTGAACCCAATCACCACCTTGAATGTATCGCAAAGCGAGAGATATCATCCCAGTAGCATTTTGACCGTTGAAATCGTGAATCAGTACCGGCTGCCTTGCCGTGTCGAGAACCACATCTAGTATATTGAAAAAACTTACAACTCCCCCATCCTTACCCTTATCTGGAAATACGGGAATTGACTCCGACGCCTTCTTCCCAAAATACTTTTGTTGATCGATATCAATTGAAGGGTGATAGGGATCAATCGGATCTAGATAAGTCCTGGCCCCCACAACAAAGGGGTGAATAAATTCAAAATGATACTTCTCTTGTTGATCGAATTCCTCAAGTGCTAGGCCTGATGAGTATTCCCCATGTCCTTTTAGCCCTCGGTGATCAAGATGAAGTATTGTCTTCGGGAATGGGAGCCGTTTATAGGCGAGTCCTTCTCTCAAGATTTCAAGACCCTTCTTCCCCAAGATTTTTGATCTGTAAATCTTGTAGAAAGGATTGATCTTAACCACGCTAAATTTTATCAATGAAATTTTTTGATAAATACTAAATACGCTTATCGGAAACACCAATAGCGCTACAATCACAGGAATTCGTTTCATTCTTACACCTCTCACTAATTCATCGGAAAAGAGAGACTTTGATTTAGGTTTAACAATTTATAGGTGGGGTTTTCTGAAGTTGTTTGAGTAGCAAAACAGAGTGGGATAGGCGGTTTTATTTTCTCTAAATATCTACAATCTAAGGGCCAAAAATATAGTTTGATAAAGAAATGGTGAAGACAGGGTGAAGTTTGATTATTGCCCCACAATAACGAGTGATTCCACTAGTTCCCTTGTGCCCATTTTCCCGTATAGGATTTATACTATTAGAGGGAAAGTTTACTTCGACAGTTGGATCAGAAATTGTTTAGCGAGAAAATGATAGGCGGAAATTTAGATATATTGGGTTATGTTTTCATAGCACTTTTGGGTCTATTATTTTTTCTACGTGAGAAGTATGGACGAAAAAAAACGGAAACGGATCTAAAAAATAGTATCAAGAAAAAGCAAGTTGAACCCTACACTCTTCACCCCCTAATTAAAACAGAGTTATGCTTTGGCTGTGCCGCCTGTGTCATGGAATGCCCAGAAGAAGGCGTTATGGGACTTCTTTCGGGAAAAGCAATTCTGGTAAAACCAAATAAATGTGTTGGTCACGGAGTTTGCAAAGATATCTGTCCAAATGAGGCCATTGAATTAGTTATCGGAACAAAGAATTTGCCAATTGAGATACCCAACTTAACACCACACTTTGAAACTAATGTGGATGGACTCTATATTGTTGGAGAACTGGGAGGGATGGGTCTTATAAGAAATGCTGTCAAGCAAGGGATGCTGGCCATAGAGCACGCAAAAGCACAGCTTAAAAGTCGCAATATTGATTTTGTTACGGACCATGATGTCGTGATCGTTGGAGCGGGTCCTTCTGGATTTTCTGCTACCCTTGCTTGTAAAAAAGAAGAGCTTAACTATCTTTGCCTTGAACAAGAAGAATTTGGTGGGGCCATAAGACACTACCCTAGACAAAAAATTGTCATGAGCTTTCCTCTTGAATTTCCGATTGTCGGGAAAATGACTTTTCGAAAAAACATTGTTGAAAAAGAAGAAATTCTCGAAAGATGGAATCAAGTAAGAGAAAAAGAAAACTTAAATATTTTAGAGAATCATCGTTTTGATAGCCTCGAGAAAAAAGGTAATCACTTTATCATTCACACACCGAATAAATCATATACTACCAAAGTAGCAGTTATTGCAATGGGCGTAGGCGGTACACCCAGAAAGCTTGGTGTAGAAGGTGAAAACTTAGAAAAAATATCTTACCGTTTAATCGATGCGAAAAATTACACTAATCAAAATATAGTTGTTGTTGGCGGGGGGAACTCGGCAGCAGAAGCTGCTGCAAGTTTGAGTCAACCTGAGTTAGGCAACAAAGTAGTCCTTGTCTGTCGAAAGGACAACCTTAATAAGTGTAATGAAACAAATATCGATATTGCTTCCAGGAAATCAAAAGCAGGAGATCTAGAAATTAAATACGAAAGTATTGTAGAAAGTATTGATGAAGATACAATCACGCTAAATTGTGATGGAACAATAGAAAAGATTGAAAACCATTTTATATTCGTTTTTGCAGGATCTGAAAAACCATTTCCTTTTCTACGAAGCCTCGGTGTCGAGATTGAAAAAATGTATGGGACACCACTTAAGGAAAAGTCTGATGTTGCAGTATAAATATATATCACTATCAATTTTTGCATTGGTATTTCTAACAGTAGTGGGGTGTCAACCACAGCAACCTGAAGCAACCTCAGGGACTGCCCCTCTTACAAGTTTTGACCATCTTGGTATTACTGGAAATTGTAGTACTTGCCATGAAAAAGACCTGCCTGAAAAAGACCATGGTGGGAAACTAGACTGTGAATACTGCCACCAAGTCGATAGCTGGAAAGGAAATGTAGATTACTCACATGTCCCTTCCCCGCATTCGTGTAATCTTTGTCACGAAGTTGAAAGACCAAGGCCTGATCACGGTGACAAAAATGATTGCATTCTTTGCCACAAAACCAAATCATGGGGAAAAGAAGTTTTCTTTGAACATACCCCCAAGCCTACAAGTTGTTCCACCTGTCATACAATTGATAGACCCGACAAAAATCACGGTGCTCAAAATGATTGCGTTCTTTGTCATCAAACAAAAAAAGGGGAAAAAGAAATCGACTTCGAGCACAATCCCAAACCTGCAAGCTGTACGGCATGCCATGAAGCAGAAAGACCCGACAAAGATCATGGCAATAAACTTGGATGTGTAGATTGTCATCAAACGGCCTCATGGGAGAAAGATGCCATATACCACCACACTCCACGACCTAGTAGCTGCAGTCAATGTCACGTAAAAGACAGACCGGCTGCAAATCACGGTCTTGCAATGGATTGCACAAGCTGTCATAAAACCGATAACTGGGGTAAAGAGCAATTCTACGCCCACGCACCGATTCCAAATAGCTGTACTGAATGTCATGAAGGACAAAGGCCTAGTAGAACGACCTATCCAGGGCCAAGCAAAGGAAAGCAAGAAGGTCATTATAATAATACAGATTGTCTAGGTTGCCATAAGACTGAAGCAAAAGATGATAAGTGGATTTTTGATCATGGTGGTGCAAAAGACAAAAATATTAAGTACTGCCTTCCATGTCACTATGATGGCGGCTGGAAAAAACATGGAATATTTGGAAGTATCGGAGGCTTCTATAAAGATAGTGGTAAATGTTATGACTGCCACAACATAAGAAAGAGTTGGGAAGAAGGTCCGAAAAAGAAATAAAGAAGTTTATTCAAAAGTAAATTGAGTGATTAGCCTAATTTAATTTATGCATGCGTATTATTTTGTAAAAAGTTCTATTGAAATTATTTTCAATGGGGTTTTGATATTTTTATTTTTAAAAAAGAATTGGAAAAAACGTGAACAAAGTCACCGTTGCCAAAGAGTTCAAAAACGATACTCTATTGTGGGAAAAAAATAGATGAATCTATTTAAAATATATTTCACAATTCTATTTACCTTACTGGTAACTATCAGCTGCCAGCCAGAGCAACCTGAAGCAACAACTGGTACTGCCCCTCGTACAAATTTTGATCACGCAGGCCTCTCAACAAATTGTACAATTTGTCACACCAAAGATATTCCCGAAAAAGGACACGGAGAAAACCTAGGTTGTGAAAACTGCCACAACATAAAAAGCTGGACTCAAAACACAACTTTCTCTCACGTTCCCTATCCTAAAACCTGCAGCCAATGTCATGACTATGAAAGGCCAAGCCCAGAGCATGGTGAAAAAAATGATTGCATTCTTTGCCACAAAACAAGCTCCTGGAAAAGACAAACCTTCTATTCCCATGAACCAAGACCCGCAAGCTGCGTGGGTTGCCATGACACAAAAAGGCCAAACCCCGACCACGGAGGCAAACTCGATTGTGCCAGCTGCCACCAAGTGGTTTCATGGGAGAAAGAAATTTCCTTTGGCCATGACCCCAAACCTACAAGCTGCCTGACCTGCCATGAACAGAGCAGACCAGATGCTGAGCACGGTGGAAAGCTTGGTTGTGTAAATTGCCATCAAACTGATTCATGGGAAAAAGATATATCCTTTGCTCACGAGCCCAAACCTACCAGTTGCCTTGTATGCCATGAAACAAAAAGACCTGATCCTGACCACGGTCAAAAACTCGGCTGTGTCAGTTGTCACCAAACAAACTCCTGGAAAAAAGAGATCTCCTACAACCATGATCCCAAACCCACTAGTTGTCTTGCCTGCCACGAAAGTAAAAGGCCTGTGCCAGACCATGGAAATAAACTCGGCTGTGTCAGTTGTCATCAGACAACTTCATGGGAAAAAGACATCGCCTTCTCACACGTACCTAAACCTACAAGTTGTCTCGCCTGTCATGAGACGAAACGTCCGGATCCTGATCACGGAAATAAACTCGGCTGTGTCAGCTGTCACCAAACAAGCTCATGGGATAAAGAAATTTCCTACGCTCACGACCCCAAGCCCGCAAGTTGCCTTGCCTGTCACGAGACGAAACGTCCAGACCCTGATCACGGAGAAAAACTTGGTTGTGTGAATTGCCATCAAACAAGTTCATGGGAAAAAGAGATTTCTTACAATCACGATCCCAAACCGACATCATGCTTGAGTTGTCATGAAACTAAACGTCCCGACCCAGATCACGGTCAAAAGCTTGGTTGTGTTAATTGTCACCAAACAAGTTCATGGGAAAAAGAGATTTCTTACAACCACGATCCCAAACCGACATCATGCTTGAGTTGTCACGAAACTAAACGTCCCAACCCAGACCACGGTCAAAAACTTGGATGTGTTAACTGCCACCAAACTTCGTCTTGGAACGAGGACATCACTTACAGTCATGACCCCAAGCCCACAAGTTGCCTTACCTGCCACGAGACAAAAAGACCTGATCCAGACCATGGAGACAAACTTGGTTGTATTAGCTGTCATCAAACAAGCTCATGGACGGAGGGTGTCTCATACAATCACGATCCCGCACCTACTAGCTGCCTTACATGTCATGAAAGCAATAGACCAGATCCTAATCACGGAGATAAATTAGGCTGTATCAATTGCCATCAAACTTCATCATGGACTAAAAATATCAATTACAACCACAAACCAAAACCTACGAGCTGCACCAATTGTCATGAAGCTGAACGCCCCGATAGTGACCATGGAAACAAGCTAGGATGTGTCAGTTGCCATTCAACGAGTAGCTGGGGAAGTGATTTATCTTATGCCCACAACCCCACTCCAAATAGCTGCACTGACTGCCATGAGGGCCAAAGACCAAGTGATACCACCTACCCAAAACCAAGTAAGGGAACTCAAGAAGGCCACTACATCGGTACAGATTGTTTTGATTGCCATAAAACTAAGACCAATAAAGGTAAATGGAACTTTGATCACGTCGATGCCAAAAATAATAAAATAAAATACTGCCTTCCATGTCACTACGACGGAGGCTATAAAAAACATGGTGTTTGGGGATCAATTGGGGGATATTATAAGGGGCAAGGAAAGTGCTATGATTGCCATACTAAAAAGAAAAGCTGGGACGCTAAATAAAAAATGAAGAAAACCGCCCTTCTCTTATTTTTTCTAATAATAGCTGGACAGGCGTTGGGGAAATCCACTATTGGAAGAGTTACCTTTGGAAGTTATTTTTCAGATGAAAACTTTAAAAGAAATACTGCTGAGGGCAAAAGTAATGACTTTCTGATTTTTTCTTCCAGGTTTTATTTGAAAGGTGATAAAGCTGCTCCCTATAATCATGATTTCGCACTAGATCTAAGGGGCAAGTACGATTTTTACGGAAAACTCGATAAAGACAAACAAACACTCCACGATGAATATGATGCTCACCCCAGACAGGCTTATATAAAAAAATCAAGAAGATCACATGGGCTAGAATACCAACTTGGGCGATTTAGTGTTGATGGAGTTGGAATTAACTACGTAGATGGTTTGCAGACAAATTATAAATTAAATTCGACATTCAAACTTGGAGCTTACGGTGGACTCATTCCCAAACTCACAGGTGAGCAAAAATATTCGTTTAACTCAAAATCTAAGCAGTCAGGAGTTCTACTTTTCTTTCGCCCTAGAAGACTAGGGTTCCGCAAATATTTTTTCTCCTCTCACGGTTTTTCTATCCAAGGCTACGGCTCTCAAACAGACCGCTCATTTTTGCATTCACACAATTCATATATCTGGGGTCGCAGAGGAAGGTTCTATTCCAATATAGTGCTCGATTTTGTGCCAAGAACATTTCTTCAAAAAGGTGACTTTAGCATCTCATCTGATTTGAGCAAAAAAGTATCAGCTGAACTTGGCTGGGGGACCCATGATAATTTGGCCATTTCTAGAAGCAAGACCAAAAGAGAGGTAAAATACTCCAATCGCTACGGTGAAGTTACCACAAAACTCAGCTATGATTTCTGGGAGTACAATGGGATATTCATTGAAGGCAAAATCCAAAGAAGAAAGTCTGATTCTTCATACTCAAACCAAAGTACTGTGGGCCTAGACTTCCCTCGATTTCTCAAAAAAGAATTTTCCCTTTATAGTTATTTTAGCTTTAGAAATGATTACGAAAAAAAGGAATACAAGGCCAACCTCGCCCTTTCCTACTTTGCAAGACTTTGGGAGTTGTTTATTGATCAGTCTATTTCGCAACAAAACTATGACAACAATCAAGTGCTAAGACCTATTGTAGCAGAACTGGGTTGGGCCTATTTCTGGGCAAGAGGTCTCATGACCACCTTCTCTTATCAATATTCAACAAATGCCAATGTAGATATATACCAAGTCCTTTTTAAATTATCTTATCGCTTTGGCAGTAAACCAAGCGCTCCTCTAAGAGAAGGCGCACCAAAGAAGGGGCATCTATGATTTCTAGACTTCTTCTTTTACTCTTAGCGCTACTTTGTACTGGACCCAATGCATGGGCCGATAAAGAAGAGGGCCTATTCAATAAATTATTGGCACCAGGGCCACTATCACTTCCTCACCACGATCTAGAAGCAATGGATTGTCTTAAGTGTCACTCAGCAGGAGAAGGGGTTCCCAACGAAAAATGCTTGGCCTGCCATAAAGAAATTAAAGAACATGTAAAACTCAAAAAATCGTTTCATGGCAATAATGTAAAGGGAAGATGTCTTAAATGCCACACTGAACACTTAGGCCGAAAAAATGACACCACAAAAGTGAAACAGAGAACTTTTGAACACAAATTAACGGGCCATATATTAAAGGGCAAGCACAAGAAAACGAAGTGTATAGAATGCCACACGACTAAAAGGACCAAAAAGGCCTTTCGAAAAAATGAACCTCACTACCTAGGAACTACAACGAGCTGTAAGGGATGCCACAAAAAAGATGACTCTCATAAATTTAAAGGAAAATGGGAAAAACTAGAGTGCTCAAAATGCCATGGTGAAAAGAAGTGGAAAGAAGACAACCACGATTTCACTCACAATAAAGATACCAAGCACAAAATTCTAGGCGCTCACAAGAAGCTTAAGTGTATTAAGTGCCACTTACCTAAGGGTAAGAAAGAAGATTCGATCTATAAATTTGAAGGCCTAAAAGAGAAACAATGCCTGACTTGTCATCAAAGTCGCCACAAAGAAAATTTTGGCCCTAAATTTGTCAAGAAATCGTGTAATACCTGTCACAACCAAAAAAGCTTTAAGATGGAAAAGTTTGATCACTCCATCACAGGATTTAAGCTTACTGATAAACATGCCAAATTGGATTGCATCAAGTGCCACAAGCAAAGTGATAAAAAGATGGAGATCAAATCAGAGCATTTTGTGTGGAAAGGCACAAAAGCAGATTGTCGAAGTTGCCACAAGCCAACTCACCACCAAAAATTCACCAAGAAATTTGAAAAACTCAAATGTACAACTTGTCATACAACCAAATCCTATAAAGATGAGGCCCATGCCAAAGCTAACTTTGATCACGGAACCACAAAATTTAAGCTGACGGGAAAACATAAGAAAAATTCATGTAGGAAATGCCACCTGGTAAATAAGAAATCTACTTATGAATTTAAAAATGAGAAGTCAGGATACTGTTTAAGCTGTCACAAAACACCGCATACTGAACAGTTTCGTGACGATTTTTCTGAGCAGTCGTGTAACTCTTGTCACAGGACAGAAAGTTTCAAAGATGTCCACAGAAAGGAATTTGACCACAACGAAACTGAGTTTGAATTACTTGGTAAACATCAAAAAGTTAAGTGTCAAAAGTGTCACGTTCCAACTAACAAGACATTTAAAGAATCCCATAGTTTCAAAGGAAAATTTATATTTGATGAACTGGGTGAAAAAAGTTGTTTAACCTGCCACAAAGATCACCACAAATCGGAGATGGGACCAAACTGCAGAACCTGCCACACTGAAAGGGGCTGGAAAGTCCAAAGAGATTTCCACAAAGACATGCCTTTAACAGGTGTTCACTACACCCTTAGTTGTACTGAGTGCCATTTTGAAGAGAGAAAGCTCAAAGGTCTAGGTGACCAATGCATTGTGTGTCACACCAAAGATGATATACACCTTGGTAGCCTTCCTAAATGCGGAGCTTGCCACCACCAGGAAGTGTGGGAAGTGACAAGATTCAAGCACTCCATGACAAGATTCCCACTAAGAGGAGTCCACAGGACACTCGATTGCAATTCATGTCATGGAAGTGGTAATTATCAAGGCACCCAGTCAAGCTGTATCAGCTGTCACACCTCTGATGCTCTTTCAGTGGCCAACCCTGTACATATCATGCCGCAATTTAATGATTGTAGTAGGTGCCATAATCAATTTAGTTTTTGATGAACTATAGGCATTAAAACTGCATTTATTTTGTGTATTTTTGATTCGTTAATCATTCAGTGTCCATAATTTTGGGACTAAATGTAACAAATTAACTAACTAAGTCGCATCGATGTGCGATGAAAAAAATAAAAATTTTACTAAAATTATCTTCAAACATTTCCAACTCAAAGATTTCGAAGAAAAGAGATAGGTAGTTCACGGGCCAGCAGAAGATTGAGTTTAAGGTTTAGTCAGGTGGCGGCCCTTTTATCACGGCATAGTTTAGAGTTGCTTTGATGGTGTTTGTGATGTGGTCGCTGTGTAGTTGATATATATTTTAGAGGATTGCTTTTACAATGGTAGGGTTAGGGGAGGAATTTCATCTCAGGAATTGCTAGCTTTGATGATAGGTTTTATTAGAAAAAAGTGCTTGGGAGATGACTTTCCATTCTATTTTAAAAAGGAGGTATGGAAATGAGATTATTTTTTAGTGGTTGTGATACTCTTTAAAACTGGCCATGTGATACTTCTTTAATATCATTCAACGTCCATAATCAAACTTTTATTTGAGTGCCCCTAGCAGTACTTTTTGAAGCCAGTATTTGGACGGAAAAACCGTGATAAGCTGCTGGAGCACTTGGAGGTTAAGGGTGAATATTGAGAAAATGAGTGATGATAAATTATTGAAAAGTGTTCTACTAGAAGTGAAAAAAGAAAAGGATCAACTCCATATTGTACTACTTCACTTGAAAGAAATTTATAGAAGGAGATTATTTACTGAATACAACTGCCGAACACTTAATGAGTACTGTGTAAAAGAGCTGGGTTATACTCGTGGAGAAGCCTATTACCGGGTCACAGCGATGAAGTTAATGGCAAATTCTTCTCTCATTGAAAAGGCAATCCAAAAAGGAGAACTCTCTCTAACTGCTGCGGTTGTGGCCAGTGATTATCTCACAAAACACCCCGACAAATCCGTGATCAAAAAGGAGGAAGTTATTTCAAAAATTGCGAGAATGCCCATATCAAAAGTAAAAGAGATTTTGTCTAGACCGCCATCAGGGCCTAAGTACCCTCCGAAAAATGAAGTCTTCCCTAAGTTAAAGGTCTCTAAAAGAGTCTTGGAACTTTTGAGTCAGCTGCAAGATCTCACAGGAGAGGATCAGACCAAATTACTTGAAGTGTCCCTTGAGAATAAATTAAAGCAAGTTAAGAAATGTGAATCAAAAGCAATTCAAAAGCCTTCTCCAACACAAAGTGCAAGATCACGGTACATTCCCCAAGTGATAAAAAGAAAAATTCGAAGCAGGGCAAACTACACCTGCGAACATGTTAGCATGCGCAGAGGAAGGTGCACTGAATCCAAAAACCTGGAGTTTGATCACCACATCATCCCCTATTCAAAGGGAGGGAAGAATACATTGGAAAATTTAAGACTTGTATGCAAAAATCACAATACAAGACAATTTGTTTTAGACTTTGGCCCAAAATCTTTAGAAAAAATCACGCGGAAAAGTTAACTCACTAAATTTCATTTTTGGGCTTGTTAAAAGCAAAAACTCTGTTTTGAAAATTTAAAATGCCAAATATAGTTACAGAGAAACTTTAGTCAGATAAGTTATTGAAGCGAGTTATTTCAAATAATCAATTATAGTTTTTAATTTTCTGCCAAATTACAGGAATGGGGGCTTTTGGATATTTCACCAAATAAATTGAAATCTCACTTTGATAAGGCATTGCATATTTATTTTTTGCAGATTTGGCAATCATTCTAACGGACTCAAAATACTTTCTATAAAATGTTTCTTTTCCACCAACTGCTAACCACTGTAATTTATTCTTGTGGCCCCAAAGAAAATAGTTATTATGACTACTGATTGGAGCAGGGAGTAGTTCTTTATCCCGAAATAAATCAATGGCACTTGCCTCACCATAATTACTTGCAAAAATAGCAGTATTTTTTTTATCCTGCTCAGGTAAGTTTGAAAATGCTGTACTTGCAGCTAAAACAATCTCTTCCCATCCAAACTGGTCTGAAATATGTTGAGGGAGGAGATTATACTGCTTTTCCTCAGTTCTTTGCGGCTCAATACCTAAAAACTTTTGATAAGAAATTAATTTATCTATTGGGAGTATTGGTATCGTCAGAGGTAAAAGTATGCTTCCACTAATTAACATTAGAGTAAAAATACTTATTTTTCCAAACATATTGTTTTCAAACAAATGATTAAATGAAATCGATCCGGCAACAAACAAAAGAGGATAAATGGGAGCAAGGTAATACGGTTTTGCTTTCAAAAAGACCATTAAAAAAAAGAACAAAATAAATACCAAGCCAAAAAATCGGTACTCTTTTAGCGGGCGATCAAGAAAAAAGGCGAATAGCCCTATTAATGAAATAAGAAAATTAAGAGGATGATTTTCTAAAACTTGTCCACTCACAAATTTCAGAAAATCAAATTCAACATTTTTATTTGCTTGCCCATTTTTTAGTAATTCTAACATTGGGAAATTATTATCTATTTGCCAATATAAATGTGGCATTACGATTACACTAGAAATACAAATCGCAATTAATATCCATTTTAATTTTAGAAGTAGACGGTATTTGGAAATAGCTAATGAAAAAACTAAAGGTAATATAAAAAATACAGTTGAGTGCTTATTTATAATTGCCAAGCCGGTAATAACTCCAAGAGTAATAGATATAATCAAACTAGGTCTTTGGATAAGCAAGACGATCAAAATTGAAATTGTAGTCCAGAACAATGGCTCAAAAGCATTCATTGTTAGCAGGCTACCATTTACAAGAAATAGAGGCGAAATAAGTACGGCCACCCCTGCCATTAATGCTGAGCTTCGATTTGCACCTAATAACATTGCAAGATACCCTGTAAGCAAAATTAATACAGCATGTGCCATGGACGCTGGCACTCTAAAAAGTAGAAGAGAACCATTCGATAAAAAGTTAGATATAGCAGCAACAAATGGCACAAAAGGGGGCTGGTCTACATATCCCCATGCCAACCTCTTACCGCATGAAATAAAATACAGTTCATCTCGGAAATATCCATAATTCCCACTTGTCATTACATGAAGTAACAATGCAAAGGCACTCAATGCCAAAATCTCACCAGGAATTAGTTTTGAATTATATAATTTATATTTCACGATTTTCAATATCACTTCAGATTCATTTTTACTTGAAAGAACGTCGCAAACCTGACAATTGTCTCATCTATTCACTAAGTCCCAACTAATTTACACGATTGCTCAAGTCAAACTAGATCGAAGCGAGGTGGAAACAATGAATAGATCTAATGAGTAATTCATTAAGTTTTAGGTTTTTCGGTTTCTGTAAGTAAACATCAGCTGTGAATTAAAAAATCTAGAGAGACTTTGCCACTCCTGAATCAAACTCAATCCCGTGGTCAACCTGGTCTTTAGTGACCATATAGAAGTCCCAAAGATTACCAAGCCCTCTTAACTTGAACATCGCCTCGACTAAGATTAAAGCACTATCAGGGTCTAATGAATGTCCCATTTCAGTTAGTTTTGAAAAGCCAGACATTGTGTAGTCGAGCGCCAAGCACATAGCTTCACAAGTGCTCATAGGAAAGAGCTTATGAACTTCATCAAGCTCTTTTTCAGACAGCTTGGATAAATCACTATCAGTGGTTTTCACTGAGTCGGAATTTCCGTGAATGATAATAGAGCGAAGGATATTGTGATTTCTTCTTGTTATATCTTCTTTAAAATCACAAACATCATCTAGTATTTGAAGACCCATGCCAATTCGGTAAACTCCATCTGTGGCCAGTTTCATTTTTTCAGATTTTTCAGTTTCAACGACCTCTGGAGCTGCGAATGCAAGAAGAAGTAACCCTCCTCCTCGATGGTTGTGAATTTCATTGAGTATCCCTACCGGGGTTAGTGCGTCTTCAATATTTTTCTCTTCAGTACTCTCTTCCTCACCAATGGCGTAGAGAGAGTCAAAAATGGCACCCCAAGCGCGGTGTTTTTGATTTGGGTTTTCAGAAATTTTATCGAGAGAATCAAAGATAACTCCCGTTTGCATTAAAACTGATATGATATTTGATAGAACTTGGCCCCCTGGCAAATGAACTTTTAAGGCCCCTTTGTCTTCGGAATCAAGTATATTATCTGTGGCCGTAACAACTCCTCTGATGGAGTGAAGAATTTTAGTGTAGTGCCACAATCGTTTCTGATCGAGATCCATTGCTTGATAAATTGAAACGAAGAGAATGCTGAAAAAATTTCTTTGCCAATAGTCTTTAGCTGAAAGTGCAAGGTGAGGAAAACTCAACTTCTTATTCTTGCTCCCCAGGGATTCAAGCTCTGATCTTATTTCCCCTTCAACTTTTTGCAAGAGTACTTGAGCCTTAAAAAAATCATAGGCAACTTTTGGTCTTTTAAAAAGTGACAGTAAAAATTTCGGCTCCACTTCAGCTCCTCATTTATATATTGCTGGAAGCCCATCCTTTCAAAAAAAATACACTTAGAAAACACCCAAAATTAAAATCATCAAAAAGCTTGAGCTAATGTATTAATAGGATATTACAGCATGATGCTAAGTGTAACACCACAAGATAACGCACGAGCTCCCTAATCGTAATTCGCTGCAGTGTTGTCAAAGTGGTTTTCTCATTCTAAATACAATTATCGTAAACACAAAATGAGGATCAAAGATGAAAATAATTAGCGCCTTATTGGCCTTGATGCTTGCACAAAACCTGTACGCTGCTTGTGGGAAAAATGCTTTCAACACTCTGAATGACAGCGAGACCATCCACATTGATGTTCTTGGAAAATACCCAGTTCAACTTAACCTAAAAGTCCCTGCTGGAGTAGAGCCTGAAACCAAAATTGTTGGCGAAGATGTAGGTTTTGAGTGCGAAGTTAAACAGTCACGATTTCTTGCCGTTGATGGTGAAAATGATCAAAGGTGTTACCAAGTGGATATCAATTGGGAGCCAGGTGCGGACCTTTCTGGCTGTATGGTTGAGGTAACAGCAGGTAAGCAAAAATCACGCGCATATCTGTTCATGATGTACTAAAAAACTACTCAGGTATTCCTTTTTTTTGTAGGGGTACCTGATATAATTCCCCCATGTCTAAAACTCTACTCATTATCAGGTTCTCAAGCTTTGGTGATATCCTCCAAACCATGTCAGTTCTGCGTCCTTTAAAAGAATCTAACCCTGATTTAAAAATACATTGGCTTACAAAAAGTGAGTACCGTGAACTGGTAGAGCTTAGTCCACTAGTCGATAAAGTTTGGCCCTTTGAGAAAGGCCAGGGGGCATTTGGTCTTATCAAACTAGCATTTCGAATAAGATCAATGAAGTTTGACTATATCTATGATGCACACAATAACCTTAGATCTAAAATTGCGGTGACTATCTTAAATCCATTTTCATTAAAGGATGGGTTTTTTAAAAGACCAAAAAATCGAATAAAAAGGTTCTTACTTTTTAGTTTTGGGATTAATAAATTTGAAAATCCTTTTCGCGGGATGATTTCATACACAAGACCAATTGATAAAATCACAGAGCAAAAGAACCTCGATTGCAGGCACAAATTTAATTTTGCAGAAAGTATCACCTGCAGTGTCGATGAAATTACTCAAGGTGAGCAGGACTTCATCACCATGGCCCCCTCGGCGGCTTGGGAGATGAAAAGATGGCCTACAGAGCACTGGATAGAGCTAATATCCAAGCTACCTGAAAAGAAGATTTTTCTTTTAGGTGGTCCTTCAGATCAATTTATTGAAGAGCTGAGAAAGAAGTGTAGTACTCAAAATGTTGTCAACCTGTCAGGTAAGCTCTCACTCACCCAAAGTGTCTACCTTGTCTCCAAGTCTAGTTGTCTTATTAGTGCAGATACAGGTCTTATTCATGCAGCTGAAATAATGGGAATAAACGGAATTTCCTTAATTGGGCCAACAGCATTTGGATTTCCCACTCACGAAAATATCAAAACCTTAGAAGTAGAGATGGAGTGCAGACCTTGCACTAAAGATGGAAGGGGCAAATGCTCACAAGATGTTTGGAGACAATGTATGGTAGATATCACACCAACAAAAGTTTCTGAAGTATGCAAGGAACTGATCTAAAATCGGGTGATTAAACCAGTCCCAACTTCTGTCTAACATAATCAATTTTCCCCTTCATAATATTAGAAAATACTTTCAAAGGGATATATTCTTTCTTGTACTTTAAGTGACCTGCTTCGAATAAGTTCTTGGCCTGATTTCGTCTAATTTTCCCAGACGAAGTTCTTGGGAGTGTCGAAGGAGGAAGAAGGACAACTTGCGACAAATCAATCGAGAATTCACTTGCTACAACTTCTTTCATCCTCTGCTGATACATGGGATTGTCTTCACCCTTTAGCTCAGCCGCTAATATTGCTTTTTCAGTGCCACTTTTATCGTCATAGACTCCAAATAAAGCGACACATCCTGAACGTATAAAACCAAATTCACTTACCACTTGCTCTATAGGAGCTGGATCTAGATTTTTACCTCTAATGATAAGAATATCTTTAGATCTTCCGCAAAGGTATAGCTGATCTTCAAACAAGAAACCGAGGTCCCCTGTATTTATCCAATTGGAATTTGTTTCACAGTCACCATTGTCATTAAAGCCTCTAGCAATTGAGTCCCCTTTGATCCAAAGCTCCCCAACCTTACCTTCTCCTAAAACAGCGCTGTCTTCGTTTCGAATTTCTAAGCTAATGCCAGGTAGGGCCTTTCCTACGCTTGCCAGCTGAACGCCTCCTGAATTTACAAGCACAGCTTTTTTCCAAGTATGCAGAAGTTCCTTATCAAAGCTCTTCCAAATAGGAGTGCTATCCATATCAGAAAATGTTACAGCAAGAGTTGCTTCGGCCAGACCATAGACAGGTGTAATTGCCTCTCTTTTTAAATTGGCCTTCGAAAATTTTTCAAAAAACCTTTCCATTGTATCGGGATGCACGGGTTCAGCACCACTCATCACAACCTTTAAGCTTGAAAGGTCTAAGTCTTGAATTTCTTCGTCTTTTATTTTTTCTTGGCTAAGGCCAAAGGAAAAATTTGGTGCCACTGTAATAGTGGCCTTCATATCACTGATGGCCTCAAACCAAGTAAGTGGTCTTGCCACAAAAATTTCTGGTGGAATAAGAACTAAGTTACCGCCTGAGTAAATGGCACCGTGAAAAGCACCTACAAGTCCCATATCATGATAGAGAGGAAGCCAACTTACCCCAATCATCTCTTCAACACTTTTTGATAAAGTTGAGATAATAGCATCAAGGTTGCATATCAAATTACGATGTGTCACACATTGTGCTTTGGGTTTTCCAGTAGAGCCAGAAGAAAACTGAATAAAGGCAACGTCATTAGGAAAAAGAGTGGGAGACACGATTTCTGGTACCTCGCTTCCAAATTTAGTACTCGCTGCTTCGACTGTGATACAACCAAAATCAACCCTTGCATTTAAAACTGGAGTGCCCAAAAATGGGTGAATTCTTTTTTCAGTTAAAACTATTTTTGAATTAACACTTTTTAACATATAGCTGGTTCTACTAACCCACTCATCAAGTTTTCCCAACCGTAGAGGTGGGTATATAGCACAAGGAACTGCTCCCATTAAAAGAGCTCCAAAATAAGCGTGATAAAATTCTGCGCCGGTAGGAAGGCAAAGCGTGACTGTTTCGCCCTTTTTAACGCCCGTTTTCACAAGATACGATGCAACTTTTTTAGCACCATTCAAAAGATCGGAGTAAGAGTGCTCCTCTTTTTGATTTAAATTCCTAAAGAAGGTAACTGTCGCTATACCGTCTTCAGCTCTTTTAATAAATAAATCTAATATCGTATCTTTCATCCAAAGTCCTATTGAATCTTCTTTGTTTCACGCTCAATGACCTCGATTACCTCACCAACGGTTTCGGGGACAAAATTTGCATCACCTAGATATATTTTATAAAAATTTTCTACTTCCACAGAAAGCGTTAAAAGCCCGAGGCTATCAAGACCTAGATCCTTTGTTAGGTGCGTATTTGCTCCCAGGATCACAGTATTTTGATCGTTCTCGCTCAAGCATTTCTCTCGAATGACTTCATAAACTTTTGTCTCAATTTCTTTTTTTGTTAGCAAGCCTTACTCCTATCAACAAATGTAATCTGAGGTCTTCCCTCATAGCTTGGGTCAAAACCTGAAAGGGCCTGTTCCTCTACCTTCACTCTCCTTTTAAGAAGAAAAAGATTCAAAATAGTTCCTACTATGGAGGTGACATATGCCCCGCCCATAAAGGGAAGCCAAAAAATCTCTAAAACGACCCCAAGATAATTGGGATGTTTCATATATTTATAAATCCCATCTTTTACTGATGGCACTCCAGGAAGGGCAATGACTTTAATAGTCCACCTCTCCCTTAGAGCTTTAACAGATAAAAAACGCAAAAATTGTCCAATAACCAAAAAAGGCAGAGAAATTAGTATATATTGTGGCCTTACTACTTTGCTTAGTAAGACACTCTCACCTATCAGCCCCACAAACCACAGTGTGTGAAATAACTTCATGTAAATAAGACTTCCACTATCATATTCAACACCCCCTTTTGCCAGGAGCGCCCTTTCATTTTTCCTCGAGCAGGCCAACTCGACCAATCTCTGGCCAATGAAAATAGCTACTACAAAATAGAAAAAATAATTTGTCATCATCAAACAACCTCAACTAATGAAAACTCAGCACAAAAGGCTGGCCCCATAGCACTTATAAGACCAAGGCCCGATATATCTCTTTTCAAAGTTTCTTCCAACACATGTAAAACAGAGACAGAGCTCATATTCCCTCTCTCCTTTAAACCTGTCCAGCTGAGCTCAAGTGCATCCGGTGAAAGGCCAAGTGCCGACTCCATTGCAGTAAGAACTTTCGGTCCACCTGGGTGTGAAATATAGAAATCAATATTTCTATCACTTACCTGTCCAAGATCTTTAATTCTCTTAACTGCTCCGGGGAGCTCTCTTTCAACTAAATCTGGAACACTTGAACTTAAAACAACCTTAAAACCTGTATCAATAACATCCCAGCCCATCATTCTTTCAGTGTCTGGAAAGAAAACAGACATTTCTTTAATTCTTCTTAACTTAGATTTTTTGGCAAGTGGATGTTCATCTCCAACCATTAAAACAGCAGCACATCCGTCCCCAAAAAGGCCAGATGAAACAAGATTGGCAATACTCATATCTTGAAGTTGAACTGTTAAAGAGCAAAGCTCTACAGCAACTAAAATTGCAGCTTCTTTTGGATGGCCTTCAAGGTAATCACAAACTCTATTGATACCTGCAGCTCCTGCAAGACAGCCCAAACCAAAAAGAGGAACCCTTTTTAAATCATGTTTAAATTCAATACGGTTCATAAGCCTTGCATCTAAGCTAGGTACAGCAAGCCCTGTAACAGTTGTACTTGTTAACATAGATATTTCACTGGGATCTATCTCAGCGCTCTCAAGAAGGCCTTTTACGGCCTTATCTGCTAAATTCACGGCCACTTCGATCCATGCATCATTTTTTTGACCGAAAGTTTCCTTTTTTGGATAGTCCTCAAGAGGCAATGCTAAGTGCCTGCCACCAACGAGAACATTTTTGTGGAAATTTTCTATCCTTTCAAAATTATGAAATTTCTCTTTCCATATCTTTCTAAATTGATCAATAAGTTGATCTTGGCTATAGAAATTATCTGGAAAACTTGTTTTAGCGCTATGTATAAATGGCAAAAAAACTCCTCGATTCCTGTTGATCACGGCAGCCATTGCCGGTCATTTGGCCCATTTTCATTATCTCAAAAAATGGCCATTTGGTCTCTATCTGCAGGGACACTTTCATATTGTATTCATCAAAAACTCATGTCAGGAAATATCCAAACAATCCTCACTTATCCATGTGAAATTGTGCCTAACTATTCTCACTACTTAAAAAGCTTGGCAAGACGAAAAGGTCGAAAAACAGACCAATTAAAATGGTAGAGCCAAGTATCAGGCCAAATTGCTTAATAGGTAAAAACCCATGTATCGAAAACCCAAAAAAACATATAGATAGCATAATAGTCCCTAAGAAAATGGGTCTAACAGTGGTCTCGAAAAAGTCCGCAAAACTCAATTTGGGGTATGTATGAATTACATGAATAGTCCCATCAACGACTAATCCAAGAGAGATTGAGTAAGTCATAACCGTGGCAATATTAATAGACATACCCGTCAAATACACCATGACAAGTGAAATCATCACTGGAAATATATTGATAATAAGAAAAGCAAAAAGATAGTGTATCCCCCTGAAATAGAGGCTAACTAGGATTGTGATAATAATTAGAGAAAGTAGAAAACTTTGGGCGAGTACAATAATCAAAGAATCTTGGGCCAACATCAAGTTGTAATAAATCCCACTTAATTGAAGGTCGTAATCATAGGGTGATAAAAGTTTTTTAATTTTATCAATTTCTACAAAGTAATCGGAGGAATTCATGGCCGTACCAAGAATCGTCATTCGATAGATATGATCATCGGGGTTGAATCTCTGTAGATCTTTTTGAACCTTTGATTTAAGTGCTAAAAAAGAAATTTTAAAATCGGGTAGGGCCAAGTTTGAAGAGTATAGATAGTTTGCATCTTTTATAATTCTGCCAGGGCTGATCGTCTTTTTCCCCGCCAAAGATAGTTTTTCTTCAATACTACTGAGTATTTGGAAATCCTCAAAACTGAAGCTCTCTCCATTTTTTTTCTTTAATAGGATTTCACAAATAGGGCTTCCCAAAACTTCTTTTTGCACTGAAATAATACTCTTTCTAATCCCAGAGGATACTGGGAAATACCTTGTTGCATCTGTGACAACGGGAAGTTTAGGCAAAATGTAAAATAACGCCAAACCAAAGATAGGGAGCAGTATGATTGTTGTGCGTTTTCTTAAAGGCCTTTCTTTGACCAAAGTTTCGAGAATCTCTAAATTTATTTTTTTAGCTGGTGCTTTTAAAATGAGATAATCTAAAAATCGTGACATCCACAGATAGCTTGCACATGAACAAAAGACAATCGAAATACAAGATAGAACAGCGAATTGCCCAATTACTTTTATGGGACTTATAACAAGAGATCCAAAACCTATGCCAGTCGTCACAACCATTAGAATCGTAGGCATAAGCTTTAATGACTTTGCTTGACGAGCACTTCCATACAAGAGAGCTGGAAAATAAAGATGCAAGACAACAGCGAGCGAGATGACAAAGCTAACAAGCGGGACAATTGATGTAACCATATTCATATGAATATAGAAGGTTTTAATCAATGCTAACGAGAAAAGGGCCGAAAAAAGCGGAGGACAAAAAATAATATATGCTGCCAAAAGATTTCTAACTAGTATTAAAATGAAAATAAATGCTAGTACAAATACACCTGGAAAAAGATATTTTTTAATATCACTTGAATACTTGTTGAGATGATAATTTGTGTAAGGAAGACCAGCTGATTTAAAGTTAAACCCCTCTTTCACTATATCCATTTGCAATTCATGTAGAATGCTAGATGTATATAAGGATGAAATATGAGGGGCAAAAGAAACAAAGAAAGAGATACTATCTTCTTTCATGAAATTAAAAAGAACCTTAGGGTATTTTTTGGCGAATTCAATTTCCTGATGATAACCTTTCTTCCCCTTCAAGCTTTTCGAATATAAATCATGATAGGTAAGGATTTCAATATTCTTTCCCAAGCCATATTTTTCTTTTAAAGAATCAATGAATTGGTAAACCTCTTGGCCATTGCCTTCAGGTGTTTTGATATATAACGCAGATATTTTTCTCTCGTGGACTATCTCTTTAAATTCTTGATATGAGGAAACTCCGTCTCTTGTTAAAAAGAGCTCTTCTTGATTTTCTTGCTGTAAATCATCAGTAAAAAACTTGAAGCTAATAATGATGATCGTTGCGATAATAAGTAGTAAAACATTAGACTTTCTAATGATGCTTCCCTTTCTAGCCTACTTCAATTTTTGGGAGTCTAAACGTAAATACACTTCCCTCATCTATTTTGCTGGTGACTGTGACCTCTCCCTTGTGAGCCGCTGCTATTTTCTGGCAAATACTAAGGCCTAGTCCCACACCTGAAACCATTGTGGTTCTGGATTTATCTGCACGATAAAAGCGGTCAAAAATACGCTCTAACTCTTCTTTGCTTATTCCAATCCCGTTATCTCTAACTTCTAAGTAATTATTTTTTGAATCTTCCAAATTTGTTATGCGAACAATCCCTCCTGATTCTTTTGAATATTTGATTGCATTAGTGACAAGGTTTAACACCAATTTAAATAACTTCTCCTCATCTCCAAATACCAAGACTCCTGGACTAATTAAATTTTGAATGGCAATATCTTTTCTTTTCTCGCTATCGTTTGCTGTAGTTATCACTTCATCTACTAATATTTTCATATTTATTTTTTTATACTGCAAACTGAACTCTGCATTGGGCCTTGATAGCTCTAAAAGAGATTGAATAATATTTTGCAGACCATCAGTTCTCACCAAAATATCAGATAGAATTTCTATATATTCCGAAGCATCCCTTTTCTTTTTTAATGCAACTTCAGTCATCCCACGAATCACTCCCACTGGAGATCTAAGTTCATGTGAAGCATCTGAAGTAAATTGCTTTAATCTCTCCTCTGACTCTGTCCTTCTATTAACTTCTTCTTTGAGGCTTCTATTTAACTTACTAACTTCATCTGCCCTTGTTGCAATAAAAATATTGGCCATAACCAGTAGTGCTAGAAAAAAGCCACCAATTCGAAGACTTAAATTTGTTAATTTGGCCTCTTTTAACTCTGAGTTGCTCTCCCAGATCCTTTTGGGGAGTGCTGTGGACAAAAACCACTCACTCTCATCGTAAACCTTCACTTTTTCAGAATAACTAAAAGGGAAGCTCTTACTAGGTTTTCCTAGTCTTAGACTTGATACCTGCTGCCCTAATTCAGATTCTATGTGTTCATTTTCGATATAAAAATTAAATTTCGGTTTGCTCAGAACATAAAATGGAGAAGTGAAAATATTCTTTATTACATCCTCTCTAAGAATGGCCGCAACAACTCCCATATATTCACCATTTTCATTATAAAAAGGCACACTGTAGACAACTCCCATTCTTCTTTTTAATTCAGAAGAAGACAGATGCTTTGATTCACTTAGCCTAGTATCACAAGTAATAAGCTTGTTACTAATATAAGCAGGGTATGCAATACCACTAACTGAATCTGCTGTCGGATACTTTCTCTGAAAGTGTTGAATTTGCTTATAGATTTCCAAGTGTTCAAACTTTTCATCTTCGCGACTTTCTTCTTCCTCTTTATTTTCTTTATGCAGGTAATGGGCAAATTCAATAATATGCTTGTTATGACCAACACTTTTAGGGACAAAATTCTTAGAGACAACATAAATTTCGGAAACGTTAATTTCTGAAACAATATTTCGATAAATTTGATCAATGACTTTCTCTTGTTTTTCGACATATTTAAAAGTCCTTGAATCGAGAACAATTGTCGAGGGAAGGGTCGCTATGGATCTAATGGTAATATAGGCCAAAAAGAGTTTCTTTTCGACCTCAGATCTATTGAGGGAGAATTCCTGAACCAGTCCTTCTTTTGTTTTCTGAGTTAGGTTCAAAAAATCTTTATCAGCAAAATTCCAGCTAACAATTACCACTATTAATGAAACAAAGATTCCTAGAATCCAGGTAAGTCTATTCATTCAATCTAAGCTTTTTGACCTTCGAGCATATAGCCCATCCCTCTAACTGTTTTTATTAACTCTTGTCCGCCCTTCTTATCAATTTTAGCGCGTAAACTCTTAATGTGCACGTCTACAACATTGGTATTTGGCTGAAAATTATATCCCCAAACATGTTGCAAGAGTTGAGACCTCGAAAGAACGCAGTTGACGTTTTTCATAAGGTATTCAAGGATTGAGTATTCTTTTTTAGTTAGATTTACTTCAACGCCACCTTTATAAACACGAGAGGCCCTCTGGTCTAAAATTAAATCACCAATTTCTAGTGTTGAACCAAATTGATCAGTTCCTCTTTTTAAAAGCGCCCTCATTCTTGCTAAGAGCTCTTCAAAAGAAAATGGTTTGGTCATATAATCATCACAACCCACATCAAAACTCTTCAGTTTAGTGGAAAGATCATCTCTTGCTGTTAAAAATATTATGGGTAGCCTGCAATTGAAACTACGAATTCTTCTAACAAGCTCGATTCCATCAAGCTTTGGCATCATAACGTCTAAAATGGCCAAGTCGTACTCGTGGGCCCTAATGAGGTTTTCACCTTCCTCTCCATTGAGAGCGGTATCAACGCTGTGACCTTCTTCTTCAAGACCTTTCTTCAAAAATTTTATAAACCCCTCGTCATCTTCACAAATTAGGATTCTCATGGTTATCACCTTAGACTGATTTAGCTTGCAGTGATTATAACACAGAGGGAAATCAGTGGTTTAGGCCAAACCATAATTCATCATTTCCTCATAAAAGCTATTTTAGAATTTCATAAAAATCGACTATCATGAAATAGTTACATACAAGGAGATCTCAAAGTGTCTAAATTCTATGCAATTCTTCTACTGACTTGCTCACTTTTACTGTCCTGGCAACTTCCGGCACAGTCACTTTCCAAGTCGTTTTCACACAAAGATTTTGAAAGCGCTGAGAAATCCTCTGACTATATTAAGTTTGAAGGAAAGAGTACAAAGTTTGGACTTGTAACGACTTCTTTTGGTGGAATTGTGAAAGATTTTTCAGTGAGTGCTGAAAAAAGAGGTCAGGCCATAGGAAATATTATTGTCAAATTTCCCATTGAAAAAATGGATACTGACAGTGAAAGCCGAGATGAAAAAATGCATGGCCTATGCTTTGATTCAAAAAAGTACAAAGAATTAAAAATTGAGTTTAAACGACCCATATTTGCAGGTGATAAAGAAAAGACAGTCGACGCTGAGATGACAATTAGAGGAAAAAAGAAAAAAATCAAAATTAAAATATCTGCTGTGATCGAAGCAGGAAAACTTGTTGCCAAAGGTGGAACGACACTCGACTTTGAGTACCTAGAAATTCCAGACCCATCAATTGCCATTGCTTCTGTAGATAAGAACTTTAATATCAATTTTAATGTGGCCATCGAATTACCTAAAGAAGCACCTAAAAAAAAGTAAAACTATGAATGACTTTTCAGATCAGCAACTTGCAGCTCTTGAACAGTGGAGTTTTGGCGACAACGCGGAAATGGCCGACTCACTACTTGCTCTTGTTTTAGAGGGCAAAAAAACTGCAACCTCAGGCCTTTTAAAAGAATTCCAAGAGGAGAACGAACTTACCCTTCAGCCTGGTGATAGATCTATTATCAAAGACTCAAAAAACCAAGCTGTATGCGTTGTAGAGACAGTGAAAACGATGACCATGCCCTTTAGTGATATGAGTGAGGACTTGGCTCGCCTTGAGGGTGAAGGGGATCTTTCATTAGAGTATTGGAGAAATGCTCATATTGAATTTTTCTCAAAGTATTGCGAGTTTGATGAGTCAGTAGAAATTGTATTTGAAATTTTTAAAGTCGTTCATATATTTTCTTAATTTATCCTAAAAAAAGGGACCCTTTAAAAGGGTCCCCACTATAAAGAAACTTAATGTAAAGTCTTATAGTCCTAGAAATTTCTTTCTTCTAGCAACCAGATCAGCAGTCTCTTTTGGATCGAGCTCAAATGGATTCATTCTTCTTTGAATCATATGAGAATACTCTCCACTCCAATCCTCTCCGGTACCAGCACGTGTCCTAGCATAGGCCATGAACCTGGACTCTTCTTTTTGCCCATCTTCAATAATGTCATTTACAAAGTAGTCGAATAAAAATCCAAGAACTGTATCAACAAATTGAACAGGAAAAGGGATATACTTAATAGCAAGGTCTATAACTTGAGCAGCATGTCTCCAAACAAGCTCAATTTTAGGGCTCTTGTAATTCATACCAATAAGAGGCTTTTTAGAAAAACGATAGTGCTCATTTAACATGAAAAGCTTTTTCTTGCTATCTTTCACAGCTGTAGCATACCAATCGGTAAGATTTGTTGCAGTCCAACCCTTTTTAGAGAGCCATTCCATACCTTTAGCATTTCGATCCGCTTGATCAACTAAGTGCTCATCGTAATCATCTTTGGAAGCTTTTTTGAAAATTGACTTCCACCAAGCAGTATCTTGAGCAATAAGATAGATTCCAAGCTGAGATTTTGCATCAGTTGAAAGCTTATAAAATGGAGAATTAACGTCACCCGTATTTGCCAAGTCAAGATTTTCAAGAGCTGCAAAATGGTGGGCCTCTTCTTGTTGCTCCATTAAATTAAACCAACGGCTCACAACAACATCTAAAATATCACCAACCACAGGAACTGGGAGATAACCAATTATTTGACCAATGGCAAACTTAACAACAATTAAGCCAATGCTTCTTTTAAAAGATTTATAAGGATTTACAAAATCACCAATTTTCTTAGGCTTAAGATTTCTATTTCCTGCTGCTTTTAAATGAGATCCGTCATTAACAAAGAAGATGTCATAACCAGGTCCCTTCTTTCTTTTAACTAGTTCAAAGTGATCAAAGAGATTACTTGAAACGTTTAGATCCAAATGCTTAAGAATCTTCTTATTTATTTTCTTATTCTTCTTTCTCCATTTCTTAGGCTTCTTGGCCATTGACTCTAAGTCCATGTCAGAAAGCTTAAAACTAACAGGCTCTGTATCTGCAAGGGCCAGGGATTCTTTTTTCCACTTAATTCCCTTCCACCACTTGTTTGGAAGAACATTTTTCATTTTTCCATATTTCTTTTCAATTTTCCTAAGTCTTTTATTGACCTTCTTTTCATCTTCTTCGGCCATTGCAAGACCTGATTCTTTTCTCTTCTTCATGGCATCTTTAATCATTTTAATGGCCTGAAAGACATTCATATTGCCAATGCCAATACTCCCTAAAATTGTTCTTTTGAAATGCTCAGAAGAAAAAACCCGAGGCCATGAAAGATCGTAAAGAGCAATTGCCTTACCTTTATCATTGTGGCCAAGTGCATATCTACTACCCACTGAACTCCAGTGTTTTACATCATCGTACTTAACTCTTTTTGGTCTCTTTTTAAAAATTCCACCAAATAATTCTTCCTGAACTTTTTCATCGTCTTGATTAAGATAGTCTTCCATCTCATCAATATCTTTTTTAGTAAATTCACTTACTCCTAACTCAGATTTGAGATCAGATAAAAATTGTGAATCTTCTTCGGAAATTTCAGAGCCCATAACTGGCAGTGAAAACAATAAGGTGAGAAAGAGTGTGAATATTCCTTTCTTCCATGAATTTATAAACGACATTAACCCCTCCTTTGGATTTTATTTTGAATGTCTTTAAACTTTAGCTTAGATCCACATTTGACGCGAAGCCTAATTGGTAAAAATAAGATTCCCTCATTTTATGGCCCAGTGTCTTTAGTGGGAAGTAATAAAATCTATCTTAACCTGAACTTCAGCGGGATTTCATAATGCCCCAGAGATTTTGTCCCTATATGCCCCAGTTAGTGTCCCTTTCTCTTCTTCCAAGAAGGGTCTCTTTCAAGCTCTTCTTTAATACGGAGATAGCTTTCAAGCCGAGACAGGGCTATTTCAGAATCTGTTTCGCTATCTAGGTCTGGTCGGTAAAAAAAACATTCCCTGGCCTTTTGGTCATGGGAGCAATCTTTGAACTGGCAGTGCGTTGCCCACTCGGCCACATCCGGAAAAAATTGATCGATATCCTCTGACATAACATCGTCCATAGAAAATGAGCGAATCCCCGGTGAATCAATAATAGTAAAATCTTTAAACTCCAAAATTTCTGACCAAGTGGTGGTGTGGGCCCCCTTGCCAACTTTAGCAAGCTCCTTTGATAGCAAACTAATCTCACCTCCAGAAAGAGCTGACACTATTTTGCTTTTTCCTGCACCTGACTGTCCCAGAAAGATTGCTGTTTTTCCCGACAGTACCTCCTCAAACTCTACCATTCCATTGTCTAAGACTTTTGGAGTATAAGAAATATCTTTTGCCGTAATTTCGTAGGTATCTACATCGAGGTGGGCCACCCTTCTTGACTCAAACTCAAGATCAAATTTTCCTGGATCATACTGATCCATTTTATTAAAAACCACTATGGTAGGCACCTTCCACTGAAATGCCCTCATTAGGTAGCGATCTAAAAGTCCTCTTTTGTAATCAGGCTTAGAAACAGTCACAACCACAACAATTAAATCAACATTAGCTGCAATAGATTTTTTCTTGCGCTCCCTGGGAAAGTTTCTAAAAATTAAACTCTCTCTGGGCTCGATGCTAGCAATAAGGTACTCGAACCCTGTACCCACATCAACTTTTTCAAGTTGAACATAGTCACCCACTACAATCGATGACTTTTTTAAAATACTTCCTTTGGCAGTGGCAGTTACAATTTCACCGCTATCCACTATTTTGCATTGAAGTTCTCTTTGGGAGGATCTGTAAATTCTGGCCTTCATGAGTTCATAAACCCTTGAGGAAAAAATATTGAACTCGGGTCGTGTTCAGCTTTTAAAACTTTGAATAAAGCTATTTGAGCACTGCCATAATATTCTTTGATATAGGGTTTTTTGAGCAGCCCTATTCCGTGCTCAGCAAAAGGTGATCCATTAGAATCTTTTATAAATGAATAAAATTGATCCATATATTTATAGACTGGTTCAAGTTGCTCAGTGGTAGGCATAAAATTAAAATGCAGATGACAATCACCTATGTGACCAAAAAGTCCATAGGGGACACCCTGCTTTGTCGCCTGCCTGTAACTTTCAAAAAGATCTCCTAGCTGATCAACTCGCACCTGAGCATCAGTTCCTTGTTTTACTACTGCCCTTTTTGAATTATCTTCAAAAATGGCCCTGGGAACTCCCACTCTCACCTGATGAAATTTTTTCTCTGAGATTTCAAAAAAATCTTCTTCATTACAATATTCAAGCTTTAGTAAAAACTGCTCGTAAACATTTTCAAATTCACGAGTCAGTATTTCCAAAAAAATCACATCTTTATTATTCGCTGGTCTAATTTCTGGATCGAGGTAACCAAGGCAGCTTGAGTCTAAAAGTTCACAGCTTAATACCTGGCCTCTAAAGCTCTGCACCTTTTCAACGATTTCCACATGGGCCTTAAAGTCATCTTCCCAACGATCCACCGCCACAAAAAGATAGCTAACCGGGTCCAGGGGAGCTGTTTTAATTTTAGCAGATATAATTACTCCCATTTGCCCTTCAGTTCCCACTAGCAGATCTGAGGCCTTCGAAAATCTAGGGCAAGGAGCATTTTTAAAACCCTTATAACGCTCATAGTCTTTCTGATATGTCGAAAGACACTCAGCATCACTGGTCAAAAAAGGAGAACTACATTTTTTTGTCGATAAGTTTGCCTGGTGATCCAAATAACTCACGGAAATAACTTGGTCCCTCAAAGTCCCAAATCCAAAACAACGCTCACCAGTAGCAGAGGTGGCAATCCCTGATAGAATGAGGGCCAAATTTTCGGTGGGATATGTCATCAGTGCCCGACCCTTTGATCTGACAAATTGATTGGCTTCATCCCAGCTGACCGCCCCTTCCACAAAGAGAGCGCCATCATCGTCCATTTCCATTTTTGATGGCATTTGAGACAGATCCACCACACTAAAAGGGCCCGTGGAACCTAGATGCTCTTCCAATTTATCGTAAGGCATAACCGTTGAAGTCCTCGAGCCAACATAGACAGATGGCTCCCCTTTAAGAATATGGGCCTTTAGCTCATCAACTGATTTTACATACCTAGTATCGATACTCATTTTCCACCTAATTTTGTAGCCTTCCTTATACACCAAAGCATTGACGGAAGCCAAAAAAAGTCTTAAATTCCATGGACTTCACTTAGCGCACTCGTAGCTCAGCTGGATAGAGCAACGGATTTCTAATCCGTAGGTCGCAGGTTCGAGCCCTGCCGAGTGTGCCATTTTAATTTCCAAAGCCATTAACCATTTGAAAAACTAGCAATTTGAATTGCTCTAGCCGAGCAGGGCCTGAACCTACAGTTCGCGCCACCGAACTCGGTTCTATGAAATGCTGTGTCCCAGTGCTTGTCGACAAGTGAAAATAGTCCACTGGACTGTTTTCTCGCTGGCGTGCCGAGTGTATTTATTCAAAGTACTAAAATCAATTATGTTTCTTACGTGTGACTGACCCGAGATGGCAGGCCTCGAACCTACAGTTCGTGGTGAAAAGCATAGAATATTTTTACCAATGATATTCAACTAAAACTTTACGTTTATCGAGGAATAATCATTGATAATCAATCAAAATTTCGATATAAGCTAAGCAGGTAATTCAATTTTGGGGAGGTGGTGCCTTATGAATGGTCAAGATAGTGGTCTTTTCTTTAAGTTGGTGAAGGTTTCGAAATGGGGCTACCTTTTCGTGCCTTTTCTAGCATCCGGATACGTGACTAAAGTAACGATGTTAATGGCTCAAGCTGCTCCTAATTATACTGAGGGAACTGATTTTGACTACATCCTTTGGGGAGCAGTACTGTTTCTCAATCTGATTATTATTGCTTCATCCTTACCAGGCTTTTTCTTCTTTCATTATTTTTATAAATTGATTACAACTTTTAAGAAAAAGGACCTTATTGAATCTAAAAAATTAATGAAGAAGATAAATATTGCCTTGGTCATCCAAATTCCAATAAATGTTTACACCTATTTTGTAGGTTTTATGAGTTTAGATAGTATAAATAAATTTATGGAGGGATTTGACCCTTTGGATAAGAAAAAAGTATATGACGAAATTGACAATTTTTATGTTTACATGGATATTTCAGAATGGATTTTGCCGAGCCTAGAAAACTCAATGCCTTTAATTATTATGATTGCTCTTCACTTTATATATAAAAACATCTCTGAGAAAATTGAGATTGAACAAGAACTCTCCACGGTAGTGTGACTATGATTAAGTGTAATCTTTCTGTTCTTCTAGCAAAAAAAGAAATGAAACTGAAGACTCTTTCAAGTTTAGTAGGGATATCTGAAACGAACCTTTCCCTATTAAAAAATAATAAGGCAAAAGCAATTCGTTTCAGCACCTTAATGGCAATCTGTAAGGCCCTTGAATGTCAGCCTGGAGATCTTCTTGAATTTATTAACACTTAAATAATGCGTTCCTCCTTTTCCCTGCCCCTTTGAGGTGCCAAAATGGTACCTCAAAGAAATGTAGTTATTTAATGCTAAGGTTTTGATTGAAGAGGAATTAAAAAAGCCAGCTATAGATTGCTGGCCCTAGTGAACGAATATTTGTAATTTATCTTGATTCTATATCACAAGATGTAACACCACGACCAGACCGGATAGACCCTCTGTCTTGTAAGGTTACATCATAAAGTCCATCATCCCTTTTAACCATTTCTACAGAGCTAAGAAACGCAGTTCCTGAAGTTTGCATTGATAATCTTGGGTGAATTTCATAATGTTCAGTTTGGTCGTTTGCATTCGCATGTTTAACACGAACTCTAACGGCTTTAGATTGAGGATAAAAGCAAGTAATCGAAGTTACCCTGTTTAGTGTTTCCGCGAAAGATGAACTTGAAATGATAATGGCACCCAATAAAATCAACTTCTTCATAAAAGACTCCCTGTAAAATTGTTGTTAGAATAAGTTTAGCGATTCTTTCGGTGTAAAAGAGGGAGATATTGTTAATGATGTTTTTCATGCATTTTTTTCATTGTACACTTGATAGTGTCAAAAGATTGATCATTTTAAGCAAAGAATCGCTGAAGACACTAACTTTACTTTACCTCAGAAAATAGATAGCCATGTGAGCGAATACTTTTAAAGTATATAGGGGTTTTTGGATCTGGTTCAAAATATTTCCTCAGTCTCATGACAAAATTATCCACTGTCCGAGAATTTGTTCCCCTCTTATAACCCCAGCCTACTGAGAGTAATTGGTCGCGTGAAACAGCAATGCCGCTATTTTGAATCAAAATCTTTAAGATTTTTAACTCTTGGTCAGTCAGTTGTATTTCACCGAGTTGGGTGTGGGCCTTGGCATTTTGAAAATTGATAGTATTCTCGCCAAACTGGTAGTTTTTTTGTACCAGCTGATTTTTGTCGTCTACAGTGCATCTTAGGAAAAGTTTTTCCACCCTTAAAAGAAGCTCATTCAAATCAAAGGGTTTACTTAGATAGTCATCACTTCCCATGCGCAGACCTTTCACACGGTCATAGTTTTTATTTTTTGCAGAGAGAATGAGTACAGGAATATTTGCATCAATGCTTCTCATTCGTTTTAGCACTGAGAGCCCATCAAGGCCGGGTAACATCAAGTCCAAGATAATGAGCTCTGGTTTCCACTCCTGCCACGTCATAAGACCTGAAATACCATCAGAGGCCACCTTAACTTCATAGTTTTGAAGTTCCAAATTGAGCCTGAGCCCCTCGGCCAGATGATTTTCATCTTCAATGACTAGTATTTTACGTTTCTCTAAGCTTTGCATTGCGACTCCGTTTTTTTGGATCTAAACAGATGGTAAATACTGTTCCCAAGCCTTTGTCAGTCCCTTGAATGGAAATACTCCCACCATGTAATTGAAGAATACATTTGACCATGTAAAGACCAAGACCACTGCCTTTGGCCGTCATATCGTCTGACTTTCCCACTTGGTAAAACTTTTTAAATACTTTCTTGGCATCTTTTTTTTCAATGCCAATGCCATTGTCTGAAAAATGTATGATAGTTTTTCTCTGTACTTTTCTAAAATCGATAGAGATTTGTGGTACTTCTGAATTATTATATTTCACAGAATTTGATAATAAATTAATCAACACACTTTCAAAAAGAGTTTCATCGATTTTATATAAAAATTTCCCACTGGAATCACTATGGAAGTTCATTTTACAGTTGGAAAAGAGATGGGCATTTTTTTTGAGAAAATTGCGGGTAAACTCATAAAGATCTACTGTTTTAAACTCATAGCTTTTTTTCCCAGATTCAATCTCTGCAAGTTTCAAAATTCTGTTAACATTTTGATCAAGGCGATCAGTGTCTTTAAGCATGAATTCAATATATTTTAACTGATTCTCTCTAGGTAATTCATATTTTACAAAAGTATCTAAAAATAATTTGATGGATGCTAAAGGAGATTTTAACTCGTGGGTGAAATTGTTAATAAAATTTTGCTGGAGTCTATAGAGTTGTCCACTTTTTTGATAGAACACGTAAATTGTAAAGAGTCCAAAGAGGATAATGCAAACAAGTATTGATAGGGTGAGTATGATCACCCAGGTTTCAGAGCTAAGAAGCTCACCAGAGCTGACACCATATTTTTTCACAAAATGGCCCAAGTTATCCTTCATTTCAAGATACCAATGGATATACAAAAATAGCGAAAGCACTAATGCCATTGTTGAGCAGATAAAGATAAACAGAGGGTGGTAGAACCACTTTGAGCGAGTCATGGCCGCCAGGCTATCATGGAAGCCTGAGCAAAAACCACTATTTCTAATCCCTCACAGTGCGAAAGAACTGTAAAACTTTTGTAAAACTCTTTTAGATCCATTGTTGTTTTCCAACAGTTATCCCAACATTTATGGGCAAACTTCATAAAACGGGAAATAACATGATTAAAAACAAGTTATTATTTAGCTCTGTATGCAAACCAATAGGTCCAAGTGTTGGGGACGGGGAATCTGTTGGCTATGAGCTTCTCCATGGGCAAGTGACACGCTCACAACATATTTATTCGCCTCGTGTGGTACATAAACAATTTTCTCTCGACTATATTGCAGAAAATCTAGACTGCCCTTCCACTGTTCTTCACTATCCCTCAAAGCGTACTTTCATTAGTGAGCTCAAAAAAGGATATGAGGTACTGGGGATTTCCTTTGTTCTATCAACTTTTCACCACGCAAAAATCATGTGTGAGCTTGCCAGGAAATACTCTCCTCAAACAAAAATTATTCTTGGGGGGTACGGTACAGTTGTTTCTGATGAAGAATTAACTCCCATATGCGACGCCATTTGCAAGGAAGAGGGAGTGGGCTTTATGCGAAGATACCTAGGTCAGCCCACTTTGGCCGTCGAGGATTATATTCATCCCACTATTCGCAGTCGATTGAGAATTTTTGGTATTCCAGTTTCTCATACTGCAATGATTTTTGCAGGTCTTGGATGTCCCAATGGTTGCGATTTTTGTAGCACCTCTCATTTTTTTAAAAGAGAGCATATTAAATTGCTTCCTACCGGTGATAATATTTTTGAAGTGATGAAGAAACATCGTGAGATTGATCCAAATATGGATCATACAATTTTAGATGAAGATTTCTTACTCAATAAAAAGAGGGGACTCTCTTTTCTCCATCGCTGCCGAAAAGAAAAAATGAATTTTTCAACTTTTGCCTTTGCTTCAGTAAAGGCCCTCTCTCAATATACTATGGATGAGCTCACTGAGATGGGCATAGATGGTGTTTGGGTTGGGTATGAGGGAAAAAAATCGGGTTATGAAAAGCATGATGGGGTTGATATTGATAAATTAATCGCCAAGCTTCAAGATCATGGCATAACGGTTTTATCTTCAATGATTTTGGGCATCCCCTATCAAAGTGAGGACATTGCCAGAAAAGAATTTAAGGGTCTTCTGCAAAATAGTCCATGCCTTACTCAGTATCTCATTTATGGCCCAACGCCAGGTACTCCTTTTTATGAAAATGTCATGAAAGATCAGCTCTTAGACCCTGAACTTGTTAGTGATCGAATAAAGTATTACAAAAAGTGTACTGGGTTTTATGCAATGGTAAAGCATCCCTCAATGGAAAAAGAGAAAATAGAAAAACTTCAAAGAGAATTTTATCAAAAAGATTTTGAGACCCTAGGCCCTTCAATCTTTAGGATTGCTGAAGTTAAGCTCAGTGGTTATCACAAATACCACAATCATGTTAACCCACTTCTAAGATCAAAGGCATTGGTGTTCCGACAAAAACTTATAACTTTCCTTGCCATTCTTCCAATCGGTATTTTTGGACCCAAGATAAGTATGTATAATCGTAGAAAATATCTAAAATTATTTTTTCATATTTTCAAGATGGCCAACTGGAAAGAGCGAGCGTTTTTATTTGCACTCCCTATCATGGCAACTGGCGCTATAGTTAGTTGGATTAATAGAATTATGGGACAAATGGAGCATCCAATTACAAGGGTTCATAAGCATTTTGGTCGAAAAAAATCCAAACGCTCATTCAAAAAGTATAGAGGATTTCTCAGACCACTGCCTGCTAGGTCACTATAGTATTTAAAAAATCTTTCAGACAAGACCAATACTGACAAGAAAATCTTCGATTTCTATTTTAAGGCCTTTAGCCTTTTCTTTAAGTTGGCCTACAGCTTTTGATATGGAATCTGTTGAGTTTTTTGCCTTTGTAGCAATTCCCATCATCTCTTCAGCGTGGGTTGATACATTTTTTGACTCTTCAAATACATCCGTTGCACTCACGGCAATATCATTCATGGTGGCCGATTGCTCCTCAGCAGAGGTCGCAATTGTGGTGGCTATCTCATCAAGATTTCCAATTATTTTCAGGGAGCCTTCCACTGATTCTACTGAGTCCTTTGAAAGTGTTTGTATCTCTACAACCATTTTTTCAATATTCTCAGTTGCTCTTCTTGTTTGTGATGACAATTCTTTGACTTCGCCAGCAACAACAGCAAAACCTTTACCAGCCTCTCCCGCCCTTGCTGCTTCAATAGTAGCATTGAGGGCCAAAAGATTTGTTTGATCTGCAATCTCAGTGATTAACTTAACAACTTCACCAATATTTTTACTTGCCTTTAAAAGCTCTTCCATAATTTTACTGGTTTCAAGTGTTTTATCTTTTGCACTTTGAGCAAGATTCGCGGCTTGGGTTATTTGCTTTCCGATATCTCCAATCGTTGTATGCATTTCCTCTGTTGCAGTTGCTACAGAGGAAATATTTTGGGACATATTAGTAATGGCCTGAACTGTTTCCTCAGACCGACTTAATGTCCCTTGCACACCTTTTACAACAGTATGATTGCTAAAATCGACTTGCATTGATGCAGCATTAACAACTTCTACTACAGAGTTTAACTTTCTTGCGAGCTCTAACTGTTCACCGATAACATCCCAAGTCACCATGTAGTTATCAATTCCCTCAATACTATTAAAGGAAACCTCCCAAACCTGATCACTAATTGTCACTCGTGTTTTAAATGGAAGGCTTGAAACTCCTTCATTTATACTCTCACAAGTTTGTTCATCAAAAATTTCATTCAAAGATATACCTTGAATTTGCTCTTTCGATTTCGATGAGAGGGACCCAGTGCTGGCAAGAAAATTTAATCCATGATGGTTCACAAAGGTAATTTTAAAACTGTGATCAACAACTAACAGATTAATAGGAGCCAATTCAATTAACTTTTGAAAATACTCGTGAGATAAGGCCTGTGCCTCTGATTCAGCAATTTTTAATTTTTTTGTATCAAGGGAGCTCACTGAACTCCCTTTTCAGTTAAAAAAGCACTATATTTCATATCAGTACCCTGAATATGATCAGTCAGCCAGTCTCTTAAAAACTCCATAATATCACTGGAAAGTGTTGCTTTTCCTTGAGCAAAATCTTCTTTAAAGGCAACCACTTTTGCCACAAGAGCTGCATGCTCAGCTTTATGTGCTTCGGCATCGTCATAACCGTGTGTGAGAAAGAGCATTTCTTCATACTTAAAGTGCTTAGCAGTGTAATCTACAAGACCTTCAAGGATTGTACTAAGTACATCATTGCCTTTCCCTTCCATCATTCCATCATGAAGCTGATTTATATATTCTATTAGCTTTTTATGTTGGGTATCTATTGAATTTACTTTTACACTTAAATCGTTACTCCATTCGATAATGGCCATAACACTTCCTCCAAATTTAGTTTTGTTTACAATGGTCTTATCGATTTTAATCAATAAAACTATAATAAAAGTCATTACTTAATCTAGATATTTTGCGCTTAGTTAATACTAGTTTCAAGAGGATTTTTTGATTAAAATCAGGGATTATGATGCCAATCATAGTTATGTGAAAAAAATATAAAGTGGACCTTAATAAACCAGCAACTAACAGTCCAAATCTATCAAATACTTGTTAATTACCTAATATAAAAGGTGGGTCTTTATTAAGACCACATTTTCACATAAAAACTGCAATGCCCTGAAAAAAAAATCTGGTGGGTTCATTCTATGTTAATTATTAACTCGCAAATACACAGGATAAAAACCATGACAACAGTTTTTTCATCTAAGAATGGAGTGAAATTATATTCCCAAGTTGGACAGCTTGGAGCTACTACTTGCTTTGATAATGTGAAATGGAAAAGCCTTGGCGGTGATTACTATCAATTCCATTATCCAGATGATTTTAATATTTCATTTCCAGACAATAAAAAGGACTATGTAAGAAAACTAAAAGATTGTTTTCCCCAAGAAAAAGACCAAATCTCTCGGTATTTTTCACTATTAGATAGCGCGGTTAAGAGTGCTCAAAGTTATTTTGCCTTCAAGCTATTGCCTATTAACCTAGATAAATTCTTAACAAAAATCCTTAACACGGCCTCTACAAAATGGTGGACCCAAACCACTGAAGAAGTTCTTGATCACTTAGGAATTTCCAATCGACTGAAGAGTGTTTTGACTGCGCAGTGGGGCTACTATGGCAGCACCCCCCTTGAATCCTCCTTTGCACTACACGCCATGGTAGCTCCACATTTTTCTCATGGAGCATATTAGTAGGGGCGATGTAAGCGGAATTTTAACAGCTTCTGTAATAGACAGGCGAATAACACGATATTTAATTTAGATATCAAGTGCTTAGAAAATGTAAATATTTCAACAGAGGACATCCTTGAAGCAAGACAATATACAATATGAAAAACGCAAATACGGGCGCGGGACAATGAATTTAGATATCTTCACATATACATCTGTGAGACCTTTTCTCAATGACTACTTCAATGAAAGTAAGTTGATTAAATCTCTTTCTCTCAGAAGATGGTCTCAAACCATGGGCTTTAGATCCCATTCAACACTCCATGATCTACTCAAGGGTAAGAAAAAAATAACCTTGTCCCATCTATTCTATCTTACAAATGGACTCGAATTATCTGATAAAGAAAAGCAGTATTTAAGCCTATTAATACAGTATGAGAATGCTAAAGACAGCACAGAAAAAAGGCCTATCGAAAAAGCTATTATTGAAATTAGACCTGAAGAAAGTACCGTTGTTCTTCAGGAGCAAACATTTAAAATGATATCTGAATGGTTCCACATGGCGATACTGGAGTTTTGCAAACAAAGTAATGTATCGCCCTCTGTTAGTGAGATCAAAAGTGGTCTTTCAAAAATTGTATCTGCTCAGCAAGTAGATAGCGGAATAAGAAGGCTCGTGACACTAGGTCTGCTTGAAGAAGAGTATCACGCCGAAAACTATACATATAAACCAAGACAAAATAGGTTAACCACAACAGATGGAGTTAGTAGTGAGGCGATTAGAAACCACCACGGACAGGTTCTCGAAGTGGCAAAAGTTGCACTGAAAAGTCAAGGCCCTGAAGAGAGAATATCTAATAGTTGTGCCATGGCCATTGATAGCTCAAAGCTCCTAATGGCCCAAGACCTCATAACAGAATTTAGATCTAAACTTTACAATATGCTGGGAACAGGACCTGTGAAGGATAAAACATACCAGCTCACCATACAGCTATTTAACCTGACAAATTAAGAGGATAAAATGAAAAAGATTTTCGCACTATTTGGAATTCTAGCTATACTCAGCTCAGCGGATGCTAAAGAATCTGGTCCGGGAAATGGAGGAATCGTTAACGTCTGTGCCGATTTTGATAAAGATGAAATTCAACATATCTATAAAATTGAACCACTCGATGTATATGATACCCAAAAAAGGGGAATAGACCTTCTAACAAGCGAAGAACTATATACTAAGCAAATTGAAAGTTTTTTAAAGAGAGTTAAAATTATCACCAATGTTTTTCATGCTGATCTTGAAAAGATAAGCCGCATATTACCCGGAAATTTAATTCCCCACCCTGCCCACCAGTTGAAAGTAACAGATGTTCTAGAATCTGATCTTCCTCATGCAAAAGAATACTGTGGCACAAATGGAAGCTATAAGGCGCTGCCTGTTTTCCAATATATGGATGACGTAACAGCTTTTAGCAAAGGTGAAAGGCTAGATCTAACAGACCTTGTAAACGACAAGCTTCTGTTTAACTCTGAGTTATTTGAGGCCTTGAGCGAATTCAATAAAGCGGTGATTACCGCTCATGAGTTGGTCTACACAGCGATTAGATTTAGGCTCAATCGGAATTACCAGCAGGCCAAACCTGAAACATCTAGACTTGCGAGGAAATTAGTAGGGTTTTTCTTTGCTCGCGAGTTAAGTGAAGCGCAGAAAAAAGAGATTCGCTTGAAAATTAGTACAATCTATTAAACTACTCAAGCTTTGCTAGGTGGGTTGACACACTTTTTCGCACCCACTCTTCCACTAATCTCAATATTTTGAAATAATGGCACGGTACATTTTATTCAAGGATGAATTATGAAAACTCTTGCCCTCTGCCTGACCCTACTATTTTCTCTAAGTGCTTTCAGTGAAATCATAGATGTTGAATTTGATATCAAATATAATTCTGGTAAAACTATGAGACAGCAAAAGGGAAAAATAGCCGCTAAAATTGGCCATGCCTTCTCCCTTGAAACTGATGCCTTTAAGGCCGAATTTACCCCCACGCTGGAAAGAAAGAAAGGTGTATCCAATCCTTCTGTGCACTTAGAGGGATTTATCTATAGAAAGGATGGCAAAAAATTAATTCAGCTGAGCAATCCAACAGTCATTGTTCAGCTTGGCAAAAGTGCTGTAATTACTAGCGAAGGCGAAAATGGGCTAAATATTTCATTTAGTATCACTCCCAAGAACCTAATTAAGTAAAAAGTTTGATAGGTCAAACTTTTGTTTGACCCTACTACAAAGCTGTGATATAGAGACTACTTAGAAAGAGGTATCTCTATATGGAAAAATGCTTAATTGAAGCTCAAATTGGTGTTGAAAGCACAATCTCATCAGTAGTTAGCTATCCAGGTGAAGAGGATTTTGCTCTACGTCTGGCCCATTTGGGATTCATCCAAGGTCAAAAAATCACTATTTTAAAAGTCGCTCCTATTTTTGGAGAACCTATTCTAATCTCCCTCAGAGGAGGCCAGTTGGCGCTCACCAAAAAAGAGGCCAGCTGTATTATGGTTGAAAGGAAACAATAAAATGAGAGGAGAAGCAAAATATTTCACACCCCTAGTGGCGTTAGCGGGAACTCCTAATTGCGGAAAATCCTCACTCTTTAATATTTTGACAGGCAAAAATCAAAGAACTGGAAATTTTCCTGGCATCACTGTTGAAAAGAAAATGGGAGATGTGAAATGGGCAAACTCATTATATAGACTGATTGATCTTCCTGGTACCTACAGCCTCGACACCAGAACACTAGATGAAAAAGTGGCCAAAGACGTCTTATTTGGTCTTGATAAAAATGTAGCAAAACCACACCTCATCGTGGTTGTTGTGGACTCTACTAACCTTGGTAAAAGTCTCTACCTTCCACTTGAAATTAAAAAGCTTGGCATCCCCATGATCGTGGCCTTGAATCTATATGACCTAGCGACTGAGCGTGGGCAAGTAATCGATATTGCCAAATTCGAAAGAGAGTTAGGCATACCCGTAGTAACAAGTGTGGCCACCAATAAAAACGGAGCTAAAGAGCTAAGTTTGAAAATTGAAAAAATGCTAGAGTCACTAACTGATCTTAATGCAAGTGTTGATCCGAATACCATAAAAGTATTTCGAGATATGAGTTTTATCAATAAAACCTTTAAAGAAGTTGATGATATTCTGGAAAGCTCTGTTCAATCAAAAATTAAGCCCGACAACATCACCCAAAGAATTGATCGCTGGGCACTTCATCCCGTAATTGGACCCACCTTTCTTGTTTTTGCCTTTTTAATTATGTTCCAAGCTATTTTTTCTTGGTCTGGTCCCTTGATGGATGTTGTTGATTCAGCTGTAGGAATGCTTAGCCAGTACGCTTCCGGTGCTCTTGGAAAAGGTCTACTTGGAAGCTTTGTAGTAGATGGAATTATTGGCGGAGTGGGAAATGTTATTATCTTTTTACCACAAATTCTTATTCTCTTTTTATTTGTATTGATCCTTGAAGATGTTGGATATATGGGAAGGGCCGCTTTTATTCTAGACAATATAATGAGAAGACTCGGACTACCTGGAAAAGCAGTTGTACCACTCTTATCTTCCCATGCTTGCGCTATACCTGGAATTATGGCCGCCAGAACTCTGGCCGATGATAAAGACCGTCTGACAACTATGATGATTGCACCTCTCACTCAATGCTCAGCAAGACTTCCCGTTTTTGCCTTACTAATTGGTGCCTTCTTTGCCGCCGATACAACTCTTTGGGGAGTGCTTAATCTATCGGGACTGATAATGTTTGGTCTCTACATGGTTGGAATTGTCAGTGCTTTTATTATGGCCGCAGTTTTTAAAAGAACAGTACTTTCAGGATCTCCCTCACATCTATTGATGGAGCTTCCTCCTTACCGCTTACCCGATATAAAACAAGTTTTAAAAGGTCTTTGGAATAGGGCCAAAATTTTTATAAAAAGAGCTGGTACTATCATCTTAGCTCTTTCCATGCTGATATGGGTTCTTGTGAGTTTTCCAAAAGATCAAAATGGCGAAACCCAAATTGGTGAGAGTTACGCAGCAACTGTGGGAAAGGCCATTGAGCCAATATTTAGACCACTGGGATTTGACTGGAGAATAACCACCGCTCTCATTCCCAGCTTTGGGGCCAGAGAAATTGTGGTCTCGTCTCTTGGAACTGTTCTATCTATTGAAGGTGACCCTGACTCAGATGAATTTTCAAGCTCACTTGGCACAAAAATATCTAAAACCTTTTCCGTTGCCACTCTACTATCACTACTTGTGTGGTTTATATTTGCCCCTCAATGTGTTTCAACCTTTGCCATTATGAGAAGGGAAACCGGTGGATGGAAGTGGCCTGCGGTCATGGGACTTTACACGCTTGCACTGGCCTATTTTTTCTCCTTTATCACCTATCAAATCATGGCATAGTAAAGAAAAGTGAATAAGGAACAGCTGAAAGCTGCTCCATGAAACACTTTTAGACACTCTTAATCTAAGAATCATTAATTATTTTTGCAGTGAACCCGAGTTATAATCCTCAGGCCATATAATTGTGGTCACTATTTCTGGGGGGAAAGAATGAGTAAGTACTTCATTTTAGTTGGAATATTCATTTTTCTACAAAATAGCAACCTAGTAGCAGAAAGAATTATAGATGTGGGAGATTTACCTGATGACTTAGTCAATTACAGTGACTACCTCGTCTGCGTAAAAAATAAGGTCGAATCTATTATTGATGTAGGCGATCTTCCTGATGGAATTATCGATGTGGGTGACCTCCCCGATGGAATTATCGATGTGGGTGACCTCCCTGATGGAATTATCGATGTCGGTGACCTCCCTGATGGAATTATCGATGTCGGTGACCTCCCCGATGGAATTATCGATGTCGGTGACCTCCCCGATGGAATTATCGATGTAGGTGATCTTCCCGATGGTTTTTTACCTGCTAAGCTATTAGGTCATTGTATTATTGATGTAGGCGATTTACCGGGCGGAATAATAGATGTTGGTGATCTTCCTGATGGGGTTATTGATACTCAGAAGTTCCTTGTATGTGTTGGTAATGCGCTCCAAGTTTCAATAGATTCCGCTAAAGTAGCAAAGCTTCAAAGAGCTTACCCAATAAGTGAGTTTGTACATTGTGTGCCCTAATGAAAGTTTTTAATCAAAAGTTGGATAGTATTCATACATGGTGTTTCCACCGCCTACGATGTCTTGCTCACCAAGAAAACGAAAGTCTAATAGGATTTTGGCCAAGTCTTCGACTTTCACACCTGTTTCATTTTTTAGCAGATGTCCAAGAACAATTCGAGTACTCCGGCTATCAGCTCCACCCAACTTTCGGGCAAGTAGATAAAAGTATTCGTGCATGAAAAGAACCGCTTTTCCCATTACCGAATGCTTTGGATGAAAAAAGAGCCTGTGATCAATATTGAGAAAATTTCTTCCCTCTTCTTTAAATTGAATCGCCATGGTTGTGACCGTGCATAATTTAGTGTTGTAATGTGCAACACTTTTTTCGTCGAATATTGGGATCAATCCAAGATCGTGCCAAATTGTATTGTCGCCAGAAAATTCTTTTTGAGTACTGCGAATTTTTTCACCAAGAGGTGGAATACTGACTTCGATTCTCTGCACCAATCTTTCTAGGTATTGTAAAAATGATTCTGATTGATAAGGAGTAGCAAGCTTTGGTGCTCTATGATCTATCCCTCGTCTTTGTTTTGCATAATAAAGATCAATGGGTTCGATGAATGTAATTTCTGTTAATTGAGAGTCGTTAATATAGCCCAGATTATCTCTGACCTTGTCTGCAACTTCTTTTGTTTGGAAACACACGAGACCTCTTCCGCCACCCGAGTCCATTCCACCAGAGAACGCTCGCGCACTTGCAAGAAGAGCAAAAACTAATACTACTAATCTAATTCTTTCCGTCATGGTCATATACCTTAGGTTAATCCGTTTACCTAGAATCTCACAAGGAGATTTTTTCAATGTAAGTTTTTAACTAAATGAGCCTCTTTGGAAAATTTTCCCCAAAGAGCCGCATTTAATTTACCTTAGATTATTGGCGAATACCAGCACGCTGGTCTTACACCTAATCTATCACCCTTATTCCTCGAACAGTATCCTTGATCTGGATCAAGGTCACTGACTTCTTCATCACTAGAAACTTTACACAAAGCACCTTGAAAGTATGTGTCTAAGCGGCATTGAGGAGATATATTTTTAATACCTTGCTCGCCAAAATCTTCAAGAGAACTTGTGTGAAAATCTGCATTGGGGACCACCCCTCGTAGGATTTGTAAAAACCAGGCCAAGCTTCTCCCTGCGTGAGAGGAGCGAATGCACTTGGCCTGGTTTTCTAACTCTTTAAAGGTCGATTTGCAGAGGGCAGAAACATACGGATGTATGTCAATTTGTTTTAATTCATTTACGTGATCATCTCCGTCCAGATATCTCTTCATACACTTAGAAGTGGCGAAGTAATCTGCTTGCGGAGAGATACTATACTTTGGCTTTGATTTGCTCACGATGGACGCGCCACCGATAAGTCTTCCAATTGAATAACAATAGACCAAAGCCAAAGAATCTTTTGTCATATAAGCACCGCGTGCCATCCCGCCCATAACAGTCACGATGTAGCGACTTCCCATGGTTCTTGAATAGGCTTGAGGTGCTGCATCTTCCCAACGGTCCTCAATAATTAGTTTTAGACCCTTGGCGGCAAAGTGTGGCACGTATAGGGCAGACATTTTCTTGCGGACGCTCTCATAATCTTTATTGCTAAGCTGAGATGCTGCATTAACTTGACCACCAAAAAAAAAGGCCATCCCTATTAAGAGAAATTGAATGTTTTTAAGGGAAATTAACTTAAAAAACATAGGTCCCCCGCCTCCGTTGAAGAGAAACTAATTTGCGATGTATTAAGCCTAGGGGGCTATATTTGAAAAAAACATATTTTTTTAGTAAATAATATATGAATAACTTTACCAAATGGTAATCAATGGAACTATACAAATACCGTAACTATAAGAAATTCTTGAATAATTACATAGAAAACCTACCTAAAAAAGGAAGGGGGCAGTACTTAAAAATATCTGAATTTTTGGGTGTACATCCCACAATGGTCTCTCAAGTCTTAAAAGGGCCTAAAAATTTCTCGGAAGAGCAGGCCTATAAAGTCTGCGAATATCTGGGCCTCAACTTATCTGAGACTGATTACTTTATGAACCTTTTACACCTTGAAAAGGCCGGCACCATGGCCTTAGAAGATTTTTATGTGAGAAAGCTCGATATTCTCAAATCAAAGGCGCTAAAGGTATCGTCGAGAATCAAGGCCTCAAAGGGATTAACAGAAAAGGATTCTTCAATTTTTTACTCCGATTGGAAATATTCTGCCATTAGACTTTTGACATCATTAGAACAGCTTAACACCCCTGAGGAAATCGCAGAGCGCACAAAGCTACCTTTAAGAGATGTAAAAAAAGTTTTAGATTTTCTGCTGCAAGTAGGACTAGTCAAATCAGAAGACAAGTCCCTCGATATCGGTGTTACAAAAACACACCTAAAGGCGGGCTCGCCTTTTGTTAAGGCCCATCATACAAACTGGAGATTAAAGGCCATTGAAAAAAGCTCTAGCTTAAGCTCTGAAGAACTCCAATTTACTGGGCCACTCACAATTTCCAAAAAAGATTTTGAGACGATCAAAATTAAAATTCTCGATTTGATAGAAGAAATTGGAGAAATTGTTGAAGATAGTCCTGCTGAACAGCTCAGTTGCCTCAATATTGATTTTATAAATATTACCTAAAATGAGAAGAGGCGGAAGTTTACACTTCCACCTCTAGGGTCATTTGGGGTTTAAACGCTACTCTCTTAACGAGTGAAGCGATTAAGCTTAGGCTTTCTAGGTTTTATAGGTCTTGAACTTGGACGTCTTCTCGGTGGTGTACGTGGGTTATGTGGTTTAGCATGTGGCCTACGAGGCTTAACATGTGGGTTTCTAGGTTTTTTGTGCTGACATTTTTCCCACATTAGGTGGTAAGTAATGTCTTCACTTGATTGGCCATCAATAGAATCCATCGTGGCCATTGTATCGTCTTGATTCATATTAGTTCTGGCCATAAGTCTTGTTTGTATATTGAGTACTGTATTTGATCCACACTTTGACCAGTTAAGCCTGCCTTTAAGGCTGGCAGTCAAAACATATTCACCATCTACAGGTCCTACAAACTCTTCTTTTCTAACAACTTCATTCGAAATCTGTTTTCCATGTGAGTCTGTAAAAAAGTATCTGGCACTTAGCTTACCCATGGCCCCTGCAGGAATATAAGTAAAGCCTCTATAGTCTATATTAACAACGGCAACTCTGTGACCTGGAGGAATTGATACAGGAATTTTTATGCGACAATTCTTCTTATCAGAGTTTTTTCCATTCATAGCACCGGCTTCAACCATGTACTCATCAAATAAAATGGCCAAGGTTCTCTTGTCATCAGTAAGTGACACATCAGTTGTTCCGCTTGGGCAGCCTGTGCCACTAACTTGCGGCCTGGAAACTCGCATATCTCTATGTTTTATTGATCGGTGGTTACCGATTTGGATTTTTGTTCTTCTATGAAGATCTCTTCTTTTCATTTTTTTAAACTTAGCTTCGTGTGTGCTGAAGTTTTGTGCAAATGCAGTTGAAGTTATCAGTGCAGCTATCGTAATTTTGATTGAATTTTTGATTGAATTTTTCATTTTTCTTTCCCCAAAGACCTTAAAAAAGTTTTTTAGTGAAGTGGGGAAGCATGTGCCACCCCACTATCAGTGATTATTGTATTATCTACGACATCTTTTCCATTGTAGTTTGTAGATGATGCCAGCTTGAACATCGATTGAATCAACAGTACCAATGGCCTCAACATTTCTGTTGCGGTTTTTAACCATTAGTGATGTTTTAGCTCTAAGGATTACGTCAGCACCACATCTTGACCAAGCAAGTGCTCCAACAATAAGCCTCGGTGACATAACATACTCATCTTCAAATCCACCTCTAAACATTTTGTTTTTTGATGGTCCTCTTTGTCCGGCAAAGAAGTATGAAGTAGAAAGTCTTGCGTATGCTCCTCTAGGAAGAGATATAAAACCTCTATAATCAACATCGATTAAAGATACAGAAAAACCTTGTGGTACGTGAACTGGAACGGCCACGTTACAACCTTTACGTGTAATAGTTCTTCCTGTAGATCCACCAGCTTCAGCTACGTAGTCATCAAATAGGATAGAAAGAGTTTTGGCGTCATCACTAAGAACAGCGTCTGCAGTTCCAGCACGACAACCACTACCAGCTAACCGTGGATTACCAAGTTGAATGTCATTTGGATCGAAAGCATGAGCCGCTGAAAGTGTCCCAAGTGCAAGTACGCCTAATCCAAAAAGTTTTTTTAAAGATAATTTCATTTACTCTCCCTTTGTAAATTCTAGGTTAGGACTCTCACTCCTACCCCATCATTGTTATTAGTTGATGCGAAAAACTGAAGGCCATTCAATTGGCCCATGTTTTATTTGAGAACTGTAAAAGCAATAAAAGTGCCAGGATGAATTTCACAAAAAAATGGGGCTGATGAAATTTTTTGATCAAAAGTGGTGAAACTTTGCCACCGAAAATGGGGAAATAGTTGAAAGCACTTTGACACAAGTGCCGATTTTGGGGTCAAAATGTCGCAATTGTAAGCGATTGTGAGGAATACGTGCCATGCCAAGAGTATTTTGGATGGTTTTTAATGGTTAAAAGTTTTCCGATTCGTGAAATGGTGGATAAAAATTATCCATTTGAGCCTGTTAATTAGAATATTCATCAATATAAGGAGTTAGCCAATTGCCTGATTCAAGGGCCTTTGGATCTAGAGCGTCTCCAAAAAAAAGAAAATACGCACTGACCATCTCACTGTAACCCTTATCACCCAGACCCATACCACTTTGATGAAGAACCGCAGAAGCAAGATCTCTGTGAACACTAACTTCACCAAACTGGGCCACTCTAGATTTAAAAACCTTATCTGAAAAAAGAGCTTCAAGATCAATATCTAAGTTTAAATCACTTATAAATGCCGATCCATAAGCCTCGATAAGCCCAGCTCCCATTTCAGAAGTAGGATCTAAAAATTGAGGAGCTTTGCCATACTCTAGCTCTTCATAAATACCAGTCACAAGTAAACAATTATTGGGAAGAATGCTCTCTGTACGGGAATTGCTAGTTGCGCTACCACTTTTAAAAGAATCAATTTTCTTAATTTTAGTAATAAGTTCATCACAAGTATTAACAATATTGTCAGTAGGAGATCCTAAAGCACCACTAAGTTCAATTTCATCATCGATTGGAGATTTACAGGACTTAAAGTCAAAGTCATTTTTATCACCACGCATTTTTTGGAATTCATCTATAATAGTCTTCTTTTGATTTAAATTACACTGTTCTAATCTTTTGCATTGATCAGGACTAATCTCCCTACCTGAGTCATCGCTATCAACTTTCACCATTCCTGGCATAGCTTCACAACTCACATCAATATACTCTTGATAATCTTTCAATAATTGATTGTAGGTAACTACAGTTTGAGAAGGTAGAACTTCATTGGCCTGTAGCTCACCTATATCTTTTGATGAGACCTCTATCGTACTAGTATCACTACCCATAAAATAAGCATTTTCGTTATAGTCTTCACAACTTTCTGTTTCACTTTCTAAGTCAGTCCAATACTCGTGATAACTTTCACTGGACTCCATTATTAGATCCATCATTTTTTTATTTCCAGATTTTTTAAGCCAGGCTGAAAATTGCTCTTTCGAGATCCCCAAGGGTATCTCTATATATAGAGGAATAGCTGAGTCTTCACTAACACTGGCTTGCTGACCATCAAGGCCCTCCTGGTAATGAATAATAGGAGTTGTAATTTCGGGATTGACAACAATTGCTCTAAGATTACTAGATATGATTAATTCCATGAGACCTGAATTAAAAAGCTTTTTAGAGCTACTTTGAAAATTGGATAGCTGAGTAGCACTTGTAAATCTTAGGTCCCTCGGTACACAGTACCAATACCCAGCACTTGTCTGATAGCAGGGGCTATCGTTCACTGTAATGGTTTTTGAAGGATTTGATTTAACTTCAACATAGCTTAATTCGAGGTCTTCTCTAAAGTAGGGTCCTGGACTTATGAGCGTGCCTATCTCATAGCCTTCAAATTCAGAGGCGTATCCGCTCAAAATAAAAAGATTGAATCCTATTAATAAGGCCACAAGCCTCATACTCCCCCCAAAGGATATTTATTGAATTAATAGGGATAAAAGTGCAAAAGGGCTGCCAAGGTAGCACCCTAAATTAAGGGGGTTAGGGCTTCAATTTTCTAGAAATTGATTACTTATTATTCATCTGAAGAAATAGGTACAAGAGTACTTATTTAACGACCTACTTTTCACTCAATTAGATTCCTCAACAAATTTTGTAGATTATCCTTAATTATTTCTCCCACCAAATGATCTCCTACTTCCTTTAAGATTATTAGAGAGAGAAAAAACATCGGAGAAATTATGAACTTTAAACTACTACTGTCTATTTCACTTACTTCATTAATACTAACAACCGCAAATGCCAAGGAGCTATCATTTGATCTCGAGAGCCTCTCTGACAAGGTACTAGAGACACAAAATGTGATTAGCACAACTAGTGACGAAGAAGTTACTAGTTACGCAGAAGATTCTGAGTACGGAGAAGGTCAATTCCAAGTTAGTGGAGTAACAATAATTTCCATGCGTAAATACCACAAATATTCCACACTAAGTCATGAAGTTGAAAACTCAGGAGTCTTTGTTTTTTCAGATGCTAACGGTGAAGCCTATGGAGCCTACTACGGAAAGACTTACTGTCCCCAAATCAATATTTCAGAACACGATTTAGAATTGTACCGAGATTACTTTTTAAACAAACGTACAATATCGGCCGTCTACCTAATAAAGCCAACAGATAGTTCCACAAGGAATTGCCTTGCTGGTCATTTTCAATATGCAAGAGATAATTAAAATCACTTTATGTGAGCGGCCGGTCAAATAAATTTGGCTGGATAAGAAAATGATATTTAAAACACTTAAATAAGGGCAGGGTCATGAAACTTTTCAATCAGTTTGCTATCTTCTTTCTTTTTATTTCTTTTTCTGCATTTGGATTTTCTAAAGAACAGCAGCTAGCAGACTCTGCAAGTAAATTATCAGAGATTTGGGAAACTAAGAAGAAGGAAGTAGTGACATTGCATGATATTGCCAATGCTGTTCAATACTCTCTTTTTGGGGGTAATCAAGAAGAAATGGTTTCAAGGCAAAGAGAGGTCTTAGGTGAACAATACATGGTACTAGTTGAGGATTGGTGGGAAGATATGCATAAGGGAATTTTAAACCGAGAACTCGCAAGTACTTACTATTATCAATGCAGGGAGAATCGGTCGGATTTTAGCAGTATTCAAAAATTTGTAGGCAAAAAGAATGTTGAGATCTATCACAACAATGAGTATAAAAATCTCCCTCTCCCTTGTAAGAGATATATTACTCATGCAGGGAGAAGCAAGTTGGCATATCAAAATGCTAGTATTACACATAAGTTAATAAAACAAAGAGAATCCGGCATGGATAAGCTTGATACAATATATTTCTTACAAACTGGTGAGAAAAGAGAGGTGTCTCTATTTACCGAAGCCAGTAATCGCAGGTTGGATACCTCAAGAACTGAGTAGGTCAAAAAATGACCTGTGCTAGACTCTAAATCCTGCTCCTATTTAGTCGCAAAGAATTTCGCATAGGTCGGGTCTGTCTGATAGCCATCTTCGGTGGCAATATCTCTGATTCCCGCAATTGTATTTGAAGGCCAAATACTTTGGAAGATATTGACGATCCACTTGGGAACGGCGCCTTTTGGGTCGGCGTTTATTTCGACCATTATTTCTGTTTTTGTGCCATTTTCTATGGATTTTAGGATGTATTCGCTTTCTTTTAAATCCCCACGAACTACACCTTTTGTTACTGGTGCGCTTGGATCAGTGGCCGGTCCCATTTTAATTTTAAAGGTTTTTTTATCAGCTGATACCCACCACTTTACGTAATAAACAAAATCTCTATTTTTAAGTGGCCACGGTGTGCTTGTAAGATTGTATTCAATTCGATGGGTTTCAGAGATTTGCTTTACAATTCTGGTCTCTTTTAAATCGGACATCCACTCTTTAATTCTTTTTTGGTCATTGATAACAGTTAAAACTTTTGCCATTGATGCGTCTATAATTCCAATTCCTCTAAAGGCGACAATTTTTGAATTGGGAACATCACCTCTGTAAACTGTGACTTTATTTCTGACCTTGGTTTTCTTCCAAACAGTGCCTGGCATTACGGCGTGAGCAGAAGCTAGCCAAGTAGATATTAAAATAGTTGCAAGAATTAAATGTTTCAAAGTCACCTCACCAATTTAAATTTTCAGCAAAAGCTGTGTATTTTCCAGATCCTACCAACTTTTAAAAATATTTGATACGAATCTTAACGAACTAAAGTAAATTCTATAGACGCGTCGCATGTGAGACTTTGTAATTTACCTTAAAGTTTTGTATGTTTTATCCAAAAACCACAGCTAATTAACCAAAATCACAGGAGTTCTCCATCAAACTTTCGATCCCTTCAGCTCTACTTCAAAAACCCTCTAAAATTTCACCAACAGGGCAATTAATAGTTTTAGGAAAATTAACTAGAGTTCAAAAATCTAAAATCCTAGAAAAGCATCTTCCCATGTGGCAAATAAATCATTTTTTTAATTCAGCAAAAGAGAATTGCTTTTACACAGGACTAACAGGGCCAGTGTGGATTGTTGATTTAGTGGACAAAGAACCTTGCAAAATTAATACATCACTTTTATGTGCCTCAAATACAAGTACAGCAAAAAACTTAGTAGGCTCACTCGTGCCTAGTCTTCTTGCTCAAAAACTCACATGCATAGGGATCACCTTTCACAAGGTAGAAAAAAATCAAATCATTAGCTCTCTTGTGGGACTTGAAATTGGCCACTACAGTTTCAAAGGAAGGGCGCAAACTCCTTATTATCAAATTCAAAATGGGACAAAAGCTATTTCAAATGAAATTAAACAAGCTGCCAGCCTATGTGGAGTTTCAACAAATATTTCAAGGCACCTAGTAAATTTACCTGGAAATAAGCTTAATCCAAAAACTTATGCCGAGGCTGCTAAAACACTTTTTAAAGGTTCTAAAAATACTAAAGTTAAAGTTATTGATAGGAATAAACTTGGTGAGCTTGGTTATGAGCTTCTTCTTACTGTAGGGGATTCAGCAAGTGCAGCTCCTTGTATTGTTCATTTAAGGTACAGACCACAAGGGGCCAAAGGCAAACCCGTGGCATTTGTAGGAAAGGGGATCACATTTGACTCTGGCGGGATAAACGTGAAGCCTCACGCTGGAATGAGACTAATGAAAAAAGATATGGGCGGCTCAGCGGCCCTTATGGGACTTGCTTATTACCTAGACCATTCAAATATAAAAAAACCTGTAGATATTTATCTCTGCCTTGCAGAGAATGCCATTGATAGCAAAAGTGCAAGGCCCGGAGATGTTATTAAATCTAAAGCGGGCGTAGAAGTGGAGATTCACCACACAGATGCTGAGGGCAGACTCGCACTGGCTTCTGGATTAACTATGGCCCAAAATGCGGGGAAAAAAGATGCTCCTAGAGCAGTTATTGACGTGGCCACTCTTACAGGCGCAATCAAAATAGGCCTGGGTTCAGATGTTGCGGGGCTATTTTCTAATAATGATAAACTCGCAGCAAAAATTGAAAACGCCAGTCACAGCTCGGGTGAGCACTGCTGGAGAATGCCCATGTATCAAAATTACAGATCTCAAATTAAGTCTTCCTTTGGCGATATTGTCAATTCAGGAGGAGGGTATGGTGGTGCCATCACAGCTGCGCTCTTTTTAGAGAGTTTCGTTGAAAATGATATCCCTTGGGCCCATCTTGATATCTATGCTTGGAACGACTCCCCAAAAGGTGCCGTTACTGAAGTAGGCGGTTCAGGCCAAAGTGTAGGACTTCTCATTGACCTGATGAAAACTATATAGGGGACAGCAAGATAGATTTTAATCAAAAGAAAGCTTGGGTGCCCTTATTTTCAACATCCTCTAGGATCATTTCTCTTCTGTAGATTACAAACTCTATTTCTTCTTCTGTTAATAGATCTGTAAACCGAGAACGAATTGTTGAGGGCTCAAGGGAGCTGAGACTGGTAATAAACTTTTGGGTATACTTCTCAGGTAAAGTCCTCCCTATTGGAAAGCTAACTGCTCTTGAAGTATCCAATATGCCAACAGCAAAGTCTTGATCAAAATCAAAACGAACTACCCCACCATCAGGTGTTATGTGAAAATTACTAACACTCCCATCTGAATCCCCAAGTAAAAATGAAAAGGCCTTTGTATCAGACATTTTTTGAGGGTCGATGACTTGCAAGGCACCTCTCCCCTTAGTAGATATTGCTGCTCAACCAGATAATCAAGCCCCCTAATATGAGCTGCTGAATCAATTTCAAAGCCTAGGCCTAGAGGCCTGGAAACTCCAGAATCAACTCCTATACTCCACAGTAAGTATCGATCAAAAACAGGCCCCACTACTGGAAGATTCGAGCTTCTTATAGCGATGCTATCCGCCATCGCTATAATTTGTGCACATAACTTGGAGGTACCAGCATGCGAATAGCTACCAAAGCTAGAAAATGAAATGAGTAAAATGTAAACAAATCGCAACGTCATAGCCCCTTTTCGGGGAATTTCATATGGACAATAAGAGAGTAAAATACTTTTATAAAGTCCCACTGAAAGTATTATTAGGGACTTAGTAGTTGAATCCTAAATTTTTCCTTAGATAAATTTCTGAGCTTGGAATAAATAGTGAGAAACAAAATGAAATTTTGAGAGCTACTGCTTTGCCTCTTAAAGTTTTTGGAGATTCTTAACAATCACTAATGCTTAAATATTGTTGAAGGATAGGTTTCAAAATATTTATAAAGTAGGATTGAGCCAGAGATAGCTGCATTTAGTGAGTTCACACCACCTTCGACCATCGGTATTTTTACAAAATGATCGATATAGGGATAGAGATCTTTATCTATCCCTGAGGCTTCACTGCCAATAATAAAAACTGCATTTTCAGGGCATTCAAAATAATTGAGACTCTGTCCGAATATTCTGTTTTCAGCACCAATGATGACATGGCCTGAATTCTTTAGAATTCTTAAACTTTCTTTGAGATCAGAACTCACATGTACTTTTGATTCTAAAAAACATCCCATAGAGACTCTCGCCGAGCGCCTCAAAAATGGAGAAGCAGTGGTCTTGTCACAGAGAATAGATTTTCCTCCGAGACCAACTTGAGTTCTCACGAGAGAGCCAACATTTTCAGCGCTGTTCACTCCATTTAAAACAACAATAGGAGAAGTCAGCTCACGTAGTGCAACCGTATCTGGTCGCTCTACCATCGCCATAATTCCTTGGTGCAGCTTAAAGCCCACAACTTCTTCCATCAGCTGTCTCTTAGCAACAAAGATCCGCTGCTCATCAACGCCATTTTCCCTAAGGAGAGGCTTATATTTAACGTACAAGTCGTGGGTAAGAAATAGACTTTCAATCTTTGCTGACGCTGCAAGTGCTCTTTCAACTAGCCTCTTTCCGTCAATAACAACGGTGTCACTAGACTGGTGCACTTTTTCCTTAAGAGATAAATACTCAAAAACACGTGGATCATCGAGCTTTGTGATTTCTAACATTTTTACTCACTTCCTTTTAATTTTTAAGAAGTTATAGGTGTTGTCAAAGTGCACCAATTGACAGCAATGATAGCCTCAAGGTATCCTATATAGCAAGACGAAGCTTTATAAAGCTTCACAAGGAAATCCCAAAAAGCATTGGAACTTGAACCTACTTATAGATCACATCTTTTCAATGCCCTGCTTTTAAGTTTCCTCCCTTTTCAAAAACATCAACAAGGAATGTGAAATGTTTAAAATTGGCGACACGGTATCATGCTCAGGATTTGGCATTGGAATTATCGTAGACATTGAAAATCAAGACCTAGGTGGAAGGTCCATGGACTTTTACGTCGTGGGTGATTTACAAAACACTGACAAAATTAAAATATCGACTACCACAAAAGGGAAATTGAGAGGCCTTCTCAATAAAAGTGAAATGGAGACAATTGTCACATTTTTAAAAACTGAAGGAGACTCCCCTATAAAAGGTAACAACAGAACTTTCTATCTCAACCTTCTCAATGAATTTAAAACTGGCGATCTTGAAAAAATGGCCCGCGTTTTAAAATCTCTCACACTAAAAAATGAACAAAGAAAATTGAGAGTTGAAGAGAAAAAACTATATGACCGAGTTAAAGAACAAATCTCAACAGAGATGGCCTTTGTCTATGACATGAGTCCCCTCGATGCAAAGTCCTATTTAGAGAAAACTCTTATGATGGATCAGCAGTCGTAGAGATTGTAGGCTTTGATATTGCAAAATTCTTTAAGCCCGAAATGACTAAGCTCACGTCCAAGCCCACTTTTTTTAATTCCTCCAAAGGGCATTCTTGGATCTGATTTTGTATAAGAATTAATAAACACTGTACCCGATTCAATTTTTCGGGCCACCATCATGGCCCGATCTAAATCTTTTGACCATACACTTGCTCCCAAACCAAATTCACTAGCATTAGCAAGCTCTATTGCACTGGCATCATCATCTACCTTAAAAACAAGAGCAACCGGTCCAAATACTTCTTCAGTAAAAACTCTCATCTTCTCATTTAAATCACATAAGATTGTAGGCGAATAATAAAAACCTTCTCCTTCAATTCTCTCTCCCCCGCAAACGACTGTAGCTCCTAGTGAAGTTGCATCTACCACTTGAGAATCAATTTCTTCAAGAGCTTTTAAACTTACTAGTGGACCTATTTGAGTTTTTTCATCTAATGGGTCTCCTATAATTTTAGACTCCACGATCTGTTTAAATTTTTCAACAAACTGATCGTATACATCACTGTGAATGATAAATCTTTTGGCAGCAATACAGCTCTGTCCAGTGTTTTGCATCCTTCCCCGTACCGCTCCCTCACAGGCCTTTTCTATATCTGCGTCCTCTAAAACGATAAAAGGGTCTGAACCACCAAGCTCTAACACCACTTTTTTTATATTGGCCCCAGCCACCTCGCCAACAAGGGCACCGGCCGTAGTACTTCCTGTAAGTGAAATTCCACAAACCCTTGGATCTTCAATTAAACCAGTAACACTTTGATGGTCAGTGAGAAGGGTCGCAAAACATCCAGGCATAAAACCCGCATCCATAAAAGCCTTTTCAAGCATCAGCGCGCAGCCAGGAGTTACATTGGAGTGTTTTAGAAGAGTCGTATTTCCGGAAATCAAAGTGGGAACTGCGAATCGAATCACCTGCCATAGAGGATAATTCCAAGGCATTATACTGAGAATAACCCCAAGTGGTTCATAACTAATATGGTGACTGAGTCCATCTGCAGTGACCAACTCATCTTCCAGCCATTTTTTTGAGTTGGTCACATAGCTGTCACAAAGAAGTGCGCATTTTTTCACCTCTGCCCTGGACTCAGTTATGGGCTTGCCCACCTCAATACTCATTTGTCTTGCAAAGGGTTCAAGGGTATCTAAAAGTACCTGGGATAATTTGGAAACGAACGCAAGCCTAGCTCTCAAATCCAGCTCACTCCAATTTTTATAGGTAATATGTGCGGTGCTAAGCTTTTGCTCAATTTCCTGGTCGCTGTGGAATTCGTAGGTGGTAATCACCGTATTGGTAGCTGGATTAATAGGACTAATCATAATCTATCCTTTTTGTACTTTAGTTAGCAGGGCAGCATGCACTTGTTCATTAACAATAAGCAATTGATATTCTACAATAGGTATTCTTAGACATAAAATAATGTCTACAAAGAGCAGGAATCTGCGAAGAGGACTTAAATGAAGTTTTTTCTTATCACTGTGCTTTCCCTCATAAATTTTTATGCCTTTGCCTCTGATGATTTTGATCCCAAAGCACTTGTTAAATTTGGGATGCAGACAATAGAAATTGATGGAGAAAATTATCTTTCTGTAAATTACCATAACGAAAAAAAATGGCACACCTACTGGGTCAATCCAGGAGATGCTGGCAAGGAAATGAAAAACAAGTTCAGCCTAGATGGAAGTGAGCTCACCCTATCTGAACTTGAATGGCCCGTCCCTAAAAAATATATAGAAGAAGGGGATATTCTGGCCTATGGGTATGAAGGAAGCTACTCACTATTTTTCCACCTTCCAAAAAAACACACTGGAGAATTTAAGCTATCTGGCCACTGGTTAGTATGTAAGCATATTTGCATCCCAGGCTCAGGGGAAATCACTGGAGTTTTGAATTCTGGAGATTTAAAAGTAGATGGTGATAACCTCACCTTGAACCAATCAGATCTTGAAAAAAGTTATCGCCAGTTGCCAGGGCACGGGAAAAAGCCGAAAGAGCTCGAATTGTATATTACAAAAGGACTCTCTGGTGAGGGGCTAACACTCCACTACTCACTAAAAGGTCCCTTTTCAAAGGGTTTGACTCTAAAGCCAGGACTATTAACTCCATTTCCAAATGGTATCATTTCATTCAAAAGGGAATATCTATATTCGGACGATGATGGAAACCTAGTAGGCACAATGGATATATTATGGGAAGGCGACTACCTTGAATCACCTGTGCTAATGCCCACTGATGGAGATTTAAAAACACCGCTGGATTTGAGTTTTCTCTATCGTGATCCAAGCTCTCTCAAAATAACAAAAATTGGGCATCTTATTAAATCATTTTCAGTGTCGAGCACTGAAGGCCTAAAAAGCTATTACAAAAGCCTCACACCGTATGGTAGTCAAAATGTAAAAACCAAAAGTGCGAAAAATGAAACTTCATTTTTCACTTACCTTCTCTTTGCATTTTTAGGCGGTCTGATTCTCAATATCATGCCGTGTGTACTTCCCATTATCTCTTTAAAACTCTTTGGCCTCTTGGCCCATAGCGCGGAATCAAAAACGAGGATTCTAAGACATAACCTTACATACTCTGCCGGTGTTATTTCAACCTTTTTACTACTGGCCGGTCTTGTCTTAATTCTTCAAAGATTAGGAGAGCAAGTTGGTTGGGGTTTTCAAATGCAAAGTATCTCCTTTGTGGGGGCCATGATCATGGTTTTGTTTCTGATGGCCTTGAATCTTTTTGGGCTATTTGAATTTGGCACCCCAGGTGGAAAGACGCTAGGGGGAGCAAAATTAAAAGGTGGATTCAAAGGAGACTTTTTAACAGGAGTTCTTTCAACAATACTCTCCACCCCATGCTCGGCTCCCTTTTTGGGAACTGCCCTAACATTTGCTTTTACTTCACCTCCTCATATTATCTTTTTAATGTTCTTTTTTATAGGCCTTGGTCTCTCCTTTCCATTTTTGGCAACAGGATTTTTCCCTGGATGCCTAAAACTTTTACCAAAGCCAGGACTATGGATGGAAAACCTAAAGAAGTTTTTAGGCCTCACCATACTTCTCACATTAATTTGGCTCTTTGATGTGTTTATCTCTTTATCACCCACATCCATGGCCATGAATCATCTGACAGGTGCTCTCATTTTTATTTTCTTTGCCATCTTCTTTCATCAGAAAATGAGTAAATCAAAAATGTGGAAATCAATTTACTACTTTTTAAGTATTGCCATGATTGTAGGATTCATCTACCACAGTCAAGATCAAGCACCAGCACCTTCAATAAACCAGGCCACCATGACTCCAGGAGAACTACCGTGGATGCCCTGGTCGAGAGAGAAAATGAAATCCTTAAAAGGTGAGTTGGTATTCATTAATTTTACTGCCAAGTGGTGCTTTACCTGTAAAGTTAACGAAAAATTTGTCCTTCACTCTGATGATTTTAAAAATCTAATCGACAAATACCAACTAAAGCTCCTATTAGGAGACTGGACAAAAAGAGATGACCGCATTGGCTCCTTTTTAAAAGAAAATAGTTTAGTTGGAGTACCAGCTTATTTTATTCAGAAAAAAAATGGAGAATTGATTTCTTTAGGAGAGACGATTTCTATTTCAAAGATCGAATCAAACCTTAAATAAGAGACTCACTCCTATAATCAACAGAGTGCTGTGTACAAATTTAAAAAACCAGCTTGGGTTAATTTTTGGCAATAATTTTTCTCCTGCAAAACCTCCAAGCCAAATTGCAGGAAGCAGGTAAAAAATAGACATTCCCATTTGCTTATCGATGACTCCCCCAATGGAAAATTGAAGGAGTAAAATCAAATTAAGGACCACCCAAACCATGGCCAGTGTTGCCCTAAAAGTTTCCTTATCAGAAGTCAGATTTCCAACATAGTTAACAATAAGGGGACCTCCGGCTGCAAACAGGCCATGAAAGATACCTCCTGTGAATGTTAAGACAAAATTGACAAGTTTATTTGGGCTTTTCTCCATATTCTTTTTAAAAAATAAATTCGAAAGGGCAAAAAAGATCACGCCTACTCCTAAAACAATTAGTAAGAAATCTACTTTAAAGCTCGCTTTTAAATAAAATCCAACGGCCAATCCCAGTCCCATTTTTGGCAATATACTTTTAAGAATTATTTTCCATGAGACACTTTGGTAATTTTGGTAGGAAATTTTTGAAAACTGAATAAACGAGAGGATTACAATAATGGGAACGAGTCTATCAAGAGAAACTAACTGGGCACCCATGGAAATGGCAATGACAGCACTACCAAAACCAAGAACCGTGCCACAAAATGATGAGACAAATATAGTAAAAAATAAAATGACACTAATAAATAGTTGATCCATTTTGGGCACCTGCAAACTGAGATACTAGAGGAATCAGAAAATTTTTCAAGAGTTTTGAAATATTTTGCTCTGTAGTCACCCAGTGTTTCATGACCCTGGAAGGGGCCAAAATCTATAAAAAACTGTTAAAAAGAGGTAATAATTTCAAACCCTTATAAAACTAGGGGACATAAATCTCCAGATATGATCTACCAAAAGACAATTAATAGGAGCTTCCAAATGAAAATATTGTCAATTTTAAGCATATTACTTCTAAGCCTTTCAGTTTCCCAGGCCCAAACTGATATTAGGGGAAACTGTAGTGCTGACCGCACCTACTGTGCCTTCTTCTCGCCAGACGACCTTCCAATTGCAGCAGTGAGGGAATACCTAAAAAGTGCTAAAGTCTCTATTAGAATCGCCACCTACAATGCCAATGTCACTGACTTCATAGATATTCTCAACAAACAAGCCGAAGCCGGTGTGAAAATAGAATTCCTAGTGGATTACAAACTTTCTTGGAAATCAAATAAGGTATGGAACTCACTTAGTGAGCACGAAAACCTCATAAGATATAGAGTCCCAGTACTCCGAGGTGGCAATCCTCAAATGCATAACAAAGTGATCATCATAGATGGCAAAACAATTCTCATGGGATCTGCCAATTGGACCTACTCAGGACTTATGGCAAATTATGAAAATGTGCTAGCGATCACACGTCCAAGTGTTGTAAAAAAATTCAATGATGAGCTCGATGAGCTCAGAGAAGTCTCAAAAAAAGCTTGTGAATTATTTTCTAATAAAAACTGCCAAAGTGGAGGCGCTGATTGGGATAGTAAATTCCATGAATTTGCTACCAGCGGAAAAGTTCCTGAGAACGCAATTTTATGGACCTCATCAAATTGTTCAACCTTAACCAAAGGATGGGGCCTTGTGAACAACAAGTCTCAATTTAAGGAAGAGGAAATTAAGTTTTGCTTTAAAGATGGGAGATGGCTTGAACTCGCTAATTTTGCCGCCCAAAATGAAAGGTATATTGATGGCCAAAAAGTCAGCGATAATCTTGAAAAATTTCTTGAAGAAGACGCTCAAGAGGGACAAAAAGACCGAGTTTACTTTGCTCCAGAAGACAATATTGAAAAAGTACTACTTGATCAGCTTTCAAAAGCACTGATAACACCTGAAGAAAGCTTTGTTTACATCTCCACTAACTTCATTACCAATAAAAAGTTTGCAAAAAAAGTAGTTGAGCTATTTGAAAATGGAGTCAGAGTTAAGCTCTTCTTTGATCGCGGACGCTATGAAGACGACAACTTTCAACATGCTATATCAATACTCAAACCACTAGGCTTCACCAACGGCACTGATCGCTCTGATATAGATCTATTGACAATTTTCGACAATAAAATTACTGGTCCCTATGGATCTAATCACAATAAGATGGCCATAATGAGTACCCCCAGAGAAGGTCTGGCCCTTATTAATGGCTCTGCCAATTGGTCTAATAGCGCTGTCAGAAGAAACGATGAGAATCTTTTGGTGATAAAAGATGATCAATTAGTGGCCATTTATGCCAAAGAGATAATAAGCCAACTCTATGTTTACAGATACTCACAAAATATTAAGTCCCCTGGGTTTCAAGATGATCTGGCCTATTTAGAAAGTAAAATCCCGTGTCTTGGAAATATCGTAGGAACTTCATCTCACTGTGAGGGCTGGGCCCCTAAAAAGAGGGCCACAGCGGTACTTTCGGTCAAAGATGTACCAGCAAGCGCTGAAACGCAAAGAGTTTGGGCATGGGTTCCTCAGTTAAATAACAATAATGGCGGAGCAGTCGAGCTTTTTACTCACAGAACTTTTGAAGGAAAATGGGTTAGCTCAGTATCTCTTCCTCCCAACTGGAGATTCTCTTTTAAATTCTTCAAAACCTCAATCGAGACCGATCCCAACAGTGTGGGCCTTACAGGTGCTTCATGGGAATACGAAGGCATGGGAAACGATAGATGGCTTTCGCTGCCTGCACTTAGCTTAGAGAAGGTAGGAGATGTCTACACATGGGGCAAGCTATAAAGAGAAAGTGGAGACAATAGCTGGGTGGTCTGAATAGGTGCCACTCACTTGAGCCCAGTCATGATGATTAAAAAAGACGTGAGAGCTAGATGGACTCAGCTCACCTGCATAAAAAACAAAATCAATTCTATTTTTTCGATTACACTGACTTCCACACTTTGAAGCTCTTCTGGACACTTCAAGTGCTTCTTTAAACTTAAAAATGGAGGCGCCAAATTGTAGCTGAAATTTTTTGAAGTTTGATACAGCGCTGATAATTCTATTTTTGGCCTCTTTAGCACTAAATATGGTGGCCCATCTTTTGTAAGATGAGTTATTGAGATTCCACAATTCTTTTTCAAGCTTTTCTAATTTTTTTTGAAAGAACCCATCTAGTAAGAAAGAATAGTCCGCATGGTTTTTTAACAATATGGGAATAAGTGTCACTTCAGATATTTTGCTAACTGGGCTGTGGTAGAGTCTGGCATTAAAGTCCCCTGCTATAACCACTCCCCCAAAGTTCTTATTCACCCGATCTGTGCTTACTAATTTTTCCAAGTAAACTCTCAGCGCAAGCGCTTGCTCAAAGCCTGAGACTTTATGGCCTTGGTGAACATTGGCAGCATAGAAGAATTTATGACTTCCTTTAATTTTGAATTTTAAAAGCTGAAAAAATAGCTTATCTCCATACTTATTGTAGGAGATATCCATCGATTTATTACTTACCACGGATATTTTTTTCGGGTTTACAACAAAGGCCATGCCCTCGACAACAAGCCCACCAGGGTAAGGATTGTCGCCAATATTAAAGACGGTTTGAGGAGATCCTTTCACTAGTTTGACAATTTTGCCTCTATTAAATGTATTTTTATCAGTGACCCAACCTCGGTTTCCACGGCAAGCAAGGTAGCTTACAAACGAGCCTGTCTTTTTTGCAATGGCCTGGGACTGATTCTCAAATTGCTGAGGATATTTTCCATCTTTAAAACTAGAGCAATCTTTTTTTCCTGAGACCGAACCAGAAACCACTTCTTGCAAAAAAACTAAATCTACCCTTTGATCTAAAATCCAACGGGCAATATACTTATTTCTTAAAATCGAGCCGTTGATTAACTCTTTTGGAGTGAAGTAAAATAAGTTGGATGGAGCGAGAGATAATTTACCACTAGCATCTTGAAAATATCTCTGGCCTTGGTTTGTAGGATGTAGGCCGTGTAAATTGAAAGTTGCCACTTTGAATTCAGTGGCAAAAAGATTAAATATTAATAAAAACAGTAAAATAGCAATCCATGCTTTTTTCACTAGAAACCTTACCTTCTTCGCATTCGCTTTTGAAGATCCATCATCTTCTTTTGGAATTCCATGCAAGCGCTTGAAGCTTTTCCGTCTGTGGCCATTTTTTTCATACAGCCTCGAAGCTCTTTTCCCTCAAGTCCTGAGCAGTGTTTTTCTCTATCGCCCTGGCAAGCTGCGATTCCGTCTTTTTTGGCATTTAAAATTTCTTTGCATCCAGGAGAAATTTCATCAATATGCTTTTGCAAACATTCCTTGCCTGCCCTTCTAGCTCCTGCACAGAATTTTTCAATGTCGTCCATACAAGGATTCGCTTGTCTTCTTTGATCCAGCCATCCTTTACACTCAGGACTAACCTTCCCCTCACTTTCAAGTTTTTTAAGGCATTTAGTGACATGGCCTCGCTCTTTTTTACCCGTGGTCTTAGACATACAGTGCTGCTGCATTTCTACCATACAAGGATTAATTTTTTTCATCATAGCAAGTCTCTCAGCACTTTGAGAGTAAACCTGCTGACTGAGAGAGACCAATAAAAATAGAGCTATTAACTTCATACGATTACCTAAAAAAAAGGGGGCCCCATGACCCCCGTATTGTCTTATTTTAAATCAAATTCAAATCTTCTGCCTCTACTTTTTACTTTGTAGTCATGCTTACTTGAGATCACCTTTGCTTCATAGTCCAGGTCTGCTCTTTTAAAACGTTCTTGATCAATAGTGATTTCAAAAGTTTCAACTTCAACCTTACTTAACATGGCCGCATCTTTAAAGTTAAGTTTGATACTTTTTTGAACAGTAAGAACTTTTTCAGCGTATCTCATGCAGTATCTTTCATATGATCTATAACGATCGTAATCTGAATATCTTGGGTAGTGATCTGGAAATGGGTTGCCTCTCATAACCCATCTCATACAAACTAGTCCTTTATATTTATGAGAAAATTTAACTTTTACTTTCGCAGGAGTTGCCGCTGTTCTTGTAAGCATTAAAGTTTCTTGCAAACGCATCCCTCTAGCTTGAGTTAACTCACCTAGATTCATTTTTTTATCATTAAGTTTCAAATCAACTGATGCCTGAGCACCAAAGGCCAGCAAAAGTGCCAAGACCATTACAAATTTCATAGCTCCTCCTCGAAGACTGAGTAAAAATATAGAGCTTTGATCATGGCCTTAAAATTTTGGCCTATAAAGACACTATGAAGCATACTTACCCCATTCCTGGCGCGTAGCTCTACCAATTGTGTCTGTCCTTTAATACACTTATTCCATGAAAAAAATATTCCTACTCATTATGCTTTCTGGTGTTATTGGCTGTAGCTCAAAAAATGGTGATGCTGATAAAAGCCGGATTATCATTAATTTGAATAAGTCGACAAACCCTGAGGCCCAGAGCTTTACCGCCGGTGGTGGACCATGGGGCTTGGCCGACCCTAGCTCCATGTCTGAAATAAATTGTGTTGCTATTTTTATTGGGCGAAATGGAGGAGGAAATGACGGAAGCTGTACTAACAGTAGTGACGTCACTGAGATTGAAGTTTTCGAAATCCTCGGACCCTATAGTTTCTCAGGTCCGACCCTGACCATTGATGAGAAAATCGAAGCTGAAGACAATCTTAACTTTTATCTTATGGGCCAAAAGTCTACTGGAAGCTGCCCGGCCAGCTACTTCGGACTTACTCCGGCCCAACTTGTAACTCTTTCTGCCCCCTATGTCTTTGGCTCTACAACTCAGAGTCTGACCGCTGGGGAGTCCACCACTATCAACTTGTCCGGAGCCTTTGCAGGCTCAACACGAATCAATAATTGCACAGGTGCTCTCTTTGGAAGTAATTACGACTCAATATGTGACCTCTATCCTAATGTTACTCACTTTGCTGATATCGACATGGGCATTAACGATTATTTGATTTGCAACTCAGACCAATTAGAATCTATTGGCATCGATGGAACTGCACTATCGGCAAATTTTGAATTGGCCCAAGACATAGTCTATCCAGCTGGCCCCCACACACCAATTGGATCAGCAGGAGCCCCTTTTACAGGAAATTTTGAGGGAGGAGACCACAGTATTTCAGGATTTACTACCGCCAACTCCGCACTTTCTCATGTAGGATTTTTCTCCCATACAGATGGTGCAAATATTCAAAACCTTCACCTAATAAATGCACAAGTTTATGGCAGCGACTATGTAGGAATTCTTATCGGTCACGCAGAAAATGGAAGCAATATATATAATGTGAGGGCCGAAGGAACCGTCACTGGCGTAAGTAGTAGTGGATCAATTGGCGGCCTAATTGGAAGCTTGGGAGACCCTGGTACTAGTTTAGATAGTTGCAGTTCATCAGCTGATATCACCCTCGATGCTAATGGTAGAGGAGGCTCCCTTGTTGGAATTGTTGAATTCAGCGCCAGTGTTTCCAACTGTAATGCATCGGGCAGTGTAACAGGAGCAGGGAATGCAAACCGAAGCCTTGGAGGACTTATAGGTCGGCTAGATGATTCTTTTGTTTCCTATACTTATTCTACTGGAGCAGTCAACGATGGCAATATAAGTACTGCCAACCTTTATGCTGGAGGACTAGTAGGAGAAGTTATTGCCTCTAGTACATTTAGCTCGTTCGTTTCATCATCTTTTAGTACCGGAGCTGTCACCACTATTAGCTCTGGAGCTCAGAGCTCAACGGGTGGATTAGTCGGGATTATGGATGGTACTGCAGGAGGAAGCGCTGGTGTTGACAGCAGTTATTCAACTAGCACCGTTACAAGTAGTACTGGAGATGCCTCTTCTGCTGTTGGCGGTCTTGTGGGCGAATGTAACACGGCCACGATTTCGGAGTCATTTAGCATTGGTAATGTCATATCCAATGGAAACCTTTCTGAAAATGCGTCTCTTTTTCTAGGCCTAGACGTTTCAATTTCATGTGCAATTTCTGATGGGGAGTTCTACACAAGTGCAACTTGCACCAACTGCCCAACGGGTTCATATATTCAGCCAAACGGTCAAGCAACTACCGGTTACTTTTTCAGCTCATTTGTTAGACCGATGTCCGGAGCCAGTTGGGATTTTTCCAGTGTATGGTATGGAGACATTGGTACTTTTCCCACACTGCGATCTGCAAGTTCTACCTATGATTAAAACTGAGATAAATTTATTTTAGAAAGTTTTCCACTTCTTTTGCACAGCCTAGCTGTAGAACGCGCTCAAGTTGCTTCTGGCACTGAGAGTAATGTAATTCTCTAATCAAGGCCCGAGTGGAAAGAGTATCACTTGGAGTTACCGACAATTCATCGATGCCCATTCCCACCCAAAGGGGTACCAACTCTTTTTGACAAGCGGCTTCTCCGCACATCCCAACCCAAATGCCGGCTTCGTGGGCATTTTGAATGACTAGGTTAATGAGTCTTAAAATCGCTGGATTATAAGGTGTGTAGAGATTCATCAGTTTTTGGTTCATGCGATCTACTGCTACCGTATACTGAATCAAATCATTAGTTCCAATACTCATAAAGTCTACGTGTTTTGCCAATATATCTGACTCAATTGCAGCAGATGGAACTTCTATCATCATTCCAAATTCATAATCTTTTGAAAATTCAGTCCCCTCACCTTCAAGCTCTCTTTCACACTCACTAAATAATTCTTTAACCTGTAATACTTCTTCAAGACATGAAATCATGGGAACCATTATTTTTAGGTTACCATTCACCCCGGCCCTTAAAAGAGCTCTCAGTTGTGTTTTAAATAATTGACTATTTTCGAGACAAAGCCTTACCCCTCGGACTCCCAAAAAAGGATTTTCTTCTTTTTCAAGATTTAGATAATCGACTTGTTTGTCTCCACCAATATCGAGAGTTCTTATGACCACTGGCTTGGGAGACAAGGAAGACAAAACTTCACTATAAACGCTAAATTGTTCCTGCTCGCTAGGTGCAGTATCAGTATTCATAAAAAGAAATTCTGTTCTAAAAAGGCCCACTCCCTCAGAGTCATTTTCAACAACAAAACTGACATCAGTGGTAGAGCGTATATTTGAAGCCAGTTCGATTTTTTTAGAATCGAGGGTCACTGTCTCAAGACCATGGTATTTTTTTAAAAGATCTTTATTCTTGCGGTAGTCAATTTTCTTTTCTTCAAACTCTTTGATGACTGTCTCATCAGGATTGACATAAACCTCGGCAAAATCACCATCAAAGACCAACAAATCACCAGTCGTGACACTTGAAGAAATATTTCCAAGACCAACCACTGCTGGAATTTCTAAAGTTCTAGCAATAATAGCGCTATGAGAAGTTCTTCCCCCAATATCTGTTAAAAAGCCAACCACTTTAGATCTGTCCATAACAGCTGTTTCTGAGGGAGTGATATCCCCCGCAACTAAAATGACTTCGTCTTCTAGTGTAGACAAATCACACAAGGGAATTCCCAACATATTTTTGAGAACCCTTTGAGAAATATCTTTAACGTCAGCACTTCTGGCCCTCATATATTCATCATCCATCGATTCAAAAACAGCGATGAACTGGTCCGTGACTTCTTGGTAAGCAAATTCACTGGAGTATTTATGCTCTAAAATAAGAGTTTTTGTTTGATCTAATACTTCAATGTCTTCAAGTAGCATTTGGTGAGATTCAAAAATTAAGGCGTGATCCTCACCTAAGTTGATTTTAGATTTTTCAGCAATTTTTTGGAGTTGATCTTTAGAGCAAGCGATAGCACTTTCAAGCCTACTAAGTTGAAGATTTGATGAATCCACCGTGAGTCTTTCAACCCTAACAGGTGAATTGTTGATAACTAAGGCACGACCAATGGCCACGCCCGGTGATGCTTTGTGCCCTTTAAGCATGTCTCACTCCCCGTTTTTATTTTTGATCTATTATAAAGGCCTCAAGAGCTTCGAGTGCATTTTGTTCATCATCACCCGTTGCCGTCAAAGTAATTTCAGTATTTTTTGTAATTCCCATACTCATGACACTCATGACTGACTTGGCATTACCCTTTTTTCCACCGGCCGCGATAGTGATGTCAGAATTAAACTTTGTTGCTTCGCGCACAAAAAGAGCAGCAGGTCTTGCATGAAGCCCCGTTTCATTTTTTATCTCAATTACTTTTTCCATAATTTAATAAATCCTTAAATAAAAAATTTCACACCTTGCGCCACTCTAACCCTAAAAAGCCCCATCGCCAAAGGCAAAGTACACAATTTTTTAGATTTTGCTGCTTTAGCGTTGGCCACAAAATTCCCTTTTAGGTATAGCTTGGGGCACATCTAAAATATCGGAGTTATTAATATGGGAAAACAATTATTTGGGCTACTGCAAAAGATTGGGAAATCTTTAATGCTGCCCGTATCAGTATTACCTGTTGCAGGTATCTTACTTGGGGTTGGCGCAGCAAATTTTGGTTGGATGCCCCCAATCGTCTCAAACATCATGGCCCAGTCAGGCGGAGCTATATTTTCCAACCTGGCCTTAATCTTTGCCATTGGTGTAGCACTTGGACTCACAGAAAATGATGGAGTTGCCTCTCTAGCAGCAGTTGTCGGCTACGTTGTTCTCCTAGGCACCATGGGTGTTATGGCCTCAGGTGTTTTTGGACTTGAAACCAAAACCATAATGGGAATTAAAACCTTGGAAACGGGAGTTTTCGGAGGGATCCTGATAGGTTCAGCTGCGGGATTTTTGTTTAATAAATTCTATCGTATATCTCTGCCACCATACCTAGGTTTTTTTGCTGGCAAAAGATTTGTTCCTATCATTACAAGTTTTGCGGCCATAGCCATGGGAATTGCCCTATCAGTAGTATGGCCTCCAATCCAATCTGGAATTGATTCTTTTTCTCATTGGGCAACTGCTGGAAACCCAACTCTTATGAGTTTTGTCTACGGTGTAGGAGAAAGAAGCCTTATTCCTTTTGGACTTCACCATATATGGAATGTTCCCTTCTTTTTTGAGATTGGCTCATTTGCCAACTCAGCTGGAGAAGTTGTTCACGGTGATATCACCCGATTTTTTGCAGGTGATAAAACTGCTGGATTTTTAGGCGGAGCCTTTTTGTTTAAAATGTTTGGTCTTCCAGCTGCGGCACTTGCCATCTGGCATTCAGCAAAACCTGAAAATAAAAAGGCCGTCGGTGGAGTGATGATTTCAGCTGCTCTCACTTCTTTTTTAACAGGAATTACAGAGCCAATTGAATTTGCCTTCTTGTTTGTGGCACCACTTCTCTACGCCATTCACGCCCTTCTAGCAGGTGCTAGTTTTGTCCTGTTTGACTTACTAGGTGCTAAACTGGGAACGACTTTTTCTCATGGATTAATCGACTTTGTTCTCTACTGGAAACTGAGCACTAAGCCATGGCTTGTTCTAATCTTTGGACCAATGTACGCAGCTCTCTACTACGGCATCTTTAGAGTGATGATAGCCAAATTTAACTTTCTCACTCCTGGTCGTGAAGATAAGGTTGAAGCAATTACACTCAAACCAGATCAAATCGGAGGCGAGCTAGTTGCTGCCTTCGGTGGTGCCAGCAATATCGAAAGCCTAGACGCTTGTATCACTAGGCTTAGAATCACACTTGTAGATCTTTCTAAAGCCGATAAGGAGCGCATTAAAGCACTTGGTGCAACAGGTGTACTAGTTATTGGAAATAGCATGCAGGCCATTTTCGGGACCCTTTCAGATAACTTAAAGACCCAAATGAAAATCTACATGGACCACCAAATTAACAAACCTGCCACTTCTGAAATAGTAGTCCACGCTCCCATGGCCGGACAAATCCTATCCCTAGAAGAAGTTCCAGATGAAGTTTTCTCTAGCAAAATGATGGGGGAAGGCTTTGCAGTTAAACCTACGGACGGCGAAGTGAGATCTCCAGTTACAGGAGTCGTAGCTCACGTATTCCCTACAAAACACGCCATAGGCCTTATCGCCACAGATGGTACTGAAGTTTTAGTCCACTTTGGTATTGATAGTGTTAAATTAAAAGGTGAAGGAATTACGACCTACGTAAAAGAAGGCCAAGATGTGAAAGCAGGAGATCGTCTCTTAAGTGTTGATCTCAGCGCCATCGAAAGTAAAATTCCTTCAACTGTGACTCCCATCATTTTTACAAACCTTCCTGCAGGTAAAAAATTCTCACTTAATAAAAAGAATGTGGATATTAATCAATCTGATTTTTTAACTTGGCAATAAAAGAAGCAAGCTGAGCGTCTATTTCAATAGGCGCTCTTTTTTTTATTAAGGCTGTAATTCAAAAGTAATAGGGGATTTCATAACGGCGGCGATTGTCTGTGAAGGATCTACACCTTTATAAAGAACCTTATAAAGACCTACAAAAATTCGTGATTTAATTTGATATTTTTGACTTAGAAGGTAGGCAGCTTTAGTTGTTTTATAACCTTCTACAACTGTCCTTTGAGATTTAATAATCTCCTCAGCACTTCTGCCTTTGGCAATTTCAAGTCCAAAGAGCTTATTTCGACTCAAACCTCCTGTTGAGGTCAAAATCAAATCTCCCATCCCTGAAAGGCCATAAAATGTTTCTGGTCTAGCATTAAAAACAACGCCAAATCGTCTCATCTCAACAATCCCTCTGGTAATCATGGCAGCCCTGGTATTGTGATTATAACCAAGGCCTTCAATAATCCCAGCAGCAATGGCCAAAATATTTTTAAGAGCACCCCCGAGAAGCACTCCTTTCACATCGTAAGTTGGAAGACATCTAAAATAACTTGTCTGCAACATTTCAGCGACTTTAAATAAGTTGTAATATGATCTTCCGGCAAGAGAAACAAGTGTGATTTGCTCTTCCAAGATCTCTTTTGCAAAAGATGGCCCAGAGAGAAAACAAAATGAATCTCTAAACTTTGGAAAATAATCGTAGAACAAATCATCGGGAAGCTCTAATGTATCTGGATCTATCCCTTTAGACAATGATACAAAAGGTATCTCTTTTTCTAGATAACTTAAAACGAGTTCTTTATTCTCTTCACAAAAATTTTTGATTGCACTTGAAGGCAGTCCAGAAACAACTAGCTCAAGCTCACCGTCAGTTCTTTTTTCAACCTCATCCCAAGTTAGGGCGGGTACAATATTCTTTGGTAGTTTATGGCCTGGAAGGTAAATCTTGTTTTCACCTTCTAGAAGGCCTCGGTAATTATCCTCAGATCTAACTTTTAAAATAACCGTTTTAAAGTTACTTGCAAGAACTGAGGCGATTGATGTCCCAAAAGCTCCGGCCCCAATAACTAATGCTGTATCGTAACTGGGATTTTCTTGTTTAGCTTTTATGGGTGCTCCTGTTGTTAAAGTCCCATGACTCCATCAATGCCATTAACTTTTTCATAAAGATTTAATACTTCGTCTGAGGAGTTTACCAAAACATGTGCAGTAAAGCTTCTATACTTACCAGTTTTTGAAGCTCTAATAGTCACACGGTGCTCCTTCAAAATGTCGTTTACTAAGTGTGATGTTTCGCTTTTTACGATACATTTAAAATTGTAGTGTGCCGGCCAGTCATATTGCCGATCAAGAAGTTCCTTGAACTTCTCCCGTTTTTCCCCCATGGGCCCTTCCTAAGTTAATAGTCTGCGTTTCGAGTAGTGGAGGATATTTCTCAAATATAAAACTATTAGGCAACAAAAGTAGGCATTTCAAAATTTCACAACGTTTTCAACAGGTTATTCAGTAAAAAAAATACAACTCAAGACTAGCGCACAGCAAGGCGATGAGGTACAATGACCCCTTGCGTTATTGCGATCATCGGAATGTAAGCTCAAGTCTATCGCTATCATTAATGGGTTTTATTTTTGATCCTATACTTCGGGGGAGGCAGGGAGATGAAAGCACTAATACTACTTCTAGTACTTGTTTTATCGTCACAAGCTTTTGCGGGCACTCGCTTTAACAAGATTGTCTTAAAAAAATCATTGGCCGATAGACGTGAAATTCTAAAAAAGAAAAAACTATCGAAAGCTGATTTAGATAGTCTTGAAAAATCTAATAAGAAACTTTTTAAAGGCACATTAAAAGTTGCTCCACTGGGAACTATCAGTAGCCCGAGTTTGTCTACTGGTGGAAGTTCAAAGTCAATGCTGAGAGCAAGTGAAGGCTTTAAACTTCCCGACTTTAAAGAAGATCCCATCAAAGGGGCAAATCCTTGGGAGGATACCGATCCACTTTTCAAAGAAATCCTAGGATATCTTCAACCCAATTATGAAGACCTGGGTGTTGCTCAAATTGCAAACCTTCTGTCATTTAATCATGATTTTGACCTAGGCCAGGAAAACTTCAATGGCTTTACTTGGTATAAACCAATGGGAACTTTTTCTATTGGAGTCAACAGAGACCTGGCACCTGACTTATTCGATGACAAGCGCTGGATTGTAACAGATACATTCCACCTGGTGATTGATGCAAAGACACTAATCTCAAATTTAGTGGAAGAAGACATGATAGAGCCCATGACCGATGTTCAAATGGGGGCCTTTGCGGGATTAAGTTTCAAAAGAACTTATACCTATGTTCACTTTGCAAATTCATTTGCAGAGGGACTGAAAAATGATTTAGATAAGCTTTTTTTCAGCTTCTTAAAATTCAAAGGCCACGGCATCCAGACCCTTAAGCCTTACGAGTATCTCACCAAGCAAGATAGCTTTGTTGTTAGTGCAGGTGCTGTCGTCTACTCTCCATCATTTTATGGATTCTCAGCAAAAGCAGGGGCACTTTTTAAATTCAATCATGTCTCTAAGGTGCAGATTCAATCCCTTGGTGACGGTGACTCAAAAGATGCAGATGAAAGACTAAGAGTGGTATTAGAAAAGTCAAACAAGATTACGGCAGCAGCAAAAGCTGAGGTGATGCTCGACTTTTATGGACTTCTCCAATTGACACTTTTAAGTTTTGATTTAGAGTTTGAGTTTGAAGAAAAACATGACACCTACTTAACATTTAACCATGCTGATTTCGAAAAGTTAGAAGACGAAGAAAATGAGGACTGGAAAGAGCTAAAGCAAGTTCTGAGACTCAGAAAAATTGACTTCAAAGCTCTTAAAGACAATGTCATCTCACAAAATTACAAAAAATCTATTAAGAGTAAGGCCCAATACATGGCGCTTGTCTTTGGGGGAAATGTCACAAGTAATAGTGCCACCTACAATATAATCAAAGACAACCTGGTGACCTCATTTTTAAAAACAAGTATCTCGAATCTTCGCTACGTGGAAGTTCTATGGAGTAAGCTCCTTGGAGGTGTCACTAAAGCTATTTTAGGCATGAACCTCTTTGGTTCAAAATACTACAGCTATAAAAGAAGAAATATGTCCCTCGAATATAGAAAGGTTGAGGAGTATATAAAATCTGACAAGCAAGAATATGTAGATCTAGAAGATAGCCTTTCAATACTTCTTACCCAAGAGTACTACACAGCTGGCACCAAAGGCTTTCTCAATAAAGGTTACAAAAACGAGCTATTAAAAATGGTGGAGGATTATTCTAATCTGAGCTACCAGGTTTACGAGCTGGTAAAAAATGACACTCTCATAGGTCCGGCCACAATTAGTACCAGTATCAGAGTTAGTAGAAGTGGCCTTGATTACTTTAATGCCATGTCAGAGGATGAGGCCTTCTATTATTTGACAACAATATGCAAAACTAAAAGACCAGAATTTTGGATGGAAATGAAAACCAGAAATAGAGGACTGGGGAGATGGCAAATAGGCAAGGCCGAGGTTTGCATGAAAAAGCTTGGGAAGTATTTTAGAAGCTATCATACGGAACTCGCTAAATCGGACAAAATCCCACTAGCAGACCTGGAGAAGTTTACAAAACAACTCCACAAAAGAATAAGGCGTCTTGATTATATCCTTCTATTCTTTGGCCATGATAATGCTTTTTTTAGTGGAAGCTTTACGGCGAGCACTGGTAAAAACAACCCACTATTTCACACTTTCTTTCAGGGCGGGCAATTTGAGGGGCTCGGCATGATTCACAACTACCAATACGAGCAGGGGCAACGAGTCCCCGCATCCATAAAGAATTAAGATTACTTAAGATCTCCGCGGTGCAAGAGTATCTGTCATTGTAAGGTACTCTTTCATTCATTATACTGGGCACGTCATTTTTTAAGGAGATAAAACCATGGGTGCCTACCAGGAAGTCGTAGATAAACTTCCTCCACACTTAAAGATATTTGCCGTAGATCAAAACTATGATCAGTACAGCCCTATCAACCAAGCTTGCTGGCGCTATATTATGAGAGGCCACCTACACCACTTTAAAAAACATGGCCCAAAAGTCTACACAGATGGAATCCATAAATCGGGAATAACAGTTGATGAAATTCCCACCATCGATGGTATCAACGAGCATTTGGCCAAAATGGGCTGGAGTGCTGTTGTTGTCAACGGCTTCATACCACCAAATGCCTTCATGGAATTCCAGCAACACAAAATCTTTCCCGTTTCTGCGGAAATGAGAACAATGGAACACATTCTCTACACTCCAGCTCCTGATATTGTTCACGAAGCAGCTGGACATGTTCCCATTATCCTTGAAAGTGAGTACTCCGAATTTTTAAGTAAAGTTGGTGAATACGGGTCAAAATCTATTTTCACTAAAAAAGATCAAGAGGTGTACAAGGCCATAAGAAATCTCAGTATTGTCAAAGAGTGGCCTAACGCTACCGAAGAAGATGTAGTAAATGCTGAAAAAAATCTAACCCTTACGCTGGAAAAAAATGAAACTCCATCCGAAGCCACTTTAATTTCAAGATTTCATTGGTGGACAGTTGAGTACGGGCTAGTGGGAGAAGTTGAAAATCCAGAAATTTTTGGAGCAGGACTTCTTTCAAGTATGGGAGAATCCAGAACCTGCCTTGATAGCGATGTAAAAAAGATACCTCTTTCTATTGATTGCTTTAACTACTCTTACGACATTACTAGTAAACAGCCACAGCTCTTTGTCGCCAAAGACTGGGAGCACTTATTGAATGTACTTGAAGAGTTTGCAAGCACTATGGCCTTTCGAGTGGGAGGAGTCGTTTCACTGGAAAAAGCAATCGCCAGTGAAAATCAAGCGACGATTCAATACTCTTCAGGACTTCAGGTATCGGGACTTTTAACAAAAGCTCACTGCGCAGGAGAACTTGAAACTTATATTCAGATGACGGGACCAACATCACTTTGCTTCCACGATAAAGAGCTAAAAAATCATGGCCCTGAACAACACGGGGAAGGTTTTGGCTCTCCTGTAGGAAAACTTGTCGATGTAAAAAGACCCCTGGAAAATCATACAAATGATGAACTTAAAGAGATTGGAATTACCATCGGTGAAAGTTGTGAGCTCAATTTCCTCTCAGGTGTAAAAGTTTCTGGGGTATTAAAAGAATTAAAGAGAAAAGAAAATAAAAAAATCATCTTAATGACTTTTGAAAACTGCACAGTTACAGGTTCAAAGGGAGAGGAACTCTTTAATCCATCATGGGGAGTTTACGATATGGCCGTTGGAGAGAGAATCGTCTCTGTCTTCTCGGGCCCTGCAGATAAAGTTAAATACCCCGACGGAACCTATAAGTCAGATGATAATGCGATTGAGATAAAGTACACCGAAGAAGAAAAAACATTATTCAAAAAATATTCAAAAGTTAGAACCATAAGAGAAAATGTTAAAAAAGGTGCAAAGCTTGATATGAATGAATTGCACCTCATTTATATGAACCTCAAAAAGAAGTACCCAAGCGACTGGCTCCTTCGCATAGAAATCTATGAGCTTTTAGTAAGCGATGAAGAAAATGCCGAGCACTCCATGGTAGGCTCAATCACAGAAGAGCTTGAAAAACTTAAAGAAGTAAGTGTTGAGCAAAAATTTCTGATTGAAGAAGGCATTAAATTAATTCAACTAGCACTCTAGTCGAATTAATTGGAGCTACAGTAAATCCTTTACAAGGCTGTATCCATTTTAGGTAACTAAAATAGAACCGACTTTTCAGCACTCCTACTTGGACTTTGACCTAGGTTTAGGTTTAGCCAAAAAAATAGATCAAAGTGACTGCATAAAATTAGGCTAGACCTAAACCTAGGTCAATGTCCAAGTCCAGGTATTATTTGGTACTAATTAGTTGTTCTGCCTTCTTTTTCTAGTGAAAGCTGGGCCTTTTTGACAATGTCATCGGCATTTTTCTTGTCAACTACTGCAATGATATTAAACTCTTCTTTCATGTCTCTTCTAGACATGGCAAGGCCCTGATCTAGGTCATAAAGCGTTTGAAAGTCAGCTGAAGATATAGTTTTTTCTTTTAAAATAATAGGTCCACTTCCATGTTTGTATTTGCTAAGAGCTGGAAGCTTGTAAACTCTTAAACGGTTTTGCATAGGTCCTATAACAGTAAGGTCGTAAATGGTTTCTTTATATTTCACGACAAATTTATCAGTATCATCTTCAAGGATATAATAGGGAGTATTAAACCAGGTTTTAACACCGTTAAGTGAGACTTCATCATCTTTTTTTTCTTTTTTGCCATTTCTCACTTTGCCTTTATAAATAAAGGGACTTTCCTCAAGTGGGCTTTGATATTCAAAATTATCTTTGTTAAATCTTTTGAAATGATCCTTGTTTATTTTCTCTAAGACTTTTGATTTGATATCAGCCGCTTTGGCGACAATGATCATATTCTTTGTTTGCCCAAATACTTTAGTACTCACAGCCATTTGTTGTTTTTGATTTACAGCGCAGCCAAAGAACGCGACTACCATCATAGATAAAATTATAAGCTTCATAACCCCTCCCTAGATTTATTACCTTTCTATTTGTCCTAAATTTGAATCGATTACAGATCCATTCATAACTGGATTTTCAATACAAAATTCCACAACTCTTGCTTGCTCTTCAGGCGTAATTAAACGCCCAAAGCTAACACCACCTGCAACGCTTTTAACTATCTCAGGATCAGCACCCAAGTGAGTTTGCAACATCTCGGTGTCTGTAAATCCTGGGCAAATACAAGACGTGTGAATCATACGACCTACCAGGTCTTGGCATGTTGCCCTCATCAGTCCAACTAATCCATGTTTTGAGCTGACATATGAACATGCTCCAGCAACGGCCTTGTGGGCCAAGGTGGAGCCTATGTATATAATTGAAGAACCCTCTCCCATTAAGGGGAGGACCATTTGATTGAGAATAAGTGGTGCTACTAAATTGACTTCTAAAACTTCTCTAAATTGACTCGATGATAGGTTTAAAGTGCTGTCTTTTTTTAAACTGCCAGCATTGTGAACTAAAGAAAACTTTTTATCACCATCAAGAAATTTTTCAATCTTGCCTTTCAGGTCTTGATTTTCATCCAATCTTTGAAGATCAACATTCTCCCAGCTAACTTCTTTTTCTGGGCAAGGTGTTCTAGACAGGCATAGGACCTGATGGCCCCTCGAAATTAAAAGCTTGGCCGTGGCAAGTCCAATTCCTCTTGAGGCTCCGGTGATGATACATTTACTCACCTACCGACTCCGATGACCACTGGCTTGTCCCACTTTGTCCTGGACCTGAGCTTACCTTAACTACAAGACTTTTAATCATATGCTCTTTGAGACTTTTCTTGTCGCTGGTAAGTTGTTTAATAAAAAAGTGTGAGAACTCTTCAACTGTTGTATTAGTGATTGGTAAAATGAGTGTATCGGCCTGGAGAAAAGGAATCTTCTCGTGATTAAATTTTACAATTAATTGATTCCCCTCTTCTTCAATTTTTAGGTGGGGAGAATTTTGAGGTAAAATAGTATATTGATTTAGACTTTGGCAAAGATCTTTAAGCTTTTTCTTATAGACCTGATAGTTAAAGCACATACCCTCATCACTTACAGGGGCTGAAATTTGTGCTGATACTGTAAAATTGTGACCGTGAAGCCTTTCACGATTGGACTTTGAAAAAATGGTGAAGTGAGCAATTGAAAATTTTTGGTCTTCCTTTGCCAACTCAATTGTAGTCATACGATTTTCCATAATCGCCTATGCTTGTACCGGCTTGATCCCGGCAAGTTGATCAAGAGCTTCCAGCTCATGAATAAATTTGTCCCTAGTAGATTGAACCAGCTTATCTATGTCAGCTATGTTGATTCCCTTAGTCACAATGGCAGGAAGAACTTTGATTTTTAAATCGGCAGCCTTCCAGCGATTGTAGTCAATTTGGTTATGAAAATGAGGGAGGATCACAGGAAAGATGGGAACCCCTGAAGTAATCCCTATATGAAAAGCACCTTTTTTAAATTCGCCTAGCCCTTTGCCATGACTACGCGTTCCCTCAGGCAAAATGTAAACTGATAAATTCTCAGCCACAAGAGTATCCTTCACATTTTGCATACACTTTAAGGCCCGCTGCTTATTAGAGCGATCTATTAAAAAGTTGCCTCCCAGCCAAAAAAGCCATCCAAAAAATGGAATCCACTTTAACTGTTTCTTACCAATAACTAATGTTTTTTTAGGACAGAGGTGAGAGAGCAAAAAGAGATCTAGAGTACTTTGATGATTAGAAATCAAAATCTTTGGACCTTCTTCATAAATAATCTCGCCACCATCAAGGTGATACTTTACGCCCAAAATTCTGAGTGTGAGTCCCGAGACAACTTGCCCGAATAGCCAGGAATTATCCCTATGAAAAGGTCTAAAGACAAAAACGGGCAGTACAAATAGGCATGCCGGAAAAAAACAGATGAATGCCAAGATTAGGCGAATTACTTTTAACACATCCCTATTGTAGAGATCCCCGGATCCATCGTCTATTGCCAACTTACAATCGACTAATTAAGTGCTGTTCCGATGCGATGCGGTCTAAAGCGAACAGGGTGTTCACCAAATGGGAAAATCATGGAAAACCACACAAACATGGCCCTTCCCTTGATATTTTCTTGAGGGACGAATCTCCAGAACCTTGAATCTGAGGAGAAATCTCTATTGTCTCCCATGACAAAATACTTCCCTTCGGGAATCTGAGTCTTAGGGTATTGCTGGTGCATATACCTAGTTTTAGTATATTGAATGACGTGCTTATGCTCACCTGTGGCTGCCTTGAAGAACAAAAAGTCATGATCTTTGAAGGCGTCATCCATATCCGCCATAACGTCACTGCCATTAAACTCTTCTGTTTTTATAGGCTTATCGTTGATGTAAACAACATTATCCACAACTTCAACAGAGTCACCAGGGAGACCAATGACCCTCTTAATATAATTAAAGCTGGGATCTTTGGGGAATTTAAAAACAATCACATCCCCTCTTTTGGGAGATGAAAAGGAGCTTATGTAGACTGGGTCCCAAAATAAGTCCGAATAAGGGACTTTAAAACCATAGGCAAATTTATTAACCAAAATAAAATCCCCAATCATTAAAGTTGGGATCATTGAACCACTTGGAATCTTGAAGGGTTCAAAGAATGTGGATCTAAAGGCAAAGACCACAAGAATGATGAGGGATATCGATTTAACTTCTTTTACAATTTTTTGCTTTCTAGTCATTTCCATATTTTAGTTTCTACTCCGCTGGCCTTAATTTAACAAGTACTCAACATTGTATTTGCTGCCTTGTACTGTTGCAACTCTAGTTTGAAAAGTGGCCTTTTCTTTCTGCATTATCAAGAATTTCGTGAATTAATCCATGAAGCTCTGGAAATTGAGCAGAAGTGTTGGTGACTTTTTCTAAGACTCTACTTTTTTCAATTTTGTGCTGAACCCATGTTCCCCCGTCGTTAAGGTAGTTGCACAACACGGGTTGAAGTCTATCAATTGTTTTTACAAATTGGGCCTCAAGAGAATTTGCATCTTCAAATTCTATCCATAGATCGTGGAGCTCACGAGATAAATCTGGGGACAATCTTCCAAAAACTAATTTTGCTGCCTCTCTTTCTTTTTGCTCGTTTTCAACTCTGGCCTTGTCGTCATAAATAAAAACATCGCCCGCTTCAATTTCCACCACATCGTGGATAAGGGCCATTTTTATGGCCTTCAGTATATCTATGGGTGCACCACTTCGCCCTGCAAGAGTCATCACCATCATCGCCAAATGCCATGAATGCTCTGCAGAATTTTCTCTACGGTCGTCACTTACAATTTTATTCATGCGCAAAACGCCTTTGAGGCGATCTATTTCCACTAAAAAATCTAGCTCTGGGCACAATTTTAAAAGGCTCTCCATTCACTTCCCTTTCTCATAATTTTTAACCTACCATAGACTAATATGAAGGCACTGGACCACAAAAAAACAGCAGTAATTGACCTCGAGACCACCGGCGGTGAAGACCCTCAGATAATCGAAATCTCCATAGTTATTATTAAAGATGGTATTATCTGTGAAGATTACACCAAGCTTGTGAATCCTGAAAAAAAAATATCAGCTGCCTCTCACGCTCTAACTGGCATTGATGACAAGATGGTAGAGCTGGCTCCTAAATTTTATGAGATAGCTGAGGACATTGAGCTTTTTACCAAAGATTGCATTCTTGTCGCCCACCCTATTTCATTTGATTACGAATTTCTGCAAAAAAAATTCCAGAAGCTGGGAATCGACTATCAAAGAAAGACAAAATGTACCTTCCTTTTAAGTAAAGAATTTCTCCCCCAGATAAATTCATATAAATTAAAAGATCTATGTGAGCTTATGAGTGTGGAGACAAAAAACCTACACCGGGCCTTGCCTGATGCTCTAAGCACGGCCAGGCTATATCTAAAACTAGTTCATCATGCTAATAGATGGACCAAAAAATCGACTCCTTCCTATTTTAAATACACAATACTACCTGAAAAAGTGAGTAGCTCTGAAATTGAAAAACTACCTAGAAGATCTGGCGTAGTACTTTTCCTTGATAAGGATGGTACTGCCCTTCTTATTGATCACGGAGAAAATATTTTTAATAAAGTGATTAAAACTTTTCATCTCCAAAATTCAAAGGCCTTGATTTTTAAAAACAAAGATCAGATTACTAAAATAGAATATAGATGCTTTGATAGTAAATTTGTATCTCATCTCTATGCAGAGAAGCTGGTTCGGTATTTAAAACCCAGATTCCAAAAAAAGACCTATACCCACAAATTAATCAGTACTAAAAATAGAGATGGTGAAGTTAAATTAAAAATTATCGCCAATAGAGATTCAAAAAAAGGACTGCAATATTTTCGGAACAAAAAAGAAGCTGACATATTCTATAGTAGAATGCAAAAGTGTCTTGATACTCCGGTGTATGCATACTCTGAAAGTACAAAGAGTGAAAATACTAAAAATGTAAATTTAGCTACTCAGAAATTCTTAGATCAGTTTCGTTATCCACAAGAAAACTTTTTTATTCAAGGTCCAAAAAATTTAAAAGGAGCTCAAAGCTTTGTCTTGTTTGAAAAAGGGGTATTAAAAGGGCATGGACAAATTCCAACTCTCCATGAGGCGAAACACGTTTCAGACTTTACTGCCTTTATGATTCCCATATTTGAAGGACCAGAACAAAGATACCAGGCCATTAAATATATTAAAGAAATTCAAAACTGCTACCAAACACGGTTTTCCATAGTAAGTCTGAAATCCAGTTAAAACCTTTATTTATGAAGCTTTAGAAACCGGATGATATCTTTTCTCATGGGAGGAGTTATCTCATCTGCTACATCTTGATATATTCGAAAACTACAATTGCACCCATAGTCTTTATATATTTTTCCTATTTTTCTATATCGTTTGATAGGACTGCTTCCAAAGATCTCAACTACCTTTGCTTTTTGCTCTTCATCCATTCCCTCTTTGAGGTCCAGTACATCCCTTGTGTCATTATTGCCTTGGTAAAAGAGCATGGGAATTTCTTTGGCCTCTTTCCAGCGAAAGTATTGACCAGTGATACTTCTAATATCATCTGTTCCAAGAGGATAATCTAAATCATTTCCGTGCCATATTTTTTTGGGAACCATTGGCATTCCCCCTGTGGGTCCTATTAGCGCCGCTTGGACCATTCGAGGATGAAGAAGAGTAAACCTATTTGTAAAAAGGGCCGACTTCCAGTAACCGGCCATTAAAACCTTAGGATGGGTACTGTAGCCACGTGACTCAAGTCTACCTCTAAAATCTTCAATCATTCGAATTAGCTGGATATCAATTCTTTTTAACTTGCCCTTTCTCACCATCAAAGTATCACGATCAAGTGAATGAGTGTCATACCACCAGTACTTTTCTGAACGTGGAAAAACAGGTCTCATTATTATCAGATTGATATTTTCAGCAATGGCATTAACCGTATAACCCGTTTTTTCAAGTCCAAGTTCTAGATGAAAATTCATCACATTTTCTTCCCTATTTGAATAGTAGGGAAGAACTAAAATTCTATTGGTTTTTTCAACTTCTAAAGTTGAAGGAATATAGTAGTAATAGGGCCAATTAAAGCCACTGCTAACTTTTGCTTTCACTTTATGAACTTTACTCTTAATAATATAAGCATGTTTACTACATCCAAGTAGAGCAGTAAGCAAAATTAGAAGAAGGGGCACTAAACTAAGTTTTCTACGCATAATTATATTATATATGAAAGCGGGCCAGCTCCCAATAAGATGCAAAATACGCTTAGTTATGCGTAGAGTGGCTGAGTATTCTAATCAGTCTAGGGAAGTAGTGGAAGAACTGAAGCCTGTGCTTCAAGCAAAATAGTAAGGCCAATAAGTGAAATAAACATAGAAAGAATGTAGGTGTTTGCTAGGCTCATTTGTCTCTCCTCCTTGAGAAATCAATAAATTTCATTTAATGGGTCCGACCCATTTAAGGACCTCTCCTAGTCCTTTGATGAGTCATTAAAAAGCAAGATAGGTACCAAACACAGCGCCTAAAAACTGCTATTTGGAAAACGGGATTGAACAAACAATATACAGATTGTGTACTTTTTACTCAGAAAAATAAAATCTATTTAAAAGACCTGTGCCCATATTCCCTAGGTGAATGCAGCTTCCCAGGTTAAAATTAATTTGGAGAAAACTATGATCAAATTATTGGCCCTTACGGTATTACTTATTTCCAGCACAGCAAATGCAGAACTGGCCACTTGCTCATTTAGCTATAAAGGAAAAGTCACTAGAGATTTTGTGGCACTTTTAGGCCCTCAGATTTCAAAATCCTCATGCAAGAAGTTACTTAGTAAATTTAGAAAGTCATTTTGTAAAGGCCACCGAAAACAAGCCTACGTAGAAACTATTTTTTTAAAGGCCCGAGATGGAAAAACACTCTATTCAAATCAAGGCCGAGGCACTGAATACTGCTATTGATAAATAGGAAAGCTTCCCTGTAGATGGAAGCTGGACCCAAACCTTGGGTCAGGCGAGAACTCCCCTCTTTCATAATCTTGGGCAGTTATCACAGTTACATGTTCGAGTATTTTTCGATGTTTTTGATTTTCAAATCGTAAAAAGACTTCTTCAAATTTTTGTTTTTCACTATCTCTCAAGTACCAATTTCCATACCCATCATCATTTGCAGAGAGAAGGTAATTAAATGTTTGGTACTCCGATAATGAGGGAATACCGCCAAGTCCAGATACAACCCCAGGAAAACTCAGCTGTAATCTATATCCATTTAAATCACTAGACTCAGGCAAAATAGTTGCCTTCAGATTAAGGAAGTTCAAAAAACCAGAAACTCCTAAATTGTATCCAGACTTTCTCGTTAACTTATCAAAGTCATGAACTTCAGTGACAATAGATCCGTAGTACTCATGTTCAGGATCTCCACTAAATTGGCCGGAGTATTCAAAACAAATTTGGGTAGGACTATTGTCTTCACCGTTACCGAAAATTAAGTGGACCTCTGCTTTAAAATCATCAATATTTACGTAGGGAAGCCTTGCTCTGTAGACATCTAAATTTGAACCAATAAAAAGAATGCGTTGATTTAATCCCTGTTCATCACAGTCCGCAAAAGTAGATCCGCAGTATAAACAAACCAATACAAACGCTATAAATTTCTTTAATTTCATAGTTAAATCCCACACAGATAATCACCGTTTTATCACGCTTTTGAGGGCCCAGGTCGGATTTTGAATAATTTTTAGAGCTATTTAACAGATTGACTCTTCGCGCGTTCCATAATTTTAAGTAGTTGAACAATATTATAGCTTCTACACTGTCATTGAATAAGTGTTTGTCCCATCGTAGAAAGAATTTTGGGGATAAGCAGTTATGAAAAAACTAATTTTTACAATTCTAATACTCGAAAGCTTTTGTGCTCACGCGGAAATAATTAAGCCAGTGAAAAACCTAATTTTATTAATAGGTGACGGCATGGGCCCACAACAAATTTCACTGGCACAGATTTATCTAAACCACGCCAAAAAATCACCCTTTGTCAGAAAGGGTCTCCACATGACCAATTCTGATATGGTGGCCTTATCCTTTACGACTCCCCATGGAAATTTAGTGACCGACTCTGCCTGCTCAGCTACTCAGTTGGCCACAGGAAAACAGGCAATGTCTGAGATGATCGGCGTTGATAAAAAAGGCCGAAGCGCTAAGACAATTTTAGAAATGGCCAAGCAGGCCGGTAAATCAACAGGCCTTGTTTCTGATACAAGAATTACTCATGCAACACCTGCCAGTTTTGCCTCACACGTTCCCAATAGACACCTGGAAAATGAAATAGCCAAACAGCTGGCCACAAGTGATGTGGATGTCATGTTCTCTGGAGGAGTAAGACATTTTTTACCAAGTGAAACAAATAACCCACAAAGTGCGGCCTACAAAAAACTAAGAAAAATAATTCCCGCTCATATTGGATTAAAATCAAAACGTACCGACAGTCTCAACCTCTTAGATCTTGCGACCAAAAAGGGAAAGAGCTTAGTCTTCGACAGACAATCCCTTAGAGACACCAAGGCCCGTAAAGTATTGGGTCTTTTTACCAACTCAGCTATCCCCAATGCCATCAGCATGAAAGAATTATCAAAAAATCCTTCAAGGGCCATCCCAAACCTCCAGGAGATGACACATAAAGCGCTTGAAATTTTATCGAAAAATCCTAAAGGCTTTTTTCTGATGGTCGAAGGCGGTCAAATTGATTGGGCAGGGCACGCGGGGGATGCTGGGGCCATGCTCCATGAAATGCTACAGTTTGATGAGACCATAAAAATTGTTATAGACTGGGCGAAAAATAGAGACGACACATTGGTAATAGCCACAGCTGACCATGAAACAGGGTCCTTTGGATTTAGCTACCACAACGCAAATATTCCAAAGCCTTCACCATTTCCAGGAAAAGAATTTAAAGATATCAAGTTTAAACCCACAATGAATTATGGGAATTACAACATACTCGATAAGCTCTACGCCCAAAAAGGCGATTTATTTTCTGTATCTAAGAAGTTTGGAAAACTCAGTGCTAATAAGCAAAATGGCGAATCTCTTTGCCAAATGGTAAATCAAATAACACCCTTTAAACTGCAAAAAATAGAATGCCAAAAAGTTATTGATGATTACAATCGCCCTAGAAGTGTTGATGGTCCAAACCTCCACTCTCACACTTTGGGTTACAACCGAGATTACTCCAACAAAGTACACCAATTTACTAATCTTATCAGTGGCGTGTTGGCCACCAAGCAAAATGTCGCTTGGGGAACGGGAACACACACAGCGACTCCTGTATCCGTCTTAAGCTGGGGCCCCAAGAGTTGGACATCTCAGTACACGGGATTCATGCACCATGTTTTCCTGGGACAGCTGATGCAAAAATCATTGGGTGTGAAAGAAAAAACTACTTTATATTAAAGAGACTGGGCGTGTACATCTACCTAGAAAAAGTTGGGAAACTTCCAAGCTCCGTGCTTTTTGGTCTCAAGCTCCAGGACCTTGTTGGGAGATCTTTTAAAACCATTAGCCATAAAAAGCCAGCACTTGTGAGAATTTGGGTGAAGGCCATAGTCCATGCAGGCAATGTGTGAGTTAGATCTACTAACATTCCGTCCCCTGGGAACATTCCGAATCCAAATAACATAGGGATTCGGTACCAGTAATAAACCATTACTGCCATGGCCGGAAAGAGACGAAAAGTATATTCACGATTTTTCTGTCCAAGAATTTCTCTAAAAACAAGAAAAATAAAAAGTGAGACACTCATACCTAAAATAGGAAGAGCATAAGCTTGAAAAATTTCGGTAGTAGTAATGGCAGCATGGAAATTGGGAACCTGAAACCACCCCCAAACAAATCCCACAAATCCGCCTCTCATGACTAAGTCTGTATACTTTTTAATCCTCGGCGTATTTTGAATTTGAATAATGCCAGGAGTTGTTGAGTCGGGACATGGTGAAACACAATTCACACAACTTCCGCAGTGATCATTTTTTAATTGGAATACAGATGACTGACCATATATTTTTTCTACTTGATGAATTGGACACATTCCGGAACACCATCCACTCTTCCATTCAAATACACTGCCAAGAATTACTCCTGCTAATGTCAGAGTTAAAATTGAAATAGCAGTGGCTTGACCACTCATATCTAAAATAAGATGTCTTAGTGGAACCATACTGAAAAGAAGTACCAAACCGATTAAATTAAAAATCGTTGAAGTTTTTTCACTGATTTTATTTTTTTTAGAATACCCCATATGTCTTGGAAGCAGTGTTGTTGATCCCATGGGACAGATATTTCTCCACAATCCAGGTGCAATAACTAAAAGAGCAGGGGCCACAGGAATTAATATATTCCAAAAAGCATGGAGACCTAAACTTGGCAAAAATACTAGTAGCGCAAATATAGCGGCTCCTATAAACCAGACAATTATTTGTAATTTTTTTGAAAATCCTGACATTTTAGAAACCTCTTTTAAATTTTTTTCGTGCGCGCTCATTATAGGATAAATTAAAAAAAAAAGGCCTTTGAGAGTGGCATATTGAAGATATTACAACTTTGTAATTGGCCAGGTCGTTCATTATCGGCGAAAATATGACGAGGAGCATTCTTTTCAACTTCTCCCAGATGGTAGGATAGCAATATGTCTTTTTTTATTTGTGTAAAAGGAAAAGTTTCACCTTACGATTTCGACTATCTCTCGGAGTCGCTTACTCCTAGAGTAGGCCAAACCCAAATAAAAGGGGCAGGCATAGTCAAAGGAAGTACCCATAAGCCTGAGGGAAAAAGGTACTTTGTCATCGATATAAAAAGCCCGGATCCTTTGACTCTGAGTCCTGCTAACACCATCAGAGAAGCACTTAAAACTATCGAAGATAAAACCGTTCACCATCTTCCCATAGTCATTGATGGACTCTTAACGGGAATGATAAGTGATCGCGATTTAATTGATTTTTCTCACGACGAACTCGATAAAGAGATTCGACTGCACAAAGTTATGAGTAAAGTTGTTTTGGCCTGCGGTGAGAATACTGAAATCAAAAATGCTGCAAAAGTCATGACCTATGAAAATATAAATGCCCTTGCAGTCATTGATTCAGAGATGGCCTTCGTAGGCCTTGTCACCAGCAACGATATTCTCAAGTGGGTTTTTGAAGAAGAGTTTTTAAAAAAAGCTAAAAGCTAAAGCTTTTGATGCATCAGATCCATTTCTTCAGTGGTCATTAACTGTTGTGCCTGACAAAAAAGAATTTTATCTTCTCTATAAATATGAAGCTTTAATAGCTCTATCAATTCCTTGGCATTTTTAATTGCACTTGCAAGTATAGTCAGCTTGGAATTCACATCGTCAATCTGAGAGTATAAAACAAAACAGTGGTAAGTAATCGCCGCCAACTGTATCGCTTGAACGTGCTCACTTTCGAGAACATCTACCCCTGTTACAGGATCATCACCCGAGCCATGCTCACCAAGCTCAACAAGCTTTACTTTCAGAAGTGGAAAAAATTCCCTTTCTTCTTTTCTATTATGAGGAGTGAACTCACTTTCAAAAAAATTAAAAAAGCTCTCAACACCTTCGATCGCCTCAGGATCGACAACTTTCTTCTTTTGAAGAACATCGATAGACTCTTCAAAAGTTTTTACAAAACTAGTAAGCTCAATATGCTCTTCCATCATCTCTTTAATAAAAGGGTGCATCATCTCCATATCAACTTGCACAGGAAGTGCTGCATCATAGGACTCTGGTGGATCCATAGGTGAGAGATCTTCATCAGCCTGTGTGCCGCATTGAGGTTGAGGTCCCATAGGGTCTGTTTTTGCCAGTGTTTTATAGTCCAATTTATCCATATTTAATTCCTGATGTAGTTTTCTTTAAGGGAGCTTAACACAGTCTTGTTAGCTAATAAATAGTTTGTGAATAGGGGCCAATGACTTCAATTTTATTGGTCATAATGCCATCTAAGTTTAATTTTCTCATTTTATTGTATTCTCTAATGGAGTCCACTTGTGAGGCGTATACTTTGGTGCCGTGTTTATGGGCAAGTTCAATAAATCGATGGGGCCACCCCCACAATACCATTTTAAATTTAAATAAACGGCCTGGCCTTCCTAAAAATCTCTCGAGGGTCTCTCTGATCGGAATCATCATCTCTATACCATGACACTCTTTGGGAAAAACTCCCTTCCACCCCACTTTTAAATAAGTGAAGATGCACTTTTTATTGGCCTGTGAAATCTCATCCAGGACTCCCAGTTTCTTTAATTCAACCTCAAGGCCATATCTATGAGGAAAATGAATACGCTTTCTAAGATCTAGTGGATATTTTGAGACAAGTGAGACAAAGGCCTTGGCCGTTCGAAGTTTATTTCCCTTCACATTGACCAGCAGTGATTTTTTCGGATACTTCTGAAGCAGATCGAGTACTTCTTTGAAAGAGGGCATCATCCCCCAGTACTTTCCTCTAAAGGGAAAACTCTTACTTTGATCAAATGTATAGCCGTGACCAATATCCAGACTTTGTAGAAAGCTTAAGCTTTGCTTATTGGTTTCACACTCATTTTTGCTATTGCAATTGCAACCACTGGAACAACTTACATTGGTCCTACAATTTAGCGTCCAGTCATGAAAAACTACAAGGTTTTCAGGACCGTGAGATTCCGTAGTGGGATGAACATCTAGCTCCACGATATCAGCAAACTGGTTAAAAGCGGCTTCAATCGAAACCAGGGTATTTTCCAAGTACTGGTGCTTTGGTTTATCAATCCTACTAGCAGTACAGGTTTCATTGTTTAAACCATTTCTATTGTAAGTTTGATGGATACCTCTGTGAGCAATAAGCTCAGCTCCCAGGTTAAGGGATAGTAAGGAAAGAGTGATGGCCAAGATAAGATTTTTCATTGTGAAAGAGTATTCAAACTTTAAAAGAATGTCTCTAGCTGAGTCTAAATAAAATATATTGTAAGTGTCTGTATTTTTTACGTATACGTCCAAATAATCGACAATATCGCCGTAACTGCCCAATATACTGTTTTTAAAGAGATCGTATAGTTTGGGCAAGAAAAGGAAGTTCTCCGCGGGTCGAAGTTCGGTCATCTAGGTATTTCCAAAAACTCACACCAAGCTTTCTGCAAGTTGAGATTATTGATAA
>JABIHA010000080.1 GCA_018649885.1 Bacteriovoracaceae bacterium
ACCAGATTTGGCTCCGCCTTTTCCAGATCTTCCACCAGACTTAGCTCCGCCTCTTCTTGAACTTCCGCCAGATTTGGCTCCGCCTTTTCCAGATCTTCCACCAGACTTAGCTCCGCCTCTTCTTGAACTTCCGCCAGACTTAGCTCCACCATTTCCAGCTCTTCCACCAGATTTAGCTCCACCATTTCCAGCTTTTCCACCAGAGTAAACTCCACCATTTCCAGCTCTTCCACCAGATTTAGCTCCACCTCTTCCAGCTCTTCCACCAGACTTAGCTCCACCTCTTCCAGCTCTTCCACCAGACTTAGCTCCACCTCTTCCAGCTCTTCCACCAGATTTAGCTCCGCCTCTTCCAGCTCTTCCACCAGACTTAACTCCGCCTTTTCGAGAGCCTTTTCTATGCCTATCTCTTCCAGTAACTTTTCTGTGACGCTTTCTTCTCATGTCATGATCAGCGTGCCTTCTATGCTCTTTTTTATGACGATAATGACCTCTGTGCTTACGGTGTCCCCATCTACGAAAATGTCTTGGGTACTTCGTGTAGTAAACCGATCCCCAGTAAGAACATCCCATTAAATAATCATCCCAGTAATAATCACTACCACAACGATTGATATAGATATCAAAATCATAATCTCTTACTAATTTAAGTTTGAGCTCAATTTTTTCAATACGCATTTTACCAGAAAGTTGTAGCAGCCATGGCGTGGCCTCAGTATTCATAGATGGTTTGATTTTGACTTTTTCATAAAAATAACTATTTTCAAGCCAATGATCATCTGTTGAAGACTTCTCATTTGTAAAAAAGATGACGCCATCGCCCTCATTTTTAACATAGATCTTAATTTTTTTAAGATTGTAATTTGCGAGATATTCGATTCCTGATTGAAAACGAATCTCTTCTTTTAAATTAACCCACACTGGGCCTTCGATTAGAGTACTCTCAAAATCGAGCTCAATAGTTTTGGCCTTAGCATCAGCGCTATAACCGCTCATTGCCACCGCTACCATGATAATAGCAGCTAGCAACCCCTTCATTTTAATTTTCACAAATGACCCTTTGTTAAATTTTCTCACCGTTTAAGTGAATTAAGAAAACAAGCTATGCCCAATTTCCACATTAATTAAGTAATTATTAACAACCTTTTCTATGACTCAATTCAAAAAATAGTTTTTCAATTAGTTACAAGATGTTCTTACTTGTTAACGGTGCCAACTTGGTCCTATTTAAATTAGAAATACTAAGTTACAAGTAGCGCAACAAAAAATTGCCATATTGTTTCTTGAGACATGAAATTTGTGGTCTTGAAATTTTTGCTAATTTATTGTCCATAGGAGATAATTTTACAAATTAATAATCTGAAAAAGAGTGTTAAATGCCCAGTTCTGAACAAAATAAAAAATCCGCTCATGAGTTTTATGATCTTATATTTAATAAGTGTAATCCCAGACTCGGAGTGGAAAAATATGTGGGAGATAGGTATATACAGCACAATCCTCTTGTAGGAGATGGCACAGGTCCACTGATCGAATACTTTGAAAAAATGGCACTCGAATATCCTGGAAAGAAAGTGGAGTTTAAGCGCACCATTGCTGAAGGAAATTTTGTTGCGCTCCACTGCTATCAAGATTGGCCTGGAGACAAAGAATATGCCGGAATGGATATTTTTCGGTTTGATGATGACGGCAAGATTGTCGAGCACTGGGATGTTCTTCAAGAAATCCCTAGAGTTTCAAAACATAGTAACGGAATGTTTTAGAAAAAATACTGGCTGCAACCTTAAACAACTCAAGTTATTGAAATTGAGCGTCGCACCTGCGCCATCTCATGACAGTGAACCATTTTATTAAAATTCTCTAAATCCAATTTGTTAAAAATTGACAATTCTTCTTTGTTTGAGACAATTGGACTATAGGGGAAATTCAATGACAAATCCAAGATGTTTATACATCTCCAAAGATACCACCGCCAATGACGAGGTAGTCAGTTTTTTTTCGCGGTTTAATATTGATACTGATGGATTAACGTGGAACGCGGCAGAGTTTCTAAATTTTAGAAAACAAAATCTCAATTTTGTTGTATGCCATCTTAATCATTTATCGCCTGGGCAAGTACTTAACCTCATATACAAACTTGGACAAACGAGGGGCGTTTTTGCCATATTTCTGGCTGATTCTGACTCCCCTCTGCCGATCCTTCCCCCCAATAATTTAAAATATGCCATCGTCTACCCTCCCTTCAAAATGGAACGAGTCACCGCCATCATCAATTGGTTTCACATTTCAAACAAGCTAGGCCAAGTCTACCCTCGTTTTAAGATTGACTCCATTGCCAGACTAGAAGCAGATTGTGGCACCAACTATAACTACCATATCCACAATATCTCCAAGGGTGGAATGTGCCTTCAAGGTAAGGGAAAAATTGAAAAAGGCGATATCTTGAATTTTCATGTGATCCAGACTCAAAATAACTATCAGGATGTGGAAATTAGTGGAATTGCTGAGTGCCTTTGGATCGATGGCGCCCAGGATCAATCAGGATTTAAGTTCATAAAAGTGGGAAATAACCTTAATATTGAAAAGCAAATTGGCGTTCATATCCAGGCTACATAGCAATAGACGAAGTCCCAGCAGCTTGTTAAAATATGCCTCATAGAGGACCATAAAATGCTGATCGTAATATCTCCCGCAAAGAAACTAGACTTTGAAAATCTCGCCCCCACAACCGAGTTTAGCCAACCCCTATTTCTAAAAAAATCACAGCTACTGATCAATGAGCTTAAAAAATGTAAATCCTCTGAAATTTCAAAGCTAATGGGACTCAGTCAAAGTCTAACTGATCTCAATGTGGAAAGGTACAAAAGCTTTAAAACCCCATTTAACTTAAAAAATGCTAAGCAGGCGATGTATGCTTTTCGCGGTGACACTTATGTAGGGCTCGACGCTGATACTATGAAAAAGGCCCAAATAAATTACGCTCAAAAACATCTTCGGATCCTCTCAGGACTTTACGGCATAATCTCACCACTTGATTTGATTCAACCCTACAGATTAGAAATGGGGACCAAATTTCCCTGCCAGGGAAAGAAAAACCTCCATCAATACTGGATTGATTCTGTCACTGAACAAGTGAACCAATTGCTTTTAAAAGAAAAAATTTTAGTGAACCTCGCCAGTAAAGAATATTTTGGTGCCATTGATCTTAAAACCCTTAAAGGAGAAGTGATCACTCCTGTCTTTAAAGAAAAGAAAAACGGTGAAGTAAAGATCGTCAGCTTTTTCGCAAAGAAGGCCCGTGGTATGATGTCTCGCTATATCATCGACCACAAAATCTCAAACCCTGAAGGTCTAATCAAATTTGATACCGATGGTTACAAGTACAATAAAAAACTCTCCACTGTAGCTGAGCCAGTTTTCGTACGTTGATCGACCCTATCAAGTAATTATTACTCTTTTTTAAAAATGGGCAGATTTTTAAAGGATCTATTGAATCATCTACAGATTTGTCCATAGCTTTCCGTTTTCTTGATACCATCCCTACAAGCAAATGGAGGCACATATGAAGATTTTCGCTATATTTTTAGTTAGTATACTTGCGCTTAATAGCTGGGCAGGTGGAGATGAACCTGAATGGGAATCAAGCAGGTGTAAACACCCACAAAAAATGAAGTATAACAATTTAGGTGATGATTTTGAATCGGCTGGAATGTATTTGGCAGCTCCAGGAGCATTTGGCCTAACTTGGGTAGCAATGGCAGGAGCACTGCTTGCCTATAGTAATAGCGACCCCTTTATTGATTTTAGCCGGTCTGACAATAGGGTTATAGTAGGTGCAATTGCTACTTCCGCTGTTCTTTCTGCAAGCGCTTTTGGAATTGGCGCCATCATAAAAAAAAGGGCCGACAGGGGACTTTTATTTCTGGCCAGTTTGAAAATGAATATTGATTATCAGCGAGCTGGATGGCCTAGAGGTTTTAGAAGCCTTTATACTAAATATGGAAGTGGACATACGCAGGCCCAGTTTGCAAAAAAAATTCTTATTCTCAATGAAGATATATGTGTTCCTCGCTACAAAGACATCAAGCAAGGTATCCAAAATGTAAATTTTCATGCAATCAAAATTGAGTCATAGTGAGCTAATATTTCGCATGTTGAAGTTTAAGGACATTTCCATCAAGGTCTTCGAAAATCAGCATGTGACCCCAGCTCGCATCCATTTCGCCTAGAATTTTAATGCCAGCTTTTTCAAGGATTTTTCTATCTCCGGGTAGATCATTACTTGAAAGTGTAAGAGTTCCCCCGCAAAATGCGCCGTGGAAATCTCTAGGAAATGTTGGAATATCTGCTCCCTCACTCCAGTGAAGGCCAACCATAACTCCTTCACAGTCCAAACTGGTCCAGTGCTCAGTCTCATGACTCACTTTCATATTTAAGACTTCAGTGTAAAATTTCACGGCCCGTTTCATATATTTAACGTTGTAATAAAAATCGTGAACTCCACTGATCATAATTGACTCCTTTTCACCTAACACCTGCTGGCAGAAACCAACCAAACTCAAGCCGAATCTCTCCATCAGCGGCGTCATCATTACTGTAATGAGAACTATCGTGCCCTATAAGTTGAAAACCGTGTTTAAGATAAAAGTTAATAGCAGGAATATTACAGCTTTGGGTTTCAAGTACTATCATTCTAGCGCCAAAGTCCAACGCCTCCTTCTTGGCATGATTCATCATTTGGGTACCAATTTGTTTCCCTCTAAACTCAGGGTGAACCAGGATATCCCAAATTCTCATTCTATTATTCCAACTCTCAAGACCTACCTGAAGGAAACCGGCTTCACGACCATCACAGCTGTATTTAAATGTCTTGATATTCTCAGCGAAGGGCTTAAAAAGCTCGCTGGAAGATGATTTTAAAATAGAACCTTGAAGCTCAACATATTTGAGCTCAATGTGCCAGCACTGGTCTTTTTGAGTTTGTGAGTATTGATAGTGACCTTCAGTTTGATAATCATACTTAAGCACAATCCCTTTGGTCCGTGATGGAGTTAACTGAGATAGATTGATATCACTCATTTGTGTCCTCTCCCCTATTAATGAATTTTATAAACTTCTAAGAGCCCAATACAAGCGTTCAACATCAACCCTAGGCACAGTTACAAGAGGCTTTCTCTTGGCGGCCCGTTGATTGCCTGTTCTATAGCTCTTGGAGGTATATCTATCTACTGATCCTGAAGCGTAACTGCCATACCAATCATAATAGGCATTACTTTCACTGGCCTTTTTTGCAAATTGTCTTGATGCTTCAAAACATTTTTGATTACTATCAACACCTTCAAGGTGACTTAGCTCAAAATTTGAGTCTGGCCAAAATCTCTTATCTAATCTCTTTCTTACCGAGCAAAGAATAGGGCTGCTTTCAGTAGCTTTGTACTCAGTAACTGACATGCGATGCTCAAGAGACTCATCCGTCCAGTAACCAAAGGCGCTTGAGGTTATCATCAGCATAAAAAATGCAAACTTAGTCATATTTCTCTCCAATTATTTAAAGGCCAAGATAATTCAGAAGTTAAGACTTTGACCAATTGCATTGTAATATTTGCATATACAGAAGGTATATAAATTGTTCAAAAAATCACATCTAAGTTAATGATATGCTAATGTTCATCACATCTGTCGGAGGAATCATGAACACACGCCTAACTACGAAAATATTCGTTTTCATTGCCATTTTTAATATTACAGCTGTCTTTGCTGGCACTGGAAAACAAAGAGTGGTTTTGATTAGTGTGGATGGACTCTCAGCCGTTACTGCCCAAAATGCCCTTACTGCAACACTGTCTGAAGCCGAGGAAAATGGAAGATATATAATTAATGCAAAAACTGTTCTCCCCGCGAGAACAATTCCTGCTCACACCTCGATGCTTACAGGGCTAAAACCAGCTGTTCATCAAATGATTGATAACTCTGCCCATGGGGAATCAGAGATTCAAGATACAACAATCTTTGACTACCTCAATGCCGCAGGAAAATACACGGCCGCTGTTGTAGCGAAACAAAAGCTTAAAAATATACTTTCAATTGATGGACCTGAAACAATTGATAAGCTTTACTACCCTGAAAAAGTTCAACCATTAAGTTTGGGCATGAGCGTTTTTAGCTATGATCACCAAAGAAAAATAATTCCTAGAGCTCTAGAAATTATTGAAGAAAATCAATTTGATTTTCTCTTTGTCCACTTTGCAGATGTTGATTGGAAAGGACATCAGTTTAATTTTGCAGCCAGGTGGAATCAAAGAGTACAAACAAAGACCGTTCGAAAAATTGATAAAAAGATTAGCGCTATCATTGCGAAGTTAAAAGAAACCGATCCAGAGCTAGAAAGAACTACTATTGTTGTGACTTCTGATCACGGTGGCCATGGACTTGATCATGGAGTTGAAGACACTGAAGGACAAAAAGTCGATTGGGAGGCAAACTTTCAAAGCTTAACCTACGATATGTTTATGCCCATAGACTACACCATCCCTTGGATCTCCATTGGAAATAAGTCGCGAACTCTCTCCATATATGGCCAAAGTGAAGTTTTCGTAGACGATACATACCGAATGATTCAAGAAATTTTCACACAAAAATAGCCCGAGCGCTGCATAACTTCTGTATAAGAGTACCAAATCTTAAATAAATGTTTTAAAAAGCCTCCTGATACCTTTTGAGGAAATTAAGTGGAAGATCGCCATCAACTCATACTCGCGCCTATTAGAGGGATTACGGACTCGATTTATAGGAATGCCATCGCTAGAAGCTTTGGTGGCATTGACTATGCAATGGCCCCTTACCTGGTCACCAAAAATACAGGAGAGATAAATGCGCGCCAGTTTAATGACTTAAATCCGGCCGTAAATGATCTCCGGGTTATTGGCCAAATTCTTACTAAGGACGCTGATCAATTTCTGTTATTAGCAAACGACATGGTAGGAATTGGGGTTAAAGAGGTCAATCTCAATATGGGCTGTCCCTACCCGATGGTGGCAGATAGAACTAAGGGTTCAGGCCTACTGCCACACCCAGAAAGGGTTCGTCCGCTTTTAGAAAAAATTGTCAAAAACTGTCCTTGTCACTTTTCTGTAAAACTACGGCTGGGAAGAGATGATCAAAACGAAGTTTTAGAGATACTTCCTATCCTCAAAGATTTGGGAATAGATGATGTCACTATCCACCCCAGGCTCGGAAGGCAGATATACAAAGGGGTAGTTAATCTAGATGGCTTCGAGGCATGCCTAGAGCATCTCACAACTCCTCCCACCTACAATGGTGACATTCACACTGCTCAGGACTTAATAGACTTAAAACGAAAATTTCCGACTATCACTAAGTGGATGATTGGAAGAGGCTGTCTAAAAAACCCTGCACTATTTTCTATTCTAAAGGGCACTAGCTATGGTGCAGACGAATACAAGCAGAAATTAGAGGAAATGCACAAAGAGCTCTGCGTTGGTTACCTGGCCCAGGAAAATGCCAAGTCAACTTTTCTTGGTAAGATGAGGGGTCATTGGCCCTACCTAGCTGCTAGCTTTGAAAATGAGGCGAAAATTTTAAAAAAAATTAAAAAAGCGAGAAGTATTGATCACTACTTTGATGCAACCCAGTGGATCTTCAATCAATAAAATCAAAATTGGCAGTATTATTTTTTTGTGAAATTGATTTTGATAAGGGAAGTGATGATGCGGGTATAGTCTTCGCCTAATTTATTCGCATTAGGGTCACGGCTTAAGTCTAGCTCTAGTTCAACCCCTCCGTCGTTTCGAAAAAATTCTCTTAATACACCTTTTTGTTCTACCGGCTCATTGTAGTATGGATCGTAGAGGGTTACCTTTTTGCCAAACTTGCTAACTAGAACCCAATGTTGTCCATCCCAGCTATTGTCATTTTTGTTGAAATATCCAAATTTCATCAACGCCAACTCATGACCATTCAAGCTTGCAATCTTCGCATCAAATAGCTCAGCAACAGTTTCATAAAGGGAGGTATTCCAGCTAAATTTTTCTTCATCAAAAGTGGCCTTCAGTGTTCGATCAAGAATTTTCTTTAGATCAATACCTCTGGTTCCCTCTAAAATTTCGATTCGGTAGGCAAAACTTAATACCTCTCTGACAGAAGTGGTAGTAGCGGGACGATCTAGCATGTAACGATTGGAAATGGTCGTCACAGCATTGGCAATGGACGTTGGCCCACAGAGATTATTGGTTCCATTATACATGGTTAAACTTTGCTCCATAAGAAGTACATCATCAAGCTGACCCACCATATAATCATGGTGAGGCATTTGCCTGGCAATCCTTGCAAATGAATCACGCTCTTGCCAGATCTCTTTCGACAGCTGATCAGAACCAGCTGCTAAAAGATTCGTGATGCTAGAAAAAATAAAAAGAAGTGAAATGATACAATGCTTCGACAAGGTGACCGCCTATGGTGTGCTTTGTTTTCTGCATTCTATCAAATGGTAATTACCGTAGGGAATTATGAGGTTTCAGTGTAAAACTTACCAGAGTGTTTAGAAAACCAATGGTTGTAAACGCTTGAATCAAAAAGGTTTATGTAATTAAAATTTAACGCCAAATTATTAGCTGTTAAAACTGGGGGGGGATGAGGTTGAGTTGTTCACGGCGCTGGATCGTTTGGTGAGTTTATGGGGATTGGAGAGCGCCTTTTATCAAGGCGTCGGTTTTTAAGCGGCGTGGTTTTGTATTGACCAGCTCACTCTAGCTAGGTTTAGTTTTTGTGGTAGTTGCTGGTATGGAAAAGGGGAAGATTATGAGTCGGTGGGTGGTTGGAATTTTGTGATTTTGTTGTTGATTTCAAGGAGGGACATTTTGACTACCAAAAGCTCGAAAGCGTTTCTAGGAACCCACTTACAGGATTGCCAGAAGAGAATGATTTTGATTTTTTGATTTAATAAAAGTGAGCAGAATGGTATGTTATCTCTAATTGGGAGGTAGTATTGTCACTACAAAATTTATCAGATTCAAGGTTACTAGCAGATACTAAAATGTGGAATGAAAAAGAAGATTACTGCACCAGGCAGTTTCTTAGGCACATTAATGAAGTGAATAGGAGGAGGCTTTTTTGTGATGATAAGACAAGCTCGCTCTTTAAATATATCCGTAAGAATTTTAATAAAAGTGATAGTGAGACCAGTCGAAGAATACTTGCGGCAAAAACACTTAGGCATGTTCCTTGCGCTGACAAGGCACTGGCAAATAAACAAGTGACTCTGACTAACCTTGCTGAGGTCTCAGGGGTGGTGGCAAATATAAAAAGTCGTAAGAAGAAAAATGAGATTCTTGAGAGTATTAAGGGTAGAACTCAAATTCAGGCAAGAGAGCTGGTGGATCAACTGACGGGAAAAACGCGTGCCACAAGACCCCAGACTCGCGAACACTCGGATGGAAGCCTTAGGATTCATCTAAGTCTTGTGGGGGAGAGCGCAAGAGATTATCAGTTCGTTAAAGAGCAGCTTTCAAATAAGGGACTCTATAAGTCAGAAGATATTATCGCCCACTTCATAAGCATGACAGCTGAGTCCATGAGAAAAAAGATTGCAGGTATTGGTTCCAGAAAATCTAAAGTGATCACAAACTCCAGGACCATCTCAGCTGCTATCAAAAAAGCTGTGATGACAAGGTCAGTCAATAAGTGTGAAAACTGTGGATCAAGATACAACCTACATTTTGATCATATTATTCCCCACAGTATTTCAAAATCATCGGCGATTACCAATGTGCGCCAATTGTGTTCAAATTGTAATAGCAGAGCTGCCATCAAGTTGCTAACTCAGCAGAAGATGGATTTATACATCAATAAGAGCTAGAAAAAAGTAATAGGCACCTCAATTTTATCTTCTGCCTGCTGACAGTGATCAAGCTGCGCCCAAATTTTGTTCCACTGAATCGACAAAGTTCATGAAAATCCAACAACCACCAGATCATAATAATCCTTTTTCATACCAGCAACTACCACGAGAACTAAACCCAGCTAATACGAGCTGATCAATACAAAACCACTCCCTTTAAAAAACCTTCGCCTTGCCTGGGCGGCCCCGATATAGGCGCTCTCCAAATCTTATAAGTCCACCAAACGATCCAGCGCCGTGAACAATCCAAACAAGGACCAGATTCCATTAGCTAAAGCCCTAATCCTAAAAGCTTATTAAACTATCCAGGGCCGTGAACAATCCAAACAGGGACCAGATTCCACTAGCTAAAACCCTAATCCTATAAGCTTACTAAACTATCCAGGGCCGTGAACTTTCCAAGAAGAATCCAGGTTCCATCAGTTAAAACCCGGATCCTATTTTACTCGCCAAGCTTGGCAAATTATACGACTCAGCTCTCATATATGATGAATAGTCTAAGTCTTTAAAATAAATTGCATAGCTTAGAGTTCAACTCTTAGGAATTTGTTTTTTACGATAACTGATCTAACATGGATGATGATCTTTTTGAACTCATCCATGCCATCTTCTCCAGCGGCAACAAATAATAGGCTGGGAAGTTTCAGGTTCTTGATGGGTTCAAAAATATTTCGTATGACTTTTTTGCACAAGCTTTCATCTAATTGTTCGGTATCCGAAATTTTAAATTTCTTACATATTTTTGGAACTGGACCTTTTTTAAAAAGCTCGTCCATGATTATATCGACACTATCCAAAAGCCTGTCAGTTAAATCTTCTTGTTTGACAGTTTTTAAATATAGACCTGTGAGTTTGAGTGATTCTCTTTTTAGAAAATAGCTGGTGATGCTGTCCTTACTTTTCGATAAATCAACACTTACAATAGTGATATCAATTCCAGGATTTAGAGCATATTTTCCAGGCCCTCTGAGAAATGTGGCCTGCCTGACGATGAGGTCCAAATCAAGTGGGATCTCTGCACACAGTAGCTGTGGCAAACATATTAGGAAAATAGTTATGAGTTTTTTCATCAAAAGGCTCCGCGTTGGCAGTGGTTTTGCTGAGAAATAATTAGCACCATGTCATCTCTTTGGCAAAGGAGTAAGGTTATATGAGAATTTGTCGCAGTGAGGGCAGGCCTTGGACACTTCAAATAAACGATGTTCTAATTAATTGATCAAAAGTTGTGTCTGCAATTCGCGTAGACGGGTGCTGAGGGAGTGGCATTTCGAATAGGCCGAAACGGAATTCGGCGAAACCCCAAACAATGGTTTTTTAGGAGCGCTAAGGTGCAAAAAATTCTTCTATTATTGATAGTTTTGGCAATCAGTATTTCTTGCGGTTCAGAAGATCAACCTGAACCAGGATCATCATTTCAAATGAAACCAAGGGGAGAAGTCTTTTCAGTGTCAAGTGAACTTGAAAAACTAAACGCTTCCACATTTTTTATTAAGTCTAACTCTGATAGGTATCCACCTCACAATTCTTGGAAGTCGTTCACTAGACTAATGAAAGAAGTTTCGATTTTTGATGCCACCACTAAGAAAATAATGGCGGCCCTTTGTAGCGGTGACACCAACAAGTCAGTACTTATTGTTGGTGAGCCATCAGAAGCTTATCGTTATATTTTCTCTCGTCTTCCTTTTATTACTCGTCAGGGTTGTAATCAGCAAATTCACGCCGAAATAAATATCAGTAAAATTGAAGAAGGCAGAAAGTATGTAGGAGAAGTTGAAAAATACTGGAATGAATATATTGTTTCTCCTTCAGAGAAACACGATGTGGTGCTCTATCTAAAAAATCTAGGGATGCTCATAGGTCTTGGCTCTCACAGCCATGATTCAACTGGGATTGAAGCGGAATACGCTAGTAATATTTCTTCAGGAAGAATTAAAAGTGTGGCTTTTATCAATAAATACGAATTTAATAAACTTCAATTTTCTGAGCACGCCTATGTTTTGGCCTCTTTTGCAGAAACTATTACTCTAGACGCACCAGGATCTTTAAAAGTTGGGCAGTTGGCCCAAAAATACCTAGAGGTTCTTCATCCCCAATTATCTATTTCCAAAAGTAATTTAGATTACTTAGTAAAAATGACTTCTTACTACAGGCCCAATATTACAGAGCCTGGAAGAACAATTCAGATATTAAAAAGTATGATTCGGGAGTATGAAGGGGAGCTTAACACTGCTGAAAAAAGCGTGAACTTTGAAACTAAGCATCCTTATAATTCTAGAAGCAATATTTCTAGGGTCATTAAATTTGATGGCGTAGAATCAATTTCCCTTTCCTTTACACGCTTTGAAACCCAAAGTGATGCTGATTATCTCTCTATCATTGATGGAGAAACGAATATTGAGCTCGATAAGCTCAGTGGAGATAAGGGGGCCTTTGAAACAAAGTTTTACCCAAGTGCTCATTTGATACTAAAGTTTTCGAGTAATTTATCTGTCCAAAGTTGGGGGTTTGATCTCAAAAAAGTGACAGTGGTAAAAAGTGGAAAAAAAGAGTTCACAAGAGATCAAGTGAGAAGGTCTCTTCTTTCAACTGCACAGCTTCCTGAGTGGCTCATTGATAAAAAGTTTGATGTCATAAAAGGGTTGGGGAAAAAGCTTGATTTGGATGTTGTAGGAGTTTCCGAGGGAAAAAAAGATGTCATAAGGCTGAGTAAAATTGGCTATGTTGCAGGAAGAACAGATAAGAAGCCCATTGCCTCCGCATTACTTGTGGGGCCCACTGGGACGGGCAAGAGCTACCTTGCTAAGAAAGTCTCAGAGTATTTGGGACTTGGACTTGTTACTTTTGATATGACTTCCTATCGAACAGATGAAAGTTTTGATCGTTTTTTAGAAGTTCTCTCAAATTATCTTATTCTCTATCCTTATTCAGTTTACCTGTTTGAAGAGATCGATAAGGCCTCCATCAAAATATTAGACCGCCTTTATTTCATGCTCGACGAGGGGATATTTTACGACAAGTACCAAAGGCCTTTATTTGCCAGAGGCGCTTATATTATGATGACCACTAATATGGCCTCGGACACAATTATTAAGAACAAAGACAACCCAAAGCTTAGAGAACTTGTGGATCTTAAACTTCAAAAATCTTTCAGACCTAGTTTTTTAAATCGCTTTGATGCCATTACCTTATTTAAACCCTTTAGTGATGCTGAATTTGTAAAACTGGCAAAAATCATGGTGGGTAAGAAAGTGAGACTCTTAAAAGAGCGCTTTGGCTGGGATCTTACAATTGATAGCGCAACTATTTCTTATCTAGGTCAAAAAGGAAAGTCTTCTGTCTTTGGTGCCAGACCAATGGAGAGGCTCATTGAATCGGTAATATCTGTAGGAATTGCAGAGTGGCAACTTGCAAATGGAAGCATTCCCGAAAAAGGACATATCTCTATTACCCAGGTTTCCGGAAAAGATCAGTACTATAAAATTACAGATGGCTCTCGCTCAGTGCTGGAGTATCATGTGGTGCCAAAAAACAATTCAGGTTTTATCCAAAGTATACTGGAGAGCATTTTTAGACAAAATAGATCGTTAAATTAATAGATGGAGAGAATATGATGAAATGGATTTCAACTATTTTACTTTTAGCGTGCTTTTGCACGACTTATGTCATGGCAAGCTCAGTCCCTGGAGAGTTCTTACTCAAAGTTGACACTGAAACAAGTGGCCTTGTTTTAAAATCAAAAATTAAACGCTGGGGAGTTCAAAAATCTCAATTTCTTTCAGGAAAGAATTTGATTGTGAATTTGAAAATACCCAAGAATCGGGAATCGAAGACCCTAGAGCTTATAAGAAAAGATCCATCAATTCTTTTAGTAGAACCAAATTATATTTATCGATCCTTTACAGCAGCTGATCCTGCCTATCGCAATATGTGGGGTCTAAAAAATACTGGTCGAAATACTGGTTCATGGTTTGGTGGAACCAAAGGTATGGATATTAACGCCGAAAAGGCCTGGACGCTTTCAAAGGGCTCAGACAATGTTGTCATCGCTATTATTGATACAGGCCTTGACTACAAACATCCCGATCTTGCCAGAAATGTTTGGGTTAATAGTGCCGAGGCTTCAGGAACAGCTGGAGTTGATGATGATGGCAATGGGTTAATAGATGATATCCACGGGTATGATTTTATTAATGATGATGGGGATCCAGATGATGATCAAGGACATGGAACTCACTGTGCGGGAGTGATTGGTGCTATTCACGACAACGGCATTGGTGGAAAAGGTGTGATGGACCGAGTGAAGATCATGCCACTTAAGTTTCTTTCAAGCGCCGGGTTTGGCACACTGGAGGCAGCGATTAAGGCAGTGGACTACGCTACTAAAATGGGTGCTACCCTGACTTCTAATTCATGGGGCGGAGGAGAAAAATCAGATCTTCTTTTTGAGTCTATTAAAAGAGCACAGGCTGCTGACATTCTTTTCATTGCGGCCTCTGGAAATGCCAAAAATGATAATGATAAATGGGGGACTTTTCCTGCTAGCTACAAATTAGACAATATTATCACTGTCGCCGCCTATGATGGTTATGGCAAAAGAGCAGGCTTTTCAAATTACGGAAAGACCTCAGTACATGTTAGCGCACCAGGTGTAAAAATCCTTTCCACCTTTAAAGGTGGCAGATATAAAAAGCTTAGTGGCACCTCTATGGCCACACCACATGTATCAGGTGCCATAGGGCTTCTTTTAAGTCTGTACCCCCACTTAACTGCCGCTCAAGTAAAAAAACGAGTGATTGCCACCAGTAAAGAGGTTGTAAAACTTAAAGATGTCAGTGAGTCGGGTGGAAGAATGGATGCTTATCGTCTATTAACTGATGATCGTTCAAGATGAAAGCTCCCCAGATTTTAGGGAGCTCTTCTTCAACTATTTTTATTCGTTAACTTTGGCCTCAGGTTGAGGAGTTGTATTAGCTATTATTGATGATGCTTGGACACAGCTTACATAGTAACTCAAGCTTCCAATCTTTATGGGCTGTACACTTGGTGAATCTCTTCGAATAGGTTTTTTGATGTAAAATGCGATCATAGTATCTGGTGCAGACTCAACGGTATGAATTGAATGCAGGTAGTTTTTATCCACTACCATGACTCTGTCTTCATGTTGAGTAAGAATCAGCATTAAACTACTCATTGCATCTCCTGGACGACTCTTTGGTTCCCCACATACCTCAGCACTTTCGACTTCCATCAATTGAAAACTTGGGTACGCTGGTAATCTTCCATCTTCATGAACTCCACTTGGGTCTGCCAGTAGGTTCGTGCTGAGTAAAAATAATATTCCTAGAGTTAATGCTTTCATTGTTATCCTTTTTTTTATTTTTATTTTTATTTTTATTTTTATTTTTATTTTTATTTTTATTTTGTTACTTACTATATAGTTATTCTTCTAAAGATTCTGTTTCTGGATGCTGATCACGACCTGAGCCTCCAAAATTAAAAGAGGCAGGTGGTTTTGGTTCGGCCATTGTATGGACATTCACTTGGCACGATTCAATAATAATATTGTTAATTTGAACTTCACCAACATTGGTTTTAGCTGCTTCTATTAACTGACAATCAACAGCAGCTGCATCTTCATTTGTTTCAAATATTTCGATTAACGCTTCCAATCTTTGTGTCTGAAGGGGAATATCCTCTGTTTCAGCATCATTTATTTTGACAGGAACCGGAACTCTTGGTGGAGGGACAACTGCTGCTCCCGGAACTACTGGAGGCGGAAGAACGAGGGCCGTAAGTTGCCTGATTCCTTCTTCTGATACAAAACCTTTCAAAATCTTTACATTTTCAGTCATGGGAAGTGCTGAATCATCAAAGTCTGGGTTTACTTGCTCACCAGATGCAAAACCAAAAGGGTTGCAAAAAGCATTTGCAGATATCAAAAGTAAGATAATTAATAGAGATCCTTTCATTTTTCTATTCCTTTAAAAAGTATTTATTTTCTTTAAATTGTAGCGAATTTTGAAAGAGAGTGAGAGGCAAGTGTAAATTTGAAAAGCTATATGTATAAAATAGACACTTTTTTAAATGTATAATCAGTTGTCACCCCCTATAAAAACTACATTGATGAAGCTTAACCACTCAAAAAAATATGTGAAATACTAGAAAGTTTCGCTCTATTTGGGATTTATAAAAAATCATAATAATTAATCGAATATATTGTCTTATTAAGAAGGTCTCTGGGGACCCAATAATTACCGTCTTCGCAACTTACACCATTTCGGCTTCCGTAAAAACATGGACCCCAAGAATTTTTTATCTTATACTGACATACTCCATTTTTCTTTTTGCGTTCAACAATAATTGAGGCATGGTTACCACAACTACTTCGATTTGAAATATCTAGTTTACTTATTTGAGATGTATAATTTTTTAAAAAGTTGGAACAATAACTAATTCCTACAGGCTGAACAACCTTTCTATTCCCTGTGAGATATTGTCCTATCTCTAGTGCAGTATCAATATAGTCTGTCCAATTTTTACCTTTTTCTTTATCAAACCAATCATAGGATATGAGCTTGGGAGATCTTGCATAAGTCCAGCTTTTTTGTTTTTCACATGCTGGAAAAAATATTTTTTGAAAGAAAAAGAGAAATCCTCCTTCATCCATTAATGCAGAGATGATGAGATCTTCGTTGGGATAATCTTCTTCAGGTATTTCAAAGGCCTGGAGGTTTTCTTGTATTTTGTCCACCCAAGAATTTTTAATTAATTCTTTTACATTATAGGAGAAGGTTAAATGGCGGTAATCGAATGTGCCTTCTGGACGGAAAATTTTGACTTCTTCTAGAAACTCATTATAGAGATCTTGAAAATGTGGAATTCGATTAATCATTCCTCGATAAGAGTGATAGTCTTTATCCTGCATAACAGAGCAGCTTCCAGTTCTTTTGTGAATAAATTGAAGGGCCGCTTTTATAGAGTTTCCTTCCATATAAAGTTCTGGATCGATTTTGTTATTTTCACGCTCCATTTGAGTAGCAAAGGCGCCGAGGGCAGTATGAACGGGGGAGCTCAACTCAAAGTCAGGGGCAACAACACCATTTGGAAATACCATATTGGTCATTCGTAAATAATCCCACATTTGGTTAGCAGTATATGCATAACATATGGGATCATTGCCCTGATTCATCACTGGAATTTTCTCAAGGAGTTCTTGGTTTAAAGACATGGTCTTGCAGTCGTCTTCATACTCCGAACTGGCAACACTCGAAACTGTATATATCAGGAACACAAGTGCTCCTAAAAAAGTACGAAGAAATAGCTTAGTCCTAAAATCTTTCATCAGTACTTAGATTTGCAAGTCAGATTCCAGAATAAATAAGCTAAGTTGCCGAATTTTTATATAAAATGCATGAAGTATTTTCAATATCACTAAAAATAGGACGGCCTTAAATCTAGCTTGGTAATAGCATGAGTCGCTTAATGTGGGATTTCTACTTGAAGAAATACTATCGGAATATAGAATCAGTCTTCACTTTCTTCATCATCATCATCATCACCTTCATAAATAAACTCATCATACTCTCTTTCAAACACAAGCTTTCTAGTGTCTTCAATTCGGTCGATATAGAGTTTGCCTCTTAGATGATCTACTTCATGTTGAAACACGGTGGCCAAAAAATCATCTGCGACGATTTCCTGTGGGTTTCCCTCATGATCAAGGTATTTGACTTCAATTTTTCTGGGCCTTCTGACATAACCCCTAAGACCTGGGATTGAAAGACAACCTTCCCAAAAACCCTCTTTTTTCTTATCGAGTAGCTTGATTTTGGGATTAATTAAAACCTGCAATCCAAACTCTTCAAGGCCTGGGTATCTTTCAGAATCATTTGGGATTTCTATTAGCACTAAGTTTTTGGAAACACCTACCTGTGGAGCGGCAAGGCCTAGCCCTTTCGCTTCATGCATTGTCTCTATCATGTCTTCAATAAATTGATTTAGAGGGCCACTTCCAATTTCGTCTGCAGCGACATCTTGTGCAGCTTGGCGTAAAATGGGGTTCCCCATTCTAATAATTTCAAGTATTGCCAATTTTCTACTCCATTTTAGCTTTGGTTTTCAACTTAGGTGAGTAAGTTTCTACCACAGCTTGAATGGTTCCTAAATAGGTTGTTACTAAATGACAAAATTTCCCGGTAGATCCAACTACTGTGTGGTAGTTGGCGGGGTTTTTGGAGGCAATATCTGTCGTCAGCCGGATAATCTGAAACTCACCGGGCACTCCTGTTAGGGTGCCACAAATCTCAGCTGCCATATTCTTGGCATTGTCTGAGACACGGACAAATGATGTGATTTTTAGCTCAGGCTTAAGTTTTGCGATCAGGTCAACATTTTCAATTGAAGGGCGCTCAGCATAGGCGAGTGTTTCACTTTGATAGTAATTTGCTTCAGAAAACTTCCCAGCAGTAAAAGCTCTGCTAGAGACGGCCAATGCCATTAAAAGTACGAGTGATTTAACTAGATTCTTCATGGAAATCCATCTCCATTTAATTGTTCATAATCCTTACACACCCATTGTAAGAGCGCCTCTCAATAAGTCAACTTTCACTGTGTAATGTCGATAAGATGGATGGAGCTTTATGATCAAGTATATCCTGTTTTTGAGTATTGTATTTTCCACTATGACTTTTGCCAGACAAGCAAGAGTGGATAGTCATGAAACCGATTTATGGTTTGATCGTATCGATGTTTTTGGCAAAGACAAAGCTGCTCTAAAGACAGAAAAAATAAAAGGACATCACCCCACGAGACTTGAAAGGTATAAGGTGATGTGTTTTAAAGATCGCAATGCCAAGGCCTGCAATGAGTATGGCTATTTCAAAAAGTCTTTAAAAGAAAATGAGAAGGCGCGAGTGGCCTGGGAGTATGGCTGTTACCTTAGAAATCAAAAATCCTGTTTTAATTTGGGTCACTATTATTTCCGGGCGAAAAGACCCGAAACCTCTATTCGGTATTTAAAACCCGTTTGTGATGAGGGACATGCCAAGGGCTGTTTTTACCTCGGAGTGCTGTATCAAAGAAAGCACGAATTTAAGCCTATGCAGGTTCGCTATAAAAGATCATGTGATTTAGGTGTGGCCAGGGCCTGCTACAATCTTGCTAGCTGGTTGCGCACTAATCATGGAGAAGTGCAAAAGGCCCATGAACTCGAATTACAGGCCTGTGTATTAGGACTTAAAAAATCCTGCCCAGAACGGGTCATCCATCACCGCGACACAAGAAGACATGTGAGAGATGTTCACGTACTTTATGATCTCTATCAGTGAGGTGAGAGCATGTCTTTTGAAATTCATAAAAAACGAAGAGAAAAACTCTTAGAAATATTAGAAAAATGTGAAGCAGTGGCCATTATCGCCAGTGCCTTCGAAGTAAAACGAAACCACGATGTAGACTACCCCTTTCGCCAAGATAGCAGCTTCCACTACCTTACTGGCTTTGATGAGCCCGACTCGATACTTGTTCTCAATCCCTTTGAGCAAAAAAGAGAAACTCTTTTCTTAAGAGAAAGAGACCCAAAAATGGAGCTTTGGACTGGTAGAAGGTTAGGGGTTGATAAGGCGTGTGAGAAGCTTTCTATGGATCAAAGCTTTAAAATCGAACTCTTTGAAGAAAAACTTTCAACGCTCACAAGTGGGGCCTCCAAATGGAGTTATGATTTAGCCTCTGATTTTACTTTGAGCTCGAAGCATAAATTGTGTGATTTCATTCAATCAAAAATCAATACGAGTAGAAACCGCTCCATGAAGTTAGGAAGTGTGGCGGTGTCTGGTTCTCTTGAAATTAAAGAGCTTCTCTCTGGTATGAGGGCCTTTAAAGATGATAGTGAGCTTGCCTCATTACAACAGGCACAAGTGGTGACCAATATGGCCCACAGGGCCGCCATGGCCTACAGTGCACCTGGAGTGGGAGAGCACCAGCTGCTAGCACTTATGGAGTCTGTTTATCATTTTCACCAAGACTGTGGCACCGCCTACAACTCAATTGTGGCCGGGGGAGAAAATGCCCTGATTCTTCATTACGTAGACAATAATTGTCAGCTTAGTGAAGGAGATCTTCTACTGATTGATTCGGGAGCCGAGAGCTCATATTACGCGGCCGATATTACAAGAACCTTTCCAGTAAATGGAGTGTTTACTCCAGCACAAAAAAGAATTTACGAAATTGTGCTGGAGGCCCAGAAAAAATCTTGTGAGCATATTAGGCCTGGACTTCTTCGCGCAGATTTTCATACTGTGGCTTGTGAAGTATTAGTGCAAGGCTTGATTGATTTAAAAATATTAAAAGGCAGTGTCAGCGAAAATATGGATACGGGTGAGTTTAAAAAATATTATCCTCACGGGACAGGACATCTCCTTGGTTTAGATGTGCATGATATTGTTCATGGCCTTCATTTTGAAAAAGGGATGGTGACAACCAATGAACCCGGTCTTTACCTGCCAGCTGATGATGAAAATGTTCCAGCTGAGTTTAGAGGTATTGGCATTCGAATAGAGGACAATTATATTTTAACTGATGATGGCCACGAAAATTTAAGTGTAAGTATCCCTAAAGAAATTGAAGAAGTTGAGAATGCTTGTAGGGATGATTTTAGAAAATTTTTGCCTTATATAACTGACCCAAGATAAGTCCTGGGTCAGCTTATTAAAATTATCTATTTCTTGTTAAACTTTCAAAGAGCTCTGTAATTCTTGCGTCTGGGACCTGATAGATAGCATCGAATTTCTCAACTTCTTTTTTAGCATCTTTTTCGGTCTGCGTTTTTCTCTCTTTTCCAACAAAGAAAATATCCTTTGTCTTCTTGGCCTCAGTAAGGTGTTTTGATTTTTTTATTTCATTTCCACCCATTGTTGTAAACCTTAGAGAGTACTCTGTTGAGCCTGGCTCGAAACGTCTTACGTGAATATGTGATCTTTCAAAAGGTGTCTTCTTTGAGTGATAAAACAAGTATTTGCCATCAGCTGTTACAGAAGGATGTTTTTGGTATGTGTAGTACTCTGTTGCAGTATCATCCATGGTCTCTCTATTGAAGCTAACCAATTCATTCCCCGAAATTTCGAGATTATAAAAGGCGATGAAGGCCTCTTCTTGACCACTTTCAGTTGTCATAGATGAGTTACCACCTCTTTGAAAATGAACTAAGATTTTTTTCCCGTCTGGTGTCCAGGTTGGGTGCTTATCATCAAATGCGCCCAGGTGGTATGCCTTTTCAGTTTCTAAGTTATAAACCATTACGCCTCTTTTTTCATAGATGCCTCTTGTGTAAAAGGTCAGCCATTTTCCATCAGGAGAAACTTGGGCGTGCTTTAAAAGAATATTTTTTTCTATCCCAAAATCTTTAGGGTGAAAGGTATCGATTTTTTTGAAGTCTTGATCATAAAGTCGAATGATATTAAAAAACCTAGCAATTGAGCCAACAGCAATAATTTCAGAGTTTTCTCCTCCGTAGGCCATTCCGTGGTAGAAATGAAGAAATTGTCTACGTGCTTTTTCAGCTTCAAGCCATACTCCATCTATTTTTTCAGCATGCCAGCCTCTTACAGGGAAGAGTAGAGGCATTTTTTCTTTTCTACCTCCTGCAACCCAAACAAGCTTTGTGCCATCATCATTGGACGAGAGATTTTCTGGCTCTCTAGTAAGGTTATCGACAACTTCAACAACCTTGCCCATCTTTACAATGGTTGGTTGTTTACCTTCAGGTTTAATTGTTAGGAGTTTTAAAACTCTTGCTTCTTCAGCCGCTTCTTCTTTTTCTCTTTGTTTTTGCTTTTTACTTTTTGCATGGGCGCTTGATGCGAGAGCAAAAACCATGACCATGGCCATGATAGTAGTGTGTTTGAAATTCATTAATTCCTTCCCAGAAAAATGCGTTTTTTTATCCTAAGGAGTTAAAATCACATATAAAACGGAAAAACCAGAAAAAATGATGCAATGTGTAGAAACTATAGGATGTAAGTCATTGGTATAGGGCAGGCTTATCAGTATGGCCGCTAATCTAGCTCAAAGTCACTGACTTCATATTGCTCGCTTACTTCCATCACTTCCTTTAAGTTTTTTGGAAGCTCAATTGTGAATGTGGTGCCACGATCTTTTTGGGAATCAACTTTTATTCTTCCATTATGTTTAACAATGATGTGCTTTACAATTGCAAGGCCCAGACCTGTACCACCCATACCTCGGGCCCTAGATTTGTCTACTCGAAAAAATCTTTCAAATATTCGGCTTTGGTATTTTTCAGGAATGCCGATGCCAGAGTCTCTGACTGTTAAAATATATTCATGTTCATCTTCTTCCCAACTAATAAACACTTTGCCGGGAGCAACGGTATACTTGAAAGCATTCTCGATAAGATTTGTTACAACTTGTTCTATCATTCTGGGGTCACCATAGATCATGCCAGAGTTTATGCTTTGCTTAAATTCTAGTTCAATCTCTTTACCTATATAGCTTTGTTTAACATTTGAGATGACTCTTTGTGTAAGCTCGCTTGTGTCCACTGGGTCAACCACTAGATTAGTCTCAGACTCAATAACTGAAAGGTCCAAAATATCATTGAATAGGGCAGTTAATCTTTCTGTATTTGATAATATTTTATCAAGGGGATCTATCATATTTGTGGGAAGTTTGTCTTGTTCACCCAAAATAATTTGGACAAAGCCTTTGAGTGCAGTGAGAGGAGTTCTTACTTCATGTGATACATTTGTCACAAAGTTTTCTCGCATTTTTAAAGCAAGCTTTTTATCTGTAACATCGTGAAGGACTATGACTGCACCAACATCTTTTTTGTGACCTTCTTTTAGAAGAGAAACTCTCATATCAAAGTGACCAATGAACTGTTCATCTTTATTTAACTTAATGCTGTATAGGTTTTGGTTTTGCTTATTTCTTATTGCAATTTTAAGAAGTTTTGTAACTTTTCTGCTAATTCCAATTCTTCCAATCTTTTTACCAATATAATCTTCACGATTTGATTTTTCATCTAGGAATCGTTTTTTAAATTCGTGATTAAAAAATAGTATTTGCTCATTTTTATTTACTGCTAGGATACAATCAGTAAGAGATTCTATCAGGGTTGAAAACTTTTTGTTCTCTGAATGCAGATCTTCAAGGTAAGTTTCAATATCTTTATTGGCCTGATCAACTGCACTTTCAACCTTACTCCATTCATCACCGGGCCTACTTTGATCATTTCCTTGGAATTTTTTGCTAAGTTTATTTACCTTGCCGAGAACATTTCCAAGTGGTGTGGATATGCCTATTCCAAAATAAAGAGAAATAAGTGTCAATGCCAGAAATAGGGGGATCATATACACTAAGATATATTTATCAAGCTTCAAATAGTCTTGTTTTACATAGGTAAAAGGGATCGATTGCCTGATTATAGTTATTGGAGAAGAGGTAATAGCAATGGCCGCAAAGAGATATTCTTCACTTTGAGGTGGAATTAATCTCCTTGAAAAACCTTTTCCCCTCTTTAAGGTTTTAGCTATTTCTGAATCTAACTTTCCAGTGTTGTGTTTTTTTTTTGCAATTCGATTCTCTAAAGGGCCAAAGGCATTACATAATATTGATCCATTTTCATCAAAAATACTGTATTGGGATTTTGAATCAATCTCAATATTTCGGCACCAATTTAAGAGTTTTTTTCTATCAAGGCCTATGGTTTTTGAAAGGACTTTTAAGGAGGCTTGCATCTCCACTTTGGATTTTTTAACTAACTTGTTTTGAAGGTAGTATCTGAGTACCAATGAGGAGGCAAATATTGCTAAAAATATAAAAACTGCTTGAACGAGTGCAATTTTTTTAAAGAATTGCCAAGGGAAGACTCTGCCCTTAATAATCGGTACAGACACGGTAGCCAATTCCACGAATTGTTTCGATTAGCTTAGCATCTTCTCCAAGCTTCTTTCGGAGTCCAAATATATGTGTATCCACAATTCTTGCCGTGACATGTACTGGTCCATCCTGGATAATCTCTATCAATTGTTTTCTGGTAAGGACTTTTCCTTCGGAATCAATAAGTGCCACTAAAAGTTTATATTCTGAAAGTGTAAATGAAACTTCACCGTCTGGACCCTTAATTTTACAAGTGTCCGTATCAATGGAAAAACTGCCTATCTTTTTAATGTTTTTAGCATTTGGGTTTTCGGATTTTGAACCAACTCTCTCGCTTCTTCTAAGTAGTGCTTTAACTCTGGCATAGAGTACATTTATATCAAAAGGTTTAGTTAGGTAATCATCAGCACCTGCATCAAGGCCTTCAACAATATTTTCAGGTCTCGTCAGGGCAGTCACCATTAATATTGGAGTTGATTTGGTGGTTCGATACATTCTGATAAACTTGCAGATTTCGATGCCTGTAACACCTGGAAGCATCCAGTCCACAATATATAAATCAAATGGTTGTTTTGTGGATTGAATCAGCTCTAGAGCATCTTCTCCATTATCAACATCGCTTACTTCAAAGCCTTTAACGAGTAATTGTGATTTAATCAGGGACCGAATATCTTCTTCGTCTTCAACTAGTAAAATTCTGTTAGTTCCCATGATTTTATTCTCACAAATACCCTAAGGGTTAATGAAGTGATCTACACTTTCTTTTATCTTAGCAATATGATGGTCTCTTCTCAAGACCTTGGGAGGCGAACTTCTTTCAAGGCAGTCCATATTACTGCATCTCTCACAAGTTTCCCCTACGTCTACAGAGGGGATTTCAGTGGAGCTGAGGAATGGAACCTTTTGAATTAATGTGTCAGTCAGCTTGAAGCCGATTGCTATGCAATTGCTGATCTCGTTTCTTTGCTTACTAGGCGAGGCCATTGCAAACACAAAATAGTCATCATCTTGACCAAATCTTGCTCTTTGAACATCTAATATTGGGTTGTAATCCATAGAAAATTGGTTTCTCTGGGTGAGCTTTTGTAAAAGTGTGATGGTAACCCATCTTCTACAATAGTGCTCTCTGAGTCCAATACCGTGTTGGCGATGAAGCCCACCGACGTGAAGTTCTTTTTTTATTTGGTAGTTATTTGACTGGTTATCATAGTCCATTCTCAAAAAGAAAAGCTTTTTAACCCCAAAGTCTTTATAAAAGACTTGTGACATACGATGAAATAAGCACTCTTGGTGAACATTATACTTTCGTAAAATAGAGATAAATTTGGTGCTATCCCAATTGCCACCTTTTGTGATGATCTCAATATCAGCAGCAAGCTTTTTTCTCGGGACTAAAATAGCTTCTGCAATGCTGCCAGCTAAGTAGTCATTGAGGACTTCTTCAAAAGATGTGTAGCCGAGGGCCTTAGCAGTAAGTGGGCGTTTCTTACATTTTAGTAAGTTGTAACCAATTTCTTTGGCAAAAATAAATGACCGCTGTGATTCTGTCAGTGAGGGATTAACAAAGAGTTTCTTGGGTTTTCCTGGTTTAAAAATTGACCTTACTTCTTGTAAGGAAAAATTTTCGTCCAGTGGCATAGACTCAATTTTATATCGATATTTTTTAATGAGAATATTCATCAGCTCTTCTGAAGAAATGGGGCAGGCATCTTCTAGGTTATTTTCAGCTAGAAAAGCATCGGCCTTCTCTTCCATTTTTGGAAAGTAGTCATGATTCATCTCTCTGTAGGATCTGAGAGCGGCCATGTAAAAATCTTCAACTTGCATCCCGTAGGTCTTAGCAATCTGTACTAGTGTACTGACAAAAGCGCTGAACTTATTAGGGGATCTTGAAATGGTTTTAAGTAGGCTTGAAGAGCTAATTCCAAAAAGATCCAGCGGCAAGTCACTGAGGAAGTTAGATTTTAAAAGTGTAATCAAAGGGGTCATGTGATCCCCTAGGTTAAAATTCAATAAATCTTCTGTAGGGATTTTTAATGCGCGAGCAAGATCTGAAATTTTATCTTTTTTAGGAAATTTTTTACCCGATTCAATTTCATTTAAATAAGAAGTAGAGACTCCTGAAATTGCAGTCAGCTCTTTTAGAGAAAGACCTTTAGATCTTCTGAACTGCTTTAATTTTACGCCTAAAATTACTTTCAGTGCATCTTGGTTGAACTTCAAGTTCCTTCCATTTTAATATGTAGCGTTGAATACTTCGCACTTTTATAGCATTTTAGGTAACAAAAAACAAAATACTCTGGATTCTTAATGAAGAAAAATAGAAACGCATCACCGTGCGGCGCAATAGATGAAACGTGTAACTTTTTGGTGACAGACCTCCACCATTGAATTTACAGCGGTAGCAGTCTGTAACTAGGAGATGTTATTAAATGTAAGAAATTTAACCTTTTTTCATGACATTAGAAAGTTTATGTTCCGCTGTGCAGGTAACATCTGTCATTTTGTAAGTGGCCTATTTATTGCTTGTATAGGGTTGTAAAAGTATTCAAGTTTAGGGAAGAGCTTGTTTGACCAGGACTACGGATTGGATTTTTTTGGGTCTTTGGGAGAATGAGAGTTGAGAAATTTCTTACAAAGAGACAGTATGTCTCTGTCTATTGTTACATTAGCGATGCTGGTATGTGCCAGCTTACCTCTAAAAGTTTATTCAAAAAACTTTTTCTTCAATACATCTGTTACAGGCAATACCAATAGATATAAATGGGACTCGATCAACAAAGAAAATAGTCTCGATGTAGAACTCAAACCTAAATATAGATCAAATAGTGGCATCACCCTATCTGGGTATGTGCCAATTTCCAAAAGTTTTAAAGGCGAAAAAAAATGGTCTCTTAGTGATGGTTTTGTTCAACCTAGTTATCCAATCTATGAATATGAAGAATTGCTTAGCATTACTGGTGTAGGCAGAATCTACGGCCCCCTCAGTGAAGCATCAAAAAATGATACAAAAATGATCACCAAGTTTTCAGTGCTACCAACTTTTTCAGCTGACCTAAGCCAAATTGGAGCGACTGGATTGGGGCTAGTCTATAGACCGCAATACACATATGGAGTCTATGAATACAAGACTTCACTGTCGGGTAAGTCCAACACACTACACACTTTTACCCAGCTCTACGGAATCAGTTTTGATTTTCTAGAAAAGTTTAGCATTAGCACAAGCTTTTTCTACAGTCTCTACTGGACCCATAAGAAAAACCAAAAAGAAGATTCATTCTACTGGATTCAAGAAGCCTCAATGATTGTCAATGACTACTTGTCATGGGACTTGGGTTACTCAAATCAAGCGGGCGTGAAAAAAGATAATGGTTACGACAGTAATATTAAATTAACAGATGATAGCTCAGGGACGTTTTACACATCCTTGACCTTAAAGTTTTAATTGAGAGATGAAGGAACAAAATGAGATTTACGGCGATTTACAACTTAACACTGATGTTTGCTTTCCTTTTGGTTGGGTGTGCTAAGGACCTACCCGAAAAGATGCCAGAGGCATTACAAGAGACGGCCCACTCTATTGGCAATTTAGAAGGAGCTGTAATTAGCTTGGTCACTAGTGGTAATCCTTCAGTAGACGCTCTTACAGAAGAGGAAGCTAAGAAGAAAGAAGCAAGTGAACCACAAGACTTATTAAACTTGCAAGAAAATGGGCTAGTAAAAGTCGTTGGTGCCACTGGACCCACCGAATTTTTGCAAATGTTTGATGACCTCTCCATCCCAGGCAAATCAAATACTAGCTATTCAGTCAAATTAAAGGTGATAAAATCTCAATACCTTGTTGCTTATATCGTTGTGAATACTAGTGAGCTGAGCTCGACTCAAGCGGTGATTGCTGAAGGAAATCTTGTTCCGATCTTCTACTATGATATCAAAGATGTCGGTGTACTTAGAAGAAAATTAAATGATTTAGACGAGGAGACTAGAACAGTAGAATTTAAACCTACTGATGATGGTAATGCTACACACGTTAAGATTAATTTGATGGTTAAAAATAGAAAGCTTGTTGGGATTCAATCAGTTGAAGATGATACTTTAAGAGAGCTTTACAGTAAGAATAGCTTTGACCAGCAGATAACACTAGCTAAAAATTTACAGAAAAAACTGGGTAAACAAATTGAATCTCTTTCAGATCTAAGAATTGTCAAAACTGAGATCGTGAGAAATGGCTCCCTCTTAGTAAAGGTATTTAAACAAAAATCAGAGCTTACTGAAGATGAGCTTGAAATATTGAGTGGCTCTTCAGAGAATATCCACATTCAAGAGTGTAATGATGTTGAAAAAGAGAAAGTGATAGCTTTGGGAGGCTCGTTAAGCGATGGGTGTTATTTTACAACAGCATACCAAATGGCCGTAGATTTTGTTGACCTTGAAAAGGTCGTTGAAAAGCAAGACCTTGGCATTGCCACTCCTAAATTAAAAGTTGTTCCTTCAAGAGACTTTGGAAATGCCACTGTTATTCAAATTAAAGGTTCGACCAGTTTTACTTTCTTCTCTCCTGATACAAAAAAAGATCCTTCTTTTCTCGCAACAAAGTTTTCACTTCCTGTTAAGTATTTCAAAGGTAAAGAATTTCTTTTCAGAAGAGTTCTGGTCGATTCTCCAAATACTTTCAACTACACCTTTGCCGGCGCAGCTGGTGGACTTGAAATAGTCAAATTTGTATTTGACTCAGACTCTGTTGAGGTTAAAAAATCAAAGCCAGGTTTAGATAAGCCGGGAACAACCGACGTAGATGAAGAAGTCTTGATGAGAATCCCGGTTTACGGTTATTACAGGCTCACTGATAAAGATATGCAAGGCCGTCCTCTGGGTAGCGTTCAATATATCCGTACTTGGTCGGGAGATCCCCAAGCCACTGCCATTATTAATTGGGAAGGAAATAGTATTCCCAATATTAATTCTCCTCTCGATTATTTCTCATTAGGCCAGTGTTTTGGTGGAGTGACAGATAAAGAGATTGAAAAAGTTGCCCTTGATGAAGACGCGGGAAGTTTCAATTTTACACTGGCAACAAGTTATGTCGCCAATCCAAAAGCTGGATGCGTAAATGTATTTTCTGGATATTTTGATTCGCCAACTCAAACTCAACTAACTTTTAAAGAGAGAGTTTCTTTTAAAGAATACAAGGCCGTTAAAAATGAAGCAGATTCATTTGGTGGAGACATTCCCTATGAAGGCCAAAAGAAAATGGGATACGGTTTATTTACGTATAGTAAAACTGTGCCCGATAAATTTGGTGGAACTTCAACAATTGGTACCAAACAATACCTTCCAGCTATCTTTGATATAAAAGACGACAAACAAATTGAATACGTGCTTGCTGGTATGCCTTCACTTCTAGTTGTTGATCCAAGGGAAAAACTTTTTGATCCAAAAGAGCTTAGAGAAGAATTAATTAAATCTACTGCGGAAGTTTTTGAAGATCTCAACGATGGGTTTAGAGCTTCATTTAAAGGAACTGGTTTTAGAGACTCTGAAAAAGATGTCATTGCCTTTAAATTAGAAAAAGATGAAACCTTTGAAGACATGATTGAAAAGTTTGAAGAAGGTGCTGATAACGGGATCTCTAAGTCAGAAGGGACTTACTACTACAAGGGTATTGCTCTTGCTGAGGCCAAAGAGATGGGCGACCTTGAGAGAAACTATGTCTATTACGTTGAAAAACAAACCAATAGCTCAATTATAGGCCTTGGTGGCTCTCATGCAAATCCTAGAAATGGTAAGGTTGAATCTGCCTCTATCTACCTTTACGGTGGAAATATGAGATCAATGATCAAATCCTTTAGACTTCTTGAAAAAGCAAAAGTTGATTATGAAAAACTCACTAACCCTAAAAACTATAAATCCTTGAATCCTTCTGAAGATAAAAAAGGAGAGGGAAAGGTAGCCGAAGAAACTGATCCTGATGCTGAAGGTGAGCTAGATTCTGGTGGCGGTGAAAAAGGTAACGGCAATGAAGATTTGGCCGGACACTTTAAAGAACAATTAATTAAGATTATCGCCAATATGAACTCTGTTGAAATGAAGTCTGATAAAATGACAAAAGAGCAATATGACGCTGCAATGTCAAAGCATATTAAGGCCTTTGAAAGAAAAGTAGACTCTGAAGAGATCGGCTTCATTTTAAACGATATTATTGATAGAAATTTAGGGCACTCAAATACTCCTCCAAGTGATGAGCTATACTCACTTCAAGAGGTGAGAAACTCAATCGATAAGAAATCTCTTCCTATTATTGAAGCTCTCAATATTGCTCTTGAAAAGGCCAAGGCCAGTAATGCTTTCACCAATGAACACGAGGTACAGGAGTTATTTTCAGGAGTGCTTTTAAGACACGATGCTTACCAAGATACATCTAGTAATAAACTTGTTGGTGACGAATTTATCGAAGCTATTGAGTCAAATAAGATTGCAAAGGCTTGGTATAAAAAAGTTCACAAAAACTTGGAGAGTAGAAATATCTGTCTCTATCAAGGTTTTAATCCAGCTAAAGCAGTTACTGCAGCAGGGAAGTCAATCTCAGACATGAGTGATTTGGAAATCTTTTTTGCATCGTGGAAGCCAACTGTTGCCCATGAAGTTGGTCACAACTTGGGCCTTAGACACAATTTCATTTCCTCTTTTGATAAAGCTAACTGGAAGTTTTCAAGTGTTGAAGATTCAAAAAGAACTTACTCTTCTGTTATGGATTACCTTGTGGATGACCACCTCATTTATGATGGTCTAGGTCCATATGATATTCACGCACTAAGAGCTGCTTATACTGGGCTTGTTGAACTTGCTCCTCAAGCTCTTGCTTTTGCCAAGGCCAAGAGTTTAGACAATTTGAACGGTGCTAAGATCTACGGTGAAAAATTCATCAAAGTCGCTGACTATCCAAAAGCTATTGGTGCAAATTCCTGGTTTGAGGTGACTAAAAGAGACACTGCTGTCAAACTTCCAATTAAAGGTTACAAATTCTGCTCTGATGATGAAGCTGGTCAGTATCCAACTTGTAATAGATTTGACTATGGAACCACTGCTGTTGAAATTGTTGATTTTAAAATACAAAATTATCGTGAAAGATACTCACTAAGAAATTTTCCTCACGATAAACTAAGATTTAATTCAGAAACTGCTGGTGGATATATTGGATCACTATTTTCAACATTCACAGGCCTTAGACAATTTCTTGAAGAATTTTTCTTTCAAGCAATGTTTGAAAGGCCGCTGAGTAGTGACCCTGCAAGTGCAGCTGAGTTTCAAGCAAGACTTCAAGATTATTTTCAAGCTGCTTACAAAGGTTATCAATTTCTTCAAGGTGTAGTGAGAACTCCAGATGTCGCCTCATATGTGAGTGTTGGATCTAATCAGCGATTTGTCCCAATCAAAATGACTATGAGGAAGCGAAACCCCGATGGCTCAACTGTTGAAGTTGAAGTTCCAGTTGTTGCTGAAACTAAGTTTGCAAAAAACCAAGGGACAGATACAACTCATCAAAGACTTAAAGTTAGAGGTGTGGAGTTTGATAGAGTCATCGCTTTGATTATCATGACTCAATCTAATCTTGGTTTCCCTAGATACTTAAGAAGATCACTTGTTGTAAATTATCCGATGTTCGAAAAATTTGTACTAGGCGTCGAGATTAAAGATTCTGAGGTTGTTAATCTTCTAAAAGAAATCTTAAGAGGGGACCTAACTCCATCTGTAACAACTAGCGAGGGATTTAACTTGCCACTAAGCTTTCCTTATTACAAAGACGGTGGCAAACCTTTCGTTTCGGATATCAGTGAGATGCTTAGAAACTATGCTGTCATTGGCTCAATCTCTAATCTTGATATCCAAAGCTTTGAGCCCGGCCTCAATCCTTCTAGAGCATTCAGAATTCTATCTGATATGGAAGCTCCGGAGAAAGCTGAGTATGTGACAAAACAAGATGGAGACATCAAGTACTGGTCTTTTTCAGGATCAACAGCTTCGGATGCTCTGATTAAGGCCGGACACTTTATGAGAGTCATAGAAGAAAGTGGCATAAAGGAGCTTCTAGGTGAGTGGGTTAATATGGAAGTCACTACACTTGGTCAAAAGCCTACAACCATGAATGTTGCATATGATGAGATTTTGCTAAGTGTAAATTTAGGAAAAAGAAAAACGGCCAAAGAAAAGCTAGTAGAGATCAATGCAAAAATTAAAGAAATAATGGATGACTTTTCACCTGAAAAGATTCCTGCTTTGACGATCCTAAATGAGAGAAAGGAAAAGCAAGTTGGCGTTTTACTATTTTCAGATGAGATCATTAGAGCACAAGTTATCTCGCTTCTCTCTAAAGAGGGAGCGCCAGAAGGACTTGTTTTAGATGATAAAGATGCTCTTGCTCTTCTTGAAGAGGTTGAAGGAGAAATTTTCAAATTAGTCAGAGAAAAACTTAAGTCAATGGCCTCGGTTTTAAAATCTGTAAAAGAGGGAAGTGATCCAGAAAAAGTGAAAAAGATTAAAGCTCTTGTGATCACAATGACAAAGTTAAAGCTGACTATAAAAGGGATGATAGCAGTAAAAGTTGATGCTGTGCTTAAGGGCCTTGTCGATCCGGGCACTAAGTTTGAGCTTTCGACAGCAAATCTTGGTCCATTTTTAATTAGCGATGTATTACAAAATACAATAAACATAGCCGCCAGAGGGAATTATTCTGGCAAGAATGCGGACGTTTATAATTTGAGTACTAAGTATGCTAAATTATCAAGGTCTATACCTGTTCTTGGTTACGCTTTATCTTTACTGGATGGAGCAAATGCGGATGTTTATCTACCACAGGCGGATGCAGTGTTTAATGTCTCAGTAATTGATAGTGTGAAGCCAGCTGATCTAAGTGGACAGCAGTACAGCATTATTAGTAACATTAAAATGCTGTCTAATATCTTTATTTCCATTAATCCTGAATACAAACAGTAATAATTCAAAGGCACTTGCCTTTCGGTAAGTGCCTTTTTACTGCGTTGTCCTGAAACTTATTTTCTTTTTCATTGTCGACGATTTATCAAATTTCGTGTTTATACTCACATGAAAAAAGTTTTCAAGTAATCTTTGATCCAATTTGATAGCATCTTCTCATCCAAAATCCTTCAACTTGCCTAAGGCCTTGCCTTCAGGAGTTTTGAATGCGAATCTACCATCAAATTGAACCAAATCTTTACTTGAAAACCTTTTTCACGCGAGTATAATCTTAAACTATGGAATCTATATTTAACAAAAAAGGCTTTTGCCTTCTGATCCTTATGGCCTCAATACTCTATGGTGCGAGCTATCAGCAGTTTCGTCATTTTGATACATCAGATCCTCGTGGCGTTGACGATTCTCTATCCTATCTGAAAATGGCCAGAGGAGACTATCAGGTGGACGGTTACCACCGATATCGTTTCATTATCCCCTCAACCGTAGGTCTGGTTTCTCGGGTGACAAATCTAACAAGTGAGATCGGAGTCAGGTGGATTTTTTATTTTGTTAATTTCTCCCTACTAATCTTAACTGCCCTGGTATTTTTCCATTTTCTGCAGGCCTTAAAGTTTAATGGTTTTTTGAGTATCATAGGTGTCGCAATCTTTTTAACCAGCCGAATTACTGTGCTGGCCGCAGCCACTCCTCTTATCGACTCCATCTATTTCTTAAATGTGATGGTGGTGATTTTTCTTATTCTTACCAATCGATTTAATCTCTTTTTTTTATTCATGCCGCTAACTTTAATTTCAAAAGAAACGCTTCTTCCTTTCTTATTTTTAGTCGTTTTTAAAGAAGAGTTTTGGGCCAATAAGAAAAATATTGCCAAGTTCATTGCTGCTTTGGTCTGTGCTTTTGTGGTGTTTATTCTTTCCAGGAAATTCATTCAAGTTGATGGAGAGAAGGCAAAGGGCATAGGACAGTTGATCCTTGCACTACTTCCCAATATTCCTGAGGTTCTTAGAGCAATTATGAGTCCTCAAGGGATTTTTAATATATTTAATGGAATGTTTTTGACCTATCTCCTTTCACTATATGCCTACTTTGTTAATAAAATGGATCATTTGCCAAGATTTCTTAAATTCTATGTATTCATTCCGCTAGTGTTTATGCTCATTGGAGGAGGGGTTCATATGGGGCGTCACCTTTTCATTATTTTTCCCGTGGCGATCTCTTGTGCTCTGATTACCATCGAGCACTTTTTTAAAGCGGCGAGCTCGACTCCAGTAAGGAGCTAACTGGCCTTTTTGATTTCTTTTGGGACCACTGACTCTGGTACGACGATTGAAAGCAGAGAGCCTCTGCCTAGGGTTGAGCTTACTTCAATAACCCCACCCATTTCTTCTACCACATTTCTAATGGCATCAGCTCCAACTCCTCGACCAGAGGTTTTGCTAACTTGCTCTTTTGTAGAAAATTGTGAGTCAAAAATATGTTGGATTAATTGGTGGTCTGTTTCAGATGAGGCGATATCTTCTCTGCCAGTGGCAATGAGCTTTTCTTTAATCTTTTGAGGATCAACTCCTGAACCATCATCTTGAATATCAATGTGGAGAAAGCTAATTTCTCCTTGTCTGAGCCTCGAAAATCGCACAATGATATTGCCCTTCGGATCTTTGCCAAGCTCGACTCTTTGTTCTGTAGGCTCAAGACCATGGTCAATGGCATTTGTGAAGGCGTGTACAAGAGTGTTAAATAGCTCAGAGAAGGTTTCTGGATTTATTCTTACGTCTCCACCTTCAAATTTAATTGGATTGGCACACTTGCCTTGATCTTTCGCCATATCCATTATCATTTCAGAATAACTGGTGAAAAACTTGTAAATTGGCTCTTTAATAAATATTTCTTCAAACTCTTGAACGAGTTCACGATCTTGAATTGAGTTCCCCATTTTTTCCGAGAACTTTTTGAGTTGATCAACTGTAATTTCAACTCGGTTTTTCCCATCAATGACTGATTTCCCTAGAAAACCCGCAGACTCGGCGTAAAACTCTTTCAATTTATTGCCTAGGTTTTGGATATTCTCTTCTAATGTGGGAAGGTAGGACTTAAAATCCTCATCTTCAGCGTGCTCCTCAAGATCAGTCTCATAATCGTGTGCCATCTCTTGAACTTTTTGAATGTTAAAAATACCAGCGCCACCTTTAATTGAGTGAAGGTATCTAAGAAGGTTGGGAAGATCATTCTCGCCTTGCTTAAGTTTTGTAATAGATAACTCCATTTGGTGAATCATTTTCTTTGAATCACTTACAAAACCTAAGAACTGTTCTTTATTTTGAACCAATTTTAAAACCATTTGAACATATTCTTTATTCTTCTTTGCCTCACATTCCGCCGTATGCTCTTTCGTTTTGTCAGTAGCAACAGTCACCACTGCTTCAAGATTTTCGTCTTCATCTCGCATTGGGAAATAATCTAATTTGATAAATTTATCATCCAATTCGATTTTTTGTGGACCAAGTTCTGCATAATCTTTGAAGGGGATTATTTCTTGGAAAAGACCAGAGGTCCACTTTATGAGTGTTTCACAATCTTGTTCTCCAGTGGAAATGACATCCCACAGTTTTTTTCCTTTGGGGGATGTATCAAAAATATCCTCGCAAGCTTTTGTATAATTGGGAAGACAGTTGCCCTCGTCATTAAAAACAAAGAGCCCTTGATCAAGACTATTGACCATGGCCGTGACAAATTGGTTGGCCTTTTGGAGTTCACGAGTTCGTTCTTGGACCATTTTTTCAAGATTTTTTGAGTATTGCTCTAGTTCAACTTTGGCCTTTCGGAGTTCGACGTTGACGGCCTCTTTTTCTAAAAGTTCGGCCCGGTATTTATCATGAAGCTTAACTTCGAGTGTCATATCTCTAAAAAAGCATAAAAATTGATTTTGGCCAGATTCGTCTGGAAAATATGGGCGCACCATGACAAGCATTTTTCCAGATAGGCCTTTGTAGGTGTCAAAATCCATCTCTTTATATTGTGAGGGGGCATCTCTACCTTCTGTGCCACCGTCCATGAAAAAGAGGCTATCATTTTTGAGAGTTAGAAAATCTGTGATCATTTTTCCAGGCTTTAATCTTTTTAGTGAGCTCCCCACAATATTGGCCATGGCCTGGTTGGCATAGAGAAGGTGTCTTTGGTCATCAAAGATTAGAACTCCATCTATAAAATTATCAAATATTTCAAAACTCACAATTCACCTTTCAATACCCACAAGTGTATTCAAGACTTTCGGTAAATTCTGGGAGAATACTTAGTGAAAACTAAAGTTATTTAATAAAGTATTACAATTTTAAATAAATTGTTTTGGCTTCTTTTTTAAGGACATGTAAAATGTCTACGTACACAAGTGGAGAGTAATTATGGCAGCCCCAAAAGAAATAAGCTTTTTAATCGTTGATGACTACTCAAGTATAAGGAAAATGATCATTGCCCACCTAAAAGAGTTGGGTTTTAAAGGGCGAAAAACAGAGTTCGAAGGGCCTACCAAAGCACTTGAATGGTTGGCCACAGAAAAAGTCGATTTTATCTTGAGTGATTGGCAAATGCCAGATATGAGTGGTTTGGATTTTTTGAAAAATGTAAAAAAAATTGATGGATTCACAGACGTACCCTTTATGCTGGTAACTACAGTAAATGAGAAGGCCAACGTAATTGAAGCGATTAGTAATGGAGCATCTAATTATATAATTAAGCCTTGGACCAAAGATGGGCTTTTGGAAAAATTAGATCAATGTTGGGATAAGCATAACTAGAAAATAGAGGCTTAAAGGGGGTAAGATTATGATTCCTAATAGTATTAATTTTTTGGTCGTTGACGACTATCCCTCCATCAGAAAAATGCTGAAGGCCAACTTAAAAGATATTGGTTTCAAAGGAAAAATCCTTGAGGCCGATAGTGCAAGTAGTGCACTTGAGGTTTTAGCTGAAGAAAAAATTGACTTTATCATTTCAGATTGGCGAATGCCGAAGATGAGCGGCCTTGAGTTCTTAGAAAAAGTACGCTCAGATAATAGCTATGATAATGTTCCTTTTTTATTTGTTACGACAGTAAATGAAAAAGACAATGTTATTGAGGCCATTAAGGCCGGTGCTAGTAACTATATGATCAAGCCATGGAAGCCCGATTCACTGGCAGAGAAAATAGGGGAGTGTTGGAAAAAACACAATCCTGAGGAATAAATTCAATCAAAAATCATTGTGACATTTTCTTATTTAGACACGGCGAAACGGACTATAACCGCTTGCACATTTGTCAAGGCCATCTCGATATTCCCCTAAATGATAAAGGTCAAAGGCAGGCCAAAGGTCTAGGCCAGGCATTATCGGATATTGATTTAGAAATAATGTATTCAAGTGATTTATCTAGGGCCTTTGAAACCGCTGAGATAGTCTGTGGTTTTCATAATATCACCATTGAAGAGTCTTCAGATCTTAGAGAATCTCATTTGGGAATAGCTCAGGGCATGAATCGAGAAGATGTCATAAAGAAAATGGGACAAGAGTTTTGGGAGAAGTGGCTCTCACCATTTCCAAAAGATTATGAAACAGTAATTGAAAGTGGAGAGGCCAAGGGCCAGGTAGTTAAACGGGTTTTGTCTTTTCTTGAGAGTCAACTTGAAAGCAGAAATCATCAAAAAATTGGTGTTTCTACCCACGGAGGCGTTTTAAGATTAATCGTACATCATATTGATCAGCAGCTGACTCAAAAAATCTCAATCCCCAACTGTGCCTGCTATATTCTCAGGTACCACAAAAGCGATAAAGCTTGGAGTTTTATGGGCGCCCTGGAAGAAGAAAACCTTAGTGGCCTCTAAGCTGACTGCTGACCTCTTTGATATACCTCTTTTTGTAGCTACGATTCATCTTCTTTGTATAAGGCATATGCGAAAGCCAGTTTTTGCTAAATCTAAAATTACATTGATCGGATCCCCAATTGGCATTTAAAAGAAAGTATCTGCCATCAATAATTACATAGGCAAAAGAATGCTCTCCTACTCCCAATAGTCTTGAGAGGATTGGGCCATTGTATCCACTATCAGTGCTTAGACCTAGTTTTCTTCCAAGAAATTTAAACAAAAGCGTAGACTCATAACAAACCCCCTTAGATTTTTCGAGAGAAGAGCTATCATCTAAAAACCAAGACCTTCTTTTACCTTTCCCTCTATTATTAAAGAAATTCATTGAAATGCACTGGGCCAAGCAGCTTTTTTGATATGAATCAAATTCATTTGAATAGTGTACAATCTCACTGATAAAATCATCAAAGACAATTTTGCCATTTTTTCTTAGATTTTTTGTTTTCACTCCTGCTCCAACTAAATTATGAGTCAAAAAAGTCTCAATAGGAGAATAGGAATTGATCTTGTTTACTTTAGAAAAACGAGGGCGAAATCTGGAAGAAACACTACCTTCAAGGCACTTATCTCTGGCCCTTTTAAGGCCGTCTCTAATATCTTGGGAGTGGCCTTCATTTAAAATAATAAAACCCATAAGGAATAAAACCATTGGAAGTTTCTTCATGGCCGGATCATCTGAAAACGCTACTAGTAAGTCAATTGGGCACAAGGCCAAAGTGGGTGATCCGTGAAATAAATATATCTTAAATGGACATAAATTTGTCCGAGTGATCTTCACTAAGTCCACTAGAATGCTTTATGCCAAGGGAGCCATAAATATTTTTTGTGGCCTTGGATTTGTTAAGAGTATAAAAGTGGATACCCTTTGTCCCGTTGTCGATGAGATCAAAGACCTGTTCTGTTGCCCAGTGTATTCCTACTTTTTCAGCATACTCATCATCGTGAGCTCGGGCCATGGCCTTCATTAATTTTGCAGGAAAACGGGCACCGAGAGCAAGCTCACTCATGCGCTTCATAGATTTAAGAGTTGTAATTGGCATTAGCCCTGCAATGATAGGAACCTTTATACCGGCAACTTCACATCTTTCACGAAAGTCATAGAAATCTCTATTCTCAAAAAAGAGCTGAGTGCAAATATAATCTGCTCCCAAGTCTACTTTCTCTTTAAGGTATTCCATCTCTAACATTCTATTAGGGCACTCAGGGTGACCTTCTGGAAATCCTGCGACTCCAATGCCCATGTGAGGAAAGTGCTCTTTTATAAAGCTTACTAGAGAGCCGGCGTACTCAAAACCACCCGGTGTTGGGGTGAAGCTTTTTTGACCCTTAGCTGGGTCTCCTCTTAGGGCCATAATATTGTGGATACCAGCACTGTCATAGCTTTGGAGGATTTGCTTTGTCTCTTCTTTTGTAGAGCCCACACAAGTAAGGTGAGAAACGACTTCAAGATTAGTTTGTTCTTTGAGTTTGATAAGTAAGTTCTGAGTTAAATCTCTTGTAGACCCACCTGCACCATAGGTGACACTAACAAAGCTAGGTCCTAGTGGGATCAAATCTTGGATATTTTTAAATAATGCTTCAGAAGAGGTTTTAGTTTTGGGTGGAAAAAATTCAAAGCTAATTGAAGGAGTATTTTGTTCTAAAATAGTCTTAATATGCATATTTGGGTCCCCATTTTGCGCGAATGTTAAATGATCTCAAAAGGGGATTATAGTGTCAAAGAAGCCTGTGCAGCAAAATTTACGGGGATTAGGCCTTGAGCATATTATCGAAGGAGTTGACCATATTGTGTAGGTCTCCAGGCCATCTTGCAGAGAGGTAGTTGCCATCTTGAAAGCAGAAACCACGGCCTAGATGTTTGGGATCATCTCGGAAAATAGCTGCAGGGCCTCTGAGAAAGTGCCCCTTTTTTTCTAGTACACTCAGGATTTCATCCTCAACGGGGATTTTGTAGGTTCTATAATAATCACCTAGAAAAGATCTAGTGAGGGCCCAAGCGGTGAGTTCTTGGTTTTTTAACAAAGCCGTTGTCTTTCTTCCAAAGAGTACAGATTTGTTGGTTTTGGGGTCAATGGTTCTGGCCACCAAAAGAGGTCCATGGCAAATAGCTGCCACAGGACGATTTGCATTGAAGAAATAAAGAATGACTTCTTTTAACTTTTCAGACTCTAAAAAGCTTCTGACTCCAGGGGCGTGACCTCCAGGAATATAAAGGGCGTCGTATTCACTTGGAGTAATTTGATCATAGCCGATGGGCAGAGAATAATTTTTTTCTGTAATGAGAGATTCATAACAGTTAATGGCCCGTTTATTAGCTTTTAGCAGGAACTTACAAGGCCCAAGGCCTTCTCCTGAAATCATGCGTTGATCAAGAACTGATTTTTTACCATTGGGTGTAGCGAATGTAATTTTATGGCCAAGTTTAGTCCATTCTTTCCAGGGGATCGCCACCTCGGATGGGTCGTTATCATAATCTGATAGAACAATTAAAATTTTGCTCAAGCGCTGCCTCCGTGCATTTATTTTATAGGATAATGACACAACTTTACAATTTTATATCAGATCTTTTTATCTCTAGAATATCTCCAGGCCTGGGGACCATGTCTAGAGTTAAGTTGAGGATTTTAGTACGGATCAAACGCAAGGTTGGATGGTTAATAGCGGCAGTCATTCTTCTGAGCTGCCTATTTTTTCCTTCGGTGAGTATAACTTCAAGCCAGGAAGTGGGTATATTTTTTCTGATTCTAATGGGGGGAGTTCGCTCGGCGTGGTCTGGCCGTTCACGGAGTAGGTTCACACTGCATGGTTTTGTTTGATAATTTTTAATCAGTAGACCACTTTTCATTTTCTCGATGGCATCACTGTTTGGGATGTTGTCCACTTGGACGTGATATGTTCTGGGGTGCTCTTTCTTCGGCTCAAGCAGTTGATTAATTAAAGGCCCATCATCGGTAAGAAGAATAAGACCTTCACTATCTTTATCTAGTCTACCTGCAGGGTAGATTCCTTCAGGTAGCCCTAATTCGCTTAGGTTTTTTACATCGCCTTCACTTGTAAATTGGCAGAGAACCATAAAGGGCTTGTGAACAAGGAAATATCTTTTCATGTGCATGTTTTACCATGAGTTCAAAGGACTTTTCAAGAATAGGTGAAGTGGTGAAAAAAAGTGAACTTTATACACAATATAAAGTGTTTAGTTACGATGAAACATTTGTGTAAAAAGTTTAGACACTGGTTTAATTAATTGGCCCAAATTAAAAAGGGGAGTATTGTGGCCAGGCTTGAATTTAGAGGTTTCAAGCAGTTAGTGGTGGTGCAAAGGACATATTAATTGGCAGTAATATTGCAAGTAATGTCAACGTAATGTGTATTTATACAGAGGTGTTATGAGAGTAATCAGTAACTTATCCCTAATTTTATTAGGAGCATTTTTGCTTCAATTAGGAGCTGCGAGTTCTCACGCCAAAGGCTACTCCAATTTAAATTTTTATCTATCTGATAAAGGAAAGAATAAGCTGGTCTCAGAGCTTGTTCATTTTTCTAGTAGAATGCTAAAAGATAAACTTACAGAAAAATTGGATTATGCTAGCGGAAAAAAACCAGATGCAGTTGTTAAGCATGGGGTTTATCCTCAGAATTTTGGAAAAAAATCCTTTGAAAAAACTGAAATTGGTGGAATGGTTTTCGATTTTTTAAAGTCTCAAGGGCTTGCTTCTGATGGGCAAGGAGTTAAGTTTTATGTAGAGCATTCGAATATTGAAATCGATTTTGATATTGATCCTGACAACTTAAAATTGTCTATGCCTGTACAGTCGGGATTACCTACAATTAAAGTGAGTTTTGAAATCAAAAATATTAAAATACATGTGGATGAAGTTGTTATTTGCAAAGAGGCATTTTATAGCTCAGCTGAAAAAAAATATACAAGCTGTGACAGAAGAAGCTTGAATGCCATTTTTAACACTGCTAATATTAAAATAAGAGAAGGCCATTCACTTAAAGTTGAAGTTATGGCCTTCTTTACTAAAGAAGATGATGGGCAATTAAGAATAATAATCGACTCAGATGAAACGACTTTTACCATTGCTCCCTATGACTTTGAAAGTATAACCTTTGGGTTCAGAGCCGAGCCAATCAATATTATTAAAGACGGAGTGATCTTTGATAAGATTGATATGATGTGGATTAAAGAACTTATTTCTCCAAGGGACCACTCCTACAGGAATGAAGAAGAGAAGTGGAGGAAGGCCAAGAAACGTCAGCTTGAGCTAATCGGCCTCCTTATAAAGTATTTACGAAACTTTGCAACTGACAGCATTGATGGGTTTCTCAATGCTTTTCTTACCGACACTAAAACGCCAATGTATCCACTCAATACAAAAGCGGGTTACACATTCCCCAAAGAAAAAATTAGTGTAAAACTCAATAGTGCTGGAGAATTACCAGAAGATGCTATCCTAATGGACAGAATCTATTTTTACCTTACTGAAGCGAACTTAAAGCTCAAGCAATTTGAGTTAAGAGTTAGAAATCCTGAAGCGGCCAATGACCTTAACAAGCTTGAACTTCTGACTAACTCTCAGTTTTCACTAACCTATCTAGATAAAAGTGACAGAAAATACTATGAGGTTTTCACTGAAGACCAGGCGAGTATCAGAGCAGGGGCCAATCCTTATGATCCCTACGAATTTTTAGCTCCAATGGCAAGCTATCTTGGGGCGACTACTAACGGGCGTGAGAGATATGATTTCTCGGCCTCTGTTGGAGAGCCTTTACTCGATGGAATAACAACTGTTCTTCAACGAGTATTACTCGGAAACGATGCATTTAATATTATAGAGGACGAGAATATTAAAGTAATTGGTCTTAGAACATATGTGGGACTTCCTCAGCATAATTATGAATATATAGCAGCAAACTATCCATTATTTGATTTGAAAGAAAAGCTGTATGTGACTGCCTTAGTCGATTTAAACTTAAAGGGCATGTGCGAAGGTGGCTCCTTCTTTAGTACTGAAACACACGGGATATGTGGTTCTAACTATTATACTCAATTTGGTATCGATACCAGTAAAATTCGTATTCCACTAACATTTGCTATTATCCCCGAAATTGTAAGGCGTAGAGAAAACTGTGAGTGTCAAGATGTCGACTTTGTTGATGATGCAGAAGTGGGGATGTGCTATATGGGCAAGGGTCCTCAAATCGATTTTAGTAGCCCGATAGGTGCATGCCAATCCCTAAAGCTCAAAATTGAGTCTCCATTTTGGGAAGATACTTCAAGTGGAGTTGTTAATTTTGTTAATCCTTTTTCACATACTGAGCAGATTAGTTTAGTGCAAGATGCTTACTTTGTTTCTATTAAAAATAGGATCAAAATAAAAGTTCGACAGACTGTAGAAAGAGCGCTCAGTAATCGTGATGATGAAGACAATAAAAAATATGATGTGAATGGAATCTTTGCAGGTGAGGGATCTCAAAGTATTTTTTGGAATCCTAGAACCAGACAAAAAACTTTTAATTTGGAATTTTCAATTGATGATTTGTTAAATCAACGTGGAATCTATATTAAGGCAGGAGAAATTGAGATGACAAGAAGTGGTCATCTTCTTTTACATGGTGATTTTGATTATATAGACTTTTTTCATATGACCCTCCAACCTTATGAGGTGGTACAGTGAAAAACCATATTGAAATGTCACTCCTAATGATAATTGCAGCTATTTTATGCCCGAAGGCATATAGCGATATTTTAACTCGTGGTGCGACTCCAGATATTATAGTCGATGCAAAACTCGATAAAATTCAAAGTGGACCTGTTTTAAATAAGGTCAGAACACTTCTAGAAAATTTTGATATTGGAGATCCTTTAAACTCAACTTATGATAAACCCTTCGATCTTGTAGAGTCAGAACTCAGGTGTATGATTCCTAAAAAGGGAAAAGACTTAATAAATGATTTATTTATGTATGAAACAGTTCAAAGGGCCATGAGAGTTAAACTCGGTGCTAAAGTTGAAAGACTTCATTACAATTTCACAGAATTCCATATGGATGTTAAAGAGTTTTCTCCTCAAGATGATAAACTCATTGTAAAGGCCGATTTCTTAATTGGATCTCTCTCGATTGGTGCTGATAATGTTCAGGTTGATTTGCAAAAATGTAAAAATGCAAGTCGATTTGAAGAGGCTGAAATAAAGTCTTGTGAAGAAATAGAAAGAGAAATTGAAGAATATGCCCAAGGAATTCACCCAATCCTATCTCCCGAAGAAGAGGAGATAAAAAGATATTCTTGGTGTCCTGGTGGAAAAGAAGATGTTTATAGCCTAGTTAAACTTAATATTCCAGAAGTTAAAATTGTCATCAAGTCTGATACTTCTATTAGAATACCTGTGGAATTTGAAGTGATTTTAGAGGAAGAAACAATTAGAGTTGATATTCTTGAAGCCGACTTTTCTCTTGTAAAAACACACTTAGAAAAATATGCCACTCCAAATGATGGGTCAGAGGCAGTACTTTTAAGCAATGGAGAAAAGGCCATCGAGATTTTTAATCAACCTACCCAGATTGAAGGGATTGATGGAATCCAGAGTGGGGCAACGCAGATGTATTCTCAAGAGGCCATGAAAGATTTGATCACTCAAAACACTCCAAGAATTAAGGGAATGCTTTCAACGATTGTAAGTGATTTACTTGATAAGCAAGATTATCGAGGTAAATCATACGGGTTAAAATTACTAGAACTGCTTGAGGGAATTACCTGGGATAAAAAATATTGGTTTGAGCATGCAGATATGTTTAGTCATATTATTGTAAATAGCTTAGATAATCTTCATTCAAAAAGTCTGGAAATTAATCTGCCAGGTGACTTTTGTACTAAAGGTAAAAAAGAAAGGCACGAGGAGGATTGTGTTAAAAGAAAATTCAAAACGACAAAACCAAGGCTCTCAAGGCTTACTCAGGAAAATCTTGATGAGTCTAGAAGAGTTATTGAAAGAGAAATAAGTGACCCAGGAAATGATTCAAATATTATTTTGAGTGTGAGTGAAGACTATATTAATAAGCTAATCCTAACTACCTATGATGCAAAATTGTGGGATGATTCACTGAGAGCAAGTGGTATTGAGCTTGGTGACAAAAAGGCTTTTGTTGTTTTTGATAAGGAAATTAGAGATGATGGGCAGGTAAGAAAAAGAGCAAAAATGTATATGGATATCGTTTATAAACCAGATGGTGTGAAATCATTTTTTCTTGGAACAAAACGTGTTCACTTCCCGCTGATTGCTGAGATTAAATCAAGAGTAGAGTCTTGGCCCATTGATAGCGACTGTCTTATAGTTTTAAAAAATGATAGAGATTATGTTGAATTTTATTCATCTATTACAGAAAACAATGCTGTGGATGACAGTAAATGGCCCACTTGTATTGATGACCATGGCGAGAAAAGAGATAAAATTCAAGTTGATCTAAGAACGGTTAGAAATAACCATGAACTTAACTCTGTACCTATTTACCTACTTACAATTGATAGCGTTAATGTGGATGAAGATCTTATATTAAATGGTGATAGAGAATATGGACTCCCTGGTATTGCGACTAAGCCTGAGAGAATTAAAGGCAAAAAAAGAGAGAAAAAAGAGAATGTTAAGTTTTGGAAGAAAAAAGTTTATGGATATATTAAAGATGAGCTCTTAAAAACTGAGGGGAAAGATATACTTAGCTTTGCTTATCCAGAACTTCGAAATATAAATATGCCTAACTCAGAGTTTAAATCTGACGGAGAGGGAAGGATGAATGTGACCCTCAAAATTAGCTCAAAAGAGAAATCTCAGGTAGAAGATATCGCTCGTAGAGAAGAAGAAGCTGCCAGACGAAGTGAATTTGAAGTGCAAAATATTGTAACTCCTGACTCAACACCTCCCAGGGAAGAATTTGTAACAACCCAAACTAAGGCAGAGAACGATACCGAAGAAGGCGAGGATGGAATGAAAGCTGTTTCTCTTGAAACTGAAATTGAAGTAGATCCTAATGTTTTGGTTATAGACAAATTGCCTATAGAAACAGAGATCGAAAAAGGGATTCCTGAAGAGGAAACTGAAGCGTTATCCGAGTAAAAAAACTTTAAATCTCATCAAAATTTGTAAAATATTGAAATAGGTCAGCTCCTTCTGGAGCCGCTGCCGATGCAAAATGGTTAATTAACAAAAGGTCTTCTTGCGCAAGTATTGGATGCTCGCATTTTTCGATTTCTTCAAGGCGTTCTAGCCCCATAAAGCTGAGTATTGTCGCCAATTTCTCACCCTTTTTAACAATTTCACCAGGAGTTTTATGGTAATCGACCAGGCCTCCCATGGGAGCGTGATAGGTCTTAAAATTTTCTAACTTACAATAGACTTGCTTGGGACTTTTAACTTCCATGCCTTGATCAATGACACCTTTTAGGTGCAGGAAGTTTAGAATCTTACTCGCCTCAACTTGGGCCCTCTCAAGTTCAATTACTTCTTCTCCACAAAGCTCTATTGTGTATGACTCGAAGTCAATTTGGATATCATCTCTTCCTCTTTTAGAGAGCTCATCTTTTAAACTCCACCAAGGACAAAAAGTGGCCTCATCAAGTGCGCCCGCAAACTCATTAGGGATGACGATATAGTTGGGGAAATTTAACTGAAGGGCACTCTCTTTACAGTATTCGGGTGTGTAAACATAGTGAGTGGCCACAGGAGCAGTATGAAGATCAAATACATAATCGGCACGAGCTGCCATCTCTTGAAGTGTTAAGCATAGTTTATTGGGGAAATGCATACCGTGGATTTTTACGTCCTCCCATTTTTTGTTAATGGAGTTTTGGATTTCCTCTTGAAAAAACTTTTTAATTTCACTCCATGGTTTTTCACCGTGTTCATCACAAAATGGTGATAATCCTATTCTAATAGAATCATCACCTCTTTCTGATTTATCGATTGTATCAAAATATGTTCGGTTATAGTTTTCGCCAGAAATTGGGTCGATTCGTCCAAATGTATAATCACCCATTTTTAAACATCCACCTAGTGGGTTGGCGTGCGGGACAATTGTAAAACTTCCTTTAAACGGAAGACTTTTTAAGGCCGACATTATTTTATAGATTACAGCATTGCCTTGAAGTTCTGCTCCATGAACAGAGGATTGAATGTATATATGGGGGCCGGGAATTTCTGAATCTAGATTAAACACAAGTATATCTTGAGTTTGACCATTCACTTTTCTGGCTATGGTTTTCCTTTCTTTGGTAAATTTCATTTTATTTCATCCATTCAGAGGGAGGGCCAGGCCTTCTTATAAAGTTAATTTCGCCTTCATCAAAGATGGCCTCACCAGGGAGAGTATGACACAGGAAAAAAGGCATGCTCTCTGTAAATCCGTAGGCACCACAATGTGTGAAGGCAATCCAATCATCGATTTGTATATTTGTACTTAGCTTAAATGTTCCCAAGCGGTCTAGAGCTGTACAAAGTGGGCCGTGTAGCGAGTATTCTATTTTTTTATCAGCACTTTGATCTTTAAGGGATGTACAAGGAAAGTAGCTATCCGTGAGGACAGGTCTCAATATATGATTGACTCCCCCTTCAGTAATAATAAGGTTTTCACCTCTTACTTTTTTCATATCTCCCACCTTCGTGAGATAACTCCCTATAGGTCCCGTTAAAATGCGGCCCAACTCTAGCCACAACTCTTCAAGGCCACTTTCTTTTTTTAATTTTTGAAGAATGCTTTTAACACTGGCCAGATCTAGCTCATCACCGCTTTGCTCATAATCTAGTCCAAGTCCACCACCAAGATCGACCACTCGAATGGGAAGAGAGAGTTTATTTGCGAACTTTTTTGAAAGAGTTATAATATGCTTCCAAATACTTTCTAGCTCACCACTATCAGTGATATTCCCCCATTGAAAGGCATGAATTCCTTTAAAATTGAGAACCTTAAAATAATCTTTCTTAGCAAGGGCATTTTCCCATTCATCTGGCGTCATACCAAAGGGGGTTTTTTGATTGCCACCGAGGACGCTAAATTTTGTTGTCTCCCATTCCAGTTGGAATCTTAAAAGGATATCTATATCGCTAACCCCGTTGTCTGCGCAAATTTGATAGAGGTCATCTAGTTGGCGAGGTCCTTCGAGCACAAATGTTTTAACTCCAGAGTTAACTAGGGTTTCCAGGTACTTCCTCGACTTCAAAGGACCCGTACACAAAATATTTTCTGGAGGGAAACCAGACTTTAGCCCGGCAATGAGTTCACCCTCGCTAGCGACATCCAGGCCAAGGTCTTGGCCTGCAATAGTTTTCAAAATACTAGAAAGGGGATTTGCTTTACAGGCATACCAAAGTTTTATCCCTGGAGTTCTTAGTAACTGAATACGCTCAGAAAGTTGGTCCAACCTGTAAATAAAAAATGGATGCTCGCAGTTCTTTGCAAACTCTGTGAGACTCTTCCAAAAACTGGAGCTATAATCCACCATTTTCTCCATTATCTCAGTGCATCCTCAAGGGCCAAAGAAGCATTAGATTTTTCATCACGGTATTTAATAATAATAGGGCAATTGATATTGAGTCCTTGCTCGTGACCCCAAAATTGACCATGTGAAACGGGTCTTGTTCCTGGAACAACTACTGCATTTTCTGGAATGTCGGCACCTCTTTCTAAGATTTTTTGGTTAACGATATCGTAAACAGGTGTGGCCTTAGAAAGAATAACTCCAGGAGCAATGACGGCCCCTTTTCTGACACAAATTCCCTCTACTATGACAGCTCCTGCTCCAATAAAGCAGTCGTCTTCGATCACAACTGGCGCAAGTCCTATTGGTTCGAGAACTCCTCCGATTTGAACACCTGCTGAAAGGTGAACATTTTTTCCAATCTGAGCACAACTTCCAACGAGGGCATGGCTGTCAATCATCGTACCTGCATCTACGTAGGCACCAATATTGATATAGGCCGGTGGCATGATGACGACACCTCTTGCTACGAATGAGCCTCTTCTTACTGATGATCCACCGGGGACAAGTCTAATTCCTTGTTCTGGGGTGAAATCTCTGGCCCAGATATTGTGTTTGTCTACAAAACCATCTTTTTCAGTGAGAATCCCTGCTCTAAAAACTTCCAGGATACCCTCTTTGACACTTGTATTGGCACTCCAGTTTCCCTTGTCATCTTTTACTGCTGCTCTTACTTCGCCGGACTGTAGTTGATCTAACAACATTTCCAATTTATCACTCATTACTTTTCACCTTTATCTTATGCGTTTTTCTTATACCAAGTATCGATTTGTGAATCGATTTCTTTGATTGATTCTAATTCATGGAAATCTTCATGTGTAAGTGGAGGTCTGAGAAATGGTGTCTCAATCCACTCTTTAGCATGAAGAAGCGCCTTTGCAGGGATTGGGTTAGATGCCGTAAATAGTGAGGCAGAAGCTTTCTCCCACAGTGGCAGTGTTTCACTTCCTCTTCCAGTGAGGCAAAATTTTGTATACAAGTGAGTCTGTGCTGGCCAGACATTTGCCGCAACAGAAACGAGTCCCGTAGCTCCTCTTAAAGCAAAGTAGGGCAGAAGCGCATCATCACCGCTAAATACTTTTTTGCTCGGCAAAGAGTCTACGAATTCACCAAATCTCTCAATGCTTCCACTAGCTTCTTTTACTGACCAGAAATTGGGGTGATCTTGTAATTCAATAAGTGCTTTCAAGCTAATTGGTGTTCCGGTTCTTCCTGGAACATTGTAGAGCATACAAGGTCTTGATGCTTTATCAAGTAGGGCCTGAAACCAATTTTTCTGTCCGATATCATTGGGTTTTGCATAAAGTGGAGTCACCATTAGGTAGCCTTGAACTTTTTGTCCCTCAAGATATTTGACCCACTCTAGAGTTGTTCCAAGGTTTACTCCTCCCACGCCTACAAGTAGGGGAATACTTAAATTGAGGTCAGTGGAAAATTCAACTATTTTCTTTCTCTCGGATAGATCTAGGTTTAATGACTCACCCGTGCTACCAAGAATCACCACACCATTTGAAGCTTCCTCTTGTTTTTTTAGTAATAGCTCTAGTTTTACAAAGTCTACAAGGCCATCCTGGTCTAGTGGGGTAATAATCGCGGTCCAAAGAGCATATTCGTTAATTGTCATGAGTGTGTCTCCTGTAGTGTCTCAAAGTAATCATCGAGAACGTCATCAAATGAGTAAAGACCTGGGGCCTTGATATTTTTGCAAAAATACTCTGCTGCCCAGATTGCGCCTGAAGCAAAGAGTTTTCTATTTTTAGCTTTGTGAGTAAGAGAAATCATCTCATACTCTGATTCAATTAAAAGTGTGTGGATTCCCACCACATCTCCCTCTCTGTGAGAAATCATCTCTGCGTCTAGGCCCAGCCAATCTTTCATAGAAAGTGCTGTACCACTTGGTGCATCTAATTTGTGAATATGGTGGGTTTCTTCGATCCTTATGCTTGGGGAATTCAGAATTTCTTTTGCAGCATTTAGGGTCTTAAGAACTCTTCTAAGTAAGTTAACTCCCATAGAAAAATTGGAGGCGTATAACCACTTTAGCTTTTGGTCTTTGATTGTCTTTGCAAGCTCACTAGAATAATCAAAACCTGTGGCCGCACTTACAACAGGAGTTTTAGACTCTAAAAATATTGGTACAAGGGAAGCAAACACTTCTGCAGATGTGAAAGTAATGATCACGTCTGCTTTACTTAGCGCCTCGGGTGTTGGAGGATTTTTTGAGTTAAAAGGACCTACAATATCACCTTGGTTTATTAGTTGGGTTAAAAGCCCCCCTGATTTTCCCGTTCCGACAATGGCGACTTTCACAATTTCACTCCTGGACAGGCTTGGGTAGGCTTTATATCAACTGGATTTTCAATGAAGTGCTTGTGTAAGTTTTTTAGTATGTTCTCAGCTTCATCTCTTTTTACAAGAAAACAAAGATTGTGTTGGCCGGCTCCATGGCATATGAGCCTTATAGAATGCTCACTTGTCACTTTGAAAATTTCTCCCACAAGTTTAGGAGTATGGGCAATGTCATTGCCGATAACAGCTATTAAACAGAGGTTTTCTTCTAATTGAATATGGCAGTGCTCTTTTAGCTCTCTGGCAACATCTCTTGTAAGGCTGGTTGGCTCGTCTAAGGTAATCGCTACATTAACTTCACTTGTTGTCACTAGATCTACACTTATTTTGTGCCTGGCCAAAATTGTAAACACTTTGGCCAGGAACCCTGGGGCATGAACCATCTCCAGGCTGGTTAGGGTTAAAAGCTTTTGCTGGCGTCTCATAGCTAACGCCCTAACAAGAGGTCTATTTTTAGATTTGGGCCTTACCCAAGTTCCACCCTCAAGATGATTTTGAGAGTTTCCCACATAGACTGGGATATTTTTTCTGATGGCAGGCCAAAGAGTTGCTGGATGAAGTACTTTGGCCCCAAAGGTAGATAGCTCTGCTGATTCATTAAAATTTATTTCGTCAATTTTAATGGCAGCTGAAACAACCCTCGGATCTGTGGTTTTCAGTCCTGGCACATCTGTCCATATTTGGAGCGTGCTAGCATCAAGTGCCTCTGCAATAAGAGCTGCGGAGTAATCTGAGCCGCCTCTACCAAGAGTTGTGGTCTTTCCCTCTTCATCGGAGCCAATAAAGCCCTGAGTAATGACAACATGGTTTTCACAAAGCGGAGTTATTTTCTCTTTTGCAAGGGTTTTGATTAATTCTAGATCGGGAATCGCTTTTCCAAAATCAGAGTTTGTTTTCATGACTTCTCTAATATCAAGCCAAGTAGCATTGATACCACAGTCCTGTAATAACTCAGTAAAAAGCAGAGAAGAAAGTCTTTCACCTATAGACAGAAGTGAATCGGTGGCCTGGAGTGAAGCCTCACACAAAAGAGACATCCCTATTGCTAAATTTTTGGCAGCTAATACTAGCTCTTCGATTTTTTTAAGTGTCTCTGCCCTTACACCAATGTCAGACGCCATAGAGAGGTGTTTTTCTTCAAGATCTTTTAAGAGCTGTTCTATTCGAGCTTGGTTTTTTTCACCGTATATGGATAGCTTTGCTAGCTCTACAAGAATATTAGTTGTGCCTGAGGTGGCACTGACTAAAACTACCCTTAGATCTGGGTAGGCCTTTATAGTTTCACCGCATTTTTCCATGGCCTTCTTACTGCCCATGCTGGTTCCACCAAATTTTGCAACAACCGTTGTACTCATAATTAAACCTTTAGTTTTTGAACGGCCAGTTCTAGGTTTGCAATGGCCGCGCCAGCAGCACCTCGAACTAAATTGTGACCCATTGAAATTAGGCCAATGATATTTTTTCTTCCGCCTTGCTTGATTCTTCCTATGTGAGCAAATTGATCAAACTCAGTAAGATCTTTTGCCGGCTGAGGTCGATCCTCCTCAGTATATATTTTAAAGGCCTTGGGAAAACGCTCCTCCCAATTATTTAGAACACTGAGCGCATCATCTACTTTTACATCTTGATCAAAACTTACATGCATGGCCACGGTGTGGCCGTGGATAACAGGAACCCTGTGGACATGAGTTGTAATACTAAAATCGGCGTCTTTTCCGGCACTTCCTAGTATCTTTAAGGCCTCTTGGTTAATTTTGTCTTCTTCTCCGCCAATAAATGGAATGATATTGCCCATGATATCCATGGAGGGAATTCCTGGATAGCCTGCACCACTAATGGCCTGTAGTGTGACTACAGATACGTGAGTTATCTTTCCAAGACTCATCAGTGGAGCAAGTCCCATGGAGAGAAAAACAGTGGCACAGTTGGGATTGGTAATAATTTTCCCTTTTGTACTTTGACTATCAACTAAGCTTATATGATCACCATTTATTTCTGGGATCATCAGTGGGACATTTGCCTCCATTCTCATAGCACTTGCATTTGAGATGACATGTATGCCTTTTTCTGCAAGGGCGGGCTCAACTTCCCCTGCCATATCTCCTGGAAGTGCAGACAGCACAAAGGGGCTTTCAACATCGAGGCAATTTTTTAAGACCATCTTCCCCACATTTTCGGGAAGGGAGCTTTTTTCTCTCCAAGTACATGCATCACGGTAAATTTTTCCAGCATTTTTTGGAGAGGCGGCAATTTCTCCAACGTAAAAATCTGGGTGTCTTTCCACCATAGCGATGAGTTTTTGTCCTACTGTGCCTGTGGCCGCCAAAATGGCAACTGGAGTTGTCATTACGTGCTCCTTGATTGAAAAAATCATTATAGTAACTATGAAGTGGTTTGAGGAATAAGAAATGAGTGAAAATCAATTTCTTTCTCTCACAAGCGCTCCACAGCGTAAATTCTGCTCTGGCAGCCAATGGGATTCAACCCACGTGGCCAGCGATAAAAATTAGGATTTCTTCTCGCTTCGGCGTTGATCCCCTTTACTGTAAGTGACTGTGGTCCTAACCACTACTTTCAGTTATCTGGTCAACGCTCCTCTTGTTGTTTGGTGCAGGCACCGAACAGTTCAAAAGGTGCCTGAAATAGAGTTTTCTGTCAACTTCAGACAGCCTGTGCCCGCTCATGTGGCTTGGGAATTTTAAATATTGTGTCCAAACTTTGAATTTGTCTTGCTTTGGTTGTTCAGAGACAGGTAAAATTAGAGAGAATTTTTTAGAACCTATGAGGAAAAGTAATGATCTCAACCAAGACCAGATTTCTAATTGTTGACGACTATGACATGGTTCTAACTATGCTCAAGGAAAACCTCAGAACAATAGGTTTTAAAGGTGATGTTATCAATGCCGCCGATGGTCAGGAAGGCTTTGATGCCTTGGCCGCACAGGAAGAAAAAGGCGAGCCAGTGCAATTTATCATCTCTGATCTTTTGATGCCTGGAATGAGTGGGCTTGATTTTCTCAAACAAGTTCGCGCAGATGATAAATACAAAGACATTCCTTTTCTGATTCTTACCAGTGATAACGATAGTGAAAATATGATGAATGTTATCAAGTGTGGCGCCAGCAATATTCTTCTTAAGCCTTGGACGGCCGATTCTCTAACTGAAAAAATTGCACTTTGTTGGAATAAACACGAAAAAAAATAGAGAATGCTCTTAGTGCTTTAGCACTCTAATGCCGTAAATGACTTCTTCTTTTGACAATGTATCGAGGGAAACTCTTCCATAGGTTCTAGCAACCTTTAGCATGTAAGATAGGTTTTTTTGCCAGTACTCGACGTCTCCCTTAAGTCCAGATTGAAGCCAGAGTAGGGCACTACTAGTTTCTGAAACACTGTAGCCATATTTTTCTCCAATTTCCATAAGCCTTTGTTCTACTTCTTCTAGCTTTGCTGGAGGGAGATTTCCCATATGCTTTTGAATTTTATGCATATTTCTTAGATGGATCAATTCTAGGTCTTCACCACTTTGAGTTGTGGCCCCATTGAATGCCTGGGCAATACGAGTTGAAATTTGGTCAATAAATCCCATTGTGTTTCCTTTTATAGGAATCAGTTTACTTTGCTAAAAGTTTTACCGTCAAGTGTGCTCAGCAAGGGGATTGTTGCAGGCAGTTATATCATCGGGATTTTCAATCATTTTGAGAAATGGTTTTCTATAAGGCCTTGCAATTCCATGGAATACTTCAATATGGCCAACTTTTTCTATGGCCCAAAAGCATTTTGGAGATTTTAATACCTTGAATATTTCTTCGCCAAATTTATAGGGGACAACCTTGTCGTTGGGTCCATGCATCACCAGTGTTTTTACATTGGGGAATAGATGCATGGTATTTTTTGAGGCGAACTTATCGTCAAATAATACAAAGGCCAAAGGAGAGAAGGGCGTCAGGAGCCAGGACTCTTTCATTTTAGAAAATGCCATTTGACGATAACTGGAAAAAGTTGAATCCAGTACGATTAAATCAATTTTAGATTTGAGCCTAAAATCAACGAGCGATCTGGCCAGCACCATGCCCCCTAGGCTTTGGCCAAATGCTATAATCTTTTTAGCGCCAATTTTCTCTTTAAGCTTAAAAGAAAACTCTAATGCAGATAATGCATCTTTGTAGACTGCCTTATGGTCTGGAATACCGGCCGATCTTCCATAACCTCTATAATCCCAAATCAGCACATCCACATCATGCTCAGTCAGCCAGGCGAGAGAGGGAAAATGATTAGTAAGATTCATGCCATTACCATGAAAGTGAACTACGAGTGCTTTTGGAGGTGTCGATTTTTTATTTTTCAGGTGCCAATAGTGGAGAGGAGTGCCATCTTCTGATGAAAAAAAACCGGAGTTATAATTGATTCCAAATTCCTTGGGATCACCATACTTGACTTTATTAGGGGCATAGAAAAAGTGACCACAGCCTCCCAATGTCAAAATAATCAGAAATTTAAAAGTGGTAGATAACACCAAGTTTTCCTTCACGGTAAGTTTTATTGCTGTGACTATCAGGAATGACATGAGTGAGCATCATTCTCGCTTCATAGCTTTGCCCAAATGAATAAGAGCTACCTAACGTCGTGCTGTAAATGGGTTTCATTTTTTTATTGGTATTGACGTTTAAAAATGCTTTTTCACTCAAGTGAATTTTAAATGGTTCAGTGATTTTTATTATAGATCCTGCATTTATTTGAGGTCCATACCTGAAAGAGCGATTCAGCTTATTTCCATACTCAAGCTTTCCTTCCAGTAGTCCGTAGAGAGAAAATCTCTTGTCAAAGAAATCAAAATTCATTCCGGCTCCTGCAAAAAACTGAGGGGAAAGGCATTTATCACAACTTTTATCCTTGGGCTCAGTAGCTAAAAGTCCTGTTGACCAAGAAACAGACATGATCGCCTTGTCCACAGGAGTGAGAGAGGTGGCGCCAAAAATTTGAATTTCCTCAACTCTAAAATTCTTATCAGTATAGTTATATCTGAAGCGTCCAGAGAGAAACTCAATTTGAGAGTTTTTTGGATAACCTCTATCATCATTTAAAAGATCATGAAGTCCCGATCTAAGTCTCAGTTCTGTGAAATTATCCAATTTATTATTGTTGCCTCCAAACAGCCATGCTGAGTATCCATTGTGGGATTTATCTGGTCTGGCTTCACTATAGGTATGGAATAATTTTTTCTCTTTATAGTCGGCAACTCCACCTAAAATGGCCCTACTGACAAGGGCATTTCGAAGACTGTCTTTAAAGACCTTTACGCCGCCGGTTTTGGAAGCAAATGTTTTGTATCTAAGAAAGCTAATATAAGCTTCAAGTGCCTCTCTATCCTGAGTTTCTTTTGGTTGTATTTTACCGTTAACTAGATCGTAAAAAATTTCTTTTTCATCATCTTTTAGCGCCACTCTTCTTTTATCCAATAATTTTTGAAGAGATGGTCTATAGGTGACATTAACAACTGAGCCGGGGTAGCGGTCAAAGACCTTGATTGTGTCTGCCGGCAGTACATAAAAAGGAAAGCCTGAGGTCAAATCCCAATCTGGTTTAGCGACTTCAATTAAAGTTAGTAGCTGGTAGGCGCAGTTTTCATCAATGAAGAAGTATTTAAATCTATTGTTGTAACCAAGCTCCCAAAAGTGGGCCATCATTCTTGTTAGCTCATCTTTTTTTAAATCGAGGTGGTATTCCCATATATCTCGACTTTCTGATTTGGTGTATTCATTTAATTTTTCATAGTAAGGCTTTAGTGAGAAGTCTCCCCAATACCCACCTGTCAGTCCATAGACTGCAAACATCAAGCCCCCATTCATATCAGCGGAGGCGGCAAAACTAATTCCATAGTCTGAGATTCTTCCATCCGAGTCTTTTAATTCCTCTAAAGGGACAGAGTTGAGCTTTAAGAAAGTGTGACCAAATATAGAGGCAGGGTTTCCAGCGTAGTAGCTAGAAAAGACCAGACTGGCACTTTCAGCATTAATGGCCTTCATCCACTGTTCATATTCGGGGCAAGATTTCTTGGCAATGGGAAGGGCGAGCTCTTTCATTAGATAGCGAGATCTTTCAGGAAAAGCACATTGTGGGTGAGTTTTTAGCCGACCAACTTCTATATTTTGGTCCAGTACCGCCACTGATGCCATCATCTCTTTAAAAGCATCAGTCCGACCATCTTTCGAAAAGAAAAAATCATCTCCATCTGCTTGGGATCTGAACCCTCTGATACCGGTACGGTAGTGCATAAGTCGGTGCCAATAGAGTTTCCCCGAGAGGCCCTTAATTTTTTTCTCTAATTTCGCGTCTATTTTAAAGGCGTGGACAGCAGTAGAGTAAACACATAGTAGCAAAGCAATAAGTCTGGCAGTTTTCACGTAGATTTTTCCTGAAAAAATTGATCAGAAATAATTCTGGCAGGCTGTCATAGGTGTGTAAAGGAGAGTATTTGATCAAAAAAAAGGGACCCCGCAAGAGATCCCTTCAATATTATCTGAAATTTAACTATTATACGCGAGTACAGTAGCTTCTGGCAGCTTTAAGAAGCTGTGCAGGAGTGGTATTTTCAGACTTAATGATGCTGTGGTAGTTGCTTTGAACAGCTTTACTGAATGAAGTTGAATCACAACCCATTGTAGCAGCAAATCCATTTAAGTACTCACCTTGACCAAGTGCCATTTCAACAACTAGGTTTTCATAGTTGGCTTCAGCAAAATAAAGTGGTGCAGCGTCATTTTTAACAATAGAGTGTCTAGTACATCCTAAAGTTCCAGAGGTCATTCCAAATGTGTTTGGAACCACTGAGTTTGTTGTCCCTCTAGTAGTTGTAGCAACTAGAGAAAGTTTTTTGGTTACTTGCCAGCCAAGACCACAGCCATCTGACTTGTCTTCTGCAAAGCTTGAAAGTGAAAATAGTGAAGCCACAACAGCTACGATTAATAATTTTTTCATCCTATTCCTCCTTGAATGATACAAAATGATTCATTAATTCTTTTAAGTATTTAAGATTATACTTATTTTACTGCTCTTTTAAATCATTTTTTGAGATAAAATGAGCTGTGTTGAATTTCTTAATGAATGGAAGTGTTGGATAATCTCCTAGCGTTTTTGGCCGGTACCAGTAGAAAAAAACCAATTAATTTGCTATGTTTACGTCCCACAAGTGTATCCAATTGACTGTGTGTTTATTTAGGTGAGGTTGAGTAATGAGTAGTGAGGCAGAAGGTAGTAGTTTTTCGTTTGTTGAGGCAGAGCATAAAGTGCTCAAATACTGGGACGAGAACAAGATTTTTAAAAAATCTTTGGAAAATACTGCCGACGCGGCACCTTATATTTTCTATGATGGCCCTCCCTTTGCCACAGGGCTTCCCCATCATGGCCACCTTGTAGGTGGCACTCTTAAAGATATAATACCCAGGTATTTCACTATGAAAGGGCGCTATGTTGAAAGACGCTTTGGTTGGGATTGCCATGGGCTACCGGTGGAAAATGAGATTGATAAAAAGCTGGGAATGTCGGCCCTTGAAGCGGTAGAAAAGCTGGGAGTAGGTGGATACAACGATGAGTGCCGGGGAATTGTCTCTCGCTATACCAAAGAGTGGGAAAAAACAGTCACCAGAATGGGCAGGTGGGTTGATTTTGAAAATGACTATAAAACTATGGATCCCACTTTTATGGAGAGTGTGTGGTGGGTATTCAAAACTTTATGGGACAAGGATCTCATCTATAAGGGCAAAAAAGTGGTTCCGTTTTCCACTGCTCTACACACAACCCTTTCAAATTTTGAAGCTGCATTAAACTATAAAGATATTACTGATCAGGCCGTCACAGTGCTCTTTAAGGCACGCGGAGAAGATGCCTACTTTGCTGCTTGGACCACCACTCCATGGACCCTTCCCTCAAATTTGTGCCTATGCGCTGGGGCAGATATTGATTATGTTCTAGTTAGTGACCCGGATGTGGACCTTCCTTACTATTTAGCTGCCGCCAGAATGGACTATTACGGTAAGAAGAAAGAACTTAAAGTGTTAAAAGAGCTAAAAGGATCAGATTTATTAGGTAATAAATTCGAACCCCTATTACCTTACTTCGGGGAGCTTGAAAAAGAAGGCTGTTTTCAGGTTCTCAACGATGGATACGTAACCACAGAAAGTGGGACGGGAATAGTTCATATTGCTCCAGGCTTCGGTGAGGATGACTTTAGGGTTATGAGTGAAGCTGGAATCAAATCCATCGTCTGCCCAGTTAACAATCTAGGGAAATTTACCAGTGAAGTTGATGATCTAGTCGACGTTTACGTCAAAGACGCCGATAAAGAGATAATCAAAAGACTAAAAAGTGAAGGGAAGTTCTTAGAGCAAAGTAGTTATAATCACAGCTATCCTTTTTGCTATAGGACAGACACTCCACTGATCTATAAGGCGGTGCCTTCTTGGTATGTGAAGGTTGAACAGATCAGAGACAAAATGGTCAAAAATAACCAGCAAGTTAACTGGGTCCCCAATCATTTAAAAGATGGCAGGTTTGGCAATTGGCTAGCGGGTGCCAGAGATTGGTCAATATCCAGAACCAGAGTGTGGGGTAACCCTCTCCCGGTCTGGATAAATGATGTAAATGAAAAGGCCATTTGCGTGGGCTCAACTAGTGAGCTTAAAGAGCTATCAGGACAATGTCCTGCAGACTTGCACCGAGAGAATGTGGATGGAATAACTTTTACTATTGATGGAGAAGAGGGGACATATCACCGTGTACCAGATGTACTAGACTGTTGGTTTGAGTCTGGCTCAATGCCCTATGCCCAACTTCATTACCCATTTGAGAATAAAGAAGTGTTTGAGGGAGGTTTTCCTGCCGAGTTTATCGCTGAAGGGCTCGATCAAACAAGAGGCTGGTTTTATACCCTCAATGTTCTCTCTACGGCCCTATTTGATAAACCTGCTTTTAAAAATGTCATTGTTAACGGAATGATTCTCGCAGGGGATGGCAAGAAAATGAGCAAGTCTCTTCGAAATTATACAGCTCCTGATGATCTGATGGAAGAATATGGGGCTGACGCTCTAAGGTTGACCTTAATCACCTCCGGACTTGTGAAAGCAGAGGATATGCGCTTCACAGACGATGGTGTCAGGGACATGGTCAGGCGTGCACTTCTTCCATGGTTTAATGCTTTTAAATTTTTTCAAACCTATGCAGAGGTAGATGGATGGAATCCAAAAGATCATTTTAAGCAGGGTGATAATATTCTGGATTCTTGGCTGATCTCAAGACTTCAATCTCTTGTTCAAACTGTAGATGAACAAATGGAAGCCTATCAACTATATAATGTGATTCCTGCTCTTTTTAGCTTTATAGAAGATCTTACTAATTGGTATATCAGACTCAATAGGAGAAGATTTTGGGAAGAGGGATTATCTGATGATAAGCAAATTGCCTACTCTGCTCTTTATCAAACACTTTTAACTCTTTCTAAGCTAATGGCACCACTGGCGCCCTTCTTATCAGAGCATATTTTTCTTGAACTAAAGAAAATGGGGGCCATAAGTGAGGAGTCAGTTCATCTTTGCCGGTACCCTGCCTCCGATTCGAGTGTGATAAATAGTGTACTCGAAGATGCAGTGGATAGAATGATCCAAGTTTTACTACTGGGAAGGCAAAAGCGGATCTCTGTAAAGATAAAAGTTAAAACGCCTCTTTCAAAGCTTGTTGTGATTCACAAAGAGCAAAAAATCTTAGATGAGATAAAAAAGCTTGAAAGGTATATAAAAACTGAACTCAATGTAAAAGATGTATCTTACTCTCTGAATGAGGATCAATTTATCACTTTATTCGCAAAACCAAATTCGCCTGTTCTTGGCAAAAAGATGGGAAAGAAGTTTGGACTCGTGAGAAAAGAAATTGAGGCCTTGCCAAGCACCACACTTGCCCAAATAGAAGCTGGCGAGAGTGTTGAAATTTGTGATGAGAAAATGGGAGCCAGTGAAATCCTTATTTTTAGAGAGGCAAAAGAAGGCACAGGGGCGATGTCCAATAGATTCATTTCTATTGAGCTTGATTGCACCCTGACTGATGAGCTTGTCTTAGAGGGATTAGCACGGGAAGTTGTCAACAGGGTTCAAAAAACTCGTAAAGAGAAAGGTTTTAATGTCAGTGACCGCATTAAACTTGAATTTTCTGGTGATGAGAAAATAGTTAAGGCGATCAACGGATATTCTGATTACATAAAAGGTGAAACTCTTTGTGACAGCATGACAGATCACCCAGGTGTGAGTGGTGAAAGTTTTACAGTTGATGGACTTGATCTTACTTTAAAAATTGAAAGAGTTTAATCACAGAGGGTCTTTATGTTAGCAGCTACTTTCATTATTTCTCTTTTTCTTAACAGTGCTGATGGTGTATCTGCAGAGGCTGAGAAATCTCTACTGACTGAAAGCACAGTGAACTCACAGCAAAATGATTTTGGCGCAGAAGCGTCCACTTTCTTTTGGACTATTCCAAATAGTCAAAGTGATTACGACAGTGAGTTTATTGGAGCAAAACTTGGAGTTAAATATCACCTCGACTCTGGCACCTATATTACAAGTTCACTCGTTTTTGGACAAAATAGACTGGTAAAAGATAGTGGAGAGCTAGGTCATCAAAATGGATTTGGTATTGATATTGAGATATCAAAAAATATTGCCCTGTTTTCTAATGGCCTAGGACTTTTGGTAGGCGGAGAGATATTTGCTGTAAAATCACTTTATCCACAAAGAAGTTATTCCGGAAGTGAGGGGTACTCTGCCGATGCACTTGCTCAGGGGGCACTTTTCTTTGCCTGTCCAAGTTTTACCAGTGGTACCTATAATGTGAGTTTATGTGGAGAAGCTGGACCTGCAAGGGTGGCAGAACTTGGAGAGAGTCCATTTGTTAAATCTGCTTTGGGTCTTGGGCTCAGTCTAAAACTTGCATACTTTCTATAGTGATATACTTATTCAATTGTATTAAGCTTACAACCATTTCCTAGGACATTTCCGACCAGCTTATTTTTGAAGATAAGCTCATTAAGGTTATTGGCCTTCGATTTTACTCCGCAGCCTTCATTTTCCATGATGATATTTCCACTTATGTGAGTGATGTAATCACTAGTGATGTAGAGGCCGTCACCTTTGTTTCTTTTGATGACATTTCTTTGAATTTCAACTGAGCTACTTTTAATATACTCAATGCCACTTGCCATATTATCACTCACAGCATTTTCGTAGATACCCACTTTACCACTTGAATTAATGATAATTCCAGCATCGAGGCCATGGGAAATAAAGTTTTGAATGACATCGGCTTGGGCCTTTCCTTTGACAGTTATCCCTGTAAAGATGCTTGATTCAACAGTATTATTTCTAAGGGTAGAGGTTGATCTTCTTCTTACTAAAATTCCCTGGTTATTATCTCTCAAGGTATTGTTCTCAACAATTGAGCGGGCACTATCTGTGACGTAAATGGCACTGCCTCCTACGCTACTAATGTTATTTCCTTTTACAATAGAACTTGTTTCACCCTTAAAAAGCAGACCATAAGCAGAGCTTGTAATTATATTATCAAGAATAATAGGTCTAGAGGTCCCTTTAGTTAAAACTGCCCAAGACATGGCCTTTTTAAAAGTATTGCCAATAATTGTAGGCCTTGAAGGCCCCTGAATAGAAACACAGCTTAGAAGGCAATCACTGAATAGGTTGGAATTGAGTTCAGGAACTGCATCATTTGAAATAAGTACACCGATATGTTTAGGCCCAATAATTTCATTTTTAAGATACTGTCCTGAAGCGTTGTCTGTGATGTAGATTCCAACGCCTTGTGAATTTCGAATAACATTGCCCACTAATATTGGAGATGAGTCGTTTCTGACAGAAAAGACCTCGCCACTGGCATTTGGAAATTCATTATCAATGAAAACGGGTCTACTAAAATTCTTAATTGAGACAATTGTTCGGCCACCAATAAACTCATTGTTATGAAAGATTCCCTTAGCATGGGAAGTTGTTAATACATTTATTTTCCCTTTGGATCTAAGACGACAGTTTTCAATTAGATGACCTGTACCTTTTTGCAGATGCACTACTAGCCCTGCTCTGGAATGAGTTTTGAGGGTGAGATTTTTAACGTGAACATCTTTGCCAGAAATAGTTAGTACCGGACCGGGCTTGTCGCTTTCTATGGTGGCCAGGCTTCCATCTTCTGGGCCTTGAATTGTGACTTCGTTTGAAAGAAAAAGGGGACCTTTGTGAGTACCGGTTTTTAAAATGATAACTTCGCCCACTTTAGCGCTTTTAATTATATCTCTTAGGTATGGTCCCTTGGGTGATGACTCAGGCATGGCCACAAGGGCCGCTTTCGAAGCAATAGAATAAAAACAAACAAATAACACCACAACTGCTAAAATTTTCAAGCGTATCCTCCTGGAATTGTAGGAGACATGATACTAGTGTGAGTGAAGCGAAATAGTCAAGATTAATGCTCTGTGGAGCAGGAAATGTGGCATAGTGGCAAAAAGATCTTATTTGTCATAAAAAAATAAATTATGCTTAAGGCCATGGTCATAACAGGTCGAAATTAAGTGCATGACTACAAAGTTTAGCGGTGCAAAAGTTTCAAACAAAAAAATCAAGACTAAAAGTCAATGGAATTACTCTGCATTTAATAAAATTGATGGATCGCATCCTTACCGAGATCAAGTGGAAGGCGGGCACATCGGCTATGATGCAAGGCTAAAGCCTGGGGGTAGTATTCTCTACTTTAATTTTGATTTGGCCCGCGAGATGGGGCTTATTCCAAAGGGTCACCCTGAAAAAATGAGCAAAAAACTTGAGCGTGTTTTGCTTGAGACATTTGGTATCCAAATAATTAATGAGTACGACATCGAAAGTGGTGTGGAAATAGATAAAAGCCAAATTAAATCAAAGAAATATATGGCCACACGTTATCTGCAACTACAACACCCAAAAAAAGATGGAAGCACATCAGGAGATGGAAGATCTATTTGGAATGGACATTTTTCCAATGGTCGAACTACCTGGGATATATCAAGTTGTGGTACTGGAGCGACGAAACTCAGTCCAGCAACTGCTATCCAAGGACGTTACTTTGAAACAGGGGACCCCACAATTTCCTATGGGTGTGGACTCGCCGACCTAAGCGATGGTCTTAGTGGAGCAATTTTAAGTGAAATTTTTCATAATAATGGAATAAAAACTGAGAGGACGCTTGCCTTAATAGAGTACAAAGGTGGTCTTTCTATAAATATTCGAGCTGGTCTTAATTTACTTAGGCCCAGTCATTTTTTCATGTTTTTAAAACAATCCAATTATCAGTCTCTAAAATCGTCAGTGGATTTATTTATTGAAAGACAAGCTTCAAATGGTGATTTTGATAAGTCGTGTTGCCGGAAAAACAAATATGATTATTTTTTGAGACAAATGATAGATTCTTTTGCAGAAATTTGTGCAAAATTTGAAAGTGAATATATCTTTTGTTGGCTTGATTGGGATGGTGACAATATCCTCGCAGATGGTGGGATTATTGACTATGGAAGTGTAAGACAATTTGGATTATTTCATCATGAGTACAGGTATGATGATGTAGAGAGATGGTCTACTACTTTGACAGAACAAAAACAAAAGACAAAGCATATCTGTCAAACTTTTGTTCAACTTGTAGATTACCTAAAAACTGGAAAGAAGAAACCTTGGAAGACTTTTTCTGACAATGAAGAGTTAAAAAAATTCGATACTTTATATTTTCAATATAAGAAGCAGTTTTTACTCGAAAAAATAGGATTTAAAAAGACACACATTACATATTTACTTAGATACCACGATAAAAAAGTGGAAAGGTTTTATAAGGTTTTTAGGCTATTCGAAAAATCCAAATCAGATGAGGGGAAAATTAAAATTTCTGATGGAGTCACTCATAATGCAATTTTTTGTATGAGAGATATACTGAGAAGTCTTCCCCATATGATAGCTACAAATGATCTTTTTCCAGAAACATTTATGGATACTATGAGGTCACAGTATGCCACTGATGCTGATGCACACTTATCAGCTCATAGAGTTCAAAAAATTGAGCAATTTACCAGATACTATATAAGTCTTCTGGATCTTATATCAAATCATTTTAAAATCTCAGAAAGTCAGCTGCTTAAAGAGTTGGGAATGAGGGCCTCTATTATCAATCGATATGATAGAGTGACAGGAGACGCTATAATACTAGTAAGTGATCATCTCCTCAAAAAGAGAAAAAAAGTAAAAGTCGATGACTTTTACAAATTAGTTAGAAAGTTTATTAATTATCAAACTCTTATACCAACGATGGGTCGCCGGTCAGAGGAAGCAGCTTCCTTTAAAAGAAAAGACCTGCAGGGTATATTTGGTGCAATTACAAAAATAGTCCGAAATTTGAGAGAAGGTATATAACCATACTGTTAGGTGGAAATGAAGCTCGTTTTGTATAGTGGGGGGAATAACCTCGAAAATTTTGAAATGGATACAGAACTTAAAGCGCTCTTTACTAAAGAAAATCCAAGCATTACCTTTATTCCTTCATCCTTTGATGATGCCTCTGAAGATTTTGATGAATTTTGCAGTTACTACGAAAAGTATCATTTTACTGATTTTTCTATTTTTCCACTTGATGTACCGTTCAATGAAAACTCCCTAGATAAAATTTTTAAAAGGGATATGATTTATCTGGCAGGTGGAAATACCTATTACTTTTTGAAATACCTCAGAAAGAGTGGATTCAAAAATCGCATAGGACATTTTCTTAGAAGGGGAGGCATATTAGTCGGACAATCGGCCGGTGCTATTGTGATGACTCCCAATATTTTAACTGCAGGTTTTCCCTCATTCGATAAAGATGAAAATGAAGTGAAAATCAAAAACCTTACAGGGTTTAAGTTAGTGAATTTTGAGTTTTTCCCACATTATATTCATTCAAGAAGGTATATTGATGAGCTGCAAAGGTACTCAAGGATTTCAAAGAATCCCGTACTTGCATGCTATGATGGATCGGGAGTTGTGATAAATGGTCAAAGGACAACATTTGTTGGAAAGGTCTATCTCTTCCATGGTGGCATTGTTTCAAAATTATCAAACGCATAAGGTGTGAAATCTTTATCATTTAAGCTCAAATTTTAATCATTTGATTTGCCGGATCGGTAATCACAGTAAAATTTGCATTTTAAGCGTTCAGTGAAATATAGAATGAGTTTGCATTAATTGATAGAAACTGCCCCCCATGCTTGGGTTGTTCACAGCGCTCTCTAATCCTCATAAGCTCACCGAACTATCCAGCGCCGCCCAGGTTCCACCACCTTTAAGATAGGCCATACGATGGATATCAGGAATTAATGGTTTCTTAGGTCGAAAAGGAGACAAAGATCCTGGAATTATCACTTTTTTGATAGGATGGTGCCAACTTATGTCTGGAGTCGAAATTTACAGTTTTATTGGCAAGGCATGAGAGCGAGGAGAGATTTTTAATGCAGGAGTTTCGGAATTATTTAAAGAAAAAACCTGGCTGATTTGCTAAAAAGTCCATAAACTTGAAGTGAATTCAAGTATGTGAGACTTGGACATAATCCATTTTCAAATAATAATTATAATTTTTGGATACTGAATAGAATTAGATCTCTCAAATACATTTAAAAACTGCTTTAACGTAAACCTCTATGTGCTATTTGTATTCAAGCATATATAGGCCATGAACTGTCTTCGCATACCATTTCCTGAGGTAAAGCTGACTGTCAACAAAGACCTAGGTCAACACTTGGAACCTGTTTAAAGCTTGTGAGCCCAGCTGCAGTAAATAACTTTTATTTATCCTGCATCTGAAAATCAAAATAAAAGCGTAACTACTCAATAAACTGAGGTTTTCTCTTTTTTGGGCCCTGTACCTAGGCCAACCAATATTAATCATTTAATATATCTTCATGTCTGAAAATGATTTCAAAAGCTTAGGCCAAAAGCTAATTGATATGTGGTCACCTA
>JABIHA010000023.1 GCA_018649885.1 Bacteriovoracaceae bacterium
CACACACACACACACACACACACACACACACACAGGTTCCATGCACCTTTTGTGTCGCTTATGCTAGGGAATTCTTCTTAAACTACAATATTTTGGTCTTCTTATGGCCTTGGATAGGTACTGGTGTGCGGGCGTTTGACTGGAACCGAACCAGCTAAAGTGTGAACTTTGGTCGATCCTTCATCTCTGCTCCAGCCATATCTTCAAACTCTTCTGGTGGCAAGTATCCCAGCGAAGAGTGAAGTCTTTTCTTCCCTTAGGGTTTTCCAGCGATAGATGCTTTGAACGTCAGCTCCTAGCTCAATTGCTACTTGATGTGCACTTTGCTCACCAGAAAGATAGTCATCCACAGCTTTATCACGTTGCTCTTGAGTAAATTTTTTTCCGGATGAAGGTAAAACTAGCACCCAGTCCGGGCGACCACAACTCCCCTACTCCCTTTGCTCAAATGTCCCCTAAAACTATCGACAACCTTAACGGCGCCCCACGCTGGGTTCTCTGTTTATGGGCCTCACAGCCCTTTAAAAAGCAGAGAATTACTCCAAGCTAGCGATGCCGAGACTTGCGATTCCGTACAATAAACTGAGCTCCTATGTGATTGTGTGAAAGTCTGGTGTTTTGAAGAGCCGTATGAGCTAGCAGTTCACGTACGGTTCAGTGGTGGAGGAAGGGGGGAGTGATCTCCCTTCTTTACCCGATCCTCATAATTGCATAATTGCATAATTGGTGTTTATTCTTATTGATTATCTTGAGTACCCGGAGATTTTAAATCTTGCTTCGATCCCTTCTGACTACAAACAGAAACCTCTAGGTTTCTTTTCTTTGCTTCTTTGCAGATTATTTTTAAAGATTACTTGGACTTTTCCTTCAAAGCTTTATAATCCGCAACTCCTGCACAGGTACTTATTGTTGTTGCCAGTTCTTCAATATATATATCATCGATTGTTGCTAATCTTTCACTTTCGACTAGTTTATCTATATCTTGAGAAAGAAGATCAAAGAGATGGGCAGGGAGAGCATCATCATAATAACTATTAACAAATTGCATACCAAACTTTCGCATTTTAGCGACATGCCTTTCATTAGTTCGAAACAAATAGTTTATACTTTCTATTTCTGCGCTATCTTTTACACTTGTGTATGTAATTTCGACTGTAGCTTTACCAACATTTAGAATCTGATATTTTTTCCCCACTCCCAAATCAGTACTGTGCCTTAAGCTGGCACTATAAAATTCACCGCCATTAAAAAGCATAATTTTGCTATTATCCTGGGATGGAAAGGCAAATACCCGTGGCGTGATTGCTGTACTTTTCACCAATACTGACGGCAGCGGATCCCTATAACCCGTTATTGTTTTACTTTCAGTTACGATCAGCTCGAGGCATCCTTCAACAATTACTTCTTTAAGCTTCGGTTTTGACCACGCAATTGAATTAATTGTGAGTAAAGTTAAAATTGCTACAACAATCTTCATTGAGTCTCCTTAAATTAGATTTAAATAAATGGTAGCATCTGCAGCTTTTTAAGCTAAAGAGAAATAGCTATCGATGTAACCATATTAAACTAATATTATTGTATCATTCGTAAGCAGTAACCCCATCTTAAGCAGTAAAATTATATTTCCGATTGAAAGTAGGGGCTCTGATAGGTGCAAGAATAAGTTGATGTCGATCTTCCACATAATTTTATCTGGTGAAGTAGTTAAATCTTTTGCCAGCACCACCGCATTTTATATTTGTCAGAGTTTTGGGGAGAGGATCTGTAAATTTAGTAACTGGCTGGTAGCAATAGCCTGGTCCGCCATTATCAGATTGGCTTATTTCGGATGATACACTAAACATGGCCATGACCCAATAATGTCCGGGATCAAGTAAGGCCCTTTTTTTAAGAATCGGTAGGACTGTTGTTCCCGCTAGAAGTTTAAATATTTTTGTTTGGGCCATGAGTTGGTGAGGCTTCCCACCTTTATCATTGTAAATGCCAAGGACTGCATCGGCGCCTTTATTGTTGGCTATAATCCCTATTTCTGAGAGAAGTCCTTTTTTATCCAGTAAGTATCGTCCGCCTAAAATGACTTTCCAAAAAACGCCGCCTGTACCACCCAATTTATTTGGCTCTCCAATCTCTACTTTTCTATACAAAACCGTATTTTTCTTGGCCTTGGTATTTAACTTTAACTTCGAGATGTGCTCGGGAACAGAGTTAAGGTTAAAAAAATCATCACCCCAGCAGAAGATCTCTGTGGATGTCCATAAACAGTTGTGACGATCGCCACTTTTTATCCCCAATATATTCTCAGGGTCTATATGAGTAGGGGGCTTTATTTGTTCAAAACGATTATCTCCCCAGCACTTTAGGCCCTGATATAAGTCTAGTGCACAACTGTGTCTATCTCCTAGGGCCATATCGATGACTGACTCCATCGTTTTGGGAGCATTTAATTGTGAGAATTTGCTTTGCCCCCAACATTTCAACACATACTTTGACCCTTTTTCCATTTCATCAATAAGACAGCTATGATTGCCACCTGAATCCAGCTTTATGGGATTTGTAAGGTCCATGGGAATAGCCAGTTGGCCATATCGGTTATTTCCAAAGCAAGTGACACGGTTTTGTGATTTTTGCGTATATCTTATACAAATATGGGCCCGACCACTTTTTATCTGATGGACTTTCTCAAAGCTTTCTTGTCCTTTTAATGGCGAGCCACTGCCCCAACATTCAACTTTTTTTGAGTTTTGAACAGCACATGAATAATTTTTTCCCACTGTTATATGGGTTACATTTTTAATTCCTTTGGGCACCTCAGTTTGATGGTGTGTATTGTCCCCCCAGCAATATGCCTTTTTTTGACTAATGCCACATGAGTGCCGAGCTGCAATGGCAATGGTATCAAAATTAATGATTCCATGGGGAGGAATTTCATGTCCAAATTTTTTAATTCCCGCGCAGTGAAGTTTACTTTCCCCAATTTTCTTATCAAAGACATTGTAACAAGATGAATTTCCCCCCAAGTGAATTTGAGTGACCTCACTTGCGGTCAAAGAAAATGATAGAAACAAAAAAAGGATCTTTTGCACGAACTTCCCTCAGAAATAGTCTGGGGAATTTTCCAGAATTATACTGAGTAAGTCAAACAGAGCTGAGCAGCAGATTCAGTACTTTTTTATTAAAAAATAAGAGCATGGTGCCAACGGTACTGAAATAGTAGAGAAGTAAGATGCTTGTTAAGTATTCGTCAACTACTCTTGTGAGAATATCTCTTGAATCATCCTGTATGTATCGTCTACAAAAACTTCAGCTTGGCTGTATATTGAGAGATCTTTTGATTTATTCCCTACTCCATTTGCTCTCTGCCTTTTCAATAAATGAGTCAAGTCCAGAGTTAAGGACATACCACAAAACTGTCTTTTTTGGATCTCGAAAATGATAGGGATAACCGGCACGCGCAAGCACCGAGGAAAAGTAAATTAAGCTAGGCCGCTATTTCCACGGCCATTTTGGAAAAGGAAGCTTTATTTGATTTTTGAAAATTGAATTTTTATATCATAGGCATGCGCTAGCCTACTTCCTTATTGATCCAATCATTCATACTTACACCTTGAATCTGTGAAATTTTTGAAACAATCAAATGTCTTTTTTCTCCCATGCGTATCCTTGGCCAAAAATCCCTTGTATTTAAGTATCGGTATCCTCCAAGTCTTCAAAGACACCTGATCATTTTAAAAATTTTCTTACAGATTTTGCTGCCCCCTGATCCGTGACTTTTTCAGGATGAGGTCTATGAAAAACGGCAAATACTCCATTTAACTTGATTCTTACCCGTGAACGGGCCCCCTGCTTGATCTCTGCCCCCAAGGCCAAAAATAATTTTTCAACATCTCACCAAGGGATGCTCGATAAAACAGGTTCGCTAAAGCTGTGCGTAATGAAATTTGCCCTTGATTTGTGTCAGTAAATATACGAGTATGTGGTCCATGGAAACACAAGTTAAGAAAATGAAGAATATCGCTATTGTGGCGCATGTTGACCATGGTAAAACCACACTAGTTGACGCTATTTTAAAGCAGTCTCAGACCTTTGATGAGAGGGCAGAGATTGTAGACCGAATCATGGATTCAGGTGAAATCGAAAAAGAACGTGGTATTACCATTACGGCAAAAAACTGCGCTTTTAAGTGGAAAGATTACAAGATCAACCTCTTAGACACCCCGGGTCATGCCGATTTCGGTGGTGAAGTTGAACGATCTTTGATGATGGTGGACGGGATCCTACTTTTGGTTGATGCCTCAGAAGGTTGTCTTCCCCAAACTCGCTTTGTGTTATCCAAGGCCCTTGAACAAGACCTGAAAATTGGTGTGGTCATCAATAAAATCGATCGCCCAGATGAGAGAATTTCAGAAGTAATCGGCGAAATCGAAGACTTGTTTCTCGATCTTGTGACAATGCTTGATAAAGATGATTATGACCTTGATGTGCCTATTTACTTTGCCTCTGCAAAAGAAGGCTATGCAAAAGTCGCTCTTCAAGATGAAAATACCAATCTTCACCCACTTTTAGACTTTATGATATCAGATTTTTTTCCTGCTCCTAAAGTTCAAACAGGTGAGAACCTTCAGCTTTTGGTTACAAATCTTACCTACTGCTCCTATTTAGGTGCCCAGCTTATTGGTAGAATTCAAAGAGGTGTTGTCAAAAAACATTCTCAATACGTTCACTGTAATAAAGACGGTAAAAATAAAACTTATAAAGTATCCAATATTCAAATTTATGATGCACTTGGAACAATAGAAGTAGATGAAGCTAGGGCCGGTGAAATTGCCATTGTTGCCGGCATCGAACATGCTTTGATTGGAGATAGTTTAACTTCTCCGGAAGACCCTACTCCACTACCAAGAATTGAAATTGACCCACCAACTGTTTCAATTACTGTTTCAGTAAATACATCGCCAAACTCAGGCCTTGATGGCGAATATCTCACAAGTAGAAAGCTGGAAGATTTTCTCCAAAATGCTTGTCGCCACAACGTGGCCTTGAAATATAGTCCTGGAAATGATCCAAAAGAATTCGAACTTAAAGGCAGGGGTGAATTACAACTTGCTATTGTTTTTGAACAAGTAAGAAGGTCCGGCTTTGAGCTCATGCTGGCAAGACCAAAGGTTTTGTTTCAAGAAATCGACGGTACAAAATGTGAACCATTTGAACAAGTGGTCATTGACGTACCCAGTTGTGACGTAGGAGCTGTAACTGAAGCACTGGCCAAAAGAAAGGGCTTAATGAAAGGCCTTATTCCAATTGGTGAAGACAGAACAAGATTAGAATTTGAATGTCCTTCCAGAGGACTTATTGGATATCGCGGCCAATTTTTAACCGACACAAAAGGTGAAGGCATTATGTCATCACAGTTTTTAGGTTATAGACCCTACGTTGGAGATATGCTCGCGAGACAAAATGGAGCAATCATATCTGACAGAGCGGGCAAGGCCACTCCTTATGCTCTATTCAATCTTCTCTCCACAGGCAGACAATTCATCAAACCAGGTGAAAAGGTTTATGAAGGACAGGTTATTGGTGAGAGTACCAAAACAAATGACCTCAATGTAAATTGCGTCAGGGAAAAACACTTATCAAGTATGAGAACTGCCGGTAAAGATGTGAATATCATCCTTCCTCCCATCCAAGAGAGAACTCTGGAGTGGGCCATGGATTGGATCGATAGTGACGAATGGATTGAGGTGACTCCTAAGATTATTCGTCTTAGAAAGAAAGAACTTCAAAAGAACAATCGTTCTACAGTTAGAACCTAAGTTCCGGCCAAGGTAATTAATTCACAGCTTCTTTTGGAACGTGTTCTCACTTTGGTTTTGGAACTGATGGAACATCAGAATTTCGATAAATCGCATTCATTGCCTCAAGATTTTCACCCATTAAATTGAAAAAATTTCAATCCCCTTTTAAGATCTAAGATCATTTAGTAGCTATTGGTGCATTACATCAAAACGGGAGAATTATTTTGAAAAAACTTGCATTAATAATTGCTATATCATCAATGACACAAGCCTTTTCGGCCACAGTAACATGCATCTCAAAAAGTGAAGCAAGACAAGGTGGAGCAAAGCTTCCAGTTGCAGCTAGAATCGATTTTAGAGACGATGAAGATGAATCAGGAAATAGAGTACTCAAAAATGTTGTGGGTCACGTGGCCGTAAGAAACAACTTTGATGGGGATGACAAGATCGGTAGATCTGACGACTACTACTCAATCTTCAACATCAAAAAAATGAAAGCAAAAGCAAAATACAAAGCTAGAGTATATAAGAATCATTCAAAATTTGAAGATTATGATTCAACTGCTTCCAACAGTACAGACGGTGGTGGCATGTGGGGATACCTAGCAGTAGAAAAATATGAAGAGCCTAAAGGTGGAGAGGAGAAAAGTTTTTCTGCTCACTACGTTTTTCAATCTGGTGATCACATGGGTGGTACAGTTGATTTTGATTGCAAATCTTCACGCTGGTAATAACAAAACTAAATTATACAACCAAGGTCCAGCATTTGTTGGGCCTTTTTATTTTTTAAAAGGTTGAGTTAACAAACTAGTTAACTTTTGGTCACTTGCCAGTCTAAATTTCTGCTGGCCAATGACTCCACTCGAATCAAATGATTCTTGGTAAGTCTTGAATAATCGATCCCAAATTGAAAGGTTAAAACCAAAATTTGTATCCGACTCGGTCTTCTCAACAGAGTGATGAATGATATGCATTTGAGGGGTCACAAATAGCTTTCGGAGGAGGCTTTCAAACCTCTCAGGGATAACTATATTGGAGTGGTTAAAGATCGCCATTGAGCTAAGCACTACTTCAAATAATACAACTGATCTAACAGAAGCTCCCGATATCACAATCAGCAAAAACTTGAACATCATTGATAGTAGTATCTCGAGCGGGTGAAAGCGAAGAGCACTTGTCACATCTAAGTCAGGATCAGTGTGATGAACCCTGTGAAGCCTCCACAAGGGAGCAATAAGGTGGCTGGCCAGGTGTTGGAGGTAAATGGCCAAATCAAAGAAAATAATGAGAGCAATATCAACTGATAGTGAGGGAGTCAGCTTTAGAAGATGAACCACTCCCCACTTTTTAGCAGTAACCACGAGTGCCATCCCCACACTTCCAGCTCCCAGAAGAAGTCTTAATGTCAGTGAGTTTACTAAAATAAGTAAAAGATTAGACGGCCATCTTGAAAGGCGTGATAGCTCTCTTTTTCTCCAAGGGAAAAAATATTCTAATATAGAGAAAATGCTAAATGTAGAGATAAAGGCAAAGAGCCTGATTGATTCCCACTTCATATTTAGTAAACAACCTCTCCATGAGTGAGCCACTTTCCCCAAAGCCTATTGTAGCCGTGAATTTTATTGGTTTTATCCCCTGCTTGATCTACTACAGAAAACTTACTGTTTACCCATTCAAAAATACCTCCAGAGAGGTTTTTAACACTGTAACCGGCCTTAATAAGATCTTTTGCAATGACACCACTTCTGTAACCTAGAGAGCAGTAAACAATGATCACTTTCGATTTGTCCAAAAGTGGCTTTAGAGATTTCAAATCGAAATCTTCGTATCCACCATGTTTAGCACCTGAAAGGTGTGAAACTTTAAACTCATTTGGTTCACGAGTATCTATTAAAATATATTTTTCATGAAATTCTTTGCTGTTAATTAATGCTCTTAACTTGCGAACACTTATAGTGGGTGCTGAAAACTTTGCAATCAATTTTTCCACCATTTGGTGAAAAGCACTGGTCTCTTTTGATTGGCTGGCCAAAAGACTCCCAATAAAAAGCAAAGGAAAAACGATCTTCACTAACATAGCTATACCCTAAAAAGTTTACCAATAAATCCTAACATAGAATTAAACTATTGGCAGCCTTTCAATCGATATATCCGATAAATGTAAAACCTTGAAAAGTATGGCTGCGTGAGTATTTAAGCAATTGTTCCATGACAAGAGGGGTGAATAATTCTTCCACTCTCTCTTTAAAGTCAGATTGTCTTTCGATTTCTTGATCTCCATCAAGTGAACTATGCACGAGTACCCCAGGTAGATTCCTTTCAAAGCCTGTATGGACTAAAACATCTTTTGGATTATAATCAGGTGCATAGGCATCATTCCATACACCATATGGGTCGTCACCGCGGTAATTTTCATAAATATTATCACCGCCAACTGAATCCCCATAGGTACCTTCAACAGCGGCCATGGTTCCCCAATTATAGTAAAAAGTAAAAAGCCCCGAATCTTGTAGTTCAATATGGCTTCCTTCATGAGTAACTGTATCTATATCAACAATATCTGAATCATCAGCTAGAGAAACAAAGCCAGGTCCAGTATAGGCTCTTCCACCATTAAGCTTCATGGTAATGCCAAATATATCTGTTTCAACTCTCCACTCAGAGTCTAAGATATCTTCCACAGTAATATTGTACTCTCCAACTCCTTCATAATTTTGAAATGCATTCTCAAGCTCTAACTCTGCCTCTAAATCTTCTTCTGAAATATAATCAAGAGGATTAACTCTAATTCCAAATAAAACTATCTTCATAGAACTTTCAGCTGCACCATAGATTGCACCTTTTTTGAAACCTTTTGCAACCTCCTCATTAGTCAAGAGGGCCACGACAGCTCCCTGCGCTCCTTTTCTAACCATATTGTGCCCAACCTCTAAGGCCACACTTGAAATGATTTGCCTTGTGGTGGGATTATCTAAATCAATTTTTATTGTTGGTTTACCGATCGCTGTAGGCAGAAGTCCTTCGACCACTTCTAATGTCCCGCCAACAACTGCTGAAGTTAAAACATTTTGACCAGTAAGTATTCCTTGTACAGTCCCCTCAAGAATGCCAACCGAGAACAATTTAAAATAGTGACCAGGGATCCAAGGAGCATAGGATACAAGAGATTTCGCCAAATCTGCAGGGGTGCCCTTAAATCCATCTTTAAACTTTTTTCCATGACGTAAAGTATGAATAGTATCCCTTATTAAAACATTGGCCATAGATCCAACCATTACATTTCCAGTTGTAAGTGAAATAACAAGGCTCGCAGCCGTTCCTGCTACATTTTCAATGGCAAGTATTTTTTTAGCAACTCTTCCCACCTGAAAAATAAAACGACCAAAACTATTTTTACCTAATACAATGGGATGACCTTTCCTACCAAGGATTGTCTCCTTAAGATCTTTCATCCAAGGAGCATTTGGCATTATTAACTCTAACTTATGGTACTCATCAATAACTTCATATCTTTTAGGCTTTTTCCCTTTTTTAAAACTAAGCTTAACCTTATTTGCAGGGTGAATCCTATTATAGGATTTCAACTTTTTAAAAACTAACCTGTTATTATTCAATACCCACTTTCTCAATTTCAAAATGACTTCATCATTTTCCTGTGACAAAAGTAAGCTCTTATAAGTATATTCTTTGACAAGATCCTCAATCGTTCCCAAATTCTCATAAAGAAAAACCTTGGTAAAATAATACCTACTTCCATCACTTGGAATGGGAATTCCAGGATGATCTTCCTTAAATTCGCTGGTAATAAATGCCATCAAATCAATTTTGTAGGGAGCTGCATGGATTGCATTATAAAGTGGTACTAAGTGATTCTTAATTATTTTAGAATTAGTCTTCTCAGGTTTAATTTTATGAGCAACCTTTGCAGAAGGCCTATTACTCGAAACCACTTTTAATTTTACTGAATTGTAAAATGCATTCGAAAGTAAAATATCTTGCTTGTCTAGATCTTTTAGATATTTTGTATAATAAATTTCCCTATGCGCTTTGATTTCTTTTTTAGAAAGATATTTCATTTTGGTGACTGTAAGTCTTTTAGTTGGAAATGGGCTAGATATTTTTCCCCTAAAGTATCTTAAAAAGTAAATGCTCTCAGGATCAGAGGAAATGATATTAAACTTGTGAACCATAGGGTTTCTTTTGATCTTCAAGGCTCGCTGTTTTCTAATTAGATTCACCTTAAATGGATAAGCATGACCATAAATACTATAATCTTGCACTATCCAATTGTTATTAAGTACTCTGAAAAATTTCCTATTTTCTTTTTTCTTGAGGCTTCTAATTTTGCTTAAGAGTCTTGGGAAATTTGCTATCGGGTTTTCACCAACAATAGCTTTTACCCACTCCTTTCTCTGAATCATTTTGTGGTTTGAAAGCATCAAATAGAGTTGGTCAACCAAATCGGCCATCAAAAGATCTAGCCTTGAAGGAAGATAGGTGAGAACCAATCCATCTTTTTCGTCAGCGCCCTCAAAAACCTCTGGCCTTTGATCATAAACCTTAGCTATTTCTGAAATAACTAAATTCTCTAATATTTTTAATTTGTGATTTTTGGCGCTTACAGAAAAACAAAGCAATGCGCTTACCACGATTGTGTATAAGTGTAATTTTTTCAATGATCCTAACCTCTTTTATCCTAGTGCCTGCACAACATAACTTAATTTGAGAATTTTTAAACCTGTTTGTAATTATTTCTGTCAAATTGATTAAGTATTGCCAGAATTAGATCTTTATTGTTGGAAATTAGACATTTCCCAAATAAAAAAAGATTGTTACTATTTTCAAATGGATATTGTATTAGCTGTACCTAGCGAAAATGATGTTCTTCAACAGTATGAAAGTTACCGTGGTGATGGTGATGGTGAACCAGGCTCGCCAATTATCCCATTCGATCAACTCTCGACTGAAGAGCAGAACAAGAAGACTCAAGCCTATAAGATTTTTATAAAATCAGTGAGAATCCAAGGTCAAGGGGTTGGATGGGTATCAATTATTGATAAAGAGGACAAAGAAACTATCAATCTAGGATTTGGCCTTTTTAAAAAGCATAGAGGCCAAGGGCTGATGGCAAAAATCATTCCCGTTGCAGTTAGCTATATTATGAAGAACTGTTCACAAAAACCCATTACATCGGGTGCTAGAGTTCAAAATTTTGCAGCAAATATCAGCTTAGAAAAGGCAGGCTTTATATTTATTAAAAATTCTTTTATGACCGACCCTGCTGGATCTGATGAAGTATTTGAATATAAAACTTACAAGTATCCACATTGGCCTTAGCTCATGGGGCTAAAATTTCTGGCCTTTTATATCCCACTCACTCCAACGGCCATCTCGCTTTCCGGCCTTAAGATTGCCTTCAAGTTTTTTGCGACCATTTTTATACCAATAAACCCAGTGCCCATCTTTGAGTCCATTTAGATACTCACCTCTTTCTCTGAGTCCACCATCTTCATAAAGAGAAACCCATGGCCCGTGCTTTACAAGCTCTCCACTATCACTTTTGGCCAAGCACCATTTGTCTAATTGATTTGCCGAGTGAATGAACTCTCCCTCGGGACAAGGAGAATAGACATAGGTTATATAACCAACTGTTAGCAAGATGATAACGATAGCAATGACGTTTTTCCAAAGCGAGTGTCTAAGTCCCATAGGGCATTTATACCTGTGTAGATTAAAGTTTCAAGTAGAGATTGGAGCTACAGTAGCTGGATTAGAACAAAGGGACTAACAATTAAAAAATTTGCCATTTTTTGATGTTTGTTTTGGTCCCATAAGGCCACATTTTCTTCAGTGGGTTTGTAAATGAGCCCACACTCCAGCCAGTATTTCACTTTATCACTCTCATCTTTGGCCACAGAAAGCGCCACTTCCTTTAATTCTAAGTCTTTAGAAACCACTACTAAAGCGTCGCGCCGAACATGTGGTTTGAGCATTGCCCAGTCAGCTTGCTCAATCTGGTCTGTAAAATCTAAATTTTCTTTTTCTGACATAGCAGGGAGATTATCAAAGGCCTTTCATTTGTCAATTAAAGTTAATTCAACTCATTTACAATTCTCGCTTGTTTCCTAAGAAGCTCCTGTAATTCAGACTTTTCTGCGTCACTCTTTGCCACAATGTGCCCTTTTGCATCGCCAAACTTTTCAGCAATTTCTAAGTTAATGGCCGTTATCGCCTCAAATGCTGCCGTAACAGATGAGCTCGGTCCCACCTGTTTTTTTTGAGGCCTTTCCAAATTTTCAGCAGCCACCTGGGCCTTCACAGACTTTGCTAAAACCTTGCGCTCAACTGGCCCTATTTTTTCAATATTTATATTTTTCATTTGCACCCTACTAATCATCTTTGACTTCAAAAAATAATGCTTAACCCCAAGACCTGCTCCTAAAAGGAGTAAAATACATGTAATTTTAGTTTTCACTTCCGCTCCTTTAACAATTCAGTGATTTCCACCTCAGAAGCCTTACAGCCCTTTCCGGTTTTGTAAAACCAGTGAGCTACCGCCTGGTAATTATCTTCTGCAATATCAAAATTTTGTTCAAACCTATTTCTTAAGCACTCCAGTGCCTCTTTATTAGGAGCGGCCAAATTGGGGGCCTTCCCTAAAGGCGACACCCCACTACCTCCTACTCCAGTGCTCTCTTTTCCACAGCCCCATATTAAGACCAGAAATAAAACCAAGGTTTTGGATCCGGGGTGTTTAATAATCTTCATCGTAAACCTCTCCGTTATGTGTCCATATCTGCTCAATGTCTTTTTCAATGGTCTTTACCGGATAAATAGATTTTTTTAACTCCCGCCAGTTGGAAAAAACCTTCGCTTCAAGCTTTAAATCTTTTTCATAAGTAAGCTTCTCAAAAAGAGTAGAGAAACTATCCTTAAATGAGAGAACCTCTGGATGGTGGTCAATAAATTTGCCTAACTCATGACCAATTAAGGCCGCTTTCAGCAGGTTGTTTCCTTTTTTCGCAACCAGGAGCTGTGACAATTTTTTAGACAACTGGCTTACCAGCACAGCATGCTCGTCACTAACCTTATCTTCAAAATGATACCTTCTTGTAAGGTGTAATTTCACATTAATTTTTTTCGATATAAGATCACAGGTAAAGGCCCTGTCACCAGATATTAGATCTCCTTCAGAGTGTTTAATGCGCGAAACATAGTCATCTGCTAGAAAAGACTTCAACTTCTCAGTGTATGAGTCCAGATCACTTTCAATTTCAAGGTTATTTACTCGGTAAGCTTGATCATTTTCAAGTCTTTTTTCTCCTACCCAAAAAGACCATATCTGAAGAATATCATCATCATTTTTAGGGTAGTATTTTTCTCCAAATCTAATTGGATCGATAAAATAATGTAAATTTGAATGACCACAACTGGGACAATTATTAAATGGCCTCAAGGCCTTCTTGATATCTTGCTCAAATTTTGAGCAACTTGTTAAAGGAATCTCTTTCATGCTTCCTGTAACATCAAATTTTGAGCGTTCCATTCTTCCCGATAATTGTTCATTCACTTGATAGTCACTGTAATCGCCCTCAATGGTCACGGCCATCGCGGTTTCTATAATTAAAAATAATACTATTAAAAATTTCACTTCTTACTCCCTCATTTAAAAAGGGAGGATTTCTCCTCCCAGGGTTTTAGTTTACTTATTTAAAAATGTTGTAGTCCCACCAATCCAAGTAGATTGATTGACACCCCATTTTTCTTCAGCTGTATAATCTTGTTTACTCATGTAGTTAGTTGCACTACTAGCAGATCCAAAAGATCCAGCAACTCCCTTTAATGCCCAAGAAATTCCTTTGCACCAAATACTCATGCTTCCACAAGTTTGGCTCACACCATGAGCAAAAATCATCGCTCCATTTGTAACGGGAATAGGCAGAGGTTCAACATCTGCAGCAGCAGGGACCGATACCGGCTCAGCGGCCATTGTCAGAACTCTCGACATTAAATCTTGTTTAATCTCTTTTTGCATACTCATCCTTTGCTTAGATGAGAAAGTACTATCTGGGTCTTCAACCTCCCAATTAATAAAAAATGAATCCTTCTTTAAATTCGTTTCTGAAATTTCAGTCCAGTTCTTTCGACTAAAAAACCTTGATTTCGATTTTGAAGTAACCATTCGTTGGTAGAATTTGTAGAGATTATAGCTAGCAGTCATATTGAATCGATAATTAACTGGATACTGATAGCTGGCAGTAATCCCAAAAACTACGTTTGTGGATACATTGGGATTGGCAGTTAAGATATCCCCTTCGTCCAGAAAGTCTTTGTAATAAAGAGGACACGCCCCAACTAAGCTAAGCCTGATTGCGCCCACAAGATGTGAAGGAAGAGATGCATGTACATTTTCACTTGGTGCATCTCCATATGGAAGGTAGTTAAGTCCTTGAATGGTGTAATCAAGAATAGATGACAAAGAGCTAAGAAAAGCTGCCTTATTAGTTGCACCTGTAAGCTGTGCATGAATGCGGGCACCTTTAGTGCGAATCATTTCAAATTGATACTGGGGATAGCGGTTTTCAAGCCACTTTACATTTTGCTCCCAACCAGAATCATAGTCGATATGGGCAAACCCACCTTCCATATTAGCATAAGTTTGATATGCCCCTTGGACTAGTGTCAAAAGTTTAAGTTGCTCTGTTTCTTTTAATTGAATGACTTCTAAAACAGTATTTAAGTTTTGCTGAGCAAGTTCCACTTTACGCTGGGCCTTCTCGAAGCTTCTCACAATATCGTGGTGCTCACTTCTAAACTCTCTTAGCTCAACATAAGTAGATCTCCTCTCAAGTTTAAGTGATCTGTACTCTTCATGTAATCTCTCACATAGCTCAGCATCACTTCCACAATTCATACTAAGCTCTGTATTTTTCTCGATTTGCATTTCAAGGCCTTCAAGATGAGAGGTAAGCGATCTCATTTGAGACAAGGCCTCTTTATGTTCGGCCTCATACTTAGCTGCCTTCTTCCTTTCTTTCATCAATTTTTTTCTGGCATGATTAAGCCCTGGTGTCATGGCATCAATTTCTACTGTATAGCGCTTCATCCTCTCAACAATACGGTAGGTGCTAGACTGCAAGCTCTTCATGGTTTTACAAAAACCTAAATTACCTCCAGCTGTAAAATGGGACAAATTAGCGCGACCAGAAGTTGGAGGTAAAACCCAAACCTTCTGACAAGACTTGTGATCTCTAACGAGCGTTGAGTTGGTTTGATTGTTAATTCCTGTTAAGGCCCCACAATCTGAGGTAAATCCTGAGGGAATGGCAAAGGCCTCCCCTGCACCTATAGCTAGGCACAAAATCAATAGTTTTTTCATTGTAAAAATCCTCCTACGGAAAAATTGTTAGGAAGATGAGGTCAGCACTTGATTTTTTCAGAAATGAACGCTATCTCTGAATACATGTGGATGACCCGATCATTCCACGTTATTGCAAAGGCCTAACTTCCAATCTTGCAGGATGCGAAGTTGGGCCTTTTTTTTAATTTATTTATAAGTCTCCATTACCCATATCTATAATCTCTAAATACCTAGAATTAAATATCTTCATTACCATTTCCATTCATATTCCCACCCTTCTCAAAATGAAATAATTACTTTTTTCTTTAGTTAATATGAATGAAAAACATCACTTTGAGAGAATAACGTCAACATTATTTGGGATATTTTTCCAAAACTATTGATTTTTCCCGTTTTTTGGAATATTTCACCTAGTAACCAGTACATTTACTGCAACATTTGGGAATTGAAACAGTTATGCAACAAGAGATCCTTTCAACCGTTAGAAGAAAGCTTTCAGAGGCCGGTATTAATCAAAAAAAGCTAGCTGAGATGATGGACCGTCCCCTTAGCTCAGTTAACCGTCTTCTCAATGGACAAAAGGCCTTAACCATCGAAGAGCTGGGCGAATTGTGTAGAATTTTTGGAATCAGTATAGGAAGAATTATTCAAGAGACTGAGCACTCGCTACCACAAATAAAATACCTCGAGGCAAATGAAGAAAAAACAATTTTAGAAACTGATCTTGTTTTTGATCTTTGGAATATTTTAAAGGTAAAAAGATCCTTGGGTGATATACTCAATTTTTTCCCCACTCCTAAGCACAGTGAAGTGATCTGTCACCTCAATCATTTCGTCAAAAAAGGCGTGGTCATAAAAGACCCTTACGAAAACTATATTGTTAATTTTGAAAGATCACAAAATGTCTTTTTTAGACATAGTGATGCCTATACCAAGAGAAAAGTTTCTGTCTTCGATAGGATATTTACTCAAAAACCAGACTTGTCACAAATGCCCACAACTCTAAAACAAAATTGGGTCGACAGCTACAGTGATGGATTTATGATAGACTACTTTACCAAAGATCAAATAAAGCAAAGAAAAGTTTTGATAAGACAGCTTTGGAACTTTATGCGGGCCCAAAGAAATATGAATGATACATCGAGAATCCCACAAAATGTAAATGAGGATCTTGAGCTTAGAGTGTTTAGTATAGTCGATATGGCCTATCCGCGTGAGAAGCTTCAATGACAAATTCTAGGTGGACTAAACCTATTTTTTATTCAAAACTTCTAAGTTCATTTGGAAGTTCATTTTCTAATTATGCCATTCCATTATTTATCTACAAATCAACACAAAATGTGAGCCATGTAGGCCTGCAATGGGCGATTATTGCCATTGTTGGGCTACTAAGTGGTTATATTGGACCAAGGCTCAATCTATTTAAAAACGATAAGACTGGATATATTGGCCTCGATATACTTATGGCCATTGCGGCGATTATTCCACTCGCCTTTATTAAAACTCATCCCGTTTTAGGCTCTTACTTGGCCACATTTTTTATGGCATTTTTTGGAAATTTGCAAAACTCCTACTTTGAAAGCTTAGTCTCTAAGGCCGTAGAAGATTCAAAGGGTGATAACCACTACCGGATTTATCTACTATCTCATTGTGAAAATGGTGCCCACATTGGAAAGCTTCTTGGCTATGGCATGGCCTTTATTGTTTCGAGTTCACTTGGATTTGAATGGGCATTCATTATAGACGCTGCCACATTTATCGCCTCCGCCCTTTTAGTTACAAAACTAGCGCAAACTGGTCATCATACCAAAGAAGTTTCAAAGGCTTCCTATTCACTTATATTTAGGCCAAAGCTTTTCAACCTCTCTATTGCTCAACTATTTGGTGCTTTCGCCGTCTATATTTTCAATGGTATTTGGATAGTAGTCATAAAAAAATATTTTAATGCAAGTGACTTCTATATTGCTCTTACTTTCATACTTCAATATATTGTTTCTATAGTAGCGTCTCGCTATAACTCCCACTTAAGTAAACGTGGTAAATCCCTATCAGATAATGGATTATTTTGGGTTAGGGCCAGCTATGGTCCGCTATTTATATTGCTTGCTTACACCACTAATATTCATTCCTTTATTTTTATCTATACCGTGTTTAATTTTCTAATCCCCTTTAGCCTGCCAGGGATAAAGGCCATGTTCCACAGATCAGTGGCCCCTTCAGAGGTTAGAGGTGTTGCGGCCTCCAGAGTTGGGTTAACCCACATTTGTGGAGCTTTAGGCGCTGTTGTGGGCAGTTTGATGATTACAAGCTATAGCTTTAAACAACTTTGTTTGTTATCTGCCGCCGCATTTATTGCAGGCGCCGCCTATTTTTACATTCACTTAAAAAAGACAACACACCTCGACTCTAGAGATTTAAAATCTAATAAGGCCTAGGCCAAATTCTTATACATCATTCGAAGTGATTTCTGATTCAAATTCCTATGGGCCTTGGGCCTACTAGAAGAATATTTGAAATGCTTTACTCTATAATGATTTCTCTTGGTATATTTTGAGTTTTTATATTTTCTCTTGGTCCTTCTTTTTCTCTTTCGGGATGACATTCCACTTTTGTGGTGGGTAGAAGTCGAAGTCCCTAATCCATAGACCCGTCTTAGGTCAATTAAGCTCCAAGAAAATAATATTACTAGTAACCGCTTTAATCGCATAAACACCCTCACATGGGAAAATAATGTTGCTGAAGTTCAAAAAAAAGATGTGAGAAATATTCATGATGGATAGCTCCTAAAAAAAGACCGCGGTCATAGAAATGTTGTTGTTTGAGTTTAAATGGGAATTTGGAGTTATATAATCATAGCCGCACCAGGATATAACATTAATGGTTTTGAGTCAATGCACGCGAGCTTTATCTGTTCCAATCAACAAAAACATCGATGATTATTATGAATCTTACTTATGGTTATCATGTTCTTTTTTCATTATAAGAATAACAATGGCCCATGGTGGGAAAAACACCGCTCAGAGATCTATGATTTCAAGTGATTAGAAAACCTGTCTTATGACCATGTGCTGCCATTAGAAGAACTAATAAGGTGGTAGAAGACACGCTAATTTTACACTCTGAGGGTTTCTAGACTACTGTCCCCACCATAAATAGAAAGCTAAATACTACGGAGAAATAAATGAAAACAAATCAGAAATCAAAATGGTACAAATTGGCGGCGATTTTAATCGCTTGTAGCGGATTAAGTGCCCACGCCGGAGAAGAAGATGGCGCCTTCCTCGATCCTGCCTACAAACACTTAACGCCACCTATTGTGAACGATCAAAGGCCCTTAGAGGCGAGAAATTTGTGGTTAGAGGGTCTTCCACAAGATATGGCCGAGCTTTCAAGCTCAGATACAACTTCTCTTATTTCAAAGCAAACACTTGTTAAATCTCAAATTGCAAGAGGAACCTGTTCAATTTTTTCAGCTACAGCAATGGCCGAATCAATGCTTGTTATCAAAAGAGGGTTTGCTAACACAGTTGACCTATCTGAGGAATGGCTTGAGTATTTGGCCATGAAAGGAAAAACTGGCGATGGCTCTCACTCTTATAGAAATTTTAATTTACTTAAGCGCTACGGCTCTCCAATGGAATCCAGTCTTCCTTATATAGGACAGGAATGGAAAGAAACCACTAACTTTCCTCTTCAAAAAGAAAGATGTGACAGATTAAAAGAATTCGCTGGCACAAATTTTTATAAATCATGCCTACTTGGTCATAGAGACGAAAAACTGATTCAAACCTCTGATCAAGAATTGTCCAATCCAGAGAGTAAGTTCTATGACCTCCAGTTTCTCAATGCTCGTACAGAGGCAGCTCAACTTAGAGACCAAGAATTTATCATGACCGGAGGCTATTACAGCGTTTACTCCACTTATCAAGTTAAAGGCCTTCTTCGCCAGGGTATTCCACTAACTCTTGGAATCACATTTTACTATGGTGCTTGGAACCACAGATACTCAGATAAGTATCTTATTGGTAGAGACTACAATAATTGGATTAAAGGAATCGTAGGATATCCAGAAGCAGGATCAAAAGATGCTGTCGAATCACCCAAGCACCCAGCTGGGCACTCTATTTTGATAGTAGGTTATGACGACAACAAAGTAGTGACAACTAAAGTAAAAATGGAAAATGGTGAAGAGAAAGAATTTACTTACAAAGGTGTCTACTACTTCAAAAACTCTTGGGGAACTGCTGAATTTGGAAGAGAATTTTCACTTGAAAACGAATCACACCCTGGTTACGGCATGATTACTTATAAATATGCCCACGAGCATGGTGGATTCTATCAACTTCCACTTGCCGAAAAAATAACACAATAAAATCATAGGGGTTACGCGGATAAGCTGCCGTAACCCCCACCTATCTCCCTAAATTTTTTTCATAAAGATTCAATTCAGGTGTAAACTTCTTGTTCACCCCTATCAATTTTTCCGGGTGCCCTATTTTTTTGGATTAAAATATTGGAATCATTATATTATGCCATGTTTATAGAACCTAAAAATAGGATGTATTTTGAGCACTCTTTTCAAGATTTTGATTTGTATTGCCGTTTTACCGACGGCCTTCGCGGAAAAAAGCATTCCTTCAAATGAGACCGTTAAATTGAACCAGTCCTCAAAAAAAGAGGCTCCCCAAACCCAAAAATCAGAAACTGTCCAAAAAAAGTCAGTTGAACCAGCGCCTCCTGCGCCGAAGCTCAATTGGATCAATTTTCTTTTTGATTACAGCCAGTATGCCCAAGTGGGTGTGGAAGTTGGTATTTTAGAAAATATGACCCTTGGCTACCGATATGGAAGTAAAGACTTTCGAGATGATATTAGTGCTTACGCAGAAAGAGCAGAAGTAAACTCTCATGCTATAAATGCAGATTGGTATTTTTTAGGAAAAAGATTTCAAAATGGCCCAGTTCTATCTCTCCAGGCCTACAGACTACAGGTCATTGCTGATAAAAATATTCAATACAAGTGGCAACACAGAATGCTAAGAGACGGCAAAACCTCATACGGACTGAGATCAGCAGCTAGCTACAAGTGGTTCTCCGAAGAATACGGCCTAAATGCAGGTCCAGGATTAATCGTGAACCTATCAAATATTAATAAGTCCATCTTCGGAGGATTCCACTTTACCCTCGGTATCGGTTACTAATTAGAGCAATTGATACAATTAAAAGCAGTTGGTAGTGCAATCAATCTTTTCTCAGGGATTTGCTCACCACAATTTCTACAAATACCATAATCGCCATTGTTAACTCTTGCTATGGCCTCATCAATTTGGCTTAACTCTCGTCTTTCCAAATCATCTATTGCATCTACGACTTCATCATTTTCAACTTCGACGACCTGTTCAGCAAAGTCAGGGGAAATAGGACCGCCCTTTCTTCTTCTATCTTTTTGTAGGGCATTTATTCTGTTTACGACCTGCTCTCTTTTTTCTTTTAAGGAGCCTAAAATTTTATCAACTTCCATTTGTCCACTCATGACAACTCCAATTCTATATTTCGTTAAAGTAGTTATTTAGTCTTTTAATCAATTCTTTCTCAGAACCAGTCTCGCTGCCAATTCCAAATAAGCCTCCTGCTGACTTGGCCACTAAGTGTGAGAACTCTAGAACATCTGCCTTCATACTATTAAAAGCATCTGGACCTTTGGTAGATTTATACCCTTTTAGATAATCTCTCCACACCTCAAGAAGCTCATCGTGGTTATCTCTCGCAAGCCATCTATCTACAAGCCCTAGTATCATAGCTTGGTGATCTGATCGCTCCACTTTAATTTTTGAAGCAATAAGATTTCTCTCCTTTTTTTCAACTGCACCATCTGCCCATGCAACAGCAATAAAGGGTATATAACCTAGAGCAACAATAGTTTGCGCTCTGATGCCCATGGAAAAAATTTGCTCAATATGTACTGAATCGTCTATTCCACTAAGCTTTGAGAGAACTTCTTTCTCATTTTCATCTTGTAAGTCTTGTAAAATTTTACGATCCAGATCCCTGAAGAAAACATTTTCAAGGGCCATTTCTCTATTTTTCATTAAATCACTCATAGTCTTTATCCTTATTATTGACCCAGATTTCACTTTAAATACTACCTGGCCTTAACCCCCAAATCATTGATCCAGATCATGGAAACAGAAGACTTTTTGCAGCCGTATATATAATTTTAATACCTTAGAGAAGTATCTGCCCTTTTAATTTTTCTAAATTTGAGATTACCCAGAAATTATGCAGGCAATTCAGCATTTTTCAGCTAGAGACCCGAAGATCAAATGATTAGGCTTATTGCTGACGCTCGTCATGCAATTGGCCTCTCGGGCAATATAGCATCACTTTAATGATCTAAGTTTTACAACTGTGGGGGACTCCTTGGGTAGAGAGATAAAAGGAAAGCACTTTAGTGACAATGATGAAAAGGTGTTCGCAGAAAGATTGAGAAATGAAACCAAAATACTGATGGGGCTTTTTCAAAATAATTCATTTGAAAAATTTGAAACCCCAATGTGTGGCCTAGAAATTGAGGCTTGGCTTGTAGATCAAGATTTTTTGCCTTCACCAGTTGCTGAGCCCTTCTTGAATGACTTGAGTGATCCACTAGTAGTCCCCGAAATATCTAAATTTAATTTCGAAATCAATACAGATCCGCTTCCACTCCAGGGAAATGTTTTTAATCATTTCCATCAAAATATTGAAGATACTTGGAAGAAAATACAATTAAGTGCAAAAGAATATAATAGCAGGGCACTAAGTATAGGAAGTCTACCTACTCTTAGAAAAAATATGCTCTCTCTTGATCACCTCTATCCTAATAAACGATACTTTGCTCTTAATAAAAGAATTTTAGATTTTAGACGAGAAAATGAATTTAAATTAGAAATTAAGGGGCGTGAAGAAATTTCTGAAAGCTTTAAAAGCATAATGTTAGAAGCAGCTGCTACAAGTTTTCAAATTCATCTGCAAGTTCCCCAAGAAAAGGCCCGTGATTTTTATAATTGCTCGATTCTTGCCTCTCCTTTTATGGCCGCCATTTGTGCTAACTCTCCTTTTCTTTTTGGGAAAGATCTTTGGAGTGAAACAAGGATTCCTATCTTTGAACAATCAATATGTACAAAGAACTATAAAAGAAAAGAAGGCAGGTGGGCGACTCGAGTGACTCTTGGCAATGGCTATGTCAAAGAATCACTATTTGAACTTTTCTTAGATAACCTAGATGGTTATCCCCCACTGCTACCAGAGCTATTAGATGATGAGCCCAGTAGGCTTGCCCATTTAAGACTTCATAATGGTACCATTTGGAGATGGAATAGACCTATTCTTGGATTTAACAATGAGGGTGTCCCGCACCTTCGCATTGAACACCGTGTTCCTCCATCCGGACCAACAACTACTGATATGGTTGCTAATATGGCCTTCTATATTGGACTGACTCATTTCTTAGTCGATCACGATACCCCTTTATGGGATGAAATTCCCTTTGAAACTGCCAGAGAGAATTTTTATGGTGCGTGCAAAAATGGATTAAGTGCCCAGATAAAATGGAGAGGAAAAGAAATCAATATTCAAAAGGCGATGCTGGACATTTTTATCCCCGGAGCGAAAAATGCTCTGTTAAAACTAGGCGTACACAGACATTGCCTAGAGCGCTACTTCGATGATGTTCTGGTGCCTCGAGCACTTGCGGGTCAAAACGGCTCAAGCTGGCAACAGGCCTTTATCAGTACTCATGGACATAGGTACCAAGAGCTACTCGAAGAGTACTACTCTTACCAAGAACAAGATATTCCAGTGCACAACTGGAAATGCCCTACTTTGTAGGGAGTACTCTATTGACTACCTTCGTCATGGCCATGGACCTGTGGTTATGGGATTATGAGTTCAGGAGAAATTTTATGAAATCTATTTGCAATATATTCTGTATTCTAATTGCCATAAGTTTTAGTTCAGCTTTTGCCTCTGGCAGTGATCATGCAGAAAAAGTCAGTGGCACACCAAAATCAAAATCATTTTACGGTAAGGCCATTCAGGGAAAAAGCTCCCACACCCTAAATCATATTGTTTCGAATTTTGAAAAATTTAAATCCACTCCTTGCACTTTTAAAGCGGTGGTGACAAAAGTCTGCCAGAAAAAGGGATGCTGGATGGGGCTCAAATCATCCCAAGGCAATATCAGAGTTGTTTTTGATAATTATGGGTTCTTTGTCCCAGTAAGTCTCATAGGGAAAAAGGTTATTGTTCAAGGAAAGATAAGCAAAAAGATTCTTACACTGGCACAATCTAAGCACTTCGCCAAAGATGAAGGGCTTGACCCAAAAACGATTAAATCACCTCGTACAGAATACCATGTTGTAGCGACAGGGGTAAGGCCTTTATAAGAGATGATGGAAAAACCATTTGGCATTATTGAAGGTTTCTTTGGTCCCAGCTGGAGCTGGGAGTTTAGACAACACCTAGCTAAAAAAATAAGCTCAGCAGGTGGCAATTTTTATTTTTATGCCCCCAAGAATGACCCCTATCTAAGAAAGTCATGGCAGATAGATTTTCCAACTGACCATTTTAACCACTTGAAAAAAACCAGGGCCGCTTTTAAAGCATCTGGAGTGCAATTTGGAATTGGGCTCAGCCCTTTTGAATTACATCACGATTTTTCGAAGTCAGGTAAAGAGCTGTTGTTAAAAAAGCTTCTAAAAATAGATGAACTTGGCCCTGATTACCTTGGGCTTTTTTTAGATGATATGAAACCAGCAGCTGATCTGGCAAAAGTACAAATTGAAATGGCCCATTTCATAAAAGAGCACATCTCCTGTAAGCTGTCCTTTTGCCCTTCTTACTATAGTTTTGACCCCATCCTAGAAAAAGTCTTTGGCAAATGCCCTGATAATTACCTAGAAGAACTTGGTGCTAACCTCGATAGTGACATTGATATACTTTGGACTGGCGAAAAGGTTACCTCAAAATCGATTACCTCGCAGCATCTAGGTGTTGTAGAAAAGATCATCAGAAGGAAACCCTTTATTTGGGATAATCTATTTGCAAATGATGGTCCACGCCAATGTAAATTCCTCAAGGTGCTACCTTTTAACAATAGAAAAACTGATGCTTTTGAATATTCATCAGGCTGGGGAATAAATCCAATGAATCAAGGTCATCTCTCTGCACTGGTATTTGAAAGTGCTGCAGGGACTCTTTTAAATTCAATTGATCCAACAATAAGTTTGAATTCTTCAATAGAAAAAAATTGTCCTAAAGACCTAGCAAGTTTAATTAAGAAGTCTCTAGGTTCCTTTAATGATTTGGGACTTGAAGGGCTAGAACAAAAAGAAAAAGAGGTTTTGAGAAATAAATTTTCACAATTTGATCATCCTGTGGCCCTGGAAATCAGTAGTTGGCTTAAAGGTGAATTTGATGTGGATGGTGACTGCCTAACTGACTAATTTCTTATACTTCGCTAGATGCTTCCTTAAACCTAAATAAAAAAATTGACTCCCAGGGGTGTTTACAAAAACACAGGTATTGTGGTCGTTCAACAAAAGCTATTGAGCGAATAATTTCATGCACTTACAACCCCTACCTGGCAATATTTTAACAATAACGACATTATCCGTATACTAGAGTGTCGATTACCTTGGGGGTAAATGAATGAAAGTGAGAGGAATTTTCCTATAATCTCTCTTCCGTTTGGAAGCCTAGGGCCTGTTGAATCAAACTTATTTTTTGTAGGTTAAATCCACATCCTCTAAAAGATAGACATCGTCTTTGATAATTGCGCCTTGTAAGAAACCCATGCATTTTGACTTTGGCACTTCACTACTTCCTGAGCATGGAGCCTCATCTATTATTAGACTGATCTCTTCACCACTAAGTATTGATTTATTTAAGGCCTCTTTCAGTACCAGGCTTGGGAAAGGACGGCAATCATAGTCTAGTTCTCCCAGCTCAAACTTTGCACAAGTCTCGACCTCTCCTCCTACTAAAACAAAGCTGTCATTTCCATCTATTTTTATATCGACTCTTCCATCTAACGAGAAGTCACAACAGCTTAGATCGGTAAAGCTTACCTTCACACTAGTAACACTTACTTTTTTCAGAATCTTGTACTCGCTGGGCCTGATGGTTTCACCATGTGATAAAAAAGAAAAAATTGTGAAAGTAATAAGAGCTGCAAATTTCATAAGATACTCCTCTATGTGTTAAGAGCAGTACATGTATGAGTAGTGACCGTCAATATGGACGGTAATCATAAATTCATGCTTAATTAAAAATTAAGATTGAGACTCTAAGTTATTTCATTTTCAAGGTAATCACCAATGGAAAGTGATCTGAGAAACCTTGCTCATCATCTTTATCAGCACGGTGGTTGAACCTTTTAGGCACACCTGTGATGATAGTCCCTTTGTGGGCACTTCCATCTTTAGTATAAGTGTATGACCCTGTAGAGAAAGAGCGTTTCACTATTTGAAAGCTGTTAATATCTGCAGTAAGTGCAGAGCCTGAAACTAATCTTTTCCCAATAAATATGTGATCTAGATGATTCCATTCCATATTTCTTCCATAGAAATATGATCCCATAGGCATAGCAATCCTCTGCTCAAAGGAAATGCCATCCATTTCATCCCAAAGAGATTTAACATCTACCATCGATTTTTCGAGTTCTTTTTTTAGTGGGTGTGGATAGTCAGAATCGATGACGTTGAAGTCACCTAGTGCTAAAAAATATTCTTTTGAGTGAGATCGCCTTCTTCGTTTGATGGCCTTTCTCAGCCTCTTAGCTGCCTTCATCCTAGCTTTTGCTGGGTTTGCTTGTGAAGGCCAATGGTTAACATAAATATTAATCACCTGATCACCAAAAATTTCAAACCTTGCTGCCAATATATTCCTTGTGGGCTTACTAGCGAATACTTTGCCTTTTAAAACATACTCGTCACTGGCCAGAAGCTTAACGTCCTTTCCTTCATTGTATAGAAGAGCGACATCAATTCCTCTTTTATCAGGACTATTTGTAATTAAGTAATTGCTATAGCCAAGGGTTTTGGATAACTGGCTTACCACATTTTCATTTTCAACCTCTGAAAGGCCTAGAAAGTCAGGAAGCTCCACTTTCCCATCATCGGTAACAACCTTTTTTATTCCCATTAGCTTTGCTTGCAATTTAATACTGGTCCAGTCTGTCTCAAGACATTTTTTCTTATAGTATTCAACATCATTTAGATTACAGTTTTCAATTTTCTTTTTATGGCCCGCTGGTAGATATTCCCAGTCGCTCTTGCCAGCGTCGTGGATTGTATCGAAGAGATTTTCTACATTATAACTCATAACAGTGAGTTCACTTGAAAAGGCATATGACATAAAAAGAGTTGCACAAATTACCAGAATATATTTCACGAAAAATCTCCTTGTTAGCTTATGCCAGCTTATACAAGAATCTGATTCGATTTAATAGAGAATTCAAAAAAAACTAATCTTGGTGCTACTAGCATATCAAATACCAATAAGTTAACTTTTAATGGTGTCAAAATGCTACCTGTTTATTGATTCATATTTGTCAAAGCAATATGTAATTTTATAATAATCTCTGCCTTAATGGTTTCATATCTTTGCTTTTTGGCCCACTCAAAATGCTTATCAGAGCTCTCTTCTTTCCTAATTGGCTCCTTTTGATAATTCAAAAATGGTGACAACTCACTAGATAGAAGAGCATACCAATGCAGGAAATCTTTTTTATTTTTAAACAAGGCCATTAGGTCTAGAGTTTCAGAAGTTAAAACTCTCTTAAGTGAGAAAATATTGTAAGCATAGAATGTACTTTTTTTAACTTTTTTTCCAATAAATTTCTGCAAATAATTTACGGAGAACTGAGTCACCTTTGGAGCTAACTTCTTTTTCTTCTTTTCCATTTTCGCATATTTCTCTCCATTAACAAGCCCTCTATACACTCCCTCTTTACTGGCCTTCTGAGAAAATCGACTCATCCACAGCTTCATCTCCGTAAGGCTTGGCCCTCTTGCAAAGAGCGAAAGATATATCTCTTTTATAAAATAGTAATTCCTTGACTTCACTCTCTGCACATTCATATCGACTTCATCGTGTCTCCACCTCTTATGCCCATGATCAAAAACGTCTAAAGACTTGGCATCTTTTACCAACTTCGGCAAAGTGGGCATGGTAATTTCTCCCTTCTTCTTATTGGAGTAAGAGTTGGGATCCCCCCCTCCAAACATAGACTCAAACACTTGTGCATGAAGTCCTAGACAAAGAAAAAGAAAAAGTGGTGATAATTTTCTCATACTATCTAAAAACCCATGGAAAGAGTTCTTGAATATTCCTCTTAATTTTTAAGAAGTACCTCACTATGATTTTAGTGATATCTCGGTCGTGCTCTAAAACTTCTAGCGCTTTTTCTCTACCTACATTGACTAGGGGGATTGGGTCTTCACAAATTATTCTAGAAAAAGAACTTAGATTGAGGCCAATAACAGAATCTGCACGTTTTAGTTGAGCAATTGTATTGTGGTCTATCGCCACCTCGAAAGCATTGAGAAGCACATCAACAAATGTTGTAGGTCTTCTATACTCTGCTCCATGACCTAGATCAACGGCGTAGACATACCTTGCTCCCATATCAAAGAGCGGAGAAATGGGAACATTCTCAAGCAGCCCACCATCAACTAAAAATCTTTGATCTATTTCAATGGGGGCGTATAAACCAGGTACACAAGTTGTGGCCATTAAGGCCTTTTTTAGATTCCCCGATCTTAGAACTACTTTTTCGCCACTTGAGATGTCAGTAGCTGTAATCGCCAGCGGAATCGGTGCATCTTCAATTGAAGTATTTCCAATAACATTAGTGACGGCCTTGCCGAGCAGTTGATTTGAAAATAATCCACCGTCCTTTCCAAATCCAAAGTCGGTAATAGTTTTCCAGTTTAATGAGGCGACAATATCTTCTATTTCGACAAGAGGTACCCCAAAGGAGTACAACGCCGCCACGACAGCGCCAATACTACTACCTGCTAAATAGGAAATATGCTGACCCGATTTCTGAAATGCACTTAAGACACCAACATGTGCCACTCCCCTTGCAGCTCCTCCCCCCAGTGCAACACCGACACTTTGCCTTTCAACTCTAAATCTTTTCAGGCAAACCTCGTTTTTTACTTTTTGGTGGTAGCAGTGTCATCAATTAATTTCAAGCTATTTTTAAAAATATTCTTTTCTGTTCTTGTAAGGGGTAAGCCTGGATAAGAATAAAAAGATCTGTCTCCAATTTTCTTTCTATTTTGAAGACTACAGTAAGTTGCAAAACGAATATTCTCTTTACTTATTTCACTGATTTTTTTAATTTTTAGATTTGAACAATCAAAATTTCTTTGTGAGCTAGCTATGCTCCTTTCACCATCAAAGAGGGTAAATAGCTCCCTTGTACTAATTCTTCTTTCGAGTAAGAAGGAAATTCCATTTAAAACTCTAACGTCAAAAATATCCCTCAGCTTTCCTCCATCAAAGTTTTTCAAAAGGTGTCCCCAAAGGCCATGAGGATCGTTTGCAAACTTCAAATTAGACCATGCTCGCTTTGCCAGCCGTGTGTTATCATTGCCAAGCAAATAGATATATTCGCTGTTGGTAAAATTTCGGCTTAGAAGATGACTTTCAAGCCGGTCCTTCCTACTTGAATAAAAAGAAAGGTCTTTGATCTTTCCGAAAACCCAGGCAAGAGTTTTAATATCACTGTAGCTCTCGCCCACATGAGAAATTAGTTTTTTCATCTCAAAGAACTTGGTTTTATCAATTCGATTCCATTTCTCTTTTATGGTCAGTTTTCTCTTGCTCATTTCACGAAAGCTCAATTTACTATTTGTTAATGCGTAATATACAGAGCTCGCATTCTTATCTGCCAGTATCTTACTTTTAAGCCCCTTAGAAATATCAACAAAGCGAATAAAGCTCCCGAGATTTGCCATCTCTTTTTCAATTAATCGAATATCACTGCCTGCCTTCTGAATATTATATTTGGAAACAAAGAATAAAGCTCCGCAAATGACAATGACAGAAACAGCTGAGTACCTAATCGTCTTTTTGTTCCATACTGTAGGAAGATTGAAAATTGCCTTAAAATTATCTAATAAAGCAATTGTGAATCCTACGCAGAACACTGTAGTGAAAATAAACATTGGCAATTGATTTTTAATAAGTGCGTTACTGATGGTGTAGATAGCTACCACAAGGATTAACAAATACATTGACATTTTTTTTCTGGGGATTTCCCCTCTTTTGTGGCCAAAAATATACCTTTTATGAAATACGCCAAAAAAGAATAACATAAATAGTGATACACAAAGCATACCAATACTTACATTGAGCCCACTAAAACTTATATTCTCAATGGTATTGAAAAAGTCTTTTTTCGTAAGAAAGCTTAAAAACTTTCCAAATTCAGGACCTAAACCAATCCAAATGGATAAACCAAAGCCGGCAAAGGAGAGTATTAAACCTGTAAGAAAGCTAATGGCGACAAAGAGGATATGTTCAAAAAGCATCCTCTTTCTTGAAATTGGAAGAAAGATTATCCAACTAAGATTCTTCCTATAGAACTGGTTTGTATATCCCATTACAAAAAAGGGTACAACTAATATAAAGAGGCACAAAAATGGGAACACATCGGCCATGAAACTATCAGGTGTCCCGCTCTGACTTTTAACCCAAAGTGTATAACCAACTCCAAGACACCAAAGCATCAAATAAGAAATAATTTGGTCTTTTAAATTTTTCTTCGCTATTTTTAACATTGCTAAGCCGCCTTTTTTTCTTCTGAGATTTCGTCATTTCTGCTTGTATAAAATAAGAAAATCTCTTCAAGACTTATTTCTCTGCGATCGAGAACTTCATCTGGAATTGTGGCCATATCAGCTAGATATTCTTTATCTAAAATATATGACTTTGACCCATCTGAATTAGTACTAACCCAGAAGCAATGGGGATTGTTAAATATATAGTGATCATGATTGTGTTCAGTTCTTCTAACTTTTAATAATCTATTTTTGATGGTTTTAACTCCATCGTTTACCACAAGTTTTCCCTTATCAAGTAAAAGAACCCTATCCGCTTTGCCTTGAAGTTCATGCACTATATTTGTTGTCATTATGACAAGACCACCATTCCCGGAAAAGTCACTCAAAATATCCAAGAAAAATTTTCTAGCATAAATATCTAAAACAGATGTAATTTCATCAATTAAAAGAATTTTTGGGTGAAAGGATAATTGACCAATTAATACAATTTGCATTTTTTGGCCTCTAGAGAAAGTTTTAAAATCTCTAGTTAAATCTATTTCTTGTTTTTTCATTTTTTCCAGAAAATATTCTTGGTCCCAATTTTTGTAAAATGAAGAGAAAATTTTAAAAAATTTTTCCAGTGAGATATCAGTTTGGTACTCTATATTTTCTGTAACATAGCCAATGAGCTCTTTTTTGATACCTAGATCTTCTTCAAAGCGAGTATCCAAAATATGACCGCTGCCTGCAGAGCTATAGTCTTCTCCGGCTATAATTTTTAGCAGTGTGGATTTGCCTGCACCGTTGTGACCAAGTAAGGCGACAAACTCACCAGCATTAAAATTTGCGCTAATATCTTGTAGCGCATAGAACTTGTAAAACTTCTTTGAGATTTTTTCTAGTAATATAAGCGTGTTATCATCCATAAAAACTCCAATATTCACCCTCTTTTCGGTATATATCGAGCACGGCCTTACATCAGAGTGGATCAAAACTTAGAGTATAATTACAACTTGTTAGCTAATTAATCGTATTGATCACCACCCAAATCCCTCTCCTATTTGTAAATCCTACATTTCTGCAAGTTTATTGGTAATTTCTGCTTGATATCAGATAATATGGGCCTCAAAGAAAGGCGAGGTGAATTGTGAAAAAGTCCCTACAGTTTTGTATTCTTTTTGGATTGATAGTGAATATATCCTATTCAAAGGGACCAGCACATTACTCACTTCAGGGTATCATCGTCGATGTAAAAGAGGCCCAGCACTTTGTGGGTGTAGTAGAAATAAAAGATGGTAAGATTTCTGCAGTTCACAGGGACATTGAAAATTTACCTGAAGGTGTTCCCGCTCCCAAATTAACGAATTTAATGATTTATCCAGGCCTCATCGATAATCATAACCATATCAAATACAACTTAATGCCACTGTGGATTCCCAGCAAGCCTACTTTTAACAATAGAAGTGAATGGCCCAAGTTAAAGGAATATACCAAAGGCGTTAAAAAGGTATTTAAAGAAATATATAAAGACCCAGCAGAATGTAGAGAAATGAAAAGAGGTCCTGAAAAAGATGAATGCCTTCTAAAACACAAGTGTCCAATTATTATTTATAGTGAATTAAAAGCACTTGCAAATGGTGTTACAACAATTCAAGGAAGTACTGCTTTCAGTGAAACCACTGGAGATATTGTATCCTATAAAGGTTTAACACCACTTGATGAATGGCAGTCTGAACTGGAAACGAAGCTCACCAATTGCCTCGCAGGTGGCGCACGAATTTCAGAACGAGATGTCTTTGATGGTGATATCAATAGAGTTCGAACTACGGCCATCGGAATTGGAGACAAGGGATGGGCGGACACTGAGGAAAACCCTAAAGGCAAAGAAGCGGGAAAATCCCTTATTGAAGAAATCGCAAATGATAAAAATGATGCCTTCTTTGTTCACTTAGCTGAAGGCAAAAAAGCTGATCAAAGCTCAAAAGATGAATTTGGAATACTGGCAAAGCTCGACCTTTTGAGGCCTGAAATGGTAATTATTCACGGCACGGCCCTTGGCGCTGAAGAATTCAAGGCCATGGGTGAAAAAGAAATGGGTCTTGTATGGTCGCCCACAAGTAATCTACTGCTTTACGGAGAAACCACTAATATTCCTCTTGCCCTTGATAATGGTGTTTATATTACACTGGGAAGTGACTGGAGCTTAAGTGGCACAAAGGGTCTTTTAGGTGAGCTAAAAATTGCAGACTGGAGCCTTAAAAATCTGTATGGAGACGAAAAAATTGAAAAGCAGCAAATGAGTATTGTACAAATGGCCACGATTAACGGTGCCAGAGCACTTGGCCAAGAAGACCATCTTGGAAGCATTGAAAGTGGAAAATTCGCAGACTTTCTTATTACCAAAGCGCCCAATTATTGTGCTGATCCCTTCGAATATCTTGTCGGATTGGAAGAAAAAGATTTAGACCTCGTAGTTGTCGGCGGAACCCCGTTATATGGAAAACCAGAATCGATTCAGGCAATAAATCCGGAAGCAGTGCTATCACAGGTTCCAGAAGAAATTTGTGGTCAAGTCAAGGCCTTTAGCCTCAACTACCCTACTCAGGTTGATTTCGGTAAACTTGTTAGCGACTTGGGCAGTAAAATTCAAGCTGCCTATGATAAATTGCCTGAAGACATAAGAACAACGCTTGAAGTTATCCCAGAAAATGTTGAAGGTATCTTTGAAAAACCTTTTGGTAAGGTTGATCCGATTTGTTCATTTGGTGATGAGCGGTTTAAAAAACTGATTCTAAGAATGAAAGGGCCTCTAGAAATAAAGCCTGAGTCCCCCTGAGTACTCCAAAAAACTCACATCTCCAAGGGTCACTATAGCGCCATCCACTGTGAGATCAAATGGACCTATGGGGATAGAAAGACCACCTCCGGCAACAAGCCCAATTCCATCGCTTACCCCTGCCACGGTGACATTTGCTCCGGCAACACTAAGTGACACTTTTGCATCCAGCATATTGTATGAAAATCCTCCCTTTATAGAAATAAAATCGCCAATAAAATATCTGAGGACTCCACCTATTGAGGTGACATCAAGCTCAGTGGTAACATCCAAATCAGTTCCTAATACACTTGTGGTCGTTTTTTTAGGTCCAAATTTATGGCGTTTTGTGAGTAGGTCAATTCCAAGGCCTGACTCCATTCGATACCCAATCTCTAGGCTGGCCCCAGTGGAGTCCATGGCATCCCAATAGGGACTTGATGAGGAGGTGCTTGCAACGGCATATTGTGGGTTGATGTAAATTCCTGACCTAGAGTCTTTAGCATTAGCGAGCACAGAGAAAAAACACCCTAGAATAACAATAAAATGGGGCAAAGACTTCAAAGTAGTCTCCAATCGCCCATCTCAACTTTTCCCCTAAAAGCCCTCTCCCAATAGCCTAATGAAAAGCTCAAAAATATTAAAGGAGGAAAAACCATCCCAATGACTAAAGTATTTGAAATTACACTTGCAGCTATTAAATGCCGATAAGTAAGTTAACAATAACCAATAATTTGAGAGAGCTATGGCACTAAAATATGTGAAAGTCCCCACTCCTTTTGCCCCCTTGTTTGAAGAAGCAGAAAAATATGTGATCGGCTATTTTTCCAAATTAAATTTGAACCCTGAAAAAGGTGTCATTGAAATTGATGGAGAGAGATATATTCTTGTGAGATCAGCTTCCATGAGTGTTCACTTTTTAGAGTTCATAACCCAGATGTACCCAGCACTTGATAAGGAAGAGGCAATTTCAGCTTCGGCAAAAGTTCTTTTTGACATTGCCCATTCCATGGGGATTGCTGATGCCAAAGAATTTCATACTCGGACAAATGTCACTGATCCAATTTCAAAGCTCTCAACGGGCCCAGTTCATTTTGCTTTTACAGGTTGGGCCTCAGTAGATATCCACCCTGATTCAACACCATCTCCAGATGAAAATTTCTGCCTTATATACGATCACCCTCAAAGTTTTGAGGCAGATGCTTGGATATCAAAAAGAAAGAAAGTTAACTTTTGTACTTGTTTTATGAACTCTGGTTACTCTTCAGGCTGGTGTGAGCAAAGCTTTGACATTCCACTAGTCGCACAAGAAATAACTTGCAGATCAAGAGGCGATCAGTACTGCCGCTTTATTATGTCTCAAGCACACAGAATAGATGAATTTATTGAAAAATATTTAGCATCTAACCCCGAGTTTAAAAAATAAAATGAAAGATGATGATCTCTACCAATCTATATTAGCCAAACTTTCTATCATGTCGCCCTTTTTTGCAAAGGCCATGCTCGACAAATGTATCTCAGATCTCGGCAAGACTTCTGAAACAGTTTCAGCAATTGAGCTTCTAGACATTGTTAAAAATAAGTTAAACCCCAAACTCTCAAAAGGAAAGACAAGGACCAATTCAATTTTACTTGAAGGGGCAGGGATTATAACCCTCAATAGAGGAAATGAAATTATTTATACAAATAGTTTTGCCAAAAAAATCATTTATCAAATAAAAGAGATTCTGCCTGAAATAGAAAGTGATTTTGTGCTCCTTAGTAACCTTGGGTTTTGTAAAATAGTTCAAGAAGTTCGTAATATTGATATAAGAGAAATTTACCTTGAACCATTTAGAAAAAGTTACAATATATCCATTGCTCCTATTTTTGATAAGGATAATATAATCACCGGATCAATGACAATAATTCAAGACAATACCCTTCATAGCGCCATCGAAAAAGAGGTTCTTCACCAAAATAAAAAGCTTCTTGAAGAAATTGAAAATAGGAAAAAAGCACAAAAAGAGTTAAAGGAAAAACAAGATGTACTTGTTAACACAAGCAAGCTTGCGGCCCTTGGTGAAATGGCTGGTGGCATTGCTCATGAAATAAATAACCCCCTGACCATTATTTCCATGTCTGTGCAATCAATTCTAAAAATGAAAGAAAAGGGACTACTCCAGCCTTCAATGTTAGATCAAATGCTAAAAAAAATTCTCAGTACTACTGAGAGAATAAGCAATATTGTAAAAGGAATGAGAGTTATTTCTAGAAATTCAGAAGGTGAATCTTTTGGAAAGGACACACTTCGAAATATTCTCGGAGATGTTATTGCTCTGACGTCTGAGAAATTTAAAGACCATCAGGTAGACCTATCTCTAAATGAATCCCCCGCTCTCGATGACAAGATTGACTGCAAACCTGTTCAATTATCTCAAGTCTTTCTAAATCTTGTTAATAATTCTTTTGATGCCATTGAATCTCTTGATGTTAAATGGGTGAAATTCACAATTTGCGATTTAAAAGAACAAATCGAAATACGAGTCAGTGATAGTGGAAGTGGAATCTCTAGCGAAGTCAGCAAAAAAATCTTGCAACCATTTTTTACCACAAAAGAAATCGGCAAAGGAACAGGCCTTGGCCTAAGTCTGTCTCACTCAATTATCAAACATCACGGCGGATCACTTCATTACGACCAAACATGCGAGAACACAACATTTGTAATTCATTTACCCAAAGAAAAAGTAAAGACCACAAAAAATAAAAATCTAGGCAAAAAACTTTAACCAGTGTATGAAATACCAATATGAAATATATTCAATGGATCAGTCACAGAGGCCTATGCCAAAACTGTGATGAAAATTCACAGGCTTCCTTTCAAAGTGCAGTTGACGAGGGATTTAACTGGCTCGAGACAGATTTGCGAGTCACAAGCGATCACAAAATTGTTCTCACACACGACCCCGATTTTAATAAAATAGCAGGTGTAGACAAAAAAGTCTCTGATTTGACTCTTGCCCAAGTAAAAGCTTTGGTACTTAGACAAGGCGGTGGCATTCTAGAGCTTAATGAATTCTCTGAACAATTCTCATCGCAAAATTGGGTCTTTGATATAAAACCTGAATCAGGGGTTGAGTGCATAGGCCTTTTAGAAGACTTCTTTTCAACATTTGATGACCCTATGTTTTACCAAGAAAGAATCATATTTCTTTTCTGGGACAAAAACCATCAACGAATATTTGAAAATTCTTTTCCCGGTGCCACATGCTTTGCCAGAGAATATGAATGCATTAGAGCTGGAGTAAGTATTTTGGCGAGGCTACCCATTCTAGGTGGCATTAAGAAAGGGAAAATATACTCACTGGTACCAAGCCTTTTAGGAATACCTCTTTATACAAAGAGAATTATTGATGAATACCACAAGAAAGGTGCCAAGGTTTTGGCCTACTTGCCTGAAAATTCTGTGGACATTGAAAGTGCCTACGACTGTGGCTTTGATTACATTCTCTCAAATAATCCACCTCAAAACAGAAACTGACCTATATAAACGCACACTTGCCCTGCTCAAGATGACTAGACGCACCACAAGAATGACTAGAATCAGCATTCAGATTATGATAAATAAATCCATTCAATAATACATAGGGGATTAACACATGAGAATTATTGTTACTTTACTGGCCTCTCTGGGCATTATTACCAGTGCCGCTGCCAAACAAAGAGTTGTACTTATCAGTGTAGATGGACTCATGGGTACACTAGTAGAAAAAGGTTACACCCCAAATATTAAAGCGGTTGCAGAAAAGGGAAATTACACCTTCCAGGCAAATTCAGTTTTACCTCCGAAGACTATCCCGGCCCACGCTTCAATGCTAACAGGACTAAAACCTCAAGATCATAAAATGATTAACAATTCCTACAATGGGAAAAGTAAAATAGCAGTCAAAACAATATTTGACTTCCTTAAGGCCAAAAACCCTCGTCTCATAACAGCAGCGGTTGTAGGCAAGCTCAAGCTCGCCAATATCCTTTCAAAAAATGGAAGCGTTGATCACTCTTCAACACCAATCAAAGAGGACAAATACAACCCAAAGAAATGGGGTTCTATTTTGATGAGAATGGCCAACTATCGCCCTTACCAAGAGGTGATAAAGGACGCCACGTTGACTATCAAGAGTCACGATCCCGACTTTCTATTTGTACATTTTGCTGATGTAGACTGGATGGGACACTGGTATGGGGGATGGGATAAATACCATCAATACATCTATGGATTATTTGTTGATCATGCCATAGGCCAAATAGTCTCGCTTTTAGAGCAAAAAGATCCCAAGATGCTGGAGACAACAATCATTATTACGGCCGATCACGGCGGTCATGGAAGTGATCACGGCGTTGAAGGGCTGCACGGTGGAAAGATAAATACTTCAAGACCAGAGCTTTTAAATTATGGTATGTTTCACCCTGAAGACTACCTGATTCCTCTTGTGGCCTATGGCCCAGGATATGTCGGTGGAACTAAAATAAAGAGTCAAAAATTTCTAACAGATATCCCAGCGATGATTGCTAAACAATTTGGCTTCACCTGGTAGAAATATCTAAAAGAGGTCAACAAAATGAAATTTCGTGCTGGAGTATTATTTGGCGAAGAGCTAACTGAGCTTTACAAACACGCCAATGAAAATCATTACGCCCTTCCCGCAGTAAATGTTGTGGGTAGCAACTCAATAAATTCAGTGATGGAGGCAGCAAGAGACTTGGAGTCAGCTGTTATCATTCAACTCTCGAATGGAGGAGCGGCATTCGTATCAGGTAAGGCCATAGGCACTGGTGGACAAAGCGGTGCCATATTAGGCGGAATCTCCGCTGCCCAACATGTTCATTTACTGGCCGAAAAATACGGCGTCTCTGTAGTCTTACATACTGACCACGCAGCTAGAAAGTTACTTCCGTGGATCGATGGACTAGTTGAAGCCGGTGAAGAGCACTTCGAAAAATATGGAGTGCCACTATACAGCTCTCACATGCTTGATCTCTCTGAGGAATCACTCGAGGAAAATATTGGAACATGTGTTGAATACTTCAAAAGAATGAATGCCATTAAAACAGGTATTGAAATTGAACTAGGTGTTACTGGTGGTGAAGAAGATGGCGTAGATAATACAGAAATTGATAACTCAAAACTGTACACTCAGCCTGTTGATGTTTGCTACTCCTATGAAAAGCTAGGCGCTGTAGGAAATAATTTTACCATCGCAGCTTCTTTTGGAAATGTTCACGGTGTTTATAAGCCAGGCAACGTTAAACTGACACCCGTTATTTTGAAAAACTCTCAACAATTTATCCAAGACAAATTAAAAACTGATAAGAACCCTGTTAATTTTGTATTTCATGGTGGTTCAGGCTCTACTAGAGAAGAAATCAGAGAGGCCATTGATTACGGTGTGATCAAAATGAATATTGATACAGACCTGCAGTGGGCGTTCTGGGATGGCATTCGCGAGTACGAAAGTAAAAACAGGGGCTACCTTCAAGGACAAATTGGAAACCCAGATGGTGATGATGTCCCCAATAAAAAATACTATGATCCAAGAAAATGGCTTAGGGCCGCAGAAGAGAGCTTTTGCACCCGTTTAAAGAGAAGCTTCGAAGATTTAAATAATGTAGGAAAGAACAAATAATTCTTTTCTGCGACTGGAGTATCTCTTTTGTCAGATTATGTATGGGGAAATAATAAAACCCAGTTTTTTTACGACCTAAGACCTGAAGTTATTTTAGATGCAATCGACCTACTTGGCCTTAAAACCACTGGCCGTTGTCTCCCTTTAAATAGCATGGAAAACCGTGTCTATGAAATAGAAGTTGACCGGCCCGATTCTGAGATTGGTAGTGAAAGTGATAAATTTGTGGTGGCAAAATTCTATCGCCCTGGAAGATGGACCAAAGAGCAAATTTTAGAAGAGCACCAATTTCTCCTAGATTTAAAAGAAGCTGAAATTCCCGTTATTGCTCCTATGGTTTTTGAAGGGGAAACTCTTTTCGAACTTAAAGAGCAAAACTTATTCTATACTCTCTTCCCCCGAAAAGGCGGACGAGTCCCTCAAGAAATGAATACCGAGCAGCTTCAAATAATGGGTAGACTTCTTGCCCGTATCCACAATATTGGAGCTATCAAAAACTCAAATCATAGAATTAAAATCTCACCAGTTAGTTTTGGAGAGATGAATCTCAATTTTCTGTTGGAGGGTAAATTTCTTCCTCCCCATTTAGAGTCATCCTATAAAGAGGTTATTACCTCAATATGTAATTCAAGCCTCCCACTCTTTGAAGGCATTAAATCCCACAGGATCCACGGTGACTGCCACTGGGGTAATATCATTTGGAGAGAGGAAGAAGGCCCATTTTTCATCGATTTTGATGACATGCTAGTGGGACCTGCCATTCAAGATATTTGGCTTGTAGTTCCAGGAACTGATCATTACGGCATTGAAGATCGAAGGGTATTAATTGAGGCTTATGATAGTATGAGGTCATTTGATCACAGAGAACTCAAACTAGTTGAGCCACTCAGAGCACTGAGATTTATTCATTTTGCTGCTTGGACTGCAAAGAGATGGGAAGACCCTAGTTTTAAAAAAGCTTTTGTAAATTTTGGCACTGAAGGCCATTGGCAGGGTTTACTTAATGATCTTAAATATCAGCTCGCCCTAATTCAGAATTCTTCTACCCCCGACTCAAACCCTTATCAGTATTAAAAAAATTCATCATCTTAGTAATAGTCTGTTCATCACGTAATATTTTAAAATGGCCGAGTCCTTGGCTTTTATAGAGCTCACTATTTTCATTTTGAGCAGCAATGGCCTCTGCTGATTCAAAGGGCACCCACTTGTCATCACTATCATGAACTATTAAAAATTCTGTATCTGAATTGCTCACTGCCTTTTCTACGGAAACCTCACTGAGTTTTCTTCCTAGCTTTTTCTCAATTTGATCAATCAAAGTCGTTTCAATTTTTTTAGATAGACCGATAGAGCTAGAAAATGCCTTGAGGATATTTTCAAATTTATTGGGAGAGCCCATAGTCACTATTTTCTGAGGATTAAAATCCCTAGTTTCACTGGCCAGTCCTAGTGCGACCCCACCCATTGAATGTCCTATGCCATAATCGAACGGCCCAAATTTTTCGTTTAGTTTTCTAATTATATCTACAAATTCAAATACATTTGATGAGTTTCCCGAAGAACCTCCGTGGCCTGGCCCATCAAAGGCCCAAACTTCATGACCACTTTCAATAAGAGGCTCGATCAGTTTGAAAAAATCACTGGCCTGCCCCTCCCAACCATGGACTAGAAGAGTTCTCTTTCCCTGTCCAAATTGATAAAGGGCCAGCTCTTGTCCATCTAAAGTATATTTAAGTGGGTCTTTAGTTGAGAATGGACTTCTCTGTCTTACTTTATTAAATCTAGTTTTAGTAAAAAAATAGATAGCAAGCTTTGAGCTAAGCTCGGGTGAAAAGAACCCAATGGAATTAAGACCTTTTCCAAAGGCCTTCTTTTGTAGTTCAAAGACTTGGTTTTTCAAAATTCTAATATCAAATCTTTTGCTCAAGATTGTCCTCCCTTAACTGAAAGGGTATTTTTCATAGAGGTTTCAAACCTCGAAAGGGCCGACTTGTCTCTCATCACTTTTTGGTACAAATGATATGAGAGAATGTGGCCAAATATTTCTTGTGCCATTTGGTCCGGATCATTTTCACTGGGAATATCACCTGCCTCAACTGCTACCTGACAGGCACGAGACAGTGTCATGTGCAATTTTTTTAAATTTTCTTCTACCTTGATTTTTACCTTACCAGGCCTATCATCAAACTCAATGGCAGCGGCTATAAGAGGACAAGATCCATTGTCCGTAGTCCACTTGACCCAGCCATCCATGATCGCCATAAGTCTGCCGATCCCCCTTGGCAATTTGATCGCGGGGGCCACAATTTCAGTGGTAAAGGTTTTATCTGTATAATCGAGAATCATAATTTGAAGCATTTCTTTGGAATGAAAGTGTGCAAAGAGCCCAGACTTACTCATACCCACTTTCTTGGCCAAGCTTCCAATTGTAAGGGACTCAAGCCCAACTGTTCTGGCCAGTTGAAAGGCGGTGTCTAAAATATGAAGTTTTGTTTTATTCATCTTTTCCATGGAGACAACGTAGCACGATCGTTCGTTTTTATCAATATAGGTATATATTTGAAATTACAGGGGCATTCTAGATAAATCTTCTCCACATAGTAACATTGTCTAACAAGGACTTATTATTTCGTTAACCATGTGGACAGACTGAGTCGACTCTCCATAACATCTCCTAACGGAGATATAATTATGATCATTAAGCTATTAGTTCTTTTACTAGGGTCTCAGCTCACAACCTCTTGGGCCGCATCTGAGCTCTATGACAAGCTCTTAACCCCTACCCAGTGCTCGGGTCTTGCTCGTGACCAAGTAGATGCAAAGTTAGCTGATCTTGATCTCAGGCTCAAGAATCATAGAATTGAAACCACCATGAGAAAGCATTGGTATCAAAAATTCGAAAAAGACCTCGATTACTATGCCAAACGCCCCGTCCCTTCAAAAAAGGACTATAAGCACCTTGCTCAGAGGATGCGCAGAAAACAGTGGAAGGCCATAAAGGATACACTTACTGCAAGACACTTTGATAAGAGCATCAATTTTCTCTCCACCACATGTGTAGTCAGCACAGACTGTGAACTCTCACCTGAGCATCTCGAAAAGCACTACCAGTTAGTGAAAGTAAAAAATGGCAAAACCTATGATGAATACCGTGTTAACTGGGATAAATGGTGGACTGTACTAACTGACTATCATGAAAAATATTTAACTAAGATTCTCTCAAACTACGGCACCACTATTGATATATTGGCCTACAGAGAGAAAGTTTTGAAGAAGTCTCAAACAATTCTTTTAGGCTGCCAGATTTAGCACAACATTCCACGCTGCTTCGCCAAATTGAAATCCACTCAATATTAAGATAGCCTCTTCGTTTTGGGCCACCACAGGGGATTTTCATGAAAGGCACTCATTTTGTTAAGCCACTAGAGCTATCAATCGAAATCGATTCAGAGAGCTGGCACCAAGGCGAAAGCGTCACTACAAATTTAAAAATAACAAACCACTCGGCTGAGGATATTTCTCTAGAAAATTTTGGTATGAGCATAGTATATGCTGATATCAAGAAACTAAAATCCAAAACAGTTGGTGCTTTTACCACTCTAGAAAAGAAATGTTTTGAAGCAAGCTCTCACGTCAGTTCAAAAGGCCAAATCGAGCTTGCCCATACATTTCAGCTTGAGGGAGACTGTCCTATTACCCAAAAATCAGCAAGCCCTTATATGCTCTACGGAAATTTAGAAGACCAGCACAGTTGTGGAATGCTTCAATTGAATGTCATTCCCCAAAAAATATTCTTAGATTTTATTGAAATATTTGAAAACTTCTACAGATTTAAATCAAAAGATAAGAAATCAAAAAATGGCATGGTAGACATAAAGTTTGTCCCTCCTGGCTCCAATGAGTTTGCCAAGGTAGAGTCTCTCAATCTCCAAACAAAAATTGAAGGGGATCAACTCAAATTAAAATATATGTTCAAAATTCAAGATATTGATCTCTCCTCTGGGACCATGGGGCTAGCAAAGAAAAAACGAGATTTTGAACAGGCCTTAACTCCCAAGCAATACTTACTCTACAAGGACTCTCCCAACTTAGATGGTATACGGGCCGCTATAGATGAAATATTAGATAAGGTTAGGACAAAAACACTTTTATAAAAGAGGTTTTGATGAAGACACTAGTTATACTATTCAATATTTTTCTTATAGGTAATCTATGGAGCGCTGAGCACTACGATGTCACTTGTAATCAAGGAGATTGTTTTAAACACGGCTGGACTATGACTGCTAGAAAAGGCGGCTACAAACTTTTCAGTAGTTGTAAAAATAGTGATTGCAAAACCTACGGCTGGGAATCCTTAGATTCTAAGGGGGATAAATTTGAGGTCTACTGCACAGGTAAAAAGTGCTTTGAGAAAGGCTGGAGCTCATTCAATACAATTGGCAAAAAAGTTTATAAGGACAAGGCCACATGTCGACATAAAAACTGCCTCAAGTATGGCTGGACTGTAAAAACTGGCTACGACAAAATGGGCGGTAATGTCACTTGTGGCAATTATGATTGTTCTAAATATGGCGGAGTCGCTTTTTGGAGAGGCCGAGCTTCTAAAACCACCTGCACCCTTCAAAGCTGTTATACCAAAGGCTGGACTCTCACGATTTATTAGCCCTGACTTTTAGTGGTGCTGATAGAATTAAAAAGCTGGAAAATGATTAGGTTCCCCAGGCAGGATCATCTTTGAAACTTTCTAGCTGCTCATTTCGAAATATCTTCCTGAGTTTTCCAGCAGTTGTAAAATTGTCTTTTAGCCAGTCATATACTTCTTCGTAGTTGATTCCCAGTTTGATTGTACCTTCTTTGTTTCTTCTAAGTCCTATCATCGAAGCAGAATCTTTTTGAATGAGAAACATTAGATGTCGCCCACTAACAAATGTATTGGCCAAAACAAAATCTTCATCAAGATCAGGACTTGCTTTGAATTGGAATGTGGCATCTGTCAGAAAGTATTTATGCTTAACAAACGAAAGATCAAATGGAAGCGGTTTTTGAAAAATTCTCTTTAGCGTTCTTGAGGTGAGAACTTTTAGATAACCCGAGCTTGAATGGATCTGAGAAAGAGCTTGTAGATATTTTCCCTTCTTATCGAATACAACTCTAACCGTAACATATCCTTCGATTCCCTTATCGCGAAATATTTTAGGATACTCAACATTGGAGCCAATATATTGATAGAGGTATTGAAAAATACTACCTCCTCCGTGATCTATTTTACTTGTAGTACCAGTGCCATCACCAAAGACACCGACAAGCTTCGCCGTATCTGGTCTGTTAAATTTATATGCAACTGAGGCTCCAGTGCCAAGTGATAATTTTTTGAATGAAAGCTTTGTAATTTGAGATTTTGACTCAACCTTTTTTTGGAGTTTGCCTTTCTTTTTTTTTGATTTTATAGGTTTCAAGTCTTTGGGTAACGACTTTAGTTTTTGAATATCCATTAACTCTACTAAAACGGGGCTTCTTAAAGGTTTAGAATAATCAGTGGGTCGATAGGTTTTTAGGTTGGCAATATTCAATAAAGATAACAAGACTCCATGAAAAAGTGCTGAAATCAAAATGCAGATAAAATAAGACTTATTCTTCTTTAAAATTCTAGCTTTCTCCATCTAACTCGGAGGTATATCCTCCAAGTTTCACTGAATTTAATGTATATATTGTTTTATCGCCAGATGCATAGCGCTAAACAGGTAGAACTAAAAAGTCTCGTGCTTCCTTTTTATTTAAATAATTTTTATGATTTAAATGAAATTGCCTCAAATGTTGGTCTCTTCAATGAGTTTATCTATATAAGGGAGCAATGTTAAACTGAACTTTGTTTTTGATTTCAATACTTTAGTAAACTGCTGAAATTGTAACTATATTCTTTTTCTACTTTCATACATAATTCCAGCAATGGGGATACAAGTTCAGAGGAATTAGTATGAAGGGATTTAGTTTATTCAATACGCTTGTTGCTTTTATAGTTATTGGGTGCTCCACAATTAAGAAGAATACAACCCTTGATCATCATAAAATTTCTATAAAAAAAGAAATTGCTATGAGTAAGCAAGAAAAAGAGGCCTACGGTGAAACTTTGACCACGAGTGGTGTTTTACAATATGAATGTAAAGGGAATATTCACACGATTAAAGGGCTCAATATTCAAAATAATGGAGCCGTCAAAATTATAGACTGCAATATATTAGATTCTAAGATTAAAGCAAAAACTCTAAGCATTGTTTACACTGATAATTATATTAAAAAAGGATTAGAAGATATTCATATTAGTAATTCTAGTTTTATGAATGTGGAAAAGCTAACTATACAAAGTAACTTTAGTAAAAGTGAATTTAATGGCAGTTTCCTAATAAGTAAGCTCTCAACCAAAAAGATTAGAGAACTTCGTATTGAAAATGTTGATCAAATAATTAATAGCCAATTTGTGAATGCTAATATTGTCAAAATCAGCTGTCCTGAGAAATTTACCTCACATGGAGATGCTATTATAAACCAAAGCCTATCGCTTCTTAAAAATAGTGAATTTTCGTCTATTGATAAGCTTGAGATCAATAACTGCCAAGTGGATGGGATTGAGTCCTATTCTGGAAATTTCACTTATCTCCCAGGTAAGGCCTCATTGAATAATCGAATACTAAGATCAAAAATTTATGCTTCAAAATTTGTAAATTTATCAAAACTTTCAACTCTACAAAATACTTCTATCGAAACAAAGAACTTAAATATAAAAGGACTAGAGTCCTATGATTGTATAATCCAAGACTCAAAATTATTGGTGGGAAATCAACTTCAAATTGAATATTCTAATATTGTTCGCTCAAATCTAAAATCTAAGCAAATCGTCGCACAAGACTTCCATCTTATTAACAACGCAACCATAAATGCCTCGAGTCTTGTGCTAGAAGGTGAATTGGCAAATATCAAGCAATCTAAGTTTCAAGTAAAACATTCCATACATATTAAAGACGTAGAATCTCTGTCTGAATCAACACTTTTTTCAAAAAATATTATAATGATTCAAGATTTTACAAAAATATCCAATGTTGATGCCAGCGCTAGAGTCGTTTTGGTCCAAAATGGAAGAAGTCTAGCAAGCACTAATATAGACTTTGTGGAAAGGTTAATCATCAAGGAAGTTGAAAAAGAAGAAGAAGTGGCCAAGGACCAAGTCTCAGGTCTGTAACTAAGGTCCTGCCATAAAAATCCCATTGTGACCCTTACAGAATATACTTTGTATTTTAGAGAGCAGGGCGTTGTAAAATTGCTCACACGTTAGCGCCGTAATGCAACGTGTGCGCCAAAGGGATTTCAAATATATTTAATCCATAGAAAGGAAAACTTTATGAATGTTATTGTCGATTTTTGTTTGGTTCCTCTAGGTGTAGGAGTATCAGTTTCAAAATATGTCATTGAATGTGAAAAGATTTTAAAGCAAAGGGGACTCACTACCTTGCTTCATGGCTATGGAACTAATATTGAAGGTGAATGGGAGTCTGTATTTTCAGCAATAAAAGAATGTCATAGACGCATTCATGAAATGGGAGCACCAAGGATTACCTCTTCTTTAAGATTTGGCACTCGCACCGATCGGGCACAAACCATTCAAGATAAAATCACTAGTGTCGAAGAAGGTATGTAGTAAGGAGAATTATCTTGGAATTTGATGCATTCACAATAGTATTTATCACCACTGCAATATTTATATTAACTTGTATTTGTATCGCCATTTTTAAATTTGTTAAGCTTATCAAAAACCCGCCCAAGCGAGATCCAAATGCTCAGGCAAGTTCATCATCACATTACATTGAAGACAAATCAGATGGATTTTAGACTTTTAAGAAGTGACCTTTTGACACCACTTTAGGTAATTTTTTTATGCCGTAATACTTTCAAAATATTCACTAAAAATGGGTGCATTTCAAAAGTTAACAATGCTCTGACATTACCGACTCCGTTTCCTTGTATTTTAGCTGTGGCTTGTGCAACTTAATACGGAGGACATATGAATACTATCCAAACAAATTGGCCCGAATACCAACAAATGATCTATGAGTTTTTAATTTCCCCTTTGACCTTAGTTAAATGGTCATTAACGGGATCAGAAGAAACAGGATTTTTCATGGCCAAGGTGATGCTACTCACACTACCTTTAATATTTCTAAGTGTGGCAGTTTTTTCGAGCGTATTAAGTGCAGCAACCTTATTGTTTCGCGGGCAACGCAATCAGTTTATAGGTATTCTTATTATAACCTGGTGGGATGGAGGAAAGGCCGTCATTAACTATTGGGCCGGTTTGGTAAAAAGTATCTTTCTCTCAATTGGCTGGTTTGGCGCAGCTATTAGAATGGTGGTTTTTGGGTTGTTTCAAACCTTAAAAGATCTTCTATTTATGCCTATGACACTAATGGGAAATGTCTTTAAAGAATATGCAAAACCAGGAATCCCCTGGCTCGCTGTGATGATTACAATTGGATGGATTGCACTAGAGTCAACAATGTTTTCCTATATTTTAACGCCTATGGTTGGTGAAATAATGACAGGTCTCACCGGCACTGTAGTCCCTCAATTGATATTAATGCCTGGAATAGCACTTTTTCTTTTTCTAGTTATCGGGGGAAGCTTTGCATGTATGCACGGTCTTGTTGAAGCAGTGGAGAAAAAACAACCTTTCAATGTGGCAAAAATGCTTTTAATAGAATTCTTTATCATGTTTATCGAAGTCATGTTCTTTTATAGAGAGTTTGTAGACTCACTGGCCCCATGGCTTGCTCAAATGAGTAATGAAGCCGTTCAACTGGGCCTAGGATCAATCCTAGGAATTGCAACCATGGCCTGGATGGGAATACGTTTTGCAACTTGGTTTTTCTTTGCAAAATTTGGCACCCCTACTCTATTAAGTATTATCTCTAGAGAAGGAATTTTCAGCAATTCAAAGACATCAAAAGCACAAACCGTTTCAATGCCTCTATCTTGGATCAAACAAATGTTTTCAAGCATTCAAAATGAAATGAACTGGTTTACAAAAAAGAGTGAGGAGCTAGTCCAAGCACTGATGCTTCCTCCGATTCAAATATTAGCTGTTATGACCAATTTCGTTATGATTCTTCTAACGGGAAAATATCTATTTAACCTTCCTATTAAAAGTTTAAGTGAACTCAAAGATACTAAAGAAATGACAAATCAAGTAAAAATGTTTCAACAAAGGGAGGTTTAAAATGAAAAGTCTTTTAGTACTCACGGTATTTATACTATTCACTGCTTGTAATTTTGAAGCTTCTAACCAAAAAACACCTAAGAACACTTTATTTATTGGTATTGATGTTAGCGGCTCATTTACGAGAACAAAGAAGTTTAACAATGGCATGACTTTTTTGGCGAATTATATCCATTCACATATTAATGGACTCGGAGGTCTGGCAAAACCCACAGATCTCTATGTTGGCGGTGTCGGAGGTGATACCTTGGAAGAGCCTCAAAGCTTTTTCCCAATCCATGATTTCATAGGCAGAACACCGAAACAAATAGAGGCAAAGCTTAGAAAAGAATTTGGGGGACAAAAGGATAATCTCACTGATTTTAATACTTTCTTTTTTAGAGTTAAAACTCTAGTAAAACAAAAAAACTTAGTCCTTGCACCAATTTCAGTTGTCCTGATTACTGATGGAGTGCCGGAAATTGCCAATAGAAAATCAAAAAAGGCCGTAAAGCAAGCTTACTCTAAAATTGATATCTCTCCACTTGAATACCTAGCTAAAAACATTTCAATTCGTATTCTCTATGCTGCCCCAAAGGTTGGATATAATTGGCGCCATTATGTGCCGACTAAAAGAATCAAAGTATGGACAGTGGAACCACAGGTTATGTATGGCTGGAGTGATCAGCTAAAAATCAATGGGCAAAAGGGAATGTATGCCTGGATTCGCGACAATGTGGACCTAAGAATTAAATCTCGTGGTATATAGCAAGGCCCATGAGGTGACTACTTACATTTGCCTTTCTTAGGAAGGCAAAACCCATGTTTGGCCCAGTAGCCATATGTATCGGCGATGCTCTCCCAGCCTCGTTTTTTAATATCTCTGGGAACATCTTTGCCGCCACCAAAGTACGCAGGATCACCAATAATTCCTGTTGTGTGTGCCAATTCATGAATTATAATAGAGACCATGGTAGTTTATTGAATCGATTTTTTTATGCCAATATCTAAAGGTTGGCAATGTAACTACTCAATAAACTGAGGTTTTCTCTTTTTTGGGCCCTGTACCTAGGCCAACCAATATTAATCATTTAATATATCTTCATGTCTGAAAATGATTTCAAAAGCTTAGGCCAAAAGCTAATTGATATGTGGTCACCTA
>JABIHA010000021.1 GCA_018649885.1 Bacteriovoracaceae bacterium
ACTCAGAAGGAAGAGGGTCAAACAAAATGGCCCGCAGCTAGTAAAAATAGAGTTGAAATGTCGCAGGAAATTTCAACCAATTGACACTGAAATTTTATTTTGACTGAGGGCGTTTTGTAAACGCAAGTCGTGACTACTGCACTTTAGCTGACCCTTTGCATTTTCTAGGTCACCTTGTGATTTACTTAACTTTCCTTCAAGGCCCTTAATTTTTCCTTTTGCCTTACCAATTCCAGATTTTAATCCGGCCTTTGATTTTTCAAGGCCTCCAATCTGGTCTTTTAATCCTTTAATTTTACCCTTTGCATTTTTTAAACTGCCACTAGCTTTAGCATATTTCCCGCTCATACTCTCTAGTTCCGCCTCAGATTTACTTATTCTTCCTTCAAGATCACTTTTTTCTATCTGAAGACCAGAAGCTTTCTCCTTCGAAGAATTCAATTCACCTTCTAAGCTTTGAACCTTTGAGTTCAATTGGTTTACTTGAGATAGGAGTTTACTATTGCTCTTGCCTTTTTGATCAACTTTTTTTGAAAGTCCGCTAATTTGTAGCTCCTTACTCTCAATTGATTTTTCAAGAGATTGACTTTTCTTATTGAGGTTCTTATTTTGTTTTTTAGCCTCAGCCAGTTGACCATTAAGATCTTTAACTTTTTCCTGATTTTCAGATAAGCTCTTATGAGACTTTTCAACTTTTCTTTCAAGATGATTTAGCTGAGTTTCATCTTCTATTTTGGTGTTTTCAAGAGAGGTTAGTTTTGATTTCATTTGTTCAATTTCAGATTTTTTAACACTGCTATCTTGCTGAGATTTTGAAAGCTTAGCTTGAAGTTTGGATTTTTTACTTTCAAGTGAGTTGATTGCCTGAGACAAACTCTCTATCTCTAAATCACTTTCTTTTGTATCCTGCTTATTTTCTCTTTTTTGAGTCTCAACAGTCTCCTCAAGTGCTAGTACTTTTCTTCTTAAAACTGATTGCTTCTTTAGATTTTCGAGCTGTTCATTTTGCAGTTTCACTACTTTTACTTTCTTTGATTTTACTTGTTTAACTAGCTTTTTTATTTGTGATTCAATCTTCACAATTTTTTTGTTTTGACTTGATACATGGTTCTCTTTGGCCTGTATCTCATTTTTCATATGAACCATCGCTGATTCTTTACTAGCTTGATCCTTTAACAATTTCTCCATTTGAACTTTGTGGCCTACCATTTTTTTTGAAAATTCGTTAATTTCAAGAAGCTTCTTTGATATGATTTGATCCATACTTTCAACTTCTTCTATGGATTTGCTGATTTTATTTTTGGTGCTTTCATTTTCCTCAAAAACTTTCTTGGGCACATTTCCCTTTAGATACTCCTTGTGCTCATTTTTAGTTTTAACAAGTTCAACTACCTTGACACCTGTTCTAAGAAGAGCAAAAACAAACATTACTAAAAAGATAACTGACATTGTAGTGAACATATCACTATAGGAAGTCCAAACGGAGCCGCTATCTTGCTCTTTTTTTCTACTCTTTTTCTTACCTCTGTTCATACCCATTTACTCCAGGCAAAAGTCGTGTGGGCTTCTCGGATAAAAGGGTGAGTATACTAGGTAGAAAATGCTGAAAGATGAGAATACACATGATTCTAGCTAATTGAATGTGAGTCGAAATAAGACCAGAATTCTCTACAAAATTTATGGATACTATTTCAAAGAGCTACATTTCTCTTTCGTAGACACAATCAAAGCACTAGCTTCTTCTTTACATTGTTTCTTAGCGATTTTGAGCGCCTCTTTACATGCCTCTTTGTAATTGCCTTTAAGTTTCTTGCAGTCACGTTTAGAGAATTTAAATTCAGATCTACACTCTTTTTTCAGTCTCTTTACGTATTTAAGCTCTTGCTTGCAATCCTTTGGATTATCGACTGTAGCGAGACAAGTTCCAAATTCAAATGAACAAGAATCTAGTGCTGAATCAATTGCGGCATCACCAGATAGGTATCCTTTATTTACATCTTTTTTTACAGACCTATTACACTTTCTTAAGTCTCTATGACATGCTCTCTTTCCTGCATAGAGATTTAATGCAAAAAACATTGATAATACAATCCAGAGAACTTTCATTGCTACACTCCTAAGTGCCAAATTCATTTTAATTTTTACCAAGATCATTACCCCCAAGTTCTGAATTGATCGTCGGAAACATCAAATACAGACTTGAGTTAGTTAATTTTACCTCATCACGGCCAGTCTCAGTACCAATTTGAGCATACTCGAGAAGTACCTTTAATTTCTGGTACTTACCAACTCAATTTAATTTATTTGGCCTCACAAATTATTGGCAGAATAAGGAATTAATACAATTTAAAACGAATGAAAAATACCAACATCTAGACTGAGAATAGTATCTGTCAACTTGTTGTCACTAGAATCACTTGAAGATTCATAGATCAGGCTTCCCCCTATATTAAGTAAAGTTCTTTCACTCAATGGAAAAAGAGGATAATAGCAAAATTTGGCCAGCATTCCATCTCCAAACCCAAGTTGGGCAGAGGCAAAGTGGCCAAGTCCAGAACTTTGTCTTAACCAATTTCCGCCCAAGATGCCTTTAATTGAGGGCTCACTCGACTTTGAGGTTTTTCCAACTTGTGGAATAATATAATCTTCCTTTTGATATCGACCTCCACCAAAGATGCTCGCAATATCAGTATCGATGGTAAAGACTTTTCCAAAATGTATATCGGCAGTAATTCTTGATATTGAGTTTTTGCTAGAGACCTTTCCGGAGTTAAAATCAAACTCTCCACCTATGGCCCAATCTGATGAAACTGCAGCTCTAAATTTGGAATTAAATCCAAATATATGTAGAGCTGTTGATTTTGAATTCACTCCACTTTTTAATTTCAAATTATAATTAAATATTCTTGGTGAAAGACTAACATTTATGAAGTTAACGCCAAATTGATCACTAACCGTTGCATTGCTCGCTTCAGACTCTTTATGTGCAAGCTGTTCTTGCTCTTCCTCACCCTTTTCAGGCTCCTCTACCTCATCTAATTCATTAACAATTGCCTTGGGAGGTTCTACTTTTGGAGTCTCAGCCTTTGGAGGTTCTGGTTTTACAATTTCAAAAGTTGAAACTTCAGATTCTCTAAGCTGATTTTTTATACTGTAACTAACCTTCCAAAATACCTTTGTATCTCCGAAGGCTTGGTTTTTAAGAGTTATTTTACTTTTAAAAGTTTGCTTTTCAATAATTATTTCTGAAAAACCATCATCCTTTGCCAGGACCACCTTGTGTCCAACGCCTTTTAAACCTTTTGTAAAACTAAGCGATATGAACTCTTCACTTAAATTTGAAATCAAGTTTTTTGGATTTAATAACAGGTCATCGTGAGGAATGAGTGAAAAAATAGAGGTATTACTAAATTCACTTTGCCTTCCCCAATGATCAATAATGGCATACCTTAAATATAATTTAGTAAATGGGGGGTTTTTCCAGTAAAAACGTGGCTTCTTAAATTTCTTTCGTATAACTAAGTGTTCTAAATTTTCATCTCGAAAGATTTCTATAAGATATTCTTTAGCATTTTCATTTGGAGGTAGTTTAAACCTGGCAAAGTTTTTTACAATTTTCTCTTCTACACTACTAGGAAATCTTCCTTTTTTTTTCTCTTGAATCATTGTCTTTAGATTCGGATTTGGCCTCACCTCAATTTCAAACTCAGGATCGATACTTGGAATTTCTAGCACAGGAAGCCTTATCTCAAGTATAAAAGGCTCGGAAAACCTGCCCGGTCGATCAAGATAGCATGGCGCCACTCTCCAGAAAAATAAGCCTAGTTTTCCTTCACTCCATATTGATTGGTTTTCTTTTAATTTTTTGGCCTTGATAATTTTTTTAAAATCTTCACTTTTAGAAATCTCTAAAAAGTATTTTATATCGTGCTTGCAATCCCAAATAGTTGACACCGCCCTTTCTGAATCACTCCAAGAATACTGAATTTTAAATTTTGGAGACTTTGGGTAAATAATTGAGCTATTGGGAGGCCCTAAAAGTTCAATTTCTTTGTTGTTAATATAAAATGTACTATGATCAGATAAAATGGTTTTTCCGTTGTCTGTAACCAAGCCCACACGCCAATAAAAAAGTCCTGTTCTTGTTGCTGAATATTGAAAACTCTTTTGCGTGGTTTTCTGTGTAAATTCAATGGTTTTAAACTCAGGGTCTTTTGCAATTTCAATTAAAAACTCTGATCCTACTGGAAAGCTCCAACTCAAGTTAACTTTTCCATCAGGAATATCAACTGGCCGAATTACCTGCTCTGCTTTTGGTTCAAGTAATATCGGTGGCTGTTCTACTTTTGCATCTAAAATGAAGAGCTCTATAGAGTCACTCCAATCTAATGAAATTTTTGTATCACTAGAGTTTCGAACCCTCCACTTATAGTCACCAGGGGCCAAATCGATTAAAAGCTGGTTATTTTCAGTCTTCTTATTAACTACCGATCCATCATCACCAGAAATTTCAATCTCGTAATGAGGAACCATTTGATTTTCCCAACTAAATTTAACTGATGCCATACCACTTTCTTTTTTTGCCCTCACCATCTGATTAAAGGTGGGAGTGTAAAGTGTAGGGGGCATATTTTTTAAAAAGATAAAGCTGCCTACTATTGAGGTAACTTTTTTGGAAGTTCGCTCGTCTACACCTTCTATCTTCCAATAATAGTACCCTCCTCGAAGACCATCTACCTGAGCACTATTTTGATCATATAATTTCTTGTGAACGATACTATTAAAATTTGAATCACGTGAAATAAAAAGATGTTTATGAACAAGATCGCCTGATGCATCCCACCCTAGAGCAAGGCTAAATGGTTCACTATCAACCAGTACGATTCGATCCCTTGTAGGCGTTAAGAGCCTTATTTCGATGTCTTTTATAATCACTTCCGTGCGGTCTTCGATTGTTTCTATGATTTGGTCTTTTTTTACTTCAATTACTTTCCCGTCTAGTTCTAAATTGATCCTACCTTGAAGAACTGTAATCTCAGCTTTACCTTCAAATTTATTAATTTGCAGCTCAGTACTTTGTTCAACAATGATTTCTTTGTTTGCGGATTTTATGGATAGCTTTTTTGATTTACTTGATACTTTAGCGAAAAGGAAACCTTCCATGAGCTCAATGCCAATACCGCTGCTGCCCTCATCTAGCTTTACTAGTGTATTCGGAGATAGCTTCAAGAGGGCCTTATCTTTAAATTCAACTTCTGCAGTAGATTCATTATGGGTAAAGAGCTCATCGCCTTTAAATAAGTCAGACCCAGTACTTACCTCTTCCCAAACAATCTGCCCCACAGTCTTTTTCTTAACCAAGTTTTTCTTGTCTTTTAAATGTGCAAGTTTAATCAACTTAGTAGAAGTAGTCGTTTTACTTAGGAAGCCAGTATCCATAAATAAGAACACCCCAGCCGCAAGTAGAACAAGACCCGCTAGACCTAATAAAAGTGATTCTTTTTTTATCAACACAGATTCCGATAAAGTTTACATTATTTCTTATAACTACCTATTTTAACGCATTTATAAAATTTGTTGAGTAGATAATTTTTCCTGAGCATTAAAATTGGTTAAAGATTTAATACCCATCACCGATATTTTTAGTAGGTTTTATACCAATAGGGATGTGTCGTTATTAAAAAGCTACTCAAGAAAAAAATTCATAATGAGGTGAGCGATATCCCGAACAAGAGTTCTGAGACAGACCTTCGAATGATTAAGACTCTTAAAGAGGAAAATTCTAAGTTAAGAAACCTTATCCTAAAAACACATCGTCTTGCATCTGCAGGTGAGATGGCCACAGGCCTTGTTCATGAGATTAACAATCCAATGCAAATTGTCCATGGCTACTGCCAATACCTATTGAGAAAAAGCCATGCAGAAGACCTTCCCCGCGAAGAGCTGAGAGCAAAACTTGACAAAATTGATGAGCAAAGCTTAAGGGTCGCTCAAATCATCAACAATCTCAAAAGTATGGTAATTGGAGGGGATGAGCAACTTTTAGAAAATAGCTCTCTAAAAGATATATTTGATCGTGTTCTAGGATTTTATTTTGAGAAAATGAAGTTAATGGGCGTAAAATTTACGATTGAAAACTTATCAGACTCTACTTTTCTTCAATGTAAGCCCGTATTAATAGCTCAGCTCTTTTCTAACCTTATTAACAACTCATTTGATGCAATAGATAGCTCTGAAGAAAAGTGGGTTAAAGTTCAAATTTCAGAGTGCACGAATGGAGTCACAATAAAATTTATTGATAGTGGTAAGGGAATACCAAATGAGATTTTAAAAAATCTCTTTCTATCGTTTAATACTGATAAGCAAGAAAAAGGAAATCTTGGAGTTGGTTTATCCCTATCTCAAAAAATTGTAGATGACCACAATGGACGAATCCAATTTCTCGGTAACACCCCCAATACTTGCTTTGAAATCTACCTTCCTAAATATCAATCCATACAAGAAGAAGAAGAAGAAGAAGAAGAAGAAGAAGAAGAAGAAGAAGCTGTCTAAATAAATTCCCCTTATTTGTACAGGTATGTAATGATTTCAATTTCCAACCCTGGGAAGTCACAATCAATTAATATATATACATCAAGTTATCAAAAACTAATAAAGGCGTTTTCGTGGCCAGTCATTCAATTGAGCTAAATAATGAGATTCAAATTCAAATGGACTTCCACGCCCAATCTATTACCATCTTAAATAAAAAGCTTGGTATTTGGTTTCCAAGAAAAAAAGCTTCGGCTTCTGATAACTATAGAACGATTAGACTTTTTTCAAACCCTTCATCACAAAGTGATTGCTACTCTCTATACCTAGAAGGGGATGAAAGTATTCTTATAACAAAGGGAAATGACCCTTTCATGCTCAAAAGTGTCGCCTTCCAAATTTCAAAAGTCTTAGAGGTTAAATTTATAGACGATATCTTTGTAGAAGAAGATTACGACTTTAGCTTTGAGCTAGACAATATTATTCCATTCCCAACTATTGCCTGAAAAAAGCTTTATATCTTCTCCTTATAAAGAAACACTCCTTCATAGCGACAATCCTTTCTAAACAAATTTTTCTAAAATCTAAATAATTTTCATTGAAACTATACTTGGAAAATCACTGTCTTGTGCAATTTGCCAACATTTATTGCATGTAAATAAAAATAGCATAATTTTCAAGTGCCTAATTTTAAAAAGGAAAGTTTCGGAGCACTGATATTTTTTGCCCTGAAGCGTTTGTAGATTACAATTTTTCTCAGGATCGAGGCGGAGATGCCGAATAGGGATCAATACCAAGAAGGATAAAATAATCATCTGGTTTAATAAAGGAGAGGAAATTATGAAATTACTAGTTTTAACAATTTTAGCAGGACTTTTATCATTTAGCGCTTTCGCAGACTGTACTGACGACTGGTCAGGATGTGTTGAAGGAATCTCAGATCCATCAAATGCAGGTCATGCTAAAAAAGCAATGAAGGCTTGTGACAAAGATTTCAGAAAGTGTAACAGAAAAGATAAGAGAGATTGTAAAAAGCAGGCTAAAAAGAAAAAGAAAGCTTCTAAGAAAGTTTGTAAAAGCGCTTTCAGAACAAGTGAATGTCCAATCAAAGGTAAAGAGAAAAGACAGTGTAAGAAAAGTGCAAGACAGCTTAAAAAAGATTGTAAAAAAGGTGCAAAATCAGCATACAAAGAAGACAAGAAAGAATGTAAAAACCTTTAAGATAAATTCTTAAAATAATAAAATTGAGGGTCTGGTTCTATCCAGGCCCTTTTTTTCATCCTCAATACCATCCATGAAATAGACCTTGCACAATATTCCCCCTGATCTACCTCCTTTTGGGCCAAGCTCTTCAGGATACTGAAGGATTAATTGATAGCATCCTCGAGCTTAGCAGTGCCTATAAGGCTTCTAAAGCTATCTTTTTACAATACAAAAGGGAATGTTCTTAAAAGAGTATCCTCGAAACTTATGGGGATAAGTTTTTACTTTAAACCCTACAAAGCTTGGCCAATAAAACAATTTATATTTAGAACTTTGCCTTAGTCAGGACAGAAGTAAGAGCTGCGAATGAAATTAGAAACTATTAAGCAGATTGCTCACCATCTGTATCTAGTACATCACCGAGTGAAGGAAAAGACGCAGACGTTGTGTAGTACTTATCAATGTTAAGGAGGTACTCACTTTGATACTTTCTGATAAATTCATGAAACTCTGGAAATGTATCTTCACTTAAATGAGATGTGAGAAGACGATTGATTTCAAGTGCACAGGTAATAGGATCATGGCCACTCTCTGCCTCTATCCTATGAATTTCATTTTGAAGAACTTTTAGATGCGGGTAGCGCTCAAGAAATTGCATTCTCTCTTTGACAAGTTCTGCTAATATCTCATTATTACTCTTAGCCATGGCACATCTCCCAGTTCTAATTCTAATACCTAGGACAAAATGTCTACTACTAAAAAATAACACCTTCTATCAGCAGCCGTAACTGATCAATATAAGGTTTATATGGTGATAATTATCAATAGTTATCACACTATAGCTAGCCAAAAAAATTGGGCATTTTAGGTGAAGAGTTAAAGATTCGGAGAACTGTGCGAAATATGGACCTAGGTAGGTATTTCATGAAATACACCACTATCAACATTAGTGTAGGAAAGACGTAGAGCTCTTTTTTCGCCTCGACGGCCTTCATAATTTTTTCGGCGGCAATGTCTGCATCAACCAAGAAAGGCATGGGATGATTGTTCTTATCTGTAAGAGGCGTTTTGATAAAACCAGGACAAATACATGTAGTTGTAATGCCGTATCTTTTTAAATCAATAGCAAAAGACTCACAAAGCGTTGTTACAAAACTTTTTGAAGCACAGTAAACTGAAGTATGAGGTAGCCCGTTGAAACCAGCAACACTTGATATGGCCACTAATTGTCCGCTTCTTTTTTCTACCATTTGAGGTATTGCTGCTTCAAATGTATTAAGCACTCCAAAGACATTAATTTTCACAAGTTTTTGGGCGCAATCAAAATCTGGGATATCACTTTTTTGATCCATTGAAATGCCAGCGTTAGCAATCACTAAATCGATTCCATCGGCTCCAGCAAAATCTGTGATCGCGCCATTAATGGCCGAACGATCTGAAACATCAACACGGTAAAATTTTATATCACTATTTTTATCTTTGAAATTTTCAATAAAATTACTCTCTGATCGACCGCAAACTGCGACCTTCGCTCCTAGGGCCTGATACCCTAGGGCCATATACTTTCCAATTCCAGTAGTTCCACCTGTAATAAATACTTTCACCTTAAACTTCCTACCTTTTGAAATATTTTGCAATTTTCTCTTTCCACAGACCACGCGCGAGTAAAATGAGAAAAACCGCTGTCGCCACTTCTCTAAAAAGTGATCGATCATCTGCGTGGACATGGGTGCCTAATTTTATCTGGACCTCTGTTCCTGTATATGAATAATAGAAATCAACTAGGAAAGAAAAGACAACTGCCACAAACACAATAGAAAAAACATTTAACATCACGCCTCTTTTTCCAATATATTTTTGGATGATAGCCAGGTTTGAGACATTAGTAGCTGGACCAACAAGAAGTAGAATGAGAGCGTTCCCTGGAGACATCCCTTTTAGGATTAATGAAGCCGCAATAGGTGTTGAAGCAGAGGCACAAATATAAAAAGGTACACCAATTAGTAGTACTACGGCCTTGCCTCCCCAGATACCTAGGGTTCCAAAGGCATCCTCTGGTACAACCGTATTTATAATCGCTCCAGCAATAAGTCCAAAGGCCAACCAAAAAGACATATCCTGTACTAAATCTAAATAACCATATTTTATCCCGTTCAGTATTTTTTTTGGCCAAGTTTGTCCCGCTGTCTCGGCCATCTTTTTCTTTTTGCAACATCCACCACTGCTTTTGACATCCTCGGGAGCCACTTCAAAATCGTTAAAGCTATTTTGGAGAAGACCTGAAAATGTTGCAGAAACAAAAGCGGCAACTGGACGCAAGATAGTCATGGGTAGATCCATCAATGCATAAGTAAGAGAAATGGAATCAACCCCAGACTCGGGAGTTGCAATTAAAAATGCGGATGTGGCTCCATTACTTGCGCCCGATTTCTTTATTGTCACGGCCGTTGGAATCACAGAGCAAGAACAAAGCGGAAGTGGAACTCCTACAAGTGCAGCCTTAATAACAGTTTTTACATTTCCGCCACCCAATAAATTTTTAATGGATTCTGGCTTTAGAAAGATATGAATAATACCCGCAATTCCAAAGCCAAAGAGCAGATAGGGCGCCGACTCTAGTAAGTAGGCCCAAAGTTGGTAGAAAAAAACTTGAATCAATTCCATTAATTATTACCTAGATTATGATTTCATAAGGATTACAGCAGCTGTATAATCGAGCTCATCATACAAAATAAGGTGGGTTAATGCTAATTTGGGGTGCAGTTTCAGGTCTTCTTGTGGGGCTACTTTCCTCTTTTTTCGGTGTAGGAGGCGGAGTTGTTGCTGTGCCCATCATGTACACCCTATTTTCAGGCATCACTACCAAGACCGTCATAGCCTCTAGCTTAGGCATGATCTGTATGAATAGCGTTATCAACCTTACGGTGCGCGCCAAAAATAAAGAATTTCCTAAGATGGCGCTAGCGCTCCCCATGGGTATAGGTGTCATTATTGGTGGCCAAATTGGAGGTCATCTCGCGCTCTTCCTCCAGGCCTATATTGTCAAAAAAATCTTTGGAGTTTCGCTTGTTCTAGTACTTTTGAGGCTGATATTTTTTAAATCTGAGAAGATTGAGGGTCACGATTACGAGCCCCCAAAGGGAATGGGGACAATTGTTAAGTCCTCTGCCATTGGCCTATTCGGAGGGGTACTTGCCGGGCTAACGGGTCTTGGAGGCGGTATTATCTTTGTCCCAGCTCTAATGGTCGTCTTTAAAATGCCATTTTCAAAAATTCCACTATACTCCAATGTTGCTATGTTCTTTGGAACTCTCTCTGCACTAAGCTCATTCATCTTTGTTGAAGACCTGGCAGTGGTCTCTAACTTTTACCCAGAGTACCAAATTGGTCACTGGAACGTTTTTATCAGCACACTTTTTGTACTGGGCTCAATTGTCACTGCGCCTGTTGGTGCCCAGCTATCCAGGGTATGCCCTCCAGGGCTGTCGAGGAAACTATTTGGCACCCTGATATTTCTTGTGATCATCCGTATTTTCATGAGCTGAGGATCAAAAAAACGCAAACAATTCAAAGCAGCAAAAGAGTTTTTTTGTTGACGGAATACTGCCTGCTCTAATATTGTCCTATCCACGAATCAAATGATTTGCCTTTTAGCGGGGGCGTAGTTGAGTTGGTTACAATGACGGCCTGTCACGCCGTAGGTCGCGAGTTCGAGTCTCGTCGCTCCCGCCATTTTGAATACCGAGAATTTAGAAATAAGATCTCGATATTATTGAAAAAAGCCCGAACATTGTTTCGGGCTTTTTCGTTTCTGGGGTAGTCGAAACCCGATACCGAAATTACATATCACTTTCCGAGAGTTTAGGTGATGGCCATTTTTGCAAAAACCCACCATTTTCAAAATAGATATCTCTGACAAATTTCCAAAATTCTATATCAATTTTATTTTTTGCCACAGGGTTACAAAGTAGTCGAAGAGAGCTTGGATTTTGTTCAATTTCGGTAAAGTGCACGAAAACTTTCTCGTTACAATTTCGTACAGTAAATATTTTTTAAATTAATTTCCTACATTCTCAGTTCTTGCCTTTTTGCTAGTAGCTTTTGACAGAGCTTCGCTCGCAGAACGATGATATCTCACACCGAGTTTAAGCAATTATCTGTTCTAAACTAGGCATACTCATACCTACTCTCTCTGTCTCCTCACAAATGTGAGGCATCTTCCGACAGATTCGGTGTACGCCTGTGAAAAAGATTAGTTCTTGGCCATCAGCTCCGAAGCGAATCGAGCAGCGGAAAAGCTAGTCCCACTCTCTTGCTTGTATTTAGAATTTCTTTTTGCGGTAATTAGAGACCCATGATTGAAATTACCGTCTGTACTTCCTACAATGTGAAAGCGAGATTGGTTAATGAGCTTGGAACGAAGACAGGCTCCTTATAAAAATAGCTTACATCCTCCAAGGCAAGAAGTATTATATTAAAATCTAGTGATGCCAGATACCTCAGAGCACTGGCGTATGCGTTCGCTTTTATGCTAGATCCAATGCCTTTCTCTGCTGCCTTTACAATAACAATACAATGTTCTTTTAGATCTAATTTCTGAATTATTACTTCAGCCATCAGGCTTCCATGGCCATGTCTATCTTCATTCCAAGAGGAACCTTCTATAAAGCTCTTATGCCCATACTTGCATAAGAATGGATTTATTCTACTGGAAACATTTATACCCGAATCAATCAAAATGATCTTCTTCCTAGTTTCTTTAGGAGAACAAGATGTAAGTAACAAAATAATCAAAATTCCATGTCTCACGCCACTCCCTAATATGGAATTGTATTATTAAGTTCCTCTATCACTTGCAATCGCCGTAACTCATTTCTTGTATAATACGTTTTAACATTTCCAAATAGTGTCACTTTCTTTTTTCCTCTCCCTGAACTGCCACTACAGCTAACTGATTGCTCTTTCTTCCAAGTTCGAGGTAGGCCAATACATTGAACGATAATCTCTTCGTCATCACAGACGAGCTTTCTTGTATATTTTCTTTTTCTAACGTTTTCCTCGTTTGTAACCAAGCAATTACTACCAGGAAACTTAAAACCAACGACGTGTTTCAATTTTGTTAAATGAACCTTATCATTAAATTCATATATAACTTTCCACTCAGAGAAGTATCTAAATTTTTCTTCGGCCATAACATTCAAAGATAGTAGAGAAAGAATTAGAAACACGTATCCTCCTTACGATTATCAACTATAAAATTCATCGGATTACCTCCTTCTATTGAAAAAATGAGAAGAAGCGAGCACAGATCTTCTCCATCTGTAATCATTTCACGAGCGTCGCCAGGAGCTTCATTCCAAAGAGGCTGGTAGTTGTCGTCAACAGGAGGATCAACGATGTACTCCCATTTCCAGACATCGAGCATTTTGATCTTACTGGTTGGAATTCCACCAATAAGAGTCTTTCCGGTGCTCAGCTCTCCCCAAGCTTGATCGATCCATTTTTCTTCAATGTTCCACGTTTTAAGAATGTCATCAGGAGTTTTCATATCATCATAGAGAGAGAAGATGCACCTCTCCAGTCTTTTCAAATTGTAAGTGAGCTTAGCCATTATTTTCCTATTCGCTGTTCGTAATAAAAAAATAATCACTAGGTTTTAATAAAAAGGCCCAAAGAATTTTTGTGAATTTTAATATTTTTCTTATTTTCTAATAAATTCGCCAATCTCTGTAAAAAGAGAAAAACTGGCCCTACTCTAAGCCTATATTTGCTGTACCGCCTCATGGGCAGATTCCAACATAAGACTCATCAAGGACTGAGAAATGTCGAGGTCATTTCTGTAAGAGAGGAAGAACCGATGAGTCCCAAACCTTTTCTTGGCAGTTCCTCTTATCTGTACTTCTTTTAGCTGACTTCCATAATTAGCTGCGACTTTTCTAGGTAAAATCCCCAGTCCATAATCCATCTTGGTAAACTCCGCAATAACTTCAAAAGAATCAATTTCAAAAATTTCTTTAAAATTGAGATTGGTCATAAAAAGATGTTGTCTTAAACTTAGACCATCACAATCGAAAGCATCTGGAATATACATAAGTGTCAATTCTTCAACTTGTTTTTCTGTAAGTCGATCATATTTGAATTTATTTGAAGCATACACACAGTACTCATCTTTATAGATCTCATGTCGAATCAACTCAGGTGTTTGCTTTCCTTCAACCGTTATAGCCAAATCTATATCTCTTTTTATCAATGAGTTTATAATTGCATCACTTCTATTGGTCATAATAGAAAGGGATAAGCTAGGCTCATCTTTTAATACATTAAGCATATAAGGCCAAAAATAGATGGCGATGGATTGAAAAGTTCCTATTTTTAGTCTAGTTACAGGTTCCATTTCCGGTTTCTTAAGTAGAGCCTCTAAATCACTTAGCTCTTGAAAATGTTTTTTACAAAAACTGAATAGGTGCTCACCTGAAAGGGTGAGAGTCATTCCTTCCTTACTTCGAATAAAGAGTATTGAGTGCACAACTCCCTCCAGTTGTTTAATAGCATACGAGATTGTAGGTGGAGAGCTTCCTAATTTTCGAGAAGCTGAGTGTAGGCTACCGGCTAAAGCCACTTCATAAAAGTAATATAGTTTTTCAGTGTGGCGGGAAAGTTCTGGTAACATGTAAATTAGCCCTTATTAGATTTATTCTAACACAACATAACAACATTCCATATATCTTAACATTGAAAAAGGCAATATAAATATCTTAGGCAATTAACAACCAAAGGAGTTATTATGTTTCATAGAGAATTTAATCAAAGCCTTATTGAAAAATTTGCCTTTGGGCCTGTCATCAAACCTTCATTCGATAAAATTCACAAAGCTTTTGAAGATCAAGTCAGGAAGAACCCAGAGCTTATTGCGGCGGAGAATGGTGACAAACAAATCTCCTATAGAGACCTCGATGGCCAGAGTAAGGCACTATCATCTCACCTAATAGAAATGGGATCAAAACCTGGAGACAATATTGGAGTCTTTTTAGAACGTTCAATTCCCATGTTAGTGAGTATTTTGGGAATTCTCAAATCAGGTTCAGCTTACGTTCCTCAAGACGCTAGGATTACACCTACAACTCAACTAACTCATATTGTGGAAAAGGCGAAAATCAAAATTATCCTAACCCTTTCTCATCTAAAACATCGAATCCCCGTGGCAAATGGAGTCAGGGTTATAGAAATAGATAGTTTCCTAAAAGACATAGGGAATAAAACAATGCCCCAACTAGAAAATAGAAGAAATCCACTTGGCACTTGTTTTGTACTTTTCACTTCAGGAACGACTGGTCTACCTAATGGAGTAAAAGTGAGTCACAAAAATCTCTGCAATATTTTACTAACAAGTCCAGGAAATCTTGGAGTCAGACCAAAAGATAAAGTTTCTCAAATTCTAAATATTTCATTTGATATGGCCGCATGGGAAATTTTCACTGCTCTTTCACATGGGGCCACTCTCCATATTAGGGGAAAAAGTATTGCAGAGGCCATAGCAAAGGTTGATATCGTAATTGCGACACCAAGCATCCTTGCAGATATTGATCCAAGAAAAAATAAACACGTTAAAGTAGTGGCGGTAGCAGGCGAACCTTGTCCAAAGGAACTTGCGGATAATTGGTCAAAAAATAGTGACTTTTATAACTGCTGTGGCCCAACTGAAACAACAATAGTAAATACTATGAAGCTCTATGAAATGAATGAGTCTAAAATTACAATTGGAAAGCCAACTCCAAACAATAGCGTTTACATTCTTGATGAGAAACTTAACCCCCTTCCCATAGGAGAAATTGGTGAAATGTGGGCCGGAGGAGACTGTGTTACCCAAGGCTACATCAATAACAAAAAGCTCACAAAAGAACGCTATAAAGCTGACCCTTTTCTAGGTGAAGGGAACCTTATGTTTCGCACGAGAGATCTTGGCCGATGGACTATAGATGGAGAATTAGAACACTTTGGCCGAACAGATGGTCAAGTAAAAATAAAAGGTTTTAGGGTTGAACTAGATTCAATTTCAACCGTTTTGGAAAAAGTCGCTCACTGTAGACAAGCAATTACTCTGAAATTAGACAATCAGAACCTAGTCTCTTTTGTTACTCCTAATAGGATTAGCCTTAAGGCGACAAATAGAGCCCTTATGGCAATTCTTCCTTACTATTGTATTCCCAGTTTTATAATTCCAATGGATAAGTTTCCAAAAACAGATCGTGGAAAAATAGACAAGAAGACACTAACAGTCCTTGCCGTAAAAATCCAAGAAGAGGCCAATAGAAGAGAGCAGGAGGTTTCAGCATGAAAGAACAAACTATCGGAGTCTTAACTCCTCTTCTCGAAAGAAAAGAAAGTTCCTTTCTACCACCACAAAAAGGAATGGTTTATCGATCTTTAAGACATCCTTTTTTTCGTCCCTATGTGAGACTGATTATTCTTACTCTTTTTATAAACTTGGGTATTTTTCTTTATACTCCTCTACTGAAAAGTGAAATAGTTTTACAGATAACTCTTTTGAATTTTGCTTTGGGAATTCTGATTAGACAGCATGAAGTTATCAACTTTCTCTTTAAATTAGCAACTAGTGCCCCTTTAACCTGGCCACTATCTATAAGATGGGCACTTGCAAAAGTCTATCACTTTGGAGGAATTCACATTGGTGCTTTCCTTTCAGGGACCCTATGGTTTAGTTACTACCTCTCGATGGCACCAGATCAAATAAAGCTGCTTGGATTTATTCATTTAGCTATTCTCGTTTTGATAATGGTGGTTTCTCTTCCCCAAATTAGAATGCCAAATCACAACCTCTTTGAAAGAGTTGCAAGATTTGGTAGCTGGATTTCTCTTCTATTATTTTGGGTTCAAGGTTACCTTTTAAACTCTATCGATTTTATAGGATTAGGCTTCATTACTCTTTGTCTCATTAAGCCTTGGTTACACCTTAAAAAGGTTTCAGTCGAAATAGTTCGTCCATCGCCCCATGTTGGAGTCAGTAAATTCAATTATGGGACAACCCCTTTTGCAGGCTCATCTACAGAGCTAAGTATCAATCCATTATTTGAATGGCACTCATTTGCAAATATTCCTTCTCCCCATGAACCAGGTTTTCGTCTTTGTATCTCGAGGGCCGGAGATTGGACAGGTGACTATATTGATAATTTACCTGAAAAAGTTTGGGTTCGAGGTATTCCAACAGCTGGTGTCGGGAACATTGAACTTCTCTTCAAAAAGGTCATTTGGGTAGCAACAGGAAGCGGGATAGGTCCTTGTTTACCTCATCTCTTAGATAGAAACGTTCCCTCTAGACTGGTGTGGTCGACAAGAACACCAAGGAAAACTTATGGGGACGACCTTGTTAATGAAATACTTGATGCACAGCCAGATGCAATAATTTGGGATACCACTTCCCAAGGGAAACCTGATCTCGTGAAATTGGCATTTGAAGCCTATAGAGATTTTGAGGCAGAAGCCGTCATTGTCATTTCAAATAAGAAATTAACTTTTCATCTCAACTACCAACTTGAAAGTCGGGGCATCCCCTCTTTTGGTGCAATTTGGGACTCATAAAGCAAAGGAATTTAAAATGAATTTTAATAATATTAAATTTGAAGAAAAAGATAGTATTGGATTTATTAGTTTAAATAGACCTGAAAAACTCAACGCTCTTTCTGTAGAACTTTTTAGTGAATTAAAAGAGGTTTTGCTATCTTTGAACTTTAACAATTCCAAAGTAAAAGGACTTATTCTTTTTGGTGAGGGAGAAAGGGCTTTTGCGGCTGGTGCAGATATCAAACAAATGAGTACGATGTCGCAAATCAAAGCTCATCAATTTTCAGCCCTTGCACAAGAGGTCACTCTACTACTAGAAAACTTACCCATACCTACAATTTCCTGTGTCGATGGTTTTGCCCTTGGTGGAGGTTGTGAACTCGCTATGGCATGTGACTTTATTTACGCCACAGAAAAATCAAGTTTTGGTCAACCCGAAGTGTCTTTAGGACTTATTCCCGGCTTTGGAGGATGCATCCGCTTTGTACGGGCCTTGGGTGTTAATAAGGCTAAGGAATTTATATTTTCGGGGAAACAAATTCCGGCTGCTCAGGCCAAGAAGCTTAACCTCGTTAATAAAGTTCTTCCTAATCGAATAGATCTTTTCAATGAAGCTACAGATACTTTACATGCAACTTTCAAAAATTCTCCCGCCGCAATTGCTCTGACAAAGAAGGTCATCAATTCAACATTGCACATGCCAATTGAAGAGGCCTTAAAAATAGAACGTGACGCCTTTGCTGCGGGCTTTTCACATCCAGAAAAAACCGAAGGTGTTACCGCTTTTTTAGAAAAGCGAAAAGCAAAATATTAATAGGAGTAAAGCACTGGAGTGCGGCATTGGAAATAAGAAATATCGAATTATTAATAACTCAATAAGTGACAAAAATCACGGTTAGGTATCGTGTCTTTACGCTCCCGCCATATCTTACCTTAGTTTCACACGGTCAATTATCGCTCCTTTATGTTTTCTGGTCGCACTCCGTGCTCCATGCGCTTTTGCATGTCAAAAGTTGCCAGCGGCAAGTTTTGATATGCCGCCTGTCCACTGGAATGCCCCCGCAGTGATTTTGGCGAAGCATTTCCATGGACTTCGCCGAAGGCGAAATCTCAAACCACAAACAACTTTCCAGACAAACTGCACACGAAAAAATGTGCTGAAGCCTCAATGAGAACCTCAATGCATCGTTGCTCCCTCCATTTTTATCTCGATTCAAACAAAAACGTCCTCCGTGAGTAAAACTCCATTGAAATTCATTTTGCTTGTAATTTAGTTCTAATCACTATTAAGAAAAAAGACGCTCCTAATATCCTCCCGATATCCTCCCGATATCCTCCCGATATCCTCCCGACATCCTCCTAATACCGCCCATAACCACTTGTAATCTAATGAAAATCTGAGGTGAAAAAATATATTAATGTGTTATAATTAATTAATAAAAGTAGAGGAAAAATGGCTATAAGAATAAAAAAAATAAAACCATACATTATAAACATGTTGCCTACTATGAAGAAGGAAGCTTGGACTGTTGATAAAATAATACAGGCTCTTCCAGAGGAGCTAAAAGAAGGTACTCAAGAGACCTCTAAAAGAAGAATAAACAGAACCCTGCAAAGTCTTGTTGAAGAAAAAATAGTCAGTATTGCTGACGAAACCGAAAAAAGTCACCGTTATTACATAAAGCCTTCAAAAAAAGCAAAAGAAGAACTGCCAACAGAATCCACTTCACCTGAAGAAGTCACTGTGGAACATGTATCAATAGAGTTCAAACAATCACCCGTAGTAACAAAATATCTACTAAAAAAAAATCGAACAGCTGTAGGATACAAGAAAGAAGCTTTATGTGATTACATTCCGAATAAAAACAATTTAATTGATAAGGAAACACTAAGCAGACTAACAGCCCTTGCACAAAAACTTGATGTAAGTACACAAGCAACAATGCAAGCCGACACTTACACTAAAAGAATTGCAGAACGTCTGTTAATTGATCTTTCATACAATAGTGCGAGGCTTGAGGGAAATACACTCTCTTTATTGGACACTGAAAAACTACTTACCACCGAAGATGACCCTAGTTACGGAACTGAAACAGAAAGAGCAATGATATTAAATCATAAGCAAGCCATAGAGTTTGTAGTTCAAAATATCGACACTCAAGGTTTATCAGACATAACAATAAAAGACATACACTATAGATTGATGGAAGACATTCTTCCGGGATGGCGGTGTGGACAAATCAGAGGCCCTAATCCAGCACATAAAAATGATGGATTGATGATAACAGGAAGCTCCTATGTGCCTCTAGAAAATCCAAACACAATAGATAATTATATAAAACTGATTCCAGCGAAAGCTAAAAAAATTGAAAATCCATTTGAACAATCATTTTTTCTGTTAGTACATATAGCATATCTGCAAGCATTCGTTGACGGAAATAAAAGGACTTCAAGGATAGCATCAAGCATACCTCTTGTTAGAGCTAAGCTAGCACCGAACTCATTTATGGACATAGAAGTCGAAGACTACAACCAAGCATTAATGTATTTCTACGAAACATGTGATCACAAACCTTTCTTAAAAGTTTTTGAATATGCTTACGAAAGATCTATAGAAAGATTTTCAGTGGTCCTTGACTCCATTGGAGCACCTGACTCCTTCAGGATAAAGTATAGAAAACAACGAAAAAATCTTCAAGGCAAGATTATCAAAGAATTGATAATCAACAATAAGATAAGCCCATACATTGATGAATGGATGATAAGAAATAAAATAGAGGAAAAAGACTTTGAGTTATTTAAAATTGAAACACTAAAAGATCTCAAAGAGATTAATTCAGCAAGATTTAGCTCAATTGGAGTAAATCAAGACGAATATGACGGCTGGTTCGTAAAACAAACAGAAGATCTTACGTAACCGTTAAAAACAGAAGCAACGCAAGTCGTGACCATTGCATTTCAACTGAGCAGAGTTTCCATGGATATCAAAGGAGGCGAAATCTCAAACCACAAACTAGCAATCTAGCCTGCAAAAACTCTAACCATCACTTTTTGTAACTACTCAATAAACTGAGGTTTTCTCTTTTTTGGGCCCTGTACCTAGGCCAACCAATATTAATCATTTAATATATCTTCATGTCTGAAAATGATTTCAAAAGCTTAGGCCAAAAGCTAATTGATATGTGGTCACCTA
>JABIHA010000084.1 GCA_018649885.1 Bacteriovoracaceae bacterium
AGGTCCTGGTTTTTTAGGTCCTGGTTTCTTAGGTCCTGGTTTCTTAGGTCCTGGTTTCTTAGGTCCTGGCTTTTTAGGTCCTGGTTTCTTAGGCCCTGGTTTCTTTGGTCCTGGTTTCTTAGGTCCTGGTTTCTTTGGTCCTGGTTTCTTAGGCCCTGGCTTCTTTGGTCCTGGTTTCTTAGGTCCTGGTTTCTTAGGTCCTGGTTTCTTAGGCCCTGGTTTCTTAGGTCCTGGATGTTTAGGCTTATGCTTTTTCACACAAGTGCCGTGGTGACTAGACCACTTATAACCTGGCTTACAAGAAATATTTTTCTTCTTCTTAGGCTTGTAGTTAGGTACACATCTGTTTTTCCCTGGAGAGTAATGGTAACCGGCGCTACAAGTTTTTTTGTATGTCTTTCTAACACATCTGTTTTGTGAGTAATTCCATTTGTATCCAGCGCTACAGTGCTTTCTAGCTCTTTCACATCTTCTGGTGTGGCTATCCCAATACTTACCAGCACCACAATACCTTGATGTTCGGACACATCTTCCTTTGGACTTACTGTAATATTGACCAGCAGAACAATACTTATGATTAGATACACATCTATTTTTTGAATAACTCCAGTGTCTTCCTATTGAACAAGTCTTTCCAACCCACTCACATCTCTTGGAGTACCAATTGTATTTTTGGCCATAATTGCAAGTATAAGGCTGTCTTACACATCTATTGTAGTAGCCATCCCACTTGTAATTTTGTGGACATCTGTATGAGCCAGCTCTAACACATCTATAAAGAAAGTGATCATAGTATGTTCCAGCAGGACAGTAGATTCCACTTGGAAGCCACCAAACTCTACATCTGCCTGAGTCCCAATCGTAATAGGTTCCTTTTCCACAAATAGATCCTCTTTCTTGTACGCAGTAGCCCATTGTGGAGTCATAGTAGTAGCCCCTTGGACAAAGGTAACCTCTAGAAACTCTTTGATCTACATTTACTTGAAGTTGTTTGAAAATCTCTTGGGTATAATAGGCATCGTATTCGTCATACTCGTCGTATAGTTCCTCATCTTTTGAAGCTTTTACTATAAATTTAAATACACCTTCTTCAGTAGGTGTTCCGTATAGCTCAAGAGATTTACCAGCGTTGTATTGATAAAGCTCAAGTCCAGTTGGAACGTTACCATCATAAAAAGAAAGTTTAAGTTCACTGTAGTCATCATTTTCTAAACTAATTTCTGAAGTGTAGTGGCTGCCTACTCTTGCACCACTAATATGATAATCACTCTTTATTTTAGGTGTGTCGTAGTCGTCTTCGTCAACATTTGAGTAAAGACAAACATACCCGCTTGTTAATTTTTCAAGTGGCTGCATATCCCAGCCTTGATTTTTTGTGCTCTTTGCTTGAAGAACAAAACACCATTTGCCCTGAAACATTGGAGAGCCGAATAAAATGGCCTTTGAACCATAAGTTCCTTCGAGCTCAAGTCCCACTGGGTGGTAAGGCTCTACAATAGTCCATTCAATTTCAGTAAATGATTCGGCACCGATGAGGCTGAATTCAATTTCAGTATCTTCACCATAGTTAAGGACGCCATCGTCTTGATTAAAATAAATAAAAGGTTTTTGTGAATAGTCGCTGTAGCTGTCAGCTACTGCTTGGAAGCTTTTAAAATCAAATCCACTTTGGACTAGTGAAATTGTTAAAAACCAAACTAAAAAATGTTTTCCAAATTGTAATAGTGGTTGAAACGGTTTTCTGGGCCACGGGCCCTTCTTTCTACTCATGGTTGTTCTCCTCTCTCAAAGCTATTTTTAGCGTGTTCGGCGCTGAATGTTTGATCTTCCCTGTGTTTCTACTGACCGCGTCTTAATTATTATTTAATGTTGAATAAGTAAACAGGCCTCAAGGAGTACAGGGGCATAGGGGCCAATTGACAGAAAGTGTTAGAGAATCGGGGTCACAACTACCCCTAGCAGCATATACTTGTTACACAGCGTGCCGCGCATTATTAAGAAAGCATTAATTAGTAAGACTTTATGACTAACTGCATCAATTGTCTGATATGCATTCCTTGCACATAAAATAGGAAACGGTAGGTCATGAAATTTTTAATATCAGCGAGTCTCCTCGCAATTAGCTTTTGGACTTTTAGCTCATATGCTGTCGTGGTTAGAAAAGATCAAGCAAACATGAGTAAATCAGAAAAGGCATTATTCAAGAAGGCCTACCTGGCCTTGGCAGAAAATGGAACCTTGAGTGAATTTGTAAAAATTCACGCTAAAATGAAAGAATATAAAATGCACAGTCTAATGCTCTACCCTAATGGAAAGATCAAATGGTTTCCAAAAAATATTGAAAGGTTTCTTCCATGGCATAGGGCCCTACTCTCTGTCTTTGAAAGAGAACTACAAAAAATTGAACCGGATGTAACAATTCCTTATTGGGATTGGTTGAAGGATCGTGAGATTCCCAAATGGTTGCTTGAGTTAAAACCAACTGGAGTCCTGACGGCGCCACAAAAAGATTGTTGTGATTTTTGCACTGTCAGAGAGCCTATTGTCATTAATAGATTTCCTGGAACACATCCATTAGCACATCACAAAGTTTCTAGAGCAAATACTTTGAGGATTGTTAATTCAACTTGGGGATATAAAAGATTTACAAAACATTTAGAAGGTCATCCCTTTGGGCCACACAATCATATTCATCTTTGGGTAGGAGGTAAGAAGAAAGGTAGAGTAGGAACGATGGCGGACGTAACAAAGGCCCCAGCAGATCCTATTTTTTGGTTGCATCACTCTATGATTGATAGGCTGTGGGCCATTTGGCAAAAAAATCCGGCGAATGTAAACAAAAAGCCAAACCTTAGAGAAGCTGAAGCAGTAATGGCGCCATTTTCTAAAAATGGTGATGAACAAAGTGGCTTTCATACTAGTGAGAGCTCTAATGATATAGAAGACCTTGGCTACACCTACGATAATTTTAAAACAAAAAGTTGGAAATAATATGCTTAGTAACTAAATTTTTTAATCAACTTTTAAATTAAGGCCATATTTTGCATTAGTCGCAAAGCGTAGATTTTAGCATTAAAGAGCTCACTAATTTTTTACACGATCAGTACAAGCAAAATAAGTTAAAAAAACATGAGCACCATTATGTTTTTCATAGAATGTACTTCATCCTTCATCAAAAATAGTTTTAAATTATGATCAAAATCATTCTTTAAATTAAATGATTACGTTTTTCAAACGTAAACTTCAAATGGTACAAATAAGAACAAGCTATAAACATCAGAGTTAAAAGTGATTCGCATCAAGGAAATGGATTGATGGCAGCGTGTTGGTTTCCTCTTATTAATTTTTCCCGGGAAAAATGGATTTGTGAAGGAAGAAAAGTTTGTGCAACTCATCCTAACGAAAATCATAATATTAATGGAATAAAAGTTTAATGGTTAAAAAGGAATATAGTCATGCTTGATTGGATTGTCGGTTATATGCCGGAAAACATCGCTACATTTGGTGAAGACATTGATTATGTAATTAATCTTATTGGTTACATCGTTTTTATCTGGTGGATACTAGCTGAAGGTGTTCTCTTTTATTTTCTGTTTAGTTCAAGGAAAAAAGAGGGAGTAAAAGCTACTTATGAAGATGGTAGCACTATGAAGGCCATGAGCTGGGTTTTAATTCCAGTGGTACTCGTCTTAGGCTTTGATTTGTTTATTGATTATAAAAGTCACAGTGCTTGGGACAAAATAAAAATACAATTACCCAAGGCTGATGTTGTTTACAGAGTAATGGGACAGCAATTTGCCTGGACCTATACACACCCAGGAGTTGATGGGAAATTTGGGACAGGAGATGATTTTGAGCCTGACGATTTAGTCGTTCCCGTTCATCAAGTTGTTCACACTGTCATAAGTGCACTGGATGTTATTCACAGTCTTTGGATACCCAATCTACGTTTTAAGCAAGATTCTGTTCCCGGTAGGATTATCACGGGATGGTTTGAGGCTACCAAGACTGGGGACTATCCAATTGCATGCGCAGAACTTTGTGGAACAGGTCATGGAGTAATGGCATCAACACTAAAAGTTCTTGAAGCTGATGCTTATAAAAGTTGGGTTGCTCAGCAATCTGCAGCAGCTTTAGCACAGTAAAACCAATATTAAACTTCTAAATTGAGGAATTTTTTATGACAAGTCATCAGAGTAATTTTTGGAATTATTATATTTTTTCCAAAGATCACAAAATGATCGCAAAACAGTATTTGATCACAGGCCTCATCATGGCACTGCTTGGTGGACTTATGGCCTATGTGTTTAGAATGCAATTGGCCTTTCCAGGCGAAGCTGTTCCTGGTTTTGGCGATGTTGATTCAGGAACCTATAACCAATTAATCACACTTCATGGAACCATTATGGTTTTTTGGGTTGGGATGCCCATTTTACTGGGGGCGTTTGGTAACTTTTTAATACCTTTAATGATTGGTGCAGATGATATGGCTTTTCCGACATTAAATATGATGTCTTACTGGACTTTTTTTGTCAGTACTCTTGTTCTGCTTGCTTCATTTTTTGTGGAAGGAGGACCGGCTTCTTCGGGCTGGACTGCATACCCACCACTTTCGGCAAGGCCTGAATATTCAGGTGTGATGTGGGGTATGAACTTATGGATCTTGGCAGTGGCCTTGGAATTTTTCTCAGTTTTAATGGGTGGTGTAAATTATCTAACGACTACTTTTAATATGAGAACCAAGGGAATGAAGTTTTCAAGGATGCCGATGTTTGTTTGGATGCAACTGGCAGCGACTGTGAATTTCATGTTCAGTGTGGGACCTCTGATTGCTGGAGCGTTGATGCTTCTCCTAGATAGAACTATTGGCACTTCATTTTTCGTACCAGATAAAGGTGGGGATCCTCTTTTATATCAACACCTTTTTTGGTTTTTTGGTCACCCTGAGGTGTATGTTCTATTACTTCCCTCTCTTGGTATTGTGGCTGAAATCATTCCTACCTTTTCAAGAAAACCTCTTTTTGGTTACAAAATGATTTTGATTTCAACGGCATTTTCAAGTGTCCTGGCCTTTATGGTTTGGGCCCATCACCAGTTTATAAGTGGAATGGACCCGAGAATGGCCATGCCATTTGGACTGCTGACTATTATTATCTCAGTGCCATTTGCAGTTGTTCTCTTCGCTTATATTGCAACCTTATGGAAAGGCTCGATTACGTTTACAACTCCATTTCTGTTTGCCATTGCCATGATTGCGGAGTTTTTAATTGGTGGTGTTACAGGGATTATTAATGGTGCGGCAGCTGCTGATATTTACGTCCATGACACTTATTATGTTGTAAGTCACTTCCATTTTACACTGGTACCAATTACGATTTTTGGAATGCTGGCTGGTGTTTATTATTGGTTTCCAAAATTCTTTGGAAGGATGATGAATGAAACACTTGGTAAAATCCACTTTTGGATAACTGCAATCACCTTTAACGTTATTTTCATTCCTCTACTTCAAATGGGAATGGGTGGGCATCAAAGAAGAATTCCAGATCCGACTGAATTTGAGTATCTAAAAGGTATGATGGGAATGCACAAAACAGCGACCATCGCACTCATTATACTCCTAATAGCTCAAGCCTTCTTTATATTTAATTTCTTCTACTCAATGTATAAGGGGAAAAAGGCAGAAGCGAATCCTTGGAAATCTACAACACTTGAATGGGATGCACCGTCACCGCCAGTGGCTCATGGCAATTTTGAAGTTATACCAAAGGTTTATCGGGGTCCATATGAGTATAGCGTTCCTGGATGTAAGCAAGATTGGTCACCACAGTCGGCAGAAACTGTTAATTAATAAGGAGTATTATAATGAGCGCAAGTACAGCGACAAATACCGTAGAAACAGAACCCATGTTAGCTCCCCATGGACGCTTGGGAATGTGGATGTTTTTGGCATCAGAAGTTGTCGTCTTTGGAGGACTTCTCGCATCTTATATCTTTGCAAGGTTAAGACATTCGAGCTGGGATGAATTTGCTTCACAAACTATGACTTCAATAGGATGTATCAATACTGTCCTTCTACTAACTTCAAGTTTATTTATTGTTCTCTCACATCACTGGGCCGAACGTAAGGATATTAAAAAATCTGGCAAATATATGTTGTGGGCCATTTTACTTGGAGTCTTATTTTTAGTTTTTAAAGGCTATGAGTATCAACATGAATTCGCCAAGGGTATTACACCTCTGACGAACTTATTTTGGTCATACTATTTCTTTATCACTGGACTGCATGCTCTGCATATTGTGATAGGGCTTGTTATAAATGCTTTAACGTTAAGGGAAATTAGAAAAGGGCAAAATCTCCAAAGAGTCGAAGTCGCAGGACTTTATTGGCACTTTGTAGATGTTGTTTGGATTTTTGTTTTCCCACTCTTTTATGTGGCTTCTTAACCTTTTGTAAAATGGAGACTGTGTTATGTCATCTGATCAAGTAGATATGGGTCATCTCACCCCTAAAACATATACGATTATTTGGGCCATCCTATTGGGACTGCTCTTTTTAAGCCTCTTTGCTGGTATGGTAAAAAGTCCAGTACTCGCAACAGTAATGATTTTTGGTGTGGCGATTATTAAAGCAGTGATGGTGATGTTTTATTACATGCACCTGAAAGTTGAAATTGTGTATGTAAAAGTTGCTGTGCTTGCAGGGTTTTTGGCACTATTCTTTTTTGTCGTTGGGGTATATCCCGATGTTGTTGGGCAATTTAGCAAATGAGTACAGCCGATCTTGAATTAAGGGAGCGGGCAATCGTTCCTAAAAATATGTTTGGACTAATATTGGCCCTTTGTGTAGAGGTGATGGTTTTTTCAGGGCTTCTCACTTCTTTTGTTGTTCTTAAGTACCACCAAGTGGTGTGGCCACCTGTTGATCAGCCTAGGTTCCCGGTTTATGTAACAGCTATAAATACGCTAATTATAATTTTTTCTGGTATTGCTTGGAATCGAATTTTTAAGTTTAAAGACAACGCAAACCGCGCTGAAGCTGCAAAATTTGCGTTGATTTCGGTTTTATTTATGATGACCTTTTTTGTTGTCCAAGGAGTTGAGTGGTTTATGCTTTTTAAGCATGGACTAACACTTTCTGATGGTGTGTATGGAGGGATCTTTTGCACTATCATTGGTTTTCATGCTGTACATGTAGTTATTGCTATAATCACCTTATTAATTACAAGAAATAAAATTTTAAATACAAATATCGATGACGTTAAGTTATTTGGATCAGATGGTATTTTGAATCTTGTCAGACTTTACCTTTGGTTTGTTATTGGAGTGTGGCCTTGCATTTTTGCTATCGTATATTTCTAGTCATTCTCATCTTACTACCCATTCAGGCAATTGCCTGCCCGTATTGCTTTTCTTCAAATGGCGAGGATTCCATAAAGGCATATATTGGAACCACCTTAGCTCTTATTGCTTTGCTGGTTGTATTATTTGGCAGTGTGGCCTTTTTTGTTTATAAGAATTATAAAAAGGCGCATTCAGTAGGTGAATCAAAAGAAGATTAGCCTGCATCGTTAATTGCTGCGCCTTGTGGTTAAGGTGTGTGATGTCCATTGAAGATGAATTCCAAAAATGTGTTTATGGTCCAGTTAGATCTTGGCGATTTGGTCTCTCCCTTGGAATTGATCCTATCTTTCACAACTCAACCTGTTCTTTTAGCTGCATCTACTGCCAGTTGGGAAATATCCAAAACATAACAGATAAAAGAGATGAGTTCGTATCAACTAGTAAGGTTGTAGGTGATTTTAGAGAATTCTCACAAAAAAATATTCCCTATGATGTCATCACGTTCTCAGGAAATGGTGAGCCAAGCCTTGCCAAAAATTTTGCACAGATGAGCTTGGGCATCAGAGAACTGGCGACCCATAAACCGCAATTTATTCTCACCAACGGAACGCTTTTAAATGATAGTGAAGTTCGTGATGATTTAAAGCTAATGGACAAAGTGATTATTAAATTAGATGCATGTAGTGAAGAACAATACAGTGCTGTTAACCGACCTGCCGGGGGCTTGAGCTTTTTAAAATTAATTGATGGGATCATAAAATTTAAAAGTGAGTACAATGGAGAGATTGAAATTCAATCAATGTTTCTACCAATCAATTCAAACCAAATTGAAGAATTTGCAGACTTGGTAAATCAAATTTCCCCACAATGTGTTCAAGTTAATTTACCAAAAAGGCCTTATCCCAGTGTTTGGAGCAGGCATCACCGTGGAAATCATGAGCTAGAATTTAAATGTGACTTCAATTGGCTTAAAACTATTAGCGAAGGCCAAGTGAAGTCCATTTTAAAAACTCTTTCAGAGAAAACAAAAGTCGAGCTTATTTCCCCTCTTAGATGACAACGCTTTGATTACTGATAAGTATGCATACACCAACGGCAATTAGGTCTTTGTATAGGACAGTCCTTCTAAATGGATATACCCGAATCTGCCTTTATCTCGCTTTCTTCAGCCTCACTTAGAACTGGATTACAGGCCTTATCAACACCTTTCATCGAGTAGCTACTGAGTTCTGAGCAATCGGAATTTCTTTCAAAAGGGTATAACTCTTCATTGGGTATTTCACTTTCTATTTTTCCAAACATTTCAATCATTTCTTCCAACTTATTTTTCGTATAATCTTTTCGAGGACCCTCAATATAGCTTGATGATCTGTTTGGGTCTGTAGACATATCTTCAGAAGAGTTTTGTGCTGATGCATTGATAGCAGTTAACAGGCTAAAAGTTACCATTAAATGAATTTTGATAGTATTAAATAAATATTCTTTAAATTTCATCTCTTTCTCCTTCGTTTCTCTCTTAGGAATATCTTAGCTGATAAGGTAGAGAAGAAAGGGGGAGAAATTGTTAGGGATCAATAGTTATTATTTAGAAGATAGGGTGCTAAGTGCTGTGACTTAAGTTGGTGTGTTACTTTACTGGCTTTTCTGGGAGAAAAATAGAATTCTTTAAGCTAAGATAATTTTTGATTAATCAGGAGTGATTTCTGGAATGAGTGTCTCTAGTTCAAAATTGTCACTATTTAGAAATATAGGATCTCTACCATCGAAAAATTTGATTTGAATTTCACCTTTGGCAAATTTTGTGTTGTGGACCAAGGATTTTTTTCTAGAAGGGTGGTCGTATACTAGGTGGCCCCATTGTTTTTTATTTCCATCAATTTTTACACTCATTTCACAATCTGATGATTTGAATATGGCCTTCCAGCTCTTTTGTTCTAGGTCCAAAACATCTGGTTTGAATGAGGAGAGTACGTCATTAAAGTGGTACCAATTCCCGTGGGCCTTTACAGAGCAACCTGAGAGAAATGGTGATTTGATGACTTTTCCTAGAACAATTTTTGCACTAAATCCATCAAAGTAGGCACTGCTATCTTCTTTAAATTGATTGCAATTGGCGTAGCTATATTTATAGGCGTGCTCTGTGCCCCAGTTATGTCCGTTCATCCCGATGAATTTATTATTTACAGTACGACCTTCAATATTTACCTGGCCGTTAAAATGCATGAAAATAGCATTGGTGAGAATTTTTTTCTTTGGGAAAAAGCCAGTATAAAACCAGTCTTTGGAGAAATGGTAATATGTGCCCCCATCATAATTGACATCTAAATTCCAACTGACCTTGCCACTGTCAGTGGTGATCTCACCTTCTAGTTTTTTATCAGAAATTTTGTAAAATGATCCATTATTAAAAGTGAAATTAAATTTTTTCCAATCTCCAGCGCATTCTTTTTTTAGCTCTAAAAATTTTGCAAGAGGCACCGCTTCAATCAGCTTATAGGTTTTTGCATTGTCGGAGGCCTTATCAAAATCTATGAAAATAGATTCGATGACCACTTCATCACTACCTTTGTACAAAAGTAGATTGTGTTTTAGCCAAAATGAATAACTTCCATCCTCACTATTACCTCTAAAGTAAAATGATTCATAGAGGCCTTTGCGAGTGCTATCAGCACATGTTTCAATATTATGGGGAGCGATCATAAGCGAGTGTCCTGGATGAAGTTTGCGATTCTTAGAGCGTTAGACATAATTGTTACCTGAGGATTTACTCCGAGTGGTCCAGGAATTGTTGATCCATCTGCAATAAATAGGTTTTTGACTCCCCAAAATTCACCGTGTTCATCCACTACTGATACTTGAGGATTTTTTCCCATTTTACAAGTACCAAGTGGATGATGAGCTGAGAGAGTAAAATTATAAGCAGGTATATATGAATCAAGGTAGCTGAGTTGTTCCATCTTAGTAACTTTTTCAAGTCCTGAGATTGGAGTATAGACACGGCTTGCTTCAGCTTCAAGCAGTATCTTGGCAATCATTTTTGAAGAGTTACGGATAATTTGATTCATACTTCTGTCAATCTTATAGCTGGGAAGAGATCCCCATTTTTTTAAGATAAGGTGACCTTTTACAGAATCAGACATCATTGAGGCAAAGTTTGTAAATTGCTTTGCATTTTTCATCAAGTAGGTAAGCTCTTTTCCATAACAAGAAAAGGCCAGAGGAATACTATCTATTGGAATAGTATATCCTTCTAGAACAAAGCCATGAAAAGTTTCATCATCAATATGAAGAGATTGTGGTGCAAATAGTTTAGCTTTATTTATATATGGGAAAATCCCGCCCAAGTTAATAGCAGGATGGATTGTGAGGTTTTGTCCAATGTTTTTGTTTTTTGAATGGAGACCATTCTTATAGAGAAGGTGTGGTGTTCCAAGTGTTCCAGCTGCTAAAACTACAACTTTAGCTTTTATATTGAGTGAGAAATTTTCGCCGTAATTTTCTAAACCAGCTCTAATGCCAACGGCCTTACCATTTTCAATGATCAGTGAGTTTGCACGGTAGTGTGTGAATAAGAAAGCATTGTTTTTTAGTGCCTCGGCCATATAGGAAACGTCAGTACTTCTTTTGGCCGAGATAGGGCATCCAAGTATGCAGTAGGATTGACCATCGCAACCAATTTCAGCCCGCTTTAGTGGATGGTATTTAAGGCCTAGCTTTTTGGTCCCAAGATCTAGCACTTTGGATATTTCACCTTGGATTTTTTCTTCAACTGGGTTATTACCCAACATTTGTTCTACTTGAGGAATATATTTTTCGAGATCTGTAAGCGATCCTCCAATTTCATCTCCCCACTTCTCCACCATCTCTTTTTTTGGCCTCATACTTGTGCCACTATTGATAACAGTGGTACCTCCTACTGCTTTTCCAGTGGGAATCCATAAGGGAGCATTGGATAGGGCAAAACTTCTTCCTCCATTTCTATACAATTTGTGCATCATTTCGATGCGGTCCCCTGTAAAGTCAGGCCTTTTAAAGTAGTGTCCCTCTTCGACAACTGCGACGGCATTGCCAAGCCTGGCTAGCTCATACGCTAGAGCTGCTCCTCCAGCACCTGAACCTACAACTACAACATCCACTTCAACTTCTTCTTTAGATAGGTCAGTAATAGGAGTTTGAACTAATTGCATCCAGTTTTCTTCTTCAGCATTTACAGGAGGCTCAGGGATATTTTGATCGGTTTTTTCAAAAAAGCTTTTCTGAGAATAAATGGCACCAATAACATTTGTTAAAAGTGGAAGTATTAGAATGTGAAAAAAACGATGCTTTAGAAATAAACTACAAAGTTTTTCTTTTTGAGCGGAACTTAATTTTGAAAGTGATCTTCTGAATTTCAAAACCGTGATAAAAGTGATTAGGTAAAAACAAACCACCATGGCCTTATAAGTAAAATAGGGAAGATCTATCATTTGCTCTAATATTCTTTTTTCAATGTCATCTTTTTTTGCAATCTCTTCCCAGTTTGGTGTGATAATGGGAACAAGGCTTAGTAATTTTTTTGAAAATGGTCCTCTTGGGTTATACGCCAGTTCTTTTGATGTGACTCTTACTCCAAAAGGAAAGTGATAGAGTGGATTTAGGTAGTGCATGAGACCACCACCAATTGTTTTACCATCCAAACTGACTTCTATGGGAAGAGTGATCAAAGAATCGATTACTATTTTTGGGTTATAGGTTTTGAAAATGTATTTTTTCATTCCCTTTATGACAACGGTTCCAAGCCCCTCTATGTGGCAGGGAAAATCATAGCTAACACCATCATGGGAAATACCCATGTCTCCTTCAATATAAGGCCTTGAGTGACTCTCTGAAAGTTTTGGATTTAGTGGTAGCCCTGGAAAATAGGCATTTCCAATAAAGCGAAAGGGGAAGGGGTAGCGGCGTCTTTCACAAAAAGCTTTAATATTAATTTCGAAAGGATATTCAACACCGGTTTGAATTTGAGTCGAATTGGAAGGGAGTTCACTAAAACTAATAGTTCCGGCCATTCGCTCATTAATTCTGACGCCAAAAGACAAGGTGGGCCCCTCGTTAAGTGTTTTTAGTATTACTACTAAAAAGTTCTCAACTCAGCGAGTAATCGTCAAGTCCTACGTAAGCGTTGGTTCATTAATACTTTGAAATTTAGGGAGCATGATTTCGTCACCATCACCAACATCCGCATTAACTTGCTCGGCCATTTGATATAGGACATTGTTTTCTTTATCAATATGGGCCCTGATCAAATCAATGAAATTGGTCAGAGATTCTTTAACTTGCTCTTCACTATGAGTAGGATCACTTTTTATTTTATCCATCTCGGCCACGGCCGTTTTGATGAAAGATCGCCCCTTATTGTGTTCATCGAGCATGCAGTGAATAGGTCCCCCCTCAAACATGGGGTTTTTATCGATCATCCATTTAAAATAAATATCTTCTTCTTTGGCGTGGTGAAATTCGTCAGCGTATTTTTGGATAAATTCAATGGTCTTATCAATTGCTTCAATATTTTCACTTACCTTTGACTCCAGTGTCTGCTCAAGCTGGGAAACTCTGGCCAAAATAGTTTCATGTTCTTTCATTAGTATTTCAGTGCATTGCATATAACTTCCTTTAAGGTAAACACCTTTGTATCATAAACCGGATAAAATTCAGTGATCCATCTCATTGAAAAAATGGGTTGTTCATTTTTTCAAAAGAAATAGTCGTATTTGGGCCGTGCCCCGTTATAACATTTGTTTCATCTGGCAGCACAAATAGCTTTTCTCTAATAGATTTGAGAATGAGCTCAGAGTTCCCGCCTGGTAAATCAGTTCTCCCTATTGATCCCTGAAAGAGTGTGTCGCCACTAATAAGCAGCGGAGGGGTGAATAATGTGTTGTTGTAAAAACAAACTGATCCTTGTGTATGGCCGGGTGTAAAAATAACTTTAAAGAAATTTTTAAACTCACCATCATTAAATGAAAGGATGTCCCCGTCTTCAAAATTATGATCTATTTTAGCGGATAACATTGGCTTCATCCCCATCATTAGCGCTTGTGCAGGTAGGCCCTTGTAGAGTGTAAGATCTTTTTTATGTAGTGAAAGGGGAACCTTGTATTTCTCTTTTAAGTATTTACTCGAGCCAATATGATCGAGATGAGCATGAGTGTGAATAATGGATAAAACATTTAAATTTAAATTTTCTATTTTTTGCTCTGCGGGCTCTGGGTGTGCGCCGGGGTCGATAATGATTGCATCTTTGCTGCTCTTAGAAAAAATAATGGTACTCTTCGTCTCAAAAGTGCCTACGGGGAAGGTCTCTATAATCACAGCATTCTCCTATTGAAAGCCCCTTTATATCATGTTTTTACTGCTTTCAAATCAAACAAGTTTATTCAAATTATCCTCTTTATTTTTAACAGTGGTCATGGTGCCTATACTTATTTCTAGAGAACATTTCGTGCACATTCAGGGAAGGGAGGTATGAATGAGAGGAATATTATCTATCGTGCTGCTTTTCACATCAGCGCTTGGTGGGAAAGCAAAAGCTTGTGACCGTTATGGAAAAACGGGAATCATGGAAGACAATGATCTCAGGATCTATGTCGGTCAGAAAGGGGGTTCGAAAATTGATGAGGCGAGTTTTAACAAAGTAACTGGTCGGTTAGAGAAGATTTATCGACCAATAATTGCAAAACGAGGAGGAGATCTCCAGATTTTGAGAAAGTGGGAAAATCCCAAAGTTAATGCTTATGCACTTCAGCGTGGCGGCGTATGGTATGTCTCCATGTTTGGTGGACTTGCAAGACATTCAGCTATAACAGAGGATGGCCTTGCCCTTGTAATGTGCCATGAAATTGGTCACCACATTGGTGGCGCTCCCAAGAAGACTGAGCAATCTGGCCAGTTGATTTGGGCCACGAATGAAGGCCAGGCTGATTACTTTGCAACCCTTAAGTGCCTTAGAAGGTATTTTGAAAGAGATGATAATGTTCGCATCGTCAGAAGGTTGAAGGTGCCAAAAGCTGTAGAAGCACTATGCAAGCAAACATTTAAAGACCCTACTGAGAGGGCGCTCTGCACGCGGTCTCAGCTTGCAGGAAGATCAGTGAGTGGACTATTTCACTCTCTTAGGAAGTTGAAAGACCCACTAAGCTTTGTCAAAAAGAGCAGAGCTAGTGTGGTGGAAACTTACCATGGTCATCCACAGCCTCAATGTAGACTAGATACTTATATATCTGGTTCCATCTGCAAGGCTGATTTGGAAGTTCCCCTTGTTAGCTACGATGCTGATCAAGGTGTGTGCAGCAGAAGACTGGGTGAATCTGAGGGTGTCAGACCAACTTGTTGGTATAAACCTGAGTAAACCACCTAAAAAAAGTACATTGCCGGGTCTCCATCCCTTTGGAGATCCGGTTTTTTTTAGCGCGAATTTGTGGAATGAATTATAATTAGTTGTACACTTTGATCATGGATGATTGTAATGACTAGCTATATGGTACCCCCTCCAAAAAATATCCCCCTATCAGAAATTTTACCAACTGAGCCACTACTTTTAATGGGAGCAGGTCCTGTTCCAATTCCACATGCTGTTGCCAGTGCTAATGGGGTTGTCATTAATCACATGGGTGACACCATGAATGAGATTATTAGCCGAGTGAAAACCATGGCCAAGTATGCTTTCCAAACTAGTAACGATAAAATTTTTGGAATATCTGGTCCCTCCAGTGCCGCTATGGAAATGGGGATTACTAATCTATTATGGCCGGGTCGTTCAGCTTTAGTTTGCAGTATGGGAACCTTTAGCCACAGATTTTCTGAGCTCGCCAGCGGTGTTGGAAGTGACGTTACTATTATTGAACCTAAGGAAAACAAACCTTTTAGTGTAGAAGAAGTTGAAAAGGCTTTTGAAAGCAAAAGTTTTGATGTGCTGACAATTGTTCAAGGTGAGACATCTTGTGGAATCCTCAATACCAATTTAAAAGAAATTGTTAGAGTCGCTAAGAAAAACAATTGCCTTGTTATTGTAGATGCAGTTTGTACTCTTACCACGATGCCGCTTTCGATGGATGAATGGGGAATTGATGTTGTGGTTACTGGAGGACAAAAAGGTTTATCTTCCATTCCAGGAGTTTCACTAATTGCATTTTCAAATGCAGCCTGGGACGTCATTGAAAATAGAAAAGTTAATTGTCCTCATTGGTGTCTCGATGCTAGGAAGGCGAATATGTTTTGGACTGAAAGGAAGTACCACTACACAGCTCCTGTTCCTGGGATTTTGGCCATGTACGAAGCACTAAGGCTTATAACCATTGAAACTCTAGATAAAAGATTTGAAAGGCATCATATGAGCTCAAGAGCTCTACAAAAAGGTCTTGAGGCCATGGGGCTTACACTCTTTGTTCCAGAGGAATATAGGCTTAACTCAGTGGTTGCAATTGATCTTCCCAAAAAAGCAGAAAGCTCCAAGATTTTGAATTACATGATAGATAAATTTAACGTAGAAATTTCTGGAGCGTTTGGTTTAAATATCATAAGAATTGGGCAAATGGGTGAGCAGTGTAGATCACAAAATCTTTTTAAAGTTTTGTACGCCCTGGGAATGAGTTTTCGAAAAAATGGGTTTGAAGTTGATATTGCCAGCGGAATGGCAAGGTTAGAAGAAAACCTTGTTTTAGACCTTGAGCATTTTGTGGAATAGCACTATGGAGTGTTAATTAAACGTGGGTAATCCCCTGGAGTAAATTTCCAAATAGTTGCGTTCCATATTGACATCGGTTGGCCTGTACCATTACCCATAAATGTTGACTCTAAAACAGCCGTTGAGATTGCACCTGCATTATCTGTGCAAGTGCCGACGCCACCACCATTTGCTTCACAATTAACATCACTTGCATAATATAGATTGGAAACAGAATCATTTCCGGTGCTAAAAGCAATTGTATAGTCTGTATTATTGCTAGTGCCATTGGCCTGAGCTATTTCCACTGCTACAAAATTGTCATTGACCACACAGTAATCGCAATATCCAATTAGACCTGCCATATTACTTCCAGTTCCTGAAGCAAGGGCAGCGTAACCACCTGAATAAGATTTGGTTAATGTGGAATCATCCGATGCTGTACCTAAAAGCTTGCCTGCGAGAGCACCAAACCAGGTATCCGTTAAGACGCTTGTGCTCATTTCTGAATAAGAATTGAGTATATAACTGCTTCCTGGAAATGTTGCATCTGTTTCAAGCTCTGCTACTAGACCGCCCACAAGAGAAGCTCCCCCCTGGCTATTTTGATCAAGGGTTCCCGATGTATAATTTTCACTGATGGAAGTATTTAGTGCATACCCTACTAAACCACCAAGGTAAACATCAACACCCCCTGAGTCTGTTGCCACTGTTGCATTGACTGAATTAAAAAATATTCCACCACTAGACCCACCTGTGTCATGACAGGTATCTGAGTTTCCAACAAGGCCGCCGATTGCATACTGGTTTCCTAAAACACTGACAGTTGTAGAGGTGTAAGCAATTTGGGTTCCGTTAGACATTTTTCCGATAGCGCCACCAACATCAGTTGTATTGGCCTGTACATTGCCTGATAGGCTTATGTAGGCAATACTTGAGTTAATCGCTGTTCCTGCAAGGCCTCCGACTTCATTATTTCCAAAGATATCCACGTTGGATAAATTGAGGTAGTAAATTCCTGCGCCACTAACCTGCCCAAAGAAACCAGCACCATTACTTGTAGGTGCGTAGTTAAAGCTAAAATCATAAATCGTATGATCGTTTCCAACAAATGTACCAGTAAAGGGGTTAGCACTACTGCCGATCGGTATATCATTGTTGGTGCCGTCATCATCCATATGGATATCATCTGCAAGAAGAAATTTTTTGTTCATTGCCGATGGGGTTTCTGAGATAGAGTTAATTTGATCTGCTGTACACAAAATATATGGGTCATCAGATGATCCTACTCCTAATTCATTGTAGGAAGTCATTCCTGTGTGTAATTGGCACAACTCACCATCATAATTAAAGATCCCTCCAGAGCAGTCTTCAATAAGTTCTGCGCCTGATAAACTCGCGATGATTTCAACTGTATTATCTCCACCTTCAATTGTGGAACTGGCACTACCTATAATTTGAGGTTGGGAGAGATTGGGAATATGGGCATCAATATCACTAAAACTCACAGGACAATATTCAAGGGAAGTGGCCTTAAAAGCTAAAAGGTAAAAAACTCGATTTTCACCAATTGGAACTTCAAGGCTTGCAGTGCCACCAGAGGTAATAAATTGGCTGGCTACGGCAGCAGTCGCAACAACAGAGCCCGCATTATTAACACATTGGTTACCGCCACCACCTTCCCAATCAGCAAGAATTACAAAGCAGTCAAAATCGGCAATATTAGTTGGATCTGTTTGGCCCCAAAAATGCTTAGTAGGTTTCTTTGAGCTAGTCCTAGATTGTGATGACTTAGGAATTGTAATGGAAACTAAGGCCATTTTTTATCTTCACTACCTCTTGAGCAAGAAGCTAGCAAAGCAGTAATAATTAGAAGTAGCGGTAAAAGCTTTCTCATATTTTATCCATTTATACTTTTTGTAATTTTCTGATAAATTATATTAAAGCACATCTTGCTTCGCTTCATACAGCACCATTATGGGAATACTTGAGTAATAGAATTGGGAATTATGGAAGAGAGGATTAAAATTCAAGTGGAAACAATTAGTGGGAATCCCACTAGTGGTGAAATTATGATAACAAAGCTTAGTAAGAACCAGAGAATGAAAACTGCTTTTAAAAAATTGTTTTTTTTTGGGGGGATCGCTATTTTTAGTGTTTTTCTACCAGTGCTTCATTTTTTTCTGGTGCCTCTATTTCTTATTTTGGGTATCGTTTTTGGAGTGAAAAGTTACCGTGTGGATTCGTGTCTTGTGAGTGGAAATGGAAGTTGCCCACATTGCAAAGAGGGTATCAATTTCAAATCAAATGATTTAGTGTGGCCCATATTGGTGAAATGTCATAAATGCTCTAGAGACTTAAACATTTCTATGGCTACTTATAATTAAACTAAAATATTATCGATAGGAATAATCATGGAACAACAATTACTTGAAGTCTTCAACAAGCAAAAAGAAAATCGTTGGGCAATTTCTCAAACGGGTGCAGAGGATCGAATAAATAAGTTAACTAGTCTTAGAGACTCTATTATTGCAAGACAAGCTGAATTGCAGCAGGCTATTTATGATGACTTCGGAAAAAATCCTTCAGAGACGGACTTAACAGAAGTATTTCCAACAATTTCAGAGATAAACCACACTATTTCTCACCTGCGTTCCTGGATGAGACCGACAAAGGTTAAAACTCCTCTAACTTTGTTTGGAACCACAAGCTATGTTCGATATGAGGCCAGGGGTCTGGTACTAATTCTCTCGCCTTGGAACTATCCATTTAATTTGTTGATTAATCCACTTGTTGCTGCAATCGCAGCTGGCAACTGTGTAATTGTTAAACCCTCTAGTAAAGTTCCGCATACCTCCAAATTTATTAAAAGTTTTCTTGGTGATTTATTCGACGAAAATGAAGTGGCAGTATTTGAAGGAAGCTCACAAGTATCAAATAAACTTTTAGAATTTCCATTTGATCATATATTTTTTACAGGAAGTCCAAGAATTGGAAAAGTTGTAATGGAAGCTGCTTCTAAAAACCTAGCGACAGTGACTTTGGAGCTGGGAGGTAAATCTCCAGTAATTGTTGATCAGAGTGCTGACCTAGAAAAGGCCGCTGAGAGAATTATGTGGGGGAAATTTATTAATGCAGGACAAACTTGTGTGGCACCTGACTATCTTCTCATTCATAAATCTCGTGAGAGTGAGTTTATCTCTCGGGCAAAAAAAATCATTGCCGCAAGATATGGAGAGACTGAAACCGATAGAAAGGAAAGTAAGTGTTTTGCCAGATTAGTGAGTGAGGGAAGTCTGACAAATTTAAAAGCAATACTCGATAAAAGTGTAGAGCAAGGTGCAAAAATAGAAATTGGTGGAGAGTTTGATCAAGACTCCAGGTTTCTTTCTCCAACGCTTTTGTCAGGAGTTAAAAATGATTCCTGCATTATGGAAGATGAAATTTTTGGACCCATACTCCCCATAATCACCTATGAGAAGACGGATGAAATTTTTGACATTATAAGACAAAGAGAAAAACCTCTCGCTCTCTATATTTTCAGTGAAGATGAATCAAAAGTTGAAAAAATAATGTCAGGAACGACTGCTGGTGGGACTTGTATAAATTCTCTTATTCTCCACTTGGCCAATCCTGATCTTCCTTTTGGGGGAGTAGGTAATAGTGGAATGGGTAATTACCATGGGCTTTTTGGTTTTAGGACCCTCTCGCATGAAAGGGCCGTGCTAAAACAAACTAAAATTTTCGATTCACTTAAGCTTTTTTACCCACCTTACACCCCTACAGTGAAGAAGATGATCCAATTTGCTACTAAGTATCTCTAGCGAAAAGACGCTGTGCATGTCGGTTTTTTTTGTCAAAGAGAACTTCAGTGCATACAATTCATGAGTGGGACCTAAAGGTATTTTAAAACTTTCATTTTCATTTTTGCTTCTTCTACTATTTGGAAGTTACACCTATCACTATCTTGAAGGCTGGGGCCTTCTAGATTCTCTTTACATGACCTTTATTACTCTTAGTACAGTCGGTTACGGAGAAGTTCATGAGTTAAGTGATAGTGGAAGAATTTTTACCATGTTTTTGATTCTGGGAGGAGTTGGGCACATGGCCTACTTCATGGCAGTTATTTTTCACCTCATTATCGATATGAGGTTTAATACATTTTTTAGGAGAGACAAAATGAGTAAGTCCATCGAAAAGCTAAAAGGTCACACAATTATTTGTGGATACGGGCAAATGGGAAAACTTATCTCTGAGGAGATGATAAAAAATCATCACCCATTTGTAATCATCGATAGTAATTCTGAGTTAGAAGAGGAATTAAAAAAAGCTGGGGTGTACTACGTTATAGGAAATGGTTCTGATGACTCTATTCTGGAAACAGCAGGAATTGATCGTGCAGCTAGCCTGGTAACTACTGTCACAAATGACTCTGAAAACGTATTTATTACCTTAACTGCAAAAACTCTCAATAAGGATATTAGAATTATTTCGAGAGTATTTGATGACTCTACAATACCTAAACTTAAAAAGGCTGGTGCTTTCAAAATCATTTCGCCTTATGCACAGGCTTCACAAAAGATGGCACAAAGCATTATTAATCCAGCTGTTGACGATTTTCTTGAAGTCATTTCTAACGAAGGAAGAACTGAGTACCGAATTGCAGATATAATAGTAAAAGATAAAATGCAATGTGCAGGAAAGGCCTTAAAAGATATCAAACTTAAAGAACAAGGTGTCATTATTGTAGGTATTCGAAGAGAAAATGGTGAAAGAATATTTGCACCTCATAAAGATGTCACTATTGAGCTTGGTGATCAACTTATTGCCATGGGCTCCGGAGCGAATTTTACAGAGCTAATAAGCTCAATGACACAAGAAAACTAATTTTTAGTTGTAGAAAATACAATACCGTCTAAAAACTCTTTTGAGTATTTAGCAGCGGAGCTTAAAAAAAGAAAATAGACTCAATCTTTAATTAAATCCAGGCCTTTTTTTTCAAAGACTTCTCGATGGATGAGCTCATCTGGTTCGTAGATATCAGCAGCTCGTCCAATTATAGATGGATTTATAGCTTTGACAGTTGCTTCATCACGACCATCATAATTTATAGAGTTAAGCACATACCTTAAGGTATTTAGTCTTGCTCTTTTCTTATCATCACTTCTAATTACGATCCAGGGGCAATCAGGAGTATCAGTAAAGAAGAACATGCTTTCTTTGGCCTCTGTATATTTTGACCACAGACTGAGGGAAGCTATATCCATAGGGCTGATTTTCCATTGTTTAAGGGGATCTAAAATTCTTCCAATGAATCGTCTCAGCTGTTCTTCTCTGCTCACTGAAAACCAGAATTTATAAAATGTAATTCCACTGCTGATGAGCATTCTTTCAAAATTTGGTGTTTGAGCTACAAAATTCATATATTCGCGCTCGCTACAAAAGTCCATTACCTTTTCAACGCCTGCTCTATTATACCAAGATCGGTCAAATAAGACGATTTCACCATGAGTTGGAAGTTGTGAAATATAGCGCTGAAAATACCACTGTCCCTGTTCTACATTTGTGGGTTTTTCGAGTGCCACAACTCTTGCCCCCCTGGGATTCAAGTGTTCTGTAAATCTTTTAATGGTACCACCTTTCCCGGCAGCATCTCTTCCCTCAAAAACCATGACCAAGCGGTTTCCCGTTTTTTTAAACCAGTTTTGCATTTTAACAAGTTCAACTTGGAGTAGTTTTTTATCTTTTTCGTATTCAACACGTCCCATTTTCTTTTTATAGGGATAGTGAGCACTGATAATATCGTTTTTTCCAGCACCTTTAATTTTATTGATAATTTTTTTTGGAACGAGTTCTTTTTTGATCAGATAATCATACAAGGCTTCATCGCCATCTTGTGCATGTATTCTTATTTCTTTAACTAAGTCTTCTATTTCTATTCTTCCTTGCTATAGCGATATACCACTATTTTACACAATATTGGCCAATAAATATTAAAGAGAAACTATTTCCAGGGCTAATCACCGAAGCCAAAATAAGTTGGCGCAATTGAAAAGATCAAAGTAAAGACGATTCATAAGATCTTGAAAACATGAATGATCGATGAAAATTATTTAGGGCCAGATTCTCATATGTTACTATTTGCCTTGGTAGGGAAAATGAACTCTGATCAGTTTGGGATGACAAATGTCAATGTTGAAGCGATTAAAAAAAGATGGAGCTGATGGCTTTAAAAAAATGGTGAAAACTATTGAAACCATCGATCCCACAAAGCAAAGAGATGTGGTAACTGCAGGAATTCTTGAAGATGCCAATTATATGATGTGGGTTCAAAAAAACTTAATAGATATTGGTGATGTTTTAGGACTTTCAAGTGAAGAGTTCCAAACTCTTGTTGATCAAACTCCAAACTTCCCATTGATTTTAAATATCGCTTTTAGAAATCACCAGCTAGAAGAAAAAATGCTTTCTTTGATTGATTTAAAGCAAAGGAAAAAATATGAAGAAGAAAAAGAATATACACTGAGTGTTACAGTATCCCAACAAAGAAGTGCTCAAATAACATTGCTAGAAAGAGTCAGGCACCTGCAAGATCAGGGATTAATTAACTCTATTTTTTGGAAGTTTCCCAGCACTGATGTTCTCTATGGAAAATGTGCATTACCCTCAGATGGTGTATGGTCACAAAAATTTGAAAATGGATCTCCCAGTGCAGTAGGTCCTCTTGCTCTTTATGAAAGGCATGGCAATTGGGTTCATTTCTTTCCCGATGGTTCTATTATGGCCAAAGGAGGCTATCTTCGAGGGCAAAAAAGTGGAAAGTGGGAGTTCTATTCTCCTGCGGGTGAATTGGTTGCCCAGGGCCTGTATGAGTCTGACCATAAAAAAGGGGAGTGGCTTATTTGGGACGATGACGGTAAATTGATAAAACAAAAAGTGGCTTAAGTATTATTGATAGAGACAGGATTCCAATCTCTTTTGACAAGCATCATGCTGCCTTGAAAGTCTTTCTACATATTTTGCCCGTTCAAGTAATTTTCTCATCTGGTAGTTAAAAGGTATAAACCTATCTTTTTCAGTTAGTTTACAAGTGATGGTAGGAAAAATAGTCTTTGCTCCTTCAACATCATAAACAACTTGTTTTTTTATCTGACGACAAGACATTTTGGGCTTAACAAGGGAAAAGTATTGCATATGGTCTTCATCAGAAAATTGATTCTTCTTTCCCCTTATACCACATTTCATTTTACTGATCTTGGACTTACAGCCTGCTATTCCATCAATATACTTTTGCCCCGGCTTAAGGTAATCAAAGAGTTTTTGTAATCCGACCTTGTATTTTATAAAGTCAAAGATGATATCTTTCCTTGCACATCTAATCAGTGATGTCGCAAATTTTCTAGCTCCAATATTGTATTTGAAATGACCAATACCATAGCAGTATAAGCTTTTTGGGATACTCTTTACGTGGGGAAGCTCTGATAATGGAGCATATATATTACAGCCCTCGTTATTTCTCAAAGATTTTTGGTCCTGACTAATACAGTTCTTTGGCGTGCAAAACCCATTGAGGTAATATGCCGTCTTGCTTGAGTATGCCAACTTACACTTTTGAAGAGCAAATGCGTTGGAAGCTCCTAAAATAATTATCATGGTAAATAATTTGATCAAAAAATTCTCCTATGACTATATTATGAATTTTAAACATAATTTGCAAAGAAAGGTGTTTGCTCTAAATAATCTATTTCTGAGTATTTCAGTTTGGATTGGTTCTAAGACTTGCATAAAATTTAGAAATGTGGAAAACTCATTTTTTTAGCCCCACTAGTGCAAGAACTATTAATCTTGTTAACTCCTATTTCAATGGATATTGGCAGTAAAGTAATGGTAGTTACCCTACTTTGCAGAACTCTGGCTCTTCAATAAATTAACCTGTTAGAGTTAGCCTTTGTTATAATTGTGTATATTAATTAGACACCATCAGTAATGTTTTCTAAAGACCAGCTTCGAGTAGATTTAAACTCTTGATGATACTAAAATTACCTACTTTCTATAACATGGCTGGGGGGCTGACTTGAAATTTACTTTCATCTCTATTTTGGTATTTTTGACGTCTGGCTTGGTCTTTGCTGGATCTGATAGTGCAGGAGGTGGCGGATCACAAAAAATGAAGTCCCACAGATTTTCAAAAGATCCAATCAGAAAAATTAGTTTAAAAAAATCCATAACTCTTTTAAGAGAAAAATTAAATGAAAATCTTCTAAAAGAATGTGATGTCATTGAGCCATTTTACCTGCCAATATATAAAGATTGTAAGTATCCAAAAAGCTTTACCACGGCGGTTTTAGATGATTTGAATAGGCTTGAAGCGATGAATGATTTTTTCTTTTTGAAGAAACATTTCAGTGTTGGATTTCAAGGTATTTATTCTCATACTCCGAGTTCTCACTCAGCATTTACCAAAAAACTTCCTGGTTCAGCAATTTACTTTGGTAAAAGTGTGCGGAAGACCATGCTCAAAAAATATCAATTTGCGAAGTTGATTTTACATGAAATATTGCATCATGTTTTACTGGGTAAACTTGGCTCAGATGAGGCCTTAATTGAAGATGTCGCAGAGGATATTATTCTAAATAAAGGCCTTCGAAGTTCAGGTCTAAAGACTAAAATTTCGGAGCAATTTTTCTATCAACGAAATCACACCAAAGATTACCAAGACCAAGCATTGAAATTTGTTAAAGTGGAGAAGAATTTTTTTGAAAGTCTATCAAGTCTGCTAGGTAGAGAAGTGGCTTTTGAGAATTTTTCATGGAGTGATCTAAAGTTTATTTTAGATGAAAGGCTGGGACATTCTTTAAAAATATTAGCTCCATCTGGAGTTCCAATAGGTGGATTTAGGTTTTCTAGTAAAGGGATTATTACATCAGCCTATTTATGTGACTCAGGGATATTTTGTCATATAACAGAAATAGAATCTACAAAATGGAACATTTCATTATTAAAGACTAATTTAATAGAGACTGCCTCTATTTATTCAACTGCCTATTCCTTTCAAAGTGATAATATCTTTTATAGAAGTGCTCAAACTTCGAGTGATGCACATTATTCAATTGTCATGAAATATCTATTTGGCGAAGTTCCTTCAACCCTTGCACTTTCTTATCCTGGCATTAATGCTTTAATCGATCAAACCAATGAAGTAGTACATAAGTCAGATGGAATTATTTTTTATCGTAGAAGCCTAGGCGAAATTCAATTTTCTGTAAGTGTTGATCTGATGGGGGAAGTCACCTCTATTAGCTTCACATCTAATATTGGATTTTCATCAAATTTGATGGGCCTGTGGTCACAACTTTACCTTTTTGATTCAAGCCTTGAAGTTGGTAGCCCTACAATGAATTATATGATGAGATGTATTTTAAAGGGAGAGAATAGGAAGTCTTGCCAAGTGATATATTAGTCTAGTTACTTGATTTTCTTTTTCTTTTTCTTTTTTTTCGGGCCCTCTTTTTTTGTCTTTCATCCAATTTCATATGGCGATCGAATAATCTTGAAGCCTTTGTCTCTTTGCGCTTTTTTTTCTCTGGGGATTTGGCTCTTTCACTACTGTCTTGTACCCTGCCTATCCTATTAACTGCCCCTTCCCATCTCTTCTCAGGCTTGCTCTTGCCCTGTCTAAACTCTCTTCTTTTTTGCCTCTCACTTAGCTTTATAGACCGGCTGAAAGCTTTTCCAAGTCTCTTTTCACGCCTTGCCTTTTTCTTGGGATCAGTTGTGGCTTCAAGTCTTGTGGCCTTTTTATCAAACCGGTTAAAACTCCGCCCCCACCGTTTTCCCTGTCTATGTGAGAGACCCTCTTTCTTTTTCTCTGCACGCGATTTTCCCAGTCTAGATTCTCTTCTTTTTTGTCTGTCACTGAGCTTGATATGTCGGCCGAAGGCCTTTCCAAATCTATTTTCACGTCTTGTCTTTTTCTTAGGATCAGTTGTGGCTTCAAGTCTTGCAGCTTTTTTATCCATCCGATTAAAACTCCTGGCCCACTTTTTATCTTGCCTTTCTTTTAGTCGAGCTTTTCTTTCTTCAACTTTTTCAGCATTTGCTTCAACCGGTTGGTAAATAAATAGTATTGAACATAAAAGAACTAGAACCACCTGATTTAAATTCATTTAACTGCCCCCCTATTTATTAATTGATTATATAGGTTATCGGCTGACTGAAAGAATATATTTATGTAAGGTCATATTTTTCTAGGGAGTTATTTATGGAGCCTGCATCAATTGTTTACCTCGAAATTCCGGCACCTGAGCCTAAAAGATCTGCTGAATTCTATCAAAGTCTCTTTGGTTGGGATGTAAGCTCCAGTAACCTAACTGATAAGCAGTACTGGATCTTTCGTTGTGGTGAAGGACAGTTGATGGGAGCCTTCGACTCAACAAAAGTTGTTTCTTCAGATGGAGTCATTCTCTATATTAAGGTGGACGATATTGAGAGGGCCCTTGCGAAGATTAATTCTCAGGGTGGTGAAACTATCAGTGGGCGTTCGGAGATTGGGGGCGGCTTTGGTTACTCTGCCATGTTTCGAGACCCAAATGGAAACACCATTGGGCTTTGGGCCAAGGAGTAATTACCTACGAGATGCGTTATTTGGGAATTGGATCATAATTTTAAGTTTCTTGTAGGCGTGTTTTGATCTTTATGTTAGCAATGCAGTATGACCTCATCGGAGTTATTCTAGTATGCGACCATTAAATGCGCCTTGCGTCTTTTTGCTACTTCTTTCTACTACCACTCTACACGCAGTGGTAAACAAAATAGATATTCGTGTTGAACCATCAGAGTTTAGATCTCACCTTCAAATTGAAGACAAATTTGAATTTTCTTGGGCCAAGGCAAGTGTCAATGGGCAGCCTGAAGCCGCAGCCGAGCTTTCGACCAGAGGCAATTCTTGTCTTGGGGCACCCAGGAGATGTTTTAAAATAAAATTTGCTGAGGATATACGACTTAAAATAAGCGAAACCAAATTTTGGGAAGTGAAGAACTTCAATTTGACTAGTATGTGGCAGGACAATGGATATATTAATCACAAGATTGGTATGGGCCTGGCCAAAAAATTAAAGCTTTTAAGCCTTAAAAATACTTATGTTCTTTTGACTGTGAATAAGAAGCCTTATGGCCTCTACATAGCACTCCAAAAACCTACCAAAAATTTAAAAACTTCACCTTATGTGGCCAGAAGACGCGAAGAGGGTGAAGCGGACACTAAGAAATACCGGTCTAAAATTGCCGGCTCATACTCCGAGGCTGATTTCATCACTGCCTATGAGTCAATGTATGAAAGAATACAAAATAGAAACGACGAAACTCTCTACGGCTTTTTGAAAGAGAGACTCAATATAGAAAATTATTTTAAGCTACTGGCCCTGCATACATTGCTCCGAAACGGAGATTATACAGATGAGCTCTTCTTTTATGCGAGGCCCCTAGAGCAGACACAGGGAAAAATCTATTTTGATATACTGCCATGGGACTTTGAGGACCTATTCTCTTCACCCCATGATGGAAAGCCAAACAAGAAGGCGGGGAAGAAGGGTTATTTTAAAAAAACCATTCTCTATTCTTTCGAAGATCCACTAGATATGGCAATAGCAAGAAACTCTAGCTTGTACCGTAAATTTTTGGCCCGCGCTAAAAATACACTTGAAATAGAGCTCACTGATGAAGTCATTGATCAGGTGATCAAAAAAGTTCACTCAAAAATAACACCATATCTCGACTTCCCAGGCGTTTACAGCGCTTCTAAAAGAGATGAGATCCATGATGACCAGGTTTACTCAAAAGGTTATATTTTAAACCTGCTCGAAAAAAGAAAGTCTGAACTTAAAAGTAGAAGAAAATTATTACTTAGAAAAATATAAGGAGAGTAAAAATGAAATTGGTACTATTAGTTTCTCTAATATTTTCATCAAGCGTATTTGCTGGTGGAATTTGCGACAGAGGCGAAGATGTAAGAAACAAATTATTAAAAAATCTTGGAATGAAAAGATGTGCTGATGTTACAGCAAAAGACCTTGAAGAGGTTACAGATCTAGTGATCATTTATGATTGGGGAAATCACAAAGGTGATAAAACCAAAATGAAAACGATTACTAAAGAAGATCTTGCAGGACTTGTTAATTTAAACGAGCTCGTTATCCAATTTTCTGAAATTGAATCCCTTGCAGAAGATACTTTTTGGCACCTTAAGAACTTAAGAATGTTAGATTTTTCTCATAACCTACTTAAAAAATTTCCTAAGAAATTATTCGCAGGACAAAAAGATCTAAGATATCTTGAGCTTGACTCTAACCCTATGGAAGGCGGAAAATTTCCAGTGGGACTATTTAAAGGACTTGAGTCAGTAGTTGAATTGGATCTAGATGAATTGGGTCTTACTGAAATTCAACCAGGACTATTTTCTGATCTCGGAAATCTAAAGTCTCTAGATTTAACTGAAAATGAATTAAATACATTTTCAGCTGATTCCTTTATGGGTCTTAGAGCACTTGAAGAGCTTGAGATACAAGGTAATCCACTTAAAGGACTTGATAAGAGTGTTTTTTCAAAATTTCCTAAGGGAACAGTTGTTTACGAATGGGAATAATAGTTTAATTATTTAGAATTAGGGGCCCTGAGCATAGGGCCCTATCCTTGTCTTTTATTCCTTCAAATATTCAGCTTGTTGCTCATATCCGACCAGATTGGACAGGTACATTGGTCCATACCATCCCTAGATAATAATCTGAGTTAAGAACTATAAAAATAAAGCCGAAATATTGTTTAGAACCTAACAGGTGTATTAAAAATGATATTTTTTAAAAAAACCATTCAGCTTATACTCACAATGTTTTCGCTTACATTTAGCCTGTATGCAGGAGGCAACTTCGATAAGGCTTTAGGTGCACAAAGTAAGGGGTACTATTTTGAAGCAATCCAGTACTACAGACTTGAGCTGAAAAGGCATCCTGAAAATCACCAGGCCCGCTCGAATATGGCCGTATCGCTTTTTCAAGTTAATGATTTGAAAAAAGCAGAAATGGAAATGAAAAGAAGTTTAAAGGGAAATCCATTTTCAGTTGATTCAAATTACAACTTAGGACTGATGCTAAAAAAACTTGGACGTTTCAAAGAAGCCATTACTAGATTAGAGTATGCAAAGAGATTAAGACCCTCATTTTTTGAGTCTTACTCTCAATTAGCAGATCTTTATGAAAAGGTTGAAAACTACGCGCACGCAGAAAGCACATATTCTGAAATGTTAAAGATGAAGCCAAAAAATCCCTCTCTTTTATTTAAGTTTGCCAACTTCTTAGTAAGAGCGACAAAGTATCTTGAAGCCGATAAAAGGTTTGTACAAGTGCTAGGTCTAGCAGGGACTGATTTTAATTACAATTTTGCTTATGCACTCTTTCTCGATCACAAGATCGATAGGTCTGAAGAGGCAATTAAACGATATAAAATAGCACTTAAGCTAAAACCGGGCCATGTTGATTCCAGGTTAAATCTTTCTTTAAGGCTAGCAAAAGCAGGAAAAGTAGATGAAGCCAAAAAGAATTTAAAAAAATTGATTGGAAAGTATGCACCGAAGTCACCACATGGGTATTTCCATCTGGGAAGATTATATAAAGATGAAAGTCATTACAAAAAAGCTATTGGACTATTTAACAAGGCCATTGCCTTAGATCCTGGTGGTAAAAAGCCATATGAAGAAAAAGCTTCAATTTATGTTGTTCAGAAAAAATATGATTTAGCGGCAGCTCAATATTTGAGCATTTCTAATTTTGATCCCAAGTATATAAAATCCTATCTTTTTAGAGGATGGGCATTTGAAACGATGGGAAATCCTCAGGGGGCCCTTAGTTTGTATCAAGAAGCACAACAAATCTCACCTCTAGATTTAGATGTGAATTTAAGTTTGGGTAATATATATTTCACCATGAATAGGAAGAAAGAGGCCATCACAGCTTATTCAAAAGTATTGAGCATAGTGGATACTCATGAACTTGCTAGATATAGATCTGGAGTTTTAAATTTCAAGATGGGTGACTACGATGCTTCAAAAGATCATTTTGAGAAAATAGCAAGTGAGTCAAAGTTCTACCAAGTGAGCCGTGAGTATATTAGCGACAAATCGAGACTTCCCTCCTCAACAGATTAAAAGACTCAGGTTCTCACTATTTTCTTACTGGCCTGTAATCTGCTCTATGAGATAAAATATGTTTAATATACTTTGAAAGGAAGTGGTATTTTGAACATATATACGATTTCTAAATTATGGATTTGGCTTACAATTGCTTTATCCAGTGGAGCCTTGTTATCAGCTGAACACATCGTTAGTTCTGGAGAGTCTTTGATGACAATTTCACATAGGTACTACCAAACACACAAGTGTTGGCGTCTAATTCGTGATGAAAAAAAACAAAAAGTTGTTGGCGAGAGTATTGAAGTTGGCCAAAAACTATTTATTCCCGAAAAATCTGAATGCGCATTACTTCAACCTTGGATTTTAAAGGCTTCATCAAGTGCGGGTTTAGTTAAAAATAAGAAGAAGGTATCAATTTTAGAAAAAGAAGATCGATTTATTATTTTCAATGAAAAGGGCGAGGGTTTTAAGATGAAGCCACTTGCCAAAAGAAAGCCACTGAAAAAACAACTCAAAAAAACTGTAATAGAGAAGAAGTTTCATCAAAAAAATTATGAAATTCAAATTGCAGCCTTTAGTACTTGGGATGAAGCCTATTTTTTCAAGAATCAACAAGAGAAAAAAATCCAAGAAGATATGAGAATTAATAGACCTATGGAAGGAGAAAAAATCAAGTGGTATCGTTTGAAACTTGGACATTTCTTAAATTCAAAACAGGCCATGAGTTTTGCAAATAAAATGGGTTTTAGTAAGCAGTATCCAGGATTCTTCATTACAAAAGGCGATGGTAGCGGGATTGGTAAATAGTACTTATTCGCTAATCTTTTTCCAAACGGCATCTTTAAAAAAATAGATTTTCGTAGGAGTGGGATAACCTTGCTGGATTTCTCCCGATTCACTGACTGCTGGCGCCCCCATTTTATATTCTAGAGTTCCAGTCACTTCAACATCCACCTTACTGTGAAAGTCATCTGGCCAATTACCGACATTTTCTAAAAGAATATAGTCCTGATCAACCATTACTATGGCTCCACTTTTTTGATGGTAAGCCTTACCTTGAACTGTGATATTTTGACCAATGTGTTCAGATAAATTTATCATATTTCCACCTTTATTTATTTTTTTGCTATGAGAACAGCTCAGTGAGAGGAGAAGGATAGATAAACCACAAAACAGACTAATTTTACCAGTTAAGTTCAAAGAATCTCCCTGCGACAAAAAATAATTTTTGCAATGATTCGTAAGGTATATTGTATAATACTCAAGATACCATAGTTTTCAAAAAATTGAGAGATATGAATAGATTATTCTTTTTAACTTTTATCTTTATAGGCTTCACCATTGACCAAGTAACGAAGTATTGGGCGAGATCAATGGCTTCGCCTATTCCTGGGAAATTGGTAACTATAGATCTTCATAAAAACTTTGCCTTTGCACTTGGAAGTTTTGAATTTATTGATGCTAAAAAACTGGCATTGTTTTCAGGTTTATTATATTGCTTAATTGGAACATTTTTATTTTTTCTAGTTTTCTTTGTTTTAAAATCTAAGAAGTATTCAAAAGTAAATTGGCCACTGGGATGTCTTCTTGTGGGAGTGAGCGGAAATGCCATTGACAAGATATTCAATGGATTTGTTACAGATTTTTTAATTTTTGAATTACCTTTTCTAAATCAATCAGTCATAAATATAGCAGATATCTATTTTTTAATAGGAGTAATTTCTCTTGTGGTAATTATTCTTTTTCAGTCTGCTAATATCTGGTATGAAGGCAATAGAAGAAAAGTGATAATGGTTGATCATAGCTTCCAAAAAGAATTTGGAATCAAATTAATGTTTATTGCCCTAATTTCCACATTTTTTGCCAATATAATTACAATTATGGTTTTTAACTTCTTAAAAGTGAATATTTCCCATTCAATAATTTTTATTTCTCTACTAGTTCAATTCATTTTTTTGATATTTTTATGTTTCACGACTTACCTATTTGGGCTTCTAGAGTCTCATAAAACCAGTGGCGCCCTCTTTTCTTATAAAAGATCACTAAAAGCGGCACTATCCCAGTCAAAAACTCATGATTTCAAACTCAGGGAGGGAGACTACCATGTGGAAATCCTTACTGACTGCATGGACCAGGTTTCGGATTACATTGATGCTAATGCCACAAAGAATTCTCATCTCTCTAGTGGTTCTGACTCTTAACATTTTCCTGATTATAGTTTCTTAGGTCTTTATTTTTTGTTTCATATGAGTTTCTGCCGATAATAAAGTGGATTAACAATAATTCATTATTTATCAATACAAATACTAATAACTACAATCGTAGATAGTAACAATATGAGGGGGGATTTATCCCCCTCAATATTTAATTAGTAGTCATAGAATTGGTATTTTTTGCCCTTGCTTCCAGGTGTGCTTTTACATTTTTTCATTGGTTTCAAATTGATATCACCGTCGGGATCGGCCATGCCACCATGACCATCACAAAGAGCAGGCCCGATACCTGATAGTTTTGCAATGGAGAGGCCAACAATATGTGGGGCTATTGGGGTAATTTAGACTATATGAGTTCTAATGTGCACCTTGTAGTGCGGAAATTTACTCTTAGGGTGACACCAATATTTTAAGTAGCGCAACGAGACAGAGGTTGAATTAGTTTTGCTTCTTCACCCTAAGGCCTTAAAATAGATTTTTTAAGAGGAGATTATTATGAAATCTGGAAATCCAGCATTATCCGATAAAGTATTTAACAAATCAATTACTCGTAGCATTGGTGAGTCCATGACTCTTCAAGGGACTATCAACAAAACTTTTATACTTCTTGCCTTGGTTTTTGCCACAGCTATTTTTACTTGGGAAAAAACAATGCCGGCGTTTGGTGACGTAGCACCTGGTGCTGGCTCTTATGGATATGTAATGGCCGGTGTGATTGGTGGACTTATTTTTGCCATAGCAACAATTTTTAAAAATAACTGGGCGCCTATTACGGCTCCAGCTTATGCATTGTTTGAGGGCCTCGCCCTTGGAGCGATTTCCGCGATCTATGAAATCCAGTACGGCGGAATTGTTTTTCAAGCGATCTTTTTAACCTTTGGAATTTGTCTGGCCCTTTTACTTGCTTACAAATCAAGAATTATTAAAGTAACCGAAAAATTTAGGATGGGTGTAGTGGCCGCAACGGGCGGAATTTTTATCGTATATATGCTTTCATTTGTTTTATCCTTTTTCGGAGTCACTATTCCCTACATCCATGGCTCAGGTTTAATTGGAATTGGCTTAAGTGTTTTTATTTGCATCGTCGCCAGCCTTAATCTTGTATTAGATTTTGATTTTATTGAAAAGGCTTCATCAAGGGGAGATGTTCCCAAGTACATGGAGTGGTATGGTGCTTTTGGATTAATTGTGACACTTGTTTGGCTCTACCTTGAGATTTTAAGACTTCTATCAAAACTAAATAGTAGAGATTAATTTAAATTTGTAAGGGGTGGAATTTGAAAATATCTAAGCTCTGTATTGCGGTCTTTAGTCTTTTATTTCTCTACTCTTGTAGCTCTGATAAAGAGAGCACTCCTGGTGAGGATCAAGCTCCAACTTCACCTGTTCCCACTGAGGAGGTTGCCTCACCCATGATTACTGCTGGAGCTAGTGAAGAAAGTAGTGCAAGCAATGAATCCTATAGCGATTGTGCAGTAGATGTTCATCAGCACCTTTCAAATGGTGTCAATTTCTCTGTAGGTTCAGCTACTCTTTTAGAAGTGATGTCTTCAACTTCTGATAAGTCAGTTTTAGTAAATGGGCATAAAGGGCTCTCAAAAGTTATTTTAATGCCGCCACCAGAAACGGGAGATGGTTCGGGCCTTGGTGCAAATTATCAAATTGATACAAATATGCATCCTAGTCTAGTTCAAGCTGTAGCGGATAATTCAGATAAGTATTTCTTGGCCGCTGGTGGGGCTGCTTTAAATCCAATTATTCACAAGGCCCATATTGATAGAAGCGCCGGTGATGCGACTGCCTTTCGTGCAGAAGTAAAAAGGTTAGTGGCACTTGGAATAAAATCTATTGGTGAGATGGCCGTACTGCATTTATCCATTACTGGTACCCATCCTTATATTGTGGCGCCAGCTTTTCATCCCCTTTACCGAGTGCTGGTTGAAGAAGCTGCCATTGCAGGAATCCCAGTTGATATCCACCTTGAGGCCATCGATACCAAGAAACACTACAGCCTAAAGATTCCGGAGGATATGCCCAAGAATAGTGAAGGGGTATCTTGTTTTAAGACTGTTGATGGAGTGGGCGCGGATAGAGGGTTAAACCCATCTGAGATAAAGTCCAATATCATGGCCTTTGTTAAGCTATTAAAATACGCCAAGGACTATGCCTGTAATACAGTTGGTGACTGCTCAAAATCAAAGATTGTTTGGAGCCATGTGGGATGGGATAACACCAGTGATCTGAATACCACTGTTGTTGGTGATCTAATGGGGAACAATTCCAATTTGTACGCGGCCTTAAAGATGCTCAATAGTCCTGGAAATTGCCAAAGTATTGAAAATAGACCACTAGATGCCTCTGGAAATCTTCAGGCACACTGGAAGAGCCTATTTGAAAAATTCCCAGATCGTTTTGTTATTGGCTCAGATGAGTTCTTTGGGGAGAGCGCAGATCTCACAATTGGCTCTGCCAGCACCCAGGGAAGCTGGGATCTCATAGAAAAACTTCCAAACGAGCTGAAAAAGGCCTTCGCCTGCGATAATCCTCGCCGGATCTATAATCTATAGCATTTTGAACCAGATCATTTTGGCCCCAGGGGCCATAATAGAATACTAAAACAATAAGATTTATTGAGTTTTCAGTGGCTTAGCTGTGCCAAGTTTTGGCCTGGGGCTTGCTTTATAGAGAGCATCCGGGTTGAAGACGACTAATTAAATAAGTCGCCTGGTCCAAGATAATTGAAAGATTGTCCATCACACACACCTACCTTCTTCAACCCATTACCCGAGAGCAAGCGAATGTAAGCTCTCTCCCAACAGATCTACTACCCCACCTTTAGGACAAATACTTTTAACCCCGGACCAGGCCACACTTATTTGTGTGACCTTTTACTGATCCCAGTTTGAATTTCAAGTGGCGTATTCCTCATCGGAGTGTGCTACACGCCTTCTTCGTCATCCACCACTTGAAATCCAAACTGGAATCAGTAAAACTGCCATAGCTCATGTTTTAGAATGACTAATTTTTCCTTACTCTCTTTTAACTTTCGCTCCAGTCAGATCGCTCTATAATATAAAGCGGTAAACTTATATATTAGGAGCTGAAATGAAAGCTGAAGACTTCATGACAAAAAATGTTATTTCATGCAACGAAAATAGTACTGTAAAACAAGCAGCTGAAATTATGCTAGAGCATGGTGTTGGCGGCCTACCCATTGTTAACGATGCTGGAGATTTGGTAGGAATTCTTACTGAGTCAGATTTTGTGGGAAAGAAAGTTGATATTCCCCATGCGCTTGTCTCTATGAAACAGCTCTTTGGTGAAACCTTTTTCCATGGAAGCGTTGATGATATTTTTGCCAAGGCCAAAGATTATAAACTCCATGATGTTATGACTAAAAACCCAATCACCGTTGCACCGGACGCTAGCCTAACTGAGGTCAGTACTCAAATGCTTGAGAGAAAAATCAATAGATTGCCGGTGGAAAAAGATGGAAAGCTTATTGGCTTTATCACTAGAAAAGATCTTTTACGGGCATTTATAAAACTCTAGTCCCCAATAGGAACACGACCTTTTTTCTGAGGAACACTTTTGGTTACGAATGAGGCGTCGCGCCTTGGCGTCAACTAGATCCCTTTGTTAGCTCTATGAATTCAATCAAATTCGAGGAGAATTTCTAATGAAAAAAGTAATATTAATGTCAGCATTTTGTTTTTCAGTGGCCGCCAGTGGGCAAACTTGTTTTCAACTTTCAAAAGATGGGACTGCTTTTGCTAAAACACCAGAGCTTCTTTGTATGGAAGAAGTAGGCGACGCCAAGTACAGCTTTACTTTAGAGACGGGACTCTTTGCAAGAGAAGTTCATGTGAGTTATCAGCTAGATTTAATATCTCAAGCTGAATGTTTGGCCTGCAGAGTTTCAAGCTACGCAATTAGAAACCCTTCAAATTCTACTTATTCTGAATCAGCTCAAATTAGCTTTAATGGAAAAGTTAATATTTGGGATGGTGCTAAAGAAAGTGGAACTGTAACAGTTGCAGGAAAAAAATATTTTTACAGATCATTTTAGGTTAGTACCTAATAAACTGAAGGATGCTTTGCATCCTTCAGCTTCTGCCATCTAGTTAACACAAAGACAGTTAAATTTTGTATACATTCTGGTGATCCCATTGCTTCCAGCTGCCAGACACACTGGAGTCAGAGTATTTCCATTTTTGTAATAATTATTACCAAATACAGTTCCTCTTCCAGGTTTTCCTCTTCTGGCCACAACTACCCTGCATAGGTAAGTAGAATCAATACCACTAGGTACTGTGTAGGTACCTTTTTCAGCAATGTAGGTTTCATTTTCACGACAAGCAATGTGGCAAGCCTTACCAGCATTTGGAATCCAAACCACATCTTTATTAGATACAACACTAGTTTGAATGGGGCTTGCAAATGTTAGCGGTGATAGGCCCGCTAGTAATAGAATTAATAATGTTTCTTTCATTTTCTCTCCCTCTTTGTGCAGAAGACACTTCTGCAATATTTTTGCTATAATGACACCAGCGTTTATTCAAGATCTCTTGGGATATTGATGAGAAGATCGTGGTAAATTAATGAAACCATAATGCTAGGAGTGGGTAATAAAGGTATTAATAGAATTAGAAGAGCAACTTAGTTTTGACGATGCAAAAGACTTACTTTTGTTATCTGAGCCTTGGAAAACCCTTAATTTTAACGAAAGTGATATTCAAAAAATTGTCGCCGACTCCAAGAACTCTTTTTTATTAGTTACCAGAGACTCTGAAAAACTAGCGGGCTTTGCACTATTTAGTGAAGGATTTTTAAAAGGGTGTTATCTCAAAATTTTGGCCGTTGATTCAGACTATCGAGGCAAAGGAATCGGGGGGCAACTACTTAGAGAATTTGAAAAAATAAGTTTTAAAAAATCTCCCAATGCCTATTTGTGCGTAAGTGATTTTAATAAATCTGCAGTTGGGTTTTATCAAAAACATGGCTATGAGGAAATCGGAACACTTACTGATTTTCTGGTAGAGGGAAAGGGCGAGATCTTTTTGAGAAAGAGCATTGGCAGTATCGCCAGTTTTGAAAAGTAATTTTGAAAAGAGCAATGCGTTAATTAACGAAATATTTACAGTCACATTCTTTTTTAAAAACACTCGTGCTAGCTAAGGCCTTTGGAGAAGATTAAGTATGTGGGACATTCTTTTATTAACGCTCATTGTTATAAATAGCGCCTATGGTGCTAATCATTTCTGCAGAAGTCCGCTGGCCACAGAGGTGTTGGGAAATGGGGCTAGAGTGACTTCAGCGGCTCGGCCATCTGCCGGTAGAGCTTCACTTATCTCAAGTGCTAGAGGCTATGCAGATGGCAACCTCGCCTCACACCTAATGAAAGACGACTCGCTTTGCTCTTCAGTTATTGATGTTCATGACATTGCTAGGAGAACGTTAGCTGAGCAAAATCTAGCTCGGATTCTAGTAGAGTCAAATTCAGCCAGCCGGTTTAATGCCATAAAAAATTTCCCCATAGAAAGGATAATGGCAGCACCTGGACATTCCATGCTTAGAAGTCCTGAAAAGGTGCTGGGACTTTCCGATTATATTGCTGGAACTGCACGGGCCAGCTTTAGCGAAGACAAATTAATTTTGAATATCATCACTGATGAAAGTGGCAATATTAAATTCGTTGATGGATGGAATGGCCACCATAGGCTAGTGGCCTATTTAAAGGCCGGGAAGAGTAGAGTTTCCGATATTTTAGAAGAAAATTTAACTATTTTAGTAAATGGTAAAACTACTGAAGACGATGTTTGGAAGCATTGGGTGCCAGCACATGGAGTAGATTTAAATACTCTCTTAGGCTACACAAGGGCACAAGGCGCGGACTTTGCGACACTTTCAGTTTCAGGTGAGCTTTCAAACTTTGCCATGGGTGCCAGAACTACAGTTGCTGGTCTTTTACGAAATACACTTGGAAGGGTAAGGCCGAAAATTGGCGTCTTCTTTGGCTCTTTTGATCCACCACATCTTGGGCATATGGAAACAGCTTCAGCTGCGATGGAAAAGTTTGGACTAGACCGTGTGGTTTTTATTCCCAATAGAATGCCACTTCATAAACCCAATATAACAAATATAGGGACGAGACTTGAAATGCTGGGAGATCTCATTGGTCCTAGTGAGCGGCTAAATCTCTACATAGGAGACAATAGTAAATTGGTAACAGAGATGGGGAATGAATCTCTTTTGAGACGAATTGGTCAGCTCTATGGAACTAATAATATATTTCAAATTCAAGGCTCTGATGCCATGGGAAAGCTAATGGGTCTACGGCAAGTAAATCCAGAGGGCTATAGTAAATATTTAGTACTGCCAAGAGATCAGGCTTCAAGAAGCTTTTTTATTCCTGAAAATTTAAGACAGGCCATTTTTTATATAGATGATTTAGTTCCACATGCTACAAGTTCATCAAAAATTAGGGCATGGATTAAAGAGGGAAGTCAGCTGGCAAAGCGATTCCTTGACCCTGCGACTTACCGCTATATAACCGAAAGGCAAATGTATCGCTAGCTGCTGTGGATGCTAGACAAAGCATCTATAGGTGAATAGATTTTTAGCTATGAAAAATTGTATTTATTTCTCCATTTTCATCTTCATTTTCGCCGTGCTGCCTTCCAGCTCTAAAGCTATGGGTATTTTCTCAATGAACTTGCACTGTTTATTTGATAGCTGGGAAACGAGGCTTGGCAATATTTTAGACAAGGCAATTGAACTCGATTCCGAAATATTAAATTTTCAAGAAGTGTGCGTAGATGATGACAATGATATGTCTGTATTCATTGCAGACTACTTGAGAAAAAAAACAAAGAAGCACTGGGAAATTGAAAAAGTCTTCACTCACAAATCGTGGGGGAAATACGACGAATATATTTTAATGGCCACTACAAAGCCAGTTGAGAAAACTGTAATGGGAAGTCTTCCATACTCACCCCTTAGAAGATCTTTTCTCGCAATGAAAATTAATGGAACCTTCTATATCAATATTCATCTAGAGCATAAAGCTGATTACCATCGTTATCGAGTTCAGCAAATTAAGTTTTTAGTTGGCAGCTTTAAGGGAACAAAACATCTTTTTATGGGTGATTTTAACTCCTCTCCAAAGGACTATGAGCAGAAAAAGTTCTATGCCCATGGATACCAGGAGTACTTTCCAGGAAAAAGCTATCCAAGCTCTAATCCTCGAAAGGCGATAGACGGGGTATGGCTGTCTAAGAATTTTTTTAAAGCAAAGAAAGACTTTCCAGATCACGCTAAATTAGTATTAGCAAAACCCATCAAAGGGCTACAATCAAGTGATCACCTCGGTTTATTTATCGATCTTTAAATTTAGAAATGTTTGATAAACTTCCAAGTCATTTCAGAAGTTTCTTTAACAATGCTAGGTATACGTGACTTTGATGGATACTTGCTGGTAGTAAGCTCAATTCCAAGTGCCAATGATTTAGTTTTCCAGTAGTAGTAATCAGCACTAGAGCCCTTGGCCACATAAATAATTTTTGAGATTTGACCGTAACGATATCCGTTAGATTTCGCCATATCTTTTGTCAGGTTTTGAAACTCTACACTGTCGTGAGATTCAACTTTTCCTCTAGTATAGGCCCAGGGATACATAATTAGTTTTCCATGAGCATGAAAATCAATTGATCCACTAAATTTAATTTTTTCGTAAAATTTAATAATTGATGTAACACATGAAAGAGTAGAGACATGACCAGACTTTCCAGGCCATGGGTACTGCCTATTAGGGTCTATGCCACTGGCATACCTTGAGCGCCTAGCAAATCCGTCAGGGTTGATATTAAAAATAATATACAGCTCTTTAGTGTTCACCATATCAGTAAACTTTAAATCACTTTTGTAGCCTGCGAGTATTTGCTTGGTGAGCTCCATCAAGACTTCAACGGTAATGAGCTCATCTCCATGGGTCGCAGCTGTAAGGAGAACTTTTGGCTCAGCCTCATCAGTAGCAACATTGTCGGAAATTTTAAGTGCTAGAAGCTCCCTGCCTTTGTTTGATTTTCCGTATTTAATAACCTTGGCGAGACCGGGATAGGACTTTTCAAGATCATAGGTCATATCCTTTATTTGCTGATAGCTGTGGTAGCCACTCCTCAGTAGCTGCGACGGGGAATGTAGTTTGGCATTTATGTCTTGTTCCAAAATCACTGCACCGGGAGCTAAAGACTTAAATTTGTTAATTTTTTGTTGAAGAACATAAACAGTGTAGAAGCCGTCACTGCGGTCGACTATTTCAAATTCTTCCGCAATTTTATCAATGACTTTATTGTTTACTGGAACCTTAAAGCTTGCGATAATCTCCGCTGAAAAAGAGTGAATGGGCAAAAGTAGAATTAAAAAAATAACAAGATTTCTGACAAATATGCTCACTTAACAAATCCTTTATTTGACGCTTTCCTGGATTTTAATGATGAATTGGGGTGTCTGTCCACAAGTGTCATTTTTTTAAAGAATATAACCAAGGTAAAGATATGAAACAAGAGTTATTAAAAGCTTTAAGTACTATAAAAGGCGAGGGTGACTGGGTTGCTCTTAGGCATGTAAGGGAAAAAGGCCACTATTTCATGGCCCGTGATGCCAGACTTGATAATACCACTATGTGGAATGATGCTGGCGTTATGGTCGAAGTGATGATTAATGGCCAAATTGGATACGCCGCCACCCCTGATTTATCTACCACCAGTTTGCACGCAGCTGCCAAAAGAGCGAGAGAACAGGCATTTGCAGCATCAAAAAGAGGTGTTTTTACTTTTGATCAATCTGTTAGACCTCCAAATAAAGGCAGTTATAGAACGCCTGTGGAAAAGCCATTTGCAGATGCAGACTTGGCTAAGCTAACTGAAGTTCTGATCAAAGGGACAGAAAAGTTAAAGTCTAACTCGTCGATAATTTCTACAAATGCCATGGCCATGAATTATGATATTGATATGGTCTACGTCAGCTCAAATGGAGCCGAAATTGAGCAGAGCTTATCTCAAATTTGTCTTGAGTCTCTTGCTACTGCTTCAAAAGACGGGGAGACACAAACGCGCTCAAATGGTTTCATCTCTAAACAAATGGGTCTTGAGCTTTTAAATGAAAATGAATTCTACACAGATTGCACAAGGGTGGGAGAAGAGGCCTACGAATTGTTGTCAGCAGAAAATTGTCCAAGTGGGACAATGGATCTTTTGATGGCACCCAATCAATTATATTTGCAAATTCATGAATCGATTGGTCACCCTCTCGAACTAGACCGAATTTTAGGTGATGAGAGAAATTATGCTGGATGGAGTTTTATTAACCCAGAAGATTTCGGAACACTTCAATATGGTAGCAAGCTTTTAAATGTTACTTTTGATCCCACACTAAAAAGTGAGATGGCTTGCTATAATTTTGATGATGGTGGCGCTAAGGCTGAAAAAGAATTTTTAATTAAAGACGGTCTTCTTGTAAGAGGTCTTGGAGCTCTTGAGTCTCAAAAACGATCTGATATTCCAGGAGTTTCAAATTTCAGGGCTTCCCATTGGAATCGTCCTCCAACTGATAGAATGGCCAATCTCAATATTGAGGCTGGCACAAGTAGCTTAGAGGAAATGATTAGTGGTGTAGAAAAAGGTGTTTTTATGAACACCAATAGATCTTGGTCCATTGATGATTATAGAAATAAATTTCAGTTTGGCTGTGAATACGCCCAAATGATTGAAAATGGAAAAATTACCAAGACACTTAAAAATCCAAACTACAGAGGTGTCACCACTCCATTTTGGAATAATTTAAAAATGGTTGGCGACAAATCAACTTTTGAAATTTGGGGTTCCCCTTATTGCGGTAAAGCAGAACCCAACCAAGTAATAAGAGTTGGACACGCTTGCCCAACATGCTTATTTGAAAACATTGAAATTTTCGGAGGACAATAAAAATGACTACTATGAAAAAGCATGAAGAAAATTTCTATAAATTCTCGGATGATTTGTATTCAAGTCTATCTGAAGGGGAAGATCTAACCCTTTCACTTCATTTGGAAGATACTTTTTTTGCAAGATTTAATCAGGCAAAGGTAAGACAAACCACTTCAGTGGTAGAAGGTGAGCTTGGTTTAAGCTTTGTTCGTGGAAAAAAGAAAATTGAGTACAATGTTGGGTATACAGGCGATAGAGAGGTTGATCTTGCAGCTGCCACAGTGGCACTTAAAGAATGCCAAGCTCTTGCACCAAATTTAATGGATGATCCCTTCTGTCCGGATACTATTAATAATGGCACAAGTTCTGAAAACCATACGGCTACCCTACCAAGTCACGAATCATCTATGGAGAAAGTTTTAACTCCTGCAAGTAGTTACGATTTGGCCGGCATTTACACCTCGGGCTGGGTTGTTAGAGCAAATACCAATTCCAAAGGGCAGAAACATTGGTTTAGCACTGAATCTTGTTCTATGGATTATTCTCTTTATACGGCCAAGCAAAGAGCTGTTAAAGGAATGTATGCTACAACAAACTGGTCTGATGAAGAATATCAGCAAAATATTTCCGGACAACTGGCTCAGCTTGAATTAATGGACCGAGAGAAAAAAATTGTACCAAGAGGAAAGTACCGGGTTTACCTATCCCCTGGTGCTGTAAGTGAAATTGTAGGAATCATCAACTGGCAAGGCCTAAGCTACAGCTGCTTCAAGCAGGGAAGATCTGCATTCAAAAAAATGTCTGATGAAAATCTGAAGCTATCTGAGAAGTTTTCTCTATCAGAAGATTTTTCACTGGGTATGACCGCGCGTTTTAATAATCTAGGAGAGCAGGCTCCCGAAAGACTTGCTTTAATTGACCAGGGTGTGCTTGAAAATTATCTCGTAAGCTCTAAGGCCAGTAAAGAATATGGTGTGGAATCAAACTTTGCTAATCAACAAGAAAGTATGAGATCTCCAAACATGTCCACAGGGGATCTTAAAAGAGAAGATATCTTAAAAGAAATTGGCACAGGCCTTTATCTTTCTAATCTTCACTACCTCAACTGGAGTGATATCAGACACGGCCGAATAACAGGAATGACTCGTTTTGCCTGCTTTTGGGTAGAAGATGGCGAGATTATTTCTCCCATTCAAGATATGAGATTTGATGAAAATATGTATCACTTTTTTGGAGATGGTCTTAAGAGAGTCACTGATTTTTCTGAGATCGCACCAAATACAAGTACATATGGTCATAGGTCCATTGGAGGAATGAAAACTCCTGGTGTTATCGTAGACGATTTTTCTTTTACTCTATAAAAAATGAGAAGGGCACATGGATTGTGCCTCTAACTCATTGAAAACCAATGTATTTTTAAGTGTCTAAATAATAGTCACCACCTTCGATTTTACACTCGCTATCTCATGAATATCAGGACTCCTCTATAATAAAATCTATGGAGTATGAAATGAACAAGATATTTTTTAAAAAAATCAATCAGGTGCTAATAATTTTAGCATTACTACTTAATTGTCAGTTTTTGCTTGCTGACGATCAAGTTGAGATAGCTGCAGAAGGGTCTGTCGGGACCATTACCGAAGAAGTAGCTGAGCCAGTTGCAAATGAAGTTGAACCACCAGCTGTTGTTGCACCTATTGAAACCACTATTGAAGAAGTAATAGAGGCTCAAATTCTTCCCGCGCTAATGGATACAGAAGAAGTAAAGCGCGCTTTGGAAAGTGAAGGTGGCGGTGATTTAGAAATTGAATTCCATATTGGAGCCCCTGCCGAGGAAGTTGAAATACAAAATGATACACCTGTCACTACCATTGAGTCGAGTACTGAACCAGTAGAAGAACCCAAGAAAGCTGTTAGTTTTTCTGAGTGGCAACACCAAAAAAGAAGAACAACTGTTGGGTTTGGGATACCTATAGGATTAACAGGCATAGGACTTGAACTTCATTTGACCCCCAAAATTTTGATTGGGACTCCCATAACATTTTCAATAAGAGGTACCACTACTGGATTTACTTATACTGTGGGCGCCCAAATTCAAGTAAATATCTTGGGAACTTTTGGTATAAAAACACCGATTGATATTACAGGTCATGTAGGTCTTTCAAGGACAGCTCCAACAGGACTTCTTATAAATGATTTGAGTGAAGATGATCTCACTGTATTTGATGACCTAATGGTAAACCCTAATTTTGTAAGTTGGAATTTAAACTATGGTTTAGGACTCGAGTACAAAGGTATAATGGGAAATGGTATTTATCTTAAAATAGGGCTAACTGATATGTTAAATACTCATCAGGTGGTTGAGGGATCACAGGTTATTGAACTACATAGCTTAAGGCTCCCTACAGCTGAAATAGGCTTTAGATTTTCCTTTGGTGGAAGAAAGCACAAAAAAGCTAGAAGAGAAGAAAGAAAGGCAAAGAGGAGGTCTAGAAAATGAGAACACTTCTAAGGCACAGTATATTTATAGTATTTTTTCTGACACTTATAAGTTGTAAACCAAGTGATTGGAATATTTTGCAAGGTGGGTTTAATATCACAATTTCAACTCCTTTTATTGTGATCCCCAACAAGAATGATATAGGTATTGATGAAATACTTAGCAATAGCCAAATCGCTTCATATCAATCTCTAATTGATTTGTTGGGAGTAGAAAATTTAAATGAACAAGGACAAGCAGAGCTTAGAGAGTTGATTGCCATCGCTATTGAAAACCAGATAATTTCTGAAATTGAAAGTGAGCTCACTGAAGAATCTCTGATTAGTATTAGTAAGGTTGATACACTAGATATCGTCAATCAAATTGACTTAGGTGATATTGAGGGAAGTTTTGAAGATGCACTTATAAATGGAAAAATTGTTGTCGAAGGGCAAATGATTGTAAAGGATATTGACGAATTATCTGAGAAAGTAGATGAAACAATTTTAACGGGGGTAAAGGAAGTTTATATAGAGGAAATTTCTCTGAGAACACTTACTGAGTCGGAAAAAGTTGACCTCGCACCTGATGAAGGCAAAGAGTTTACAAATCTTGCGTTTATTGATGGTGATGAACAATATGAGGTTTGTAAAAGTGGTCAAAGTCAGATTAATTGGCTTAAAAACCTTGATATTGATTTTGAGTCTATTGATGGAGACATAACTCAGAATGCCTTGATTTTTGAGAATGACCAGAATTCCACTTGTGCAATTTCATTGATATTTAATGCAGATAATAATTTGAGAACTTTTATGGATGAAGGAGCTTATGCGAATTTTAAAATAGGGATCTCGCTTCCAAGTGAAAGAAGCACTCTTGCTGGCAGAATTGTCATGGGTCTAATTGGAGGTCTTAATTATGAGGATGCCTCGTCTTTAATAATGGGTCTTTTTGAATAATCGTTTTCGCCTATTGCTATTCATTTTTTGTCTTTCTTCAGTTTGTAATGCTGAGGTAGATATTAGGGGAGAGTTTGAACGCTTCTCTCCTGGATATAATAAGAATCGAAAAAAGCTGAAGAAATCTTTAAAAAAATATCTCAAAGCAATTCAGAAAAAAGAGAAAAAAGGTGAGGCCACGATTTGTGTTAAACAAGTCTATAATGAAGCTAAATGGTTTATTAGCTATACAGCTCTTCTAGGTGAGGCCCAAAAACGGCTAAATCGAATTGAAAAACTACTTGCTGGTCAGGAGAAAGACTCTTTTAAAGATGAGCAAAGCCCTGTTGATGGTAGTTGGGGCAGGTGCTATGAGCTTTGGTTTTTAAAGCTCGATGTTACAAGCAATCACATTGGAGATCTTCATCACCAAAAGAAACTGCCAAAGTACGCAGTGAAATTATTAGATAAGATAAATGGCCCAGCTCTTTTAAAGGCTGAACTTAATAGAATTTTGATTTCAGATATTAGAAAAGATGGAGTCTTTCATCGAAAAGAGTTAAATCTCGTTGTCTCTGCACTTTTGAGACTAATCACCAGATCAAGGCCTTCAAATTATTCTTATCACCCTAAATTGAAAAAAACTCTGTTAGATTTCATTAACCCTAGTTGGCAAGATGAGGAGACTGGGTTTTGGGGAGCTTGGATTAAAAGTGGAGATAAACTAGAGAAACTTGGTGATTTAAGTATCACATTTCATATTGTCAGCTACCTAAAGGGCAAAGTTCCTAGGCTAGGTAGAATTGCTTGGAATACATACCAAATTAGAGACGATCCCTACCCCCTCGGATTAATAGAAGAGGGCACTTATATGAATCATCATAATTATGATGCAGTTAGATTGTTCTCCTATGGTTGGCCTACTCTTGATGTAAATAAGAGAAAGCTTATATCTTCTGAGATTAATAAGATGCTAAATTGGTGTCTTGCGAGCTCTTTGCGTTCAGATGGATCATTCCCACTTACTCCATCAGAGGACTCACCCGCAGAGGCTTACTATTTTGGAGTTTCCTTTTTAAATGAAACAGGTTTTTTCCAGAAATCTAAAAGGTTTTGGACAGAAAAAGAGTTTCCACAATCGGCGAAAATTAAGAAATTAATCCTGAAGCAACTTCATAAATTAGAAAGTAGTGAGTTGTTTGTAAGGGACACCATCAAGATCTTAAATAAATAACGCAAAGCCTCCTCGTCCTCTATCAGCCACTTAGCGCTAATGTCCTACTTGTCATACAAAAGTCTTGCTTGTCGGACATGGCGGTGCTATTTCTCTTTCACTTTATAAATTTGAGAGGAAAGTATGAACTCAATTTTTAAACAAGGCACAATGGATGCCATTAGCATTACCACTGATTCAAATCCAGGAATCATTGTTTTAATGCTATCTCTTTTTTGCATTCTCATTTTGCTCGTTTTAATTCTCAAAGTTTTGTACAGCCTGAGAAGCTGGATCAAAGATCCCTACAACCATGACCACGTAATCAATAAATTATTAGAAGAAAATATCTTAAGAGTGCTAAGAGAAAAAATACTAGGCCTTAAAAAAAGAGAAAAACCTAGGCTTGAGCTAGTGGAGTAAATACCGTGGAAAGAATATCGGCAAGAGTTACTAAAGAACACAAAGAGTTCATGACAGAGATTGGAGACGGATCTATTTCTAATGGGATTAGAGTATTGATTGGAAACTACAATCCAAAGTCGACTCATGTGGGAGAAGTTCAAAAAATAAAAGAAATTGAAGATGAGATTAATTCACATCTTCGAGATGAGTACTTATTTACGAGTGACGACTCAAAAAAAGAACTCCATAAATTACTAGAAGAATTAAACCAAAAGAAAAAGCAACTTGAAAAAGAGCAAGTATTGCGTATTCAACGAGGGATTAGAAACTCATGAAAAACTTAACTTTGATATTATTTGTTATACTACTATTAACTTCAACGCTTTCTTTTGCAGAAGACAGCATCAGCTACGATAGCAAACCAATTGATGTTGAAGGTCTAAGTAAAACCAAAAAAGAAAAAAATACTGAAAAGCAGTGGTATCTTAAAGAACTTGATAGAAATAAATTAATGCTTAAAGATACAGAAGATACTGAAAAAGTTGTGGTTGAGCTAAATGATGTAATCGATGACCTTACGGTTAAGAGAAAATCATTTTTCAACGTCAATCATGGCTACAGAACCAAAGTTGATGGCTTAAATAAAGTACAAAGTTGTTTTGAAAACTCTGAAACCGAATTTTGCAATAGTCTTTTGGCAAAAAATGAGAAAGTTGGAAAAAACCATGCAAAAGGAAATTTCCTAGCTAACGCCTCAGCTGTTTTAGCACAGATGAAGGACCGATTTAGAGGATGTTACCTCAGAGAAGTTGAAGCTGATAATTTAGGATTAACAGCAAAGCTTATGGCCTATATTAAAATAGGAAGTGAAGGAGAGGTTAAACACATCCATTTTGAGAAAAATGATCACGAAAGAGGGAGCATTGTTCCACTAGGAAGGTGTATCGCTGGCTATATTTACAAGCAAAGATTTCCTATTCCTCCTAAGGACACAGTTCGAATTATTCAAGAAATCTCATTCAATTTTCATGAAATCAATGATGAGTTTGAAATTGTGGCGCTAAGATAAAAACTGGAAACTGGTACCTCTTCTAGAAATAGGTACCAGTTTTAGAGTAGACCTAATATGATGGCCTTCATTCTGTAGACGTGGTGAACTTCTCTTTTATAGGTCTCGGCCATCTCTAGTACCTCATCGTCTTTTTTTTGAATATTTGAAAAAGTCCTGTTGGAAACATCATGTTCAAGCTCTTTAAAAACTGACTCCACAGGATAGATTCGTGGGTCTTGAGGGTCATTGTGCTTTAAGTAGAGAATTAGGTTTTTTGTGTAAAGTGCTAGCTCGATTAGTGATACTGAATTTCCAATGAGGCTTTTAAGCTCACTGAAGATATCTTTTTTAAAATCACCACCAGGGCGGGCCTTTAACATGACTTTAAAAAATGAATGGAAATCAAAGGTAGCTGGACGGGAATAGTTTTTAATAGCGTAAAGGTAGTTTTCCTCATTTAAGAAAAATTGGTCAATAGTTTCAATATCAAAAGCTTTAATTGAACAGTTTTGTGAGAAGTTTTGGAGGATTTCTTTTATCTCGGACTTTGGAAGAGCAGTAAGGTCAATGTCATCAAAGTATTCGGCAACGTGTTTTTCACGAAATTTTTTAATGAAAGCGTTGCACTTTTTAACTATCAGATTATGAGTCTCAATAGACTGTTTAAAACTATTACTGATTTTTTGTGGCGGTACTTCAACCATCGCTTTTTTTACTATTTGTTTTTCTTTAGGCTTGCTAGTTGCAGGGATTGTATCATTTTTTTTAATTATTTTTGGAGGTTGAGAATTTATGTTGGAACTCTCATTTTTTTTGCCTTTTTGAATTTCATTTTTAGACAAGTAAATCCACAAAACAAAGAAGAATGAAATAACAAGCGTGAAGAAAATGATAAACTTTTTCATTTTTATTACTTTTTTTAACTTTGGTTTAAAGAGCAGACATCTAATCCTGTAATTGTTTTGGGTCTAGAAAATATTGATTTAGTCCATCTATTGACTTCATTAAATTCTGCAACATTTAGAAACTCATAGGCACCATAGCCAGTGTCAAGGCATCTAACCCAAGGAGCGATCGCCATGTCTGCGATCGAGTAGCTCTCTCCCGCTATAAACTCTCTTCCCTTTAATCTCGTATCTATAACTTTAAGAAGTCTTCTTGTTTCATTCTTATATCTTTCAACAGGGTAAGGGTGATCACATTTTTCAGCTGCAAATTTATAGAAGTGACCAAATTGTCCAAACATTGGACCTGCTCCACCCATTTGAAAAAATAACCATTGAAGGGTTTCCATGCGAGTGCGTGCATCAGTTGAGAGAAATTGTCCCGTTTTTTCTGCTAAGTACAATAATATGGCACCAGATTCCATCACAGCAATTGGTTTTCCATCTGGTCCGGCTGGATCAGAAATTGTGGGAATTTTTGAGTTTGGGTTAAGTTTGATAAACTCTTCAGTGAACTGGTCACCAGTTAATATATTGATTGTGTGGGGAGTGTACTCTAGGCCCATTTCTTCAAGGGCTATTGATACTTTTTGACCATTGGGAGTAGCTAACGAATATAGTTGTATTTTTTCACTCATTTTAAAATCCTTCTTTAAACGACTTATCCATTTTTAACATGAATTGGCAGGCAAGAATAGGGGATTGTGTGTATAATCGGCTTATGATTTATTGGATCAAATTACTAGGGATGTTGTGGTTTTTAAACCCCGCCTTTGCGGATGAGCAGGCCCAGAATCATTTACTTGAAAAGGCCAATGGTTTTTCTAGTCACTGGAATAAACACCTTTTTGCGGAGCCAGGATTGAACCCCATAGAATTTAAATTAAAAGGTGATTTAAGAAAATATTCATACACTTTAATTGATCATAAGGTGAGTTTGGGGAAAATTTGGGTAGAAATAGAAAAATTATTTGACCACGAAAAACCATGTGATTCAGGAAAAAGAATTTTTCTCCCCATAGAAAAAGTTTGGGTTCTCTTAAAAAACCATGAAGGTAATTACAATATATTAAAGCTTCCTAAAACCATGGAGTGTTCGTAGCTTTGGTACTAAACTAGTGCTTTTTTTTCCATTTCAATAACTTTCTCAAGAGATTGGTGATGAAATTTTATTGCACAGTCTGAAAACTTTATGACAAGCTCTGGGTTGATTTTTTTTGATAATCCCTTTTGATCGAAATTACTGTGGGGGTATTTTTTCATTATCTCCTCAAAGCTTGTATCAATGACTACTTCAATATGCTCATAACCCTCAGGTGTAACTTTTCCATTTTTGGGAGCAGGTACTTCAACAAGGGCTATATTTCTTCCCTTGTAAGAGATAGGCTCATTTAATTTGTAGGTGGCAATGGGTCTTCCGCCCACCTCACTTTCAATTAAACATTCTCCAAGCTCAGCAAAGACAGATTTAATTTGCAGATAGTTTTCAGCTGACGAGGTTCTGTAGCAAATATGGTCAATTTCCAAATTTTCTATATTGATTGAGTTAGATTTTAAGGTATGGAAGATTTTATCAAGAAATGTATGAGCTTTTGTGAGCATGAAATCCTCTTAAAATTTGTGCCTGATTAAGTCAGAATTTATCAGAGGTGCTCCCAATTTGGTAGGGATGTGCGGCGTTTGGCTAGCCGTAGCGTCCTTCAATATAATCAGCAGTTTCTTTGTGCCTTGGTGTCACAAACATTTGTCCAGTTTCTGTATGTTCTACAACTTTACCCATAAGCATAAAAATACTTTCTTCACTAGCACGTCTGGCTTGGGCCATATTGTGAGTAACAATTAAAATAGTAAATTTGCCTCTCAGCTCCCAGATTAATTCTTCAACTGCTTCAGTGCCCTTGGGATCAAGCGCCGAGCAAGGTTCATCCATTAAAAGCACACTGGGCTTGACAGGAAGAAGCCTTGCGATACATAGCTTTTGCTGTTCTTCAAGGGACAAGGAGATGGCGTCTCGGTGAAGGCGATCTTTCACCTTATCCCAAAGAAGGACATGTTTGAGGGCGTCTTCCACTATCGCATCTTTTTCTTCTTTGGAGGATTTTTGATTTTTGTGGTGAATTTGGTGCCCAAAGAGAATATTTTCTCGAATTGAAATGGGAAGTGGGTTTGGTCTTTGGAATACCATTCCTATTCGCTTTCTTACCTGGATTAATTCTACTTCTGGTGCATAGATATTTTGGCCTTCTACATGAATTTTACCGTTTATACGAACATAGTCGAACCTCTCATTAATACGATTTACACATCTTAAAAGGGTAGACTTACCACAACCAGAAGGACCAATAAGGGAAGTGATCATTCCTTTTTTTATTTTTAGATCTATATTTTCAAGTGCTTGGAAATTTCCGTACCATAAGCTTAAATTTTGCGTCTCAATGGCAGGAGCATTTTCTGGTGCTGTAGTGAAATTATCAGTACTGGCGTTCATTTTTCGCCTATCCTTTTTGCAAAAAAACTACTATCCAAATTTACCTTGGATATAGTCTGTAGTTCTTTGATCCATTGTTTTTCCTGTAAATAGATCTTCTGTATTACCGATTTCGACACATTCTCCGTTTAGAAAAAATGCTACTCGCTTAGCAAGTCTTCTTGCCTGTTGTACTAAGTTGGTTACTAAAATTATGGTCATATCTTTTTTAAGATCTTTTAGAATATCTTCAATTCTCATGGTTGTTACAGGATCAACAGCTATGGAAAATTCATCTAAAATTAAGAGTTCCGGCTCCTGTGAGAGAGCTCTAGCAATGGTTAACCTTTGTTGTTGTCCACCTGAGAGAAGACTTCCTAAAGTATGCAAGCGATCTTTAACTTCATCAAGTAGTGCTGCCCTTGTTAAACATCGTTCTACTATTTCATCGAGTTCTTTTTTATTTTTGATTCCTCTAAGCCTTGGGGAGAGCGCAACATTATCATATATTGACATCGGCAATCCTACTGGGAGTGGAAAAACCACACCAATTCTTGACCTCAAGGCATAGATATTTTTTAAATGTCTTACATCTCTTCCACTGAAATGAATATCTCCTGAATAGTGCATGCCTTTGGTAAATTGATCCATTCTATTAATGGCCTTAAGAAGCGAGGTTTTTCCCGAATTGGCTGGGCCAATAATACCAAAAATTTCATGCTCATGAATATCTAGATTGACTCCACTAAGTGCAACTGTATCTCCATATGAGATTTCTAGATTTCTAACTTTTAGTTTAATACCATTTTCATTTACCATTTCTTTTTCCCGCGAAGGTAGAATCTAAAGGCGATTGAAACGCTATTCATAATAAGAACCATTCCTATAAGAGTAAGTGCTACACCATAAGGTAGATTTTCGGGAACACCCGGAACTTGGGTAGCTACCACAAATAAGTGAAGTGACATGGCCATGGTTTGGTCAAAAACTCCTTCTGGAAGAAAGGGAGAGAAGAAAACTGCACCAGTGAACATAATGGGAGCCGTTTCTCCAGCGGTTCTTGAAACTTCTAAAATAATCCCAGTTAATATTCCTGAAAGAGAGTTTGGTAAAACAACTTTTTTAATAGTTTGCCATCTTGTTGCTCCCATATTCCAACATGCCTCCCTAAAGGCGATGGGGACTGCTTGAAGAGATTCTTTGGTGGCGACAATGACCACTGGCATTGTCATAATGGCCAGGGTGAAACTGGCAGCAAGTATTGAGGTCCCAAATTTGAAAAACATTACAAATGCACCCACTCCAAATAGCGCATGAACAATTGAGGGGACACCTGCAAGATTAATTATAGCGAGGTTTATGATTCGTGTGAGAATATTATCTCCCGCATATTCGTTTAAATAAATGGCTGCTGCTACTCCTATGGGTACAGAAATTAAAAGAGCTACAGAAACCAACCATATTGTGCCAAGAAGCGCTGGGAAAATTCCTCCAGCTGTCATCCCATTAGTAGGATTCTCAAGAAAAAAATCAAGTGAAAGGACCGAACCACCTTTTACAATTAGTGTTCCCAGTATCACCAAAACTGGAAGAATAAGTATTAGTGTCATGCCCAGAAAAATAATTCGAAAAAGTTTTTCAACCCTCTTGCTTTGAATATTCGTTTTGCTAATGCCGAATCCTTCCATTATTTTTTCCTCACTCCGCGAATAATTAAATCAGCGCTGAGATTGATGATGAAAGTTATTAAAAATAAAAAGATTCCAATGGTGAATAGAGCGCCATAGTGTTCAGAACCCTGAGCTGTCTCTCCAAGCTCTGCAGCTATAGTCGCAGTAAGAGCGCGTACCGAATCAAAGATACTGGTAGGAATATTAATAGAATGACCTGTGGCCATTAATACCGCCATAGTTTCACCAAATCCGCGGCCAACTCCTAATAAAACAGCACCTAGTAATCCATTTTTTGCAGCAGGAAGAACCACTTTATAGATCATTTGCCACTTTGTGGCCCCCAGGGCTTCAGCGGCTTCACGGTAGTGATCGGGGACGGCTTTTAGTGTATCCTCTGCAATGGAAGTCATAATTGGAGCAGCCATTAGTCCAAGTATAACGCCTGCGTTGAGAATATTTAATCCAACGGGAACATTGAATAATTTAATAATAATAGGGTTCATAATGGTAAGACCTATAAATCCCCAAACTACGGATGGTATGGCTGCGAGTAACTCTACTAATATTTTTAGGAATTCTTTAGTTCTTCCGGTGGCAAATTCACTAATATAGATTGCGGTTCCAAGTGAGAAGGGGATCGCTATTAGCATTGCTAAGCCTGTGACACTTGCGGTACCAAGTATAAGTGCTAGGATTCCATATTCAGGTGCATCTTCATCAGAGGGTTCCCAGTATGGAGATGTGAAAAACTCTGTGAAATCCATATCTTTAATAATAAAAGAGAGACCTTCTTTTGCGATGAATAAAAAAATCCCAACAATGAAAATGATTGCAGAAATTCCGGCGATAAAGACAATCATTGATACAGCTTTATCTATGTACCAATCAAGGTTTCGCTGATCAAGTTGATCACTCCCAATATTCTTTTCATTTTGAGAGTTAAGAGAAATGGAATTCAGATCTTCCATATTTAGCTTTCTCCACAGCAATTTTCTGAAGGGCCACATAGCCGGTTCATAAGATCTTGAAGCTCAAGGGAAATTGAGCGGTAAAGGTTTTCATATTTTTGACATGCATCTTCACTACTAAGGTCAGCCATCGGTGCTTCTCCTACATTCCATTGTAGCGGGATGGTGTGAAAGGGAACTGAACCAACGGTATCTTTAACTGGTCCTTCAAGTCCTACAATAATATAGAAATCGGCGAGCTCTCTTTCCATACCATCAAAGCCTTTAGGAATTAATTTATCATTTTTTATTCCTCGATCATTTAAAAAGCTGATTAAATTTGGATCAACATGTTTACCTGGATTTTTACCTGCAGATTCAAAATGGCCACATCCATTGTATTTTTTTTGAGCAATGGCCATGGTTAATTGGCTAAGGGAGCTATTACTTTGATCAGTAAAAAGTATTTTATATATTTTTTCAGGTTTTCCTTCACCTGTTAGGAAAAAAACAGTTTCTGTACATATATTTCTTGCTTGATCTGAAACACGCAGAAGCATATAGAAAATAATTAAGAAAGTGAATTGATCCTTTTTTTCCCAATTTTCATTATCAATTAGATCTTCAAAGAAAGTGTCAAAATTAGTGGATGCATTTTTGGAAGTATCAATTGTTTTTTCTGCTTTTTTTCCATCTTTTTCTTTAAATGCAATAAGTGCATTTTTGAGGGCTTTTTTTGAAAGCACCCCCATTCTTTTTATTTCATCAGATATAGCTCCTTTATGAGGAGCACGCGATAGTTGAACCGTCTCTCGACAAATGGTACTAGCGTAATCACCAATTCTTTCAAGCTCAATACCTGCTCGCATCGCTGATGAGACAAAGCGAAGGTGCTTCCCCGATGGGAGATGGGTGGCTATAAACTGCAAACAGATCTTGTCGAGTTCTTTAACCTCTCTATTAACTAATCTATCACCAATTATCGTTTCATAAGACAAGTCGTGATTTCCATCCAAAAGTGCTTGAATTGCACATTCATAGGAGTTAAGTACTAGTTCACCAATTTGGAAAACAGAATCACTAACCTTTTTTAAATCAGCTTCTAGACGTTTTTCATAATGTCCCATACCTCTCATACTCCTTATACATTGGTCTCATTTCCTATTGACTATGAGCACACTCCATTTTTAATGGGAGCATATCCCTTTTTAAGAATAATACACTGACCAGTATTAGATTTAATCCAGTCTAAATAGACCTTTATTTCACCTTTTGGCTCTCCATTAGTGTACATAAAAAGTGGTCTTGCGATTGGGTATGTTTTATTTATTGCTGTTTTAACTGATGGCATAACGCAATTTCCATCCTCAGACTTTGAGATGCATCCAACGCCAACGTGCTCAGTTGCATAGGCAAGTCCGCTATAACCAATTGCACAAGGCGTTTTTTCAACAAGATCTACTACATCTTTTGAACCGTGCATATCTAGTGTACCCATTCGATATTTTCCTTTTTTGCCAAGGATGATTTTTTTAAAGTAGGCATATGTTCCAGAGTTATTTTGGCGACTTACGGCTACAATTTTATCACTTGGGCAGCCGGGAATAGTAATACCTAATTGACTCCATTTTTTGACAGTTCCCTTTCTTCCAAAGATCCTTGCTAGAGTTGGGATTGAGATATTTTTCTTAGGGTTACTCTTGTGGACGTAAACGGCAAGGGCATCAAAACCAACTACATGTTCAATTGGATTTTGGCCCTTCGATTTAGCTAGTTTTATTTCCTTAGCTTTCATCTTCCTACTAGCATTTGCAATATCAACTGTACCGTTTATCATTGCAGCAATCCCTGTCCCCGAACCACCTCCAGATACGGCTACTGCCACATTTTTGTTCTTCTTGCTATATTCTTCTGCCCAAGCTTGGGCCACATTAACTAAAGTGTCTGAACCCTTATTTTGAATCGCTAGTCGTGCAAAGCTTGAGATGTTAATTGTCAAAATGAGCCCAGCAATAACTGTAGATTTTATGGTTGTGATTTTCATTTAATCAACTCCTATGTAGTAGCAATGTATACCTTACTTTATAGGCCTATTGTAGTCCAGAGTCGGGAAATTGGTTAATAAAGCTTGTGTCAGAGTTTATTTAGGAGGAAGTTACATTCGAATGAAGCTTTTGTTAGTGTCTATTCAATATTGTGTTAAGGCTCTTAGTAGATAGGCCAACTAAGACAAAATTGTGTTTATCTACCCAAGTAGCTTTTGAAATCAAATTGTTCTTTGAAGTATTGATAGTTTTCAAAACAATGATTTAGCTTGTTACCAACAACAAGGTCTTTAGTGAACACGGGCATATGTGCGATGATTAAATTGTAGGCATTCTGGGCTTTCATCATTTTCGCCTTTTCCTCAAGGACTGAAAAATTGGGAAAGGCAACGTATCCCATTTTGTTGGCATCGGGGTGGTCGGGTATATAATGGAGCATGGGAGGTGTTTGATCAATTTCGATTTTACAGTGGCCATCTTTACAACTTGAGATGAGTTCTCTTTTAAAAGGACCACCCTTCGCTGTTCGTGTGGTTTTGTGATTTGCAATGTTAAAGGAAGCTATGTTTACCCGCTGAAGGATTACATTTATATCTTGGCAAAATAATTCGACGTCATAGTTTTCTTCGTTGTGGTCCAGTGCATCAAATGGTATGAGAAAAGCTAATAGAAGGTAGGTTATTTTCATACATTCCCTTTTGAGTTTAATATTATCTAGGTATTTACCCTAGTATTAAAGCCACTCCAGGTTACGGAATATATTTCTTGCATGGTGCAAAAAACTAATTTTTGACTGCTTTTCGATAGATATATCCACCGGCATAAATAAGGCCACCCATGATCAGTATAGTTTATTGGTAAGTGAATGTCTGGCTATCAAGTCCATCCGAAACATCAAGTTTTCTATAAAGACTGCGTTTCTTCTCTTGATGAAACTCCATCTTGCTTAGAATATTTCCTAGAGTCTCAACGGCCAAGTCAATATATGGTCCCTTATTTAGCATCACACATTCGGCCCTCACAGACATTGCAGCATCTGTGATTTCGGCCCTAGATGGGAGACCGGTACGGGCCAGATTTTCCAATACTTGGGTGGCCCAAATGACTGGGATATGACAAGCTTCACACAACCACAATATTTCTTCTTGAAGCTCAGCTAGTCTTTCAAAACCACACTCTACCGCTAAGTCTCCTCTGGCGATCATTACACCAACATTCGGATGTTTGAGAGATGATAGAAGAATACGCCCTAGGTTATTAAAACCGGAGTTTGTCTCAATTTTGAGGTAGATACCAATATCTCTACTAGTAATCTGTGCCAGTTTCTTTAGGAAACTTTCAACATCTTCATGACACCTAACAAATGATAAACCGATTAAGTCTGCATATTTTGCGGCAAACTCTAAATCTTTTAGATCTTTTTGTGTAGGCCACTTAATTAAAAGCTCAGAGTCAGGAAAATTGACACCCTTGAAGGATTTGAGCTTACTTCCCTCAATTTTGGCCCGAGTAATATTTAGAGTAAAGCGTGGGAAATCGATTTCTTTTATTTGTCCCGCAATTTTTCCATCATCGAATAGGATGCGGTCTCCGATTTTTAGTGAACGCAACTCTTCGTTTAGATTGCAAGTGACTTGGGCTGGAGTGATTTTCTTTCCTGTTTTTTTAGAAAATCTTGCATTGGCACCTAAGATATTTGAGTTTTCACCGCAGGCCCAAAAGTATATGTCTTCGCCGACATTTAGCTCAACATGGCCCAAATCGTGTGTTGGGAATACAAGTTTGAATTGAAAGACTTTTTCTCTGCTTTTTAGATACAGATCTGAGGATCTAGTGAGATAGATTGATTTTTTACTTTCTACTACAACTTCACCAGGATGAACTTCACAAACACATAGTTTTCTCTTTTTCTTCCTACAGTCTTTTAGGTAAATTCGATCACCTTTTTTGAAATTCTCAAATGTCTCATCTTGAACATAAAAAATTGAGGGAGCAATAGACTTTGCTTCTCGGTTTTTAAATGAGAGTGGTCGAATAGAAAATTTTCCCGCTTCAGAAATTTTTCCATAGATATCTTTTCTGGATTTGAGTCTAAAGACCTGATCTTCCTCGGCAATTTGGCCGGTTCTAATTTTGGGGCCGGCGAGATCCATGCCTACCTTGCACTCACGCCCTTCCATACTTGAGGCAGTTTTTAATTGCTCAATGATACTTTTCCACTGCTCGGGACCTTCATATGCACAGTTGACTCTAAGGATATTCATTCCCGCTTTCAACTGCTTTCTAAACCAATTGATATCAACTTCACTTGATTTAGGACAAGTCACCATTATGCTAATATGTCTGTCGCTAGGAATTTCACCCAAAAGTTTACTCGCATTTTCTGTTAGAATTTCTTGGCCTTTTTCGAAGCTGAGAGAGTGATTTCCATCAATTTCATTGTCTAACGTATTTTGTTCTTCCTCACTCAGACCATACATTTGTGAGACTCTTTTAATTACGTGCTCAAGTGTATTCATCACACTCGCTTCAGATCGACCCAGTGAAGAGAGGCCGTATTTGGGAAGCTTATGTTGAAGATGTCTAAGGTCTACTCCTCTTAAGGCCATATAATGAATAAAGTTCTTAGCACTTAGCTGTTTTGTTTCTCCCAGACTCGAAAAAAGGTGAGAGTGTTCAGTTGCATAATTTTGGATGTACTTTCTTAATTCGATCAAGTCACTTAGTAGAACTTGAAGCTCATTTACTTGACCTTGGGGTGGATGTTGAAGATTCACTTTCTTCCCCTTCTTTATAAATCTTAAACTTGGTAGGATATTGCTCCTCAATGTCGCAAATTGTAATGATTTATCTCACTTTGGGTAGAGTTTACAGACAGCTTTGTAGATGATTCGTTTTGCACTGGGCGAGAAATCAATTGAGTCAGCTATAGTCATGTATTTTTTTCAAAAACAAGCTCAGGGGAAGCTCCAAGGTCTGTCCGTTAAAATCGACAATTTATAGGATCTATGTAACTGTAATTGATCTGATTAAAAGGAATTTGAATATGGGCGTTAAATGGATTTTCCCGCTTCTTTGGGTCTTACTTATTACTCAAGTTGTTTCTTGCTCTTCTGTGGGACGAAAGCAAACTGCCAAGTTTCGCCAACTTGTTAAAACTGGGCAGTACAAAGCAGCTAGTAAAATGGCCCATGGGGAGAAATTTCATTCCTCTAAAAAATCAGCACTTCTACGTTTGATCGAGACGGGACTAGTTGATCATTTTGCTGGCTATCATCATCTTTCAGCTCAAACATTTGAGAAGGCCCGCGAGCTAGGGAATAAATTATTTACAGTTAGCATAAGTAAAAAAATAAAAACAGTTATAGTTGATGATACTTCAGATAATTATTATCCCAGCATGATGGTGCAATCACAGATTCGATTTTATCTAGCACTAAATTATTATCTCGTTTCCACTCAGAAAAACTATCTCGCTCAAGCAGTTAACGATAAAAAAGATGAAAGTGAACAGGATTGGCAAGATAAACTTGTGGCAACTGAGCTCTCTGATGTTGATCGTAAAAATTATTTAATGAAATCTAGAGCCATACTTCTTGAGTGGGATTCGTTGATAAAAAACTTTCTTTCCCAATTTAAAGGAGATCCTGTTTTTAAAAATGATATGTCTCACAAATTATTGGGTGCTATTATCCATGAATCGGTTGGAACAAATATTGATCGTACAATCGCTAAGAATTTACTGTTAGATGCTAAAAAATTACTCAACCGCAATTATGCTATGTACGACTATTTTAATCTAAATAATAAAAAATACATAAGTGATTTTGATACACTTCATAATCTTAAAGAAAGCGAATTCAAAAAAAACTATATCGCTCCCACTTCCAGATATCACCAATTGATATCTTATGTGGATCAGCAAGTTAAGAGGCTTAAGAGTAAAAAGAATCGATCTAATTTCTCCTTGATTTTACAATACGGAATGGTTCCAGCAAAAGTTCAAAATGTGACCTATGTACCACTACCTGTCACTACCGGTCTTTCTATGAGTTACACAAATATTAAATTGCCAAAAATTACGCGCAAGAATCATCTCTACGATTTTTCACTTGAAATTCAAAAAAAAGGTAGTGAAAAAAAGGAGTTGATTCCTCTTGTCACAATGAATCCTATTTCAAGCATTGTGTATCGTGAATTTACAGAGGAGCTACCAGGAATCCAGGCCAAAACAATCGCCCGCTTTGTTACGAAACAAGTTGCAGCAGCAGCTTCAGGTGTTGCGGCCACTAATACCAAAGGAGGAGTCGCAGCAGGATTTGCTGTTTTGTCTTTAGCAAGTACCATTTCTCAAGCTGTAGAGCAGGCAGATACTCGTCAATGGTCGATTCTTCCTCATGAGGCCCTATTGGGCAGGACCTATTTAGACTCAGGGGAATACCTTGTTCATTTAATCTCCATGAAAAATGGTAAAGAACTTCATCGAAAACTCATAAAAGTCGCCACAATTAATTCTGAAACTTCAAATGTATTAAATATAAAGATAGGTGATTAATATTCTAGCTTAAAAATTGATCTTAAATTATATATACGCTACATTTTTATATTGTAAAAATTAGATGGGAGTAAAGATGGAACTTACGAGATTTTTATTAGTGCTAGTTTTTTGTTTTTCAGGAAATGTTTTTTCTAGCGAGTTAGAATTTAAAAATCTTCAACTAAATCCAACCACAGCGCAGTCTAGAAATATAGCCTCAAGTGGATCTAGCTCAGGAATATTTTCTACAACTAATCTCGCATGGACTACAATGACTTTTATTGCAGCAACGGCCCTTACAGGAAAAGAGAAAACGGCCACCTCTACACACCTTTCTCTAGCTTCTCTTGCAGGCTTAAGCTACGGTGCTTTCATTCACTCATATTTTAATGATGACGAGGCCAAATCTCATACTGTCGCCGGGTGGTCTAAATGGTTTCACATCCCAGCAATGGTTCTTCTTCCAATTGCAGGTGCTGTTGCTCAAAGACAATTTGATAAGAAAGGCAAAAATTCAGCTTCTGGAATTGGATCTATTCACAAGCCAGCGGCACTAGCAGCTGTAGTGGCCATGTCACTTACTGCTCTTTCACTGACTTTCGAATTCTAAATTAGCGGTTAAAGTTTTTTTCGCCATCATCGTCGTAATTAAATTTCTTACCACTTTTTTGCGGTTTTTTAGATGGCGATGGTGAAGGTGAGTGCTTTTTTGATTGTGTATTCTTAGCATTAAAATTCTTAGTGGGACCGTACTGCCTTCGGTATGTTTTTGATTTAGAAAATTCACTTTGCTGAGTTGTTCGAAAGTCATCATGAATTTCTGATTTATCAGCACAGTTAGAGCAGATCCATTCGGCGCTAATGAGAGCATTTTTGTGAACAAAGCGCTCAACATCTCGTTGATAACAATTGCATATCTCACAGAAGTTTCTATCTTCTTGGTGTGATTCACTTTGCTTTTTTTGTTTTGTGGCCTTTACCGTTCTTTCATTTTGCGCTTTGGTACTATTGTATCCAGCTTTTTTTAGTGCATCTTTCATAGACATACTACTTCTCCTGCTATGCCGATAGATCTGTAATTACACTACTTTATACTAATAAAGCCCTGGTTTTTCAATATTATGATTGATTCAAGGTTTCAAAGCTCATTCGCCCCGATGCAAAAAAACTACGAATTATCCACATTATGGACGCTAAGTATGTAGATTTTTTAGACTCTTAGGCCGTTTGATCATTAATTTGTTAATTAAGTTTTGAGGATAGAGATTATGAAATATTTTACTAAATTACTTTTTTGTAGTGGCCTACTCATTTGCTGGGTTGCCCAGGGCACAGAACTCGATAGTCTTACATTAGGGATGCCCAGCTGATGGACTCTCTTGAAGTTATTGACGAGGAAGTTAACCGGAGGATGGAGCTAGCACTGAGTGAAATGAAAGATGGAGGTGATTGTAAAGCAGGCCATATTTTACACGCCGTTGGCTCAAAACTCGCGGCCCCTTGGCTTTTAAATCCAAATTTTTAAATAGTTTTTTATTCAACAGTAAGCTTAGCTTCTTGGAGAAGAGTGGAGTATTTATAGTTGTAGCCAAAGTCTTTATCAATGACGACTTTTCCTGAAACAACGATTGTATCACCAACTTTTACCGTATCATTTGTAGTCACAGTTAAGTCGTGGCTTCCATTTTTTCCACTTCCATCTTGCACATGAACCCAATTGAGCTTCATGATTTTTGGAGAAAATTTAACAACTTTCCCTCTCACCTGAACTGTTTTATTTACTAGTTTTTTTCTTTTTGTGTGTATTTCAGAAACTAAGTATTGAGCCTTTTTAATACTGCCCATTTTGACTTTAGAGCTTACTCCGCCAGCTTTTTTTTGCAGTTGGATAAAACTGGTGAAATAGATTTTCTTAAAAGTTCTACCGAGTGTCTTACTGGTGAAATTCACCATCGGGTTTCCTTTAATAAACTCTACCTGATCACCTTTTTGTAGTGAAACCTTTGTGGCAGCTGTCCACAGTTTTTCCTTTTTATTATCAATAAGCACATAGGTGTAACCACCAGAGTTCATCGTTTCAACTACAACACCTTTGTGTAATAGTTTTGGATCTATCTTGCCTGCTTTTTTTGCAACTTTATCACGTGGAAACGCGTATAGAGTTGAAGAGAAAACAATTACTAGAAGTAAAAAAACTGATTTAAGAGAAGACATATTCATACCACTACCTTGAAAAGTTAATAGTTATTGTTTGATCACGCAATATAGCAAATTCTTGTGACTTTGAGATAGGGTTTTCTTAACTTTTAATTTTTGCAACGCGATGAATTTGGGCAAAAACCTGCCTTAGACCATGCTTTTTGGGCCTCTATCAATACTTCTATAGATTTAGCGAGAGCGACCAAGCAAAGACAAGTTGTGCTCCGTAATATAAAGGAAGCCCGATCAGTCGATTTACAAACTCTTCTTTTACAAAGCGATTTCTCGCTACTGCAATATCAGAGAAATAAAATAGAAGGGCAGCCATAAGAATTACCTTTGGTGCTCCAGCCCCTACGACAGAAAATGCTGAGATCACCATCAAGGAGATCACGCTTATGTAGGCAATAACAGGAATCTTAAAATCACTTGAGATACTTTTTGAAAGTTGGGTCCAAATTAATTTTCCTAGTACGGTGATGAAGGCAAGGCCCACAAGCATCCAGGTAGCACTAAATACTTTTTGACCGAGGATAAAGGCTACCATGTAAAAGAGATGACCAATTAAGAAAGAAGCAATCCCCATTTTAAATATTTTTTCTTTGGGAGAGAGAAGAAATAGATCTCCAAAGAGACAAAAGACCATAGAGATAGCAATTCCTTTTCCATAAAAGCCTTTATCCCAGGCTCCCAGTGATAGTGCCAAAAAAAGAAATGCAAATGATGCAATTGTTTTACAGGTGGCTTTGCCCCAGAAAACTTTGTTCCGTTCAAAACAAAGAAGTCCTATGACAGAGAGGATATTTACTATTGTTAAAATAACGGAAATCTTCATAGCTAAACTATCCTTTTACTGACCTTGACAACAATTAAATTAGTACCATATTAAGGACATGAGGACGAGCCAACAATTAAGAAATGAAATGGTCAAGAGACAAATTGAAAATCGGGGAGTTCGCGATGGGAGGGTACTCCAAACTTTTCGCAATATGCCTCGAGATGAATTTGTTCCAGAGGATGCCAAGGCTTGGGCCTATGATGATTGCCCCATTCCTATTGGTTACAATCAAACTATTTCACAACCCTACATAGTTGCTTTTATGGCCGAGGCACTGGAGTTGAGTTCGGACGAGAGAATTCTTGAGATAGGTACAGGATCTGGATACAACGCTGCAGTTCTATCAAAGTTGTGCAGAGAAGTTTACACCATTGAAATTATACCTGAACTTGCAAAGAGAGCTGAAGAAGCCATAGAAAAACAAGATATCAAAAACGCATTTGTAAGGCAGGGAGATGGCTCTCTTGGATGGCCTGAAGAGGCTCCTTTTGATGCCATTATTCTCACAGCTGCTCCACCGAAAGAAATACCCATTCCTCTTGTGATTCAATTAAAGCAAGGTGGGAGACTCATCGCTCCTGTGGGCGAGGAGACTCAAGAACTGGCTTTGTATATTAAGCAGGGAATAAGTTTAGTTCCCTATCATTTAATGCCAGTGCGCTTTGTTCCTATGATTGGAAAAATAGCCAAGCAAGCTACCTTGTGACAAAAGTTTTTCATTGGTGTCTTTGTCTGCGGGGTATGTATCGTCTCTTAATCGGGTCGGTAAATAGAAGCGGGGCAGATGCTGCATTATAATGAGCCTGAACAGATACAGTGACGAGTGGAGATGAATAGAGAGCAACTTCATCTATGCGACCAGAAAATTCTATAGGAACAGCATTTCCTCCAATTCGAAGATTCGGAGAAATCCATGTAGGCGTAGGTTCTGTTCCAGATGCGCTACCTGCGGGAGAGCCTCCATTGACGAAAATATCCGTTACTCCACTTCCATGGTGAGTTCCTACAAGGTGGTACCAAGTATTAAGGCTTATGGGAGAACTTGCAGTAGCAGTTAAACTATTTGAGACGTCATTCATATAAAAGATAGGGTAACCACCAGTATCAACTTTGAGCCGATAAGTATGACTATTACTACTATCCATTGAAACAATATAGTTATTACTAGCAAAGCTCGTAATATATACCCAGGCTTCTATTGAGAAAGCTGCACCTGTGAATTGTATTGAGCCACTGGGTGAAGACACCTCTAAAAAATTATTGGTAGTTCCATCAAAAATACCATAACCAGATAGGTCCCCAGAGACCCCTGCCGAGCCTGAGAAAGAGACTGTACTTCCATTGGACAAACCATTTGCACCTTGCTCATCACTTAAGTCATCTAGTCGCCAGTAGGACACAGGGTTGTCATTTGTTATGACCGTATTGTAGGGATCACCTGGGGTTGTTAAATTAAAAATGGAACCAGTGCAATTTGATAGTGAGTCACCTAAATTGAAGGTGCCATTTAATGTAACTGAATTATTGACTCCTGCCAGGATAGAATCATAGGTACTCCCAAGATAATAAGCATTTGATAGATCTACATTGCCATTAACTGCAGATGAGGCAGGACAAGCTATATCTGAACTCCAGCCAATGAGGTGAAATTCAATATTTTCACCTGCATCAACAGTAAATTCATTATTAGAATTAGCAGAGAATGTGCCGGCCACATCGTCAGCCTCCAGCTTGAAACTACTACCAGAGTCGTAACAAATATTTCCGGAGCTCTCTATTGGGTAGTCCATGGCCACCATAAAGCAATTTAAATCTCCGGATATGGTTGGTTCAGTAATACCATTTTCCATAAGTCTTGAGCTTTGCCGATCAATTTTAAAAGTTACTAGTGCTTTCTCTTTGGTAGATTCATTTTTTAATGAACAAGAAAAAATCAATTTCAGTAATACCATTTTCCATAAGTCTTGAGCTTTGCCGATCAATTTTAAAAGTTACTAGTGCTTTCTCTTTGGTAGATTCATTTTTTAATGAACAAGAAAAAATCAATAGTGCTGTGATAATAAATTTCAACATAATAATCAATACTATTGATATTCACGTACAAGATCAAAATATATTTTAGATATTAGTGGACGCATTTACTAGGTTTAATGGTGTTTTCATACTGCGTCTAATCTAAATCACTTTGTTTAAATCATTTACTGAAATGAGGTGAACTTTTATTTCTTTTTTTCCAGATCCGATTATATCAATGCTCTTACTATCTTTAAAAATCTCAACTTCAAATTCTGATAATTTTAGTGATTCTTTTTTGTATTTTCTATTTGTGTATTGAATATCGCAGAATATATTCTCTTTTGTATTAAACACAATTGATTTAAGCATTGAGGAAACTTGTGAATGATTAAGGTTTTTTACCGCCTCAGTTAGGGCAATGGTACGGCTAGACGGGTATGAAGGCCTGTGGACCCAAATATTGTAGCTATTGGTGTAAATTGTTTCAAAGACTAGGTAAATATTTACAGGACCTGCAGAAAAATCACTTCCTCTTGCGATATCTCTAAGTGATTCACATAGGCACCATTCTAGGTAGCCACCTGAAAGAAAAATCCTTTGTAATTTTGGTGTTTTTAAATCGTGTGCTCCGCCTACAGTTTTAACAACAGTAGCAATATCTTTTTGGGTAATAAAATATGAGTCATGGTTTGTGCCGTCTTTTTTAAAGGAGTGAACAGCTTGAATCATGGGGAGATCAATACTTTTCGCCCACTGTTTGAGTTTTCTAGACGCAAGTTTAGTTGTTAGTTTTCGGTCCCAAAGGGAGCTATTGTGGCTGAAAAAAACATAGGCTTCCTCATTTAAAAGATGATCACTGCTTTCATCTATGACGCTTGCCCTTGCATGACCATATCCACCAAGGAAAAAGGCAGTAATAGCGCAAATCAACATGGCCTTCATTTTCCATCCTCTATTCGATTTGTTTGAAAAATTATGACATGATTATTGCTAAAAGGCTAAATTCAGATCCAGTTATTGCAGTTGGTTTGAAAACAAGGTGATGGCATAATTAAGCTCCAAGTGTTTGTCTCTTGGAGCTTCTCAGTTGTTCATAGTCAATCAGGATGAGCATTTAACTCATTATGGCGTTACGCAGTTTTTTTCGATTGTTGCGCGAAACGTTTAGCTCATTTCCGTATTTTGTTTTAACAACCCAATTACTTCCACTCTCGATAGAGTTAATGAGTTCAAGCTGTACAATACAGTTGCGATGAATCTGAATGAATTTTTTGGGATCTAGGCTTGTGCTAAGTTTCTTTAGCGAGAACTCCACAATATATTCTCCCTCAGAAGTATAGGCCATGGTGTAGTGGTCACTACTCATAAAGTAGGTGATGGTCTCTAAATCGAGAACTTTAGTTTGGTTACCAATTTTAGCGGGAATTTTCTCTAAGTAATCACTCTTTTTACTATTAACGAGTTCTTCATTAATTTCAGCCAGATCCTTAATCTCTCTTTCAGAGCTTTTAGTTTTGTCGTAGAAAATAAAAATGAGACTAATGAAAGTTCCAATCAATATGACAAATGGAGTACTGCTATAACTAACGGCTTCTCGTCCTAAGAAAAGGGCCTTTATGTGCTCGGCCAAAATTGCACCCAGGCTCAGACCAATCATGCTAATTACAAACTGTCCCCAAAAGCTAACACTGATGGCCTTGCCAGTTTTTTCTTCACGCAACTCTATCAATCCATAGATAGTTAATGCGGCTAGCCAGACCATGGAGAAAATTGAGATTCCATAGCTGAGAGAGATTTTTAAAATTGTTGTTGATTGGGAAAATGATCCCTGCTTTAGAACTGCGACCACACAGAAGCCCAGTACGATGAGCAGCATCCAGCCCAGGCCACTTAAAAACTCTTTGAATGTATCGTTTTCATAAACTGATTCACTTTTCATTACTTTCTCCTATAAAAATGAAGTTTTACTGTAAAGCTATAATTGGCCGGTAGTGACCTATTTTCAAACGTTTAGTTCCGGGTGGTATGAAAATTTAACTGAATGGTAGCTTTTCCATTGGTGATTTATGGATGGGCGGGTGGATTTGTAGCTGGATCAAAACATGTCAGTGTTTCGCCATTGGGGGGGGCTTTGAGCGAACACTCTATCAATTCACTTTCAGAGAATTAGTTCAAACCTGTTGAAAATTTTCATCAGAAATAATACTCCGTATTAAAAAATAATGGTGGGTGCCACAGAAGTTGAGTACCGCTCCCTATAAAACAAGAGTAAGCCACATTGATAATTACTAGAAAAGTTCCAACAAAATGGAGTGAGCGGCATATTGAGTTTGTATGCTGACTTAAATAGTATGGGTAAAATTCTGAAAGTGTATTGTATTTTTTTGTTTCATGGACTCTCACTATTTAAACTAATAGATCCCTAATTTCTAAACAACTTTGATGAATACTCTTACCTTCTGTGTAAATGATGTGTTTAGCAAGTCGATAATTTGATGGATGCTCAATGAAATTTTTATTGGCAGTGATATTGGTTTCGTCTAATTTTTCTTTTCTTCGCTTTTCAAGTCTTTCATTGAAAATTTCTAATGACCTCTTCTTATCTTCACAGGGAAGAATGAGAAAGACATTGGGAATCTCACGCAGTAATTCACTTACATAATTAAATTGATCGGGATCGGTAAAATAAGAATGTCCAGCGCCAAAATCGATAATAGACTCAGGGAATTCACCAATGATTCCTTCAACGGCATCAACTTCAAAAGGCTTCCAATACTCTAGCATTTCGGAAAATGAATCTAGGATTTGCTCTTTTTCCAAGCTAAAGCCTTTTTTATAGTAGTAATACCAACGCAAGCGATCCATGGGAACTCTTGGTATATTTGTCACTTTGGCCAATTCACTTGCTATAGTGCTTTTTCCTGTAGCCATAGGACCGATTAGAATGATTGGTTTCTTGTTCATAGGTATTCTTTGGGCCAGTACTGTCTGGGGTCTTCCTCACCCTTCCAGTAATCAGCTTCTTTATTTTTTTGGTATACAGAATAATTGTGACCGCCTTCAGGTTTAGCAATTGAGGTTAATATCTTCTTGCTATCAGGATACTCACAAATATCGAGGTCTTCATTGTTTGAAATGGCAATGAAATGAAAGTCTTCATCAGTGTGATTGTAAAATTGATGAGCAAACTCTAGGCCTGTTTTAAAATGAATGATGTCGCCTTTTTTCACTTCTTTGTACTTATCACCTTGACGAAGCATTGCTTTTCCATCGAGAACAATAAAAAGTTCTTCTTCGGCAAAGTGGCAATGAAGAGGACATGAGAAAAACTTTGGTGATAATTTTTCAGCATGAAACCCAAGATTCTTTGTTCCCATTTTTGAGGATATATCAGCAGATTCACTTTTGTAGCTCATGCCTTCAGACCAAGGCTTGTACTCAAGCTGATCTAGATTCATCACATTTTTCCAATCTTCTTTCATTTTAAATCCTATGGAGGTTAAGTATGATTGAATCTAGCAAAATTGAGTTATACACGGCAATAATTATATTGTTTTAGCAAGCATAGAGGCAAAAGACAGGGCGTGATGGCCAGAGCCTTTAATGGTAAATGTTTGTGATTTTCCTGGAAGAATCAGTTTAGACGAATATACTTATAGAAGTAGTCAGTAAAGGAGATTCTTTTGAAGATAGCAGCATATATATTTTTATTTTTCACTATCTCTTTTAGTGCTCTTTCAATGGGCCCAATAAAAAAGGCCACTTTTGCGGGGGGCTGTTTTTGGTGTATGGAGCCGCCTTTTGAAAAATTAGCGGGAGTCCAGTCTGTGATTTCTGGGTTTAGTGGTGGCGTAAAAAAAAATCCAAGCTATCAGGACGTGGCCTATGGAAAAACCAAACACATTGAATCAGTTCAAGTTACCTACGACTCTAGCGTCATTTCTTACCAGAAACTACTAGAGACCTTTTGGACAAATGTTGATCCCACAGATAGTGGAGGGCAATTTGTCGACCGAGGTCATCAATATACCACTGCTATTTTTTATCATAGTGATGAGCAAAGAAAAGCAGCTGAGGTATCAATTGGTAAATTAAAAACCTTGAAAATCTTTAATAAGCCTATAGTAACTAAAATTAGAAGTTTTAATGAATTTTTTCCAGCCGAGGAAAGCCACCAAGATTATTACAAAAAATCTACGTTTACAGCATTAAAGTACAAGTATTATCGTTCAAGATCTGGACGGGATGAATTCATTGAAAAGTATTGGAGTGATAACCGCATTTTTTTAAATAGTGTGAAACAAAAATATGCAAGGCCAAGTGAAAAAATAATTAAAGAAAGACTTACTAAACTCCAATTTAATGTCACTCAAAATGATGCAACAGAGAGACCATTTAAAAATAGCTATTGGGATAATAAAAAAGAGGGGATCTATGTGGATATTGTTTCTGGTGAACCACTTTTTAGCTCCAAAGACAAATTTAAGTCGGGCACCGGATGGCCTTCGTTTACAAAACCACTTGAACCTCAGCATGTAGTTGAAAAAGCAGATCACTTATTTGGTATGAAAAGAGTGGAGGTTCGTTCACGTTATGGGAACTCACATTTAGGTCACATATTTAATGACGGACCAAAACCTACCAATCTTAGATATTGCATTAACTCATCGGCATTGCGCTTTATAGCCAAAAAGGATCTTAAAAAGCAGGGTTATGCAGAATATGCAGGCCGCTAATTTTTTAAAAGCCTAGCTATCTTTTAGTTTTTTTGTCATTGTCTCAGTTTACTGAGATCTCACCTTTTTCAAAGTAACATTGCATTGATTAGCCGCGTCGCAGTTGAACCATCCTCTATTTAATGGTTTATTTCTAGGGATTTTCTATGGAGGTTTAGATGAACATAAGAGCAGAGTTAATACTAATTGTTTTACTGAGCACCCTTGTCTCATGTGGGCAGAAGATTGATCAGACTAATGCAGATCAAACTGTGGAAAAATCCAAAAATAGTACTCAAAGTCTATTCATTGATGCCTCAAATTTTAATAATGGTTCTAAAACTATTGAAGCTCTTGCACGAAAGTACCATATTTCACTTACGGGAGAAAAATACCTTGTTGCTACAGGAGCGCCATCACAACTTAGAGAGTTTCAAGATCTTTTGCCGAGTCAATTAGACACTTTTGAAGATGAGGACATTGTACAATCAAACCAAAAAGATAGAGGGGCCATTCCTCAATTGCATAGGGAAGTTCTTTATTTGGCCAAAAAAGATTTTGGATTAATTGATTACTGGAAAACTAAACCTAACCATGATGGTCGAAACGTTATTGTTGGGCTTATTGATGATGGTATCTCACCAACTCATAGTGGCCTTCAAACAACATCTGAGGGAAAAAGAAAGTTTTTGGGTAGAAGCTCTAGGTCTAGCTACGCAGTTCTTAAACTTCAAGCAATTGGGCCAAAGACAATTAAAATGGCCTTTCTTAAATCAGTACTACTAGCTCATAAGGCCACAACATTTTTTCAAGCAGAAATTAGTGAAAGAAGACCTTACTTAACAGATCTAGAAAACCGCGGATATGATCTTAATAGTGATGGATCCTTAGATACCATTGAGATAGCCGTCGTAAAAACAAAGTCGAAGGTGATGGCATGCTTTGATACCAATGTGAACCACCTCCTTGATACAAACGAGTGTGTAGAGGATTTTACAAAGTCTGGAAAATATCTATTTTGGGATAAAAAGAAAACGCTTGCTCTAATGGTGAATATTGATCTTAAAAAAAATGAGATCCGCTACTCTTTAGGTGAAGGTCCATCTGATGGTCACGGTGAGGGAGTTGCCAGTGTCATGGCGGGACATAAAATTGCCGGACGCTTCAATGGTGTCGCCCCTGGTGCCCAAGTTTATGATTACGATTTAAGCGAAAAAACAAACAATGATATTGAAAGTTTTTACATGGCATCCACTTTTCTCAAAGGCCTTAGCTGGTTGGGGAAAAAGAAAGTTGAAGTCGTCAATATTAGCTACTCACTATTTTTTCACTCGGCCAAAACTCAATTATTTTTCAAAAAGGCCCTTGAGGAGCTTGTTAAGAAATACAATTTTGTGATTTGCTTTTCAGCTGGCAATAATGGACCAGGCCTTGGAAGCTTGAATAGAAGAAATATTTATCCAAGATCTGCTCTTGTAACAGGCGCCTTTGTCGGGCAAGAGTTAGATGAATATGTCCACGGTGTAACAGGTCTCCCCAAAGAAGGAAGGATTGTTTATTACTCGAGTCGAGGACCTGGACCAAATGGAGGCCAAGGACCAAGTATCATTTCCCCCTTGGCATCCCTGGCCCATGCTCCTCCATCAAGAGGTATGAGGGCATTTTCAGGAACTAGTTCAGCAAGTCCGGCACTTGCAGGTTTTACAGCTGCCTTTATCTCTGCCCTAAAGGACCACAAATTGAAAATCGATGCCACCACTGTCGCTAATGCAGTCAGGCTCAGTGGGAAAGCACTTCCAGATATTCCTTATGTTTTTCAAGGAAGAGGACTTCCCCAGATTTCTAAGGCCATTAGTATTTACCGTGATCTGATGATAGCAAAGCGTCCTCTCTATGTTGAATCAGAAATTTATGGAAGCACAGGTCCTGATGATACTAAAGTAGAAGGGCTTGTTTTTTATGAAGATGAACTAACTGAGTCTTCCACGGTACGAGTAAAGCTCACAGCTAAAATATCAAAATTGGCCACTGCCAAACAAAGAGATGATTTTCTCAGAACTACAATCATTAGATACCCTAGCGCCGATTACAGTGGAACTTCAAAAAACTGGATTTCACTTTCAACATCTCAAATCTTCTTTGATATTGATCTTAATCAAATTTTTAAATCAGACTCACTGGAACATTTTCACGAGATTCAAATTGTAGATTCAAAAACAAATCAAGTTCTAGAGATTCTTCCTGTTACTTTCATAAAAGGCAGCAGGGTCATCAGGACTCAAAGCTTTGAAATGGAGCTTGGTAGTGAACAGGGAAAGAGAATTCACCTTGGTATTGATAGTGAGACACAAGGACTTGATATAAAAATTGTCCCCATTTCTGGGCCTATTCATTTAATTGCCTTTGAGCTCTTTGATCAGCACTTTGTCGGATCTCAAAGAAAATTCAATCTTTCAAAAAATGGCCATTTTATTGTAAATACTTATGGTAGTGGTCACTATCAGCTTGGGCTGTCTTACTATAAAGGCACTGCTAAAAAAGTTAAATTTAAAATCGTTGTCACTCCTATTAAGGTTCGTCTCCAGCAAAATTACGCTTCAAAGGCCACGCCGACTTTAAATATTAAGTCAAACTCCACCCTTGAAGGGCTTGAATATCAAATCGTTCCTGTCTCAAAAGAAGTGAAAAAAATTCTACTCAAATATACTCAGCTCGGTAAAGGAACTCACTTTGCTATAGATCGTCCTGGTGTTTACAATATTGATCTATTTCCCCTTGTAAAAAGTGATCTTTCATATTTTATTTTTGATTGCTCCTTGAAAGTAACCAAGAAAGTGAATGAAAATGTGGAAAACGTCCTAAATTATTTTTCTGGTTACGAATTTCCTATTTCAAGCTTTGATCTAAAGGATCAGGTAAGCCATCCTGTCAGTGTACATGCTAAATGCTTTCCATTTGATCTTGTTAAATCTCCAACAAATGCACTGTCAATGTGGGGACTCAGGCTTTCTATAAAAGAAAAAATGCCTCCAGCCTTTCATGCTATAAATATAAATGGAGGAAGAAATTCCATAAAACTTTCCCCATCACAACTAAAAACAATGAAAATTGGTCAAAGCTACAAATTGTATATTTTTGACCGCACAAGCTCTCAGAAATCTCGCAAACCAAGCTCTGGGATTAAAGTTGGTACTTTTGAATTAATTAATTAATTAATTAATGGCCCAAGGTCAAAAAGTGGGTGGTTAAAAAAAATTGTGTTAAACATCAATTAAATTAACGCTCAAGATAGAACAGTTTCTCCCCAAATTATCAACATTTCACAACTTTAGTGTTATTTTTTAGTACACGAATTATGACTATGGAAGGATGCGAAAAAATGAGCAACGTCAAAAAGTTCTTACTCCCAATTTTAGTTCTATTTTTAATAACCTTAAATTCATTTCTCTTTGCTGCAAACCTTGAGTCGGTTGGCCTTTTCAATAAAACTAGCTGTTTTCTCACCGAGGATAAAGGTGTTCGAAGTTTCACATGCCACGGCAAACAAAGTGGGCTTAAATCACCTCTAGCATTAGAAAAAGATATTCAAATTAGCGCTAGTATTGATCACATATGTGCGGCAAATAAGGTCCAATTGAAATGCTCTGGAGTTGGCCTCACACTTACTGAAAATATCGCTGGGATTGTGAAACTGGATTCTTCAAAAAATACAGTGTGCTATTCTACCGCCAGTGAGTTTAAGTGTCTTGGTACTGGTATTCTTGCAAGGGCAAAACTTCCAATAACCACCAAGGTTGTGGATTTCGCCCTTGGTGAAAATCACGGTTGTTTAATTGATCGTGAGAGTAAAGACAAAAAGACGATTCACTGTTTTGGAAACAATAAATATTCCAAAGCTGATCCTCCTTACAATATGGCAGCTCCTGCACAGATTATAGTTGGGAAAAATTATAGTTGTGCTCTTAATAAAAAGAGTGATTATCAAAATGAAGTTATTTGTTGGGGGAAAAAATCTTTTAACCCACCAATGCTCAAGCAGCCACTTTTAATTAAAGGCGCCAAGCACTTTATTTGTGCCATTGATCAAGTCAATTTTACTGATAATAAACTCATATGTTTTGGAGACAACCTTCCAGCAGATATTCCCGATTTAAATTCGGCCAATACCCTTGAGTTAGGACCCTATACAGGCTGTTCATATGATCAAAAGGGAAAAGAGCTCATTTGCTTTGGCCACAACTACCAAAGAGAAATTGATATTTCTTTTGAGATTCTCACTGCAACTCCAGTTAAGAGTTTAAAAGTAGAAGACGATCTACCCAATATGGATAAAGAGATTAGTAGAAGTAGTGGTGGCCACCATCGATGTGCACTATTTCAATCTGGTCGTGTTAAATGCTGGGGAAAAAATTATAATGGGCAACTTGGATATGGCGATTATAATAATAGGGGAGACTCTTCTGGAGAGATGGGGTCTTCGCTTAAATTTTTGAATCTAGGACCTGAAAAAGTTATCTCTCTTGCTCTTGGAGGAGATCATAGTTGCGCACTATTTGAATCAGGACGCGTAAAGTGTTGGGGACAAAATAGTTATGGGCAGCTTGGATATGGGGATACTTCACAAAGAGGTAGAGCAGCTGGATCAATGGGAGCATCTTTAAAATTTATTGATTTGGGTGGTGAAAAAGCTATTTCTATTTTTGGAGGGTATGAATTTAATTGCGCCCTACTTAGCTCTGGCCGCTCTAAATGTTGGGGTAAGAATTCTTACGGTCAACTTGGGTATGGGGACACAAATAATAGAGGAGATAGAAAATCAGAGATGGGTGCTAATCTTAAATATTTAGATTTGGGTCCAGAAAAAATTAAATCTATGAGTCTAGGTGCTTACTATAGCTGTGCTACTTTTCGATCAATGCGAGTTAAGTGTTGGGGGAAAAATGGCTATGGCCAACTTGGGTATGGGGACAGAATGAATAGGGGAGGTCGGCCAGGTGAGATGGGAGTAAAGCTTTTATATATAGATCTTGGCCCAGAAAAAGTTATATCCTTAAAAACTGGCTGGTACCACGCATGTGCAATTTTCGAATCCCTTAGGGTTAAATGCTGGGGAGCTAATCAAAAAGGTGAACTCGGGCTTGGAGATACAAGTCACAGAGGAGGCTCGCCAGGGCAAATGGGGAAGAGTCTTAAATTTTCAGACTTGGGAGTTCAGAAAATTAGATCCCTTGCTATTGGCGGTAATCAAAGCTGTGCACTATTTGTTACTGGAAGAGTTAAGTGTTGGGGGAGTAATCAAAATGGACAACTCGGGCTTGGAGATATTTCTAATAGGGGAAACACAGCAGGGCATATGGGAAAAAATCTTGCGTTTCTAGAGCTTGGTCCTGAGAAGGCGACATCACTTAGTCTTGGATATTACTTTAGCTGTGCTACATTTGAGTCGGGAAGAGTAAAGTGCTGGGGAACTGGATCTTACGGTAAGCTTGGCTATGGTAACACTGTGACAAAGGGAGACCAGGCTGGCGAGATGGGGAAAACCCTCAAATTTATTGACCTTGGACCAGATAAGTTAATTTCAGCATTTTAGATTACTTCAAATAGCTAAAGGTGCTATTTTTTAATCATCAGTGACGATAGCACCTAAGATAAAGCCCTTCCAAAAGCTTCCGCTACTTTTACTTTCTTTACATTCATTTTGGGCCCAAGAGCTCTTGAAACTGCCGCTGGCGAGGTTTCCCAAAAGGCTTACTTCATCTCCATCAAGCCATATACCACTGCATTTTGGACATTTATCAATCATTACATTTTTCACGATAAGTTTTTTCATGAGAGTCTGATCTACAGGGCAGGTTCTGGCTTCTTCACTACCAAAATTAGATTTGCAGGCCTCACACACAGGCATATTGTCATCAATTGTTGTTGCATAAGCATAGTTACATCTAAGGCACAGTCCTTCATCACTCATTACACTTCTCCTGAGTTAGTTAATTAGATAGTTTAGGTTAAAATTGTCTCCGGAGAGGTTATTAAATAGCTGCTCAAAGTTATATCGCCCCGATGGTTTTACCACATTTTCAAGTAGGTATGATCCAAACTCCAAAGGATTGTCAGTGATTTTTTTACTTGAGCTTTGTTTGAGATAGGATTTTTTTAACATCTCACATGTTACATCACCCATGAAGTAATTCTGTAGATAAATGGGATGAGTGGTGTGGTGGATCAGAAATCCCCAGTTGGGTTCTCCATCAAAACGCTCGACTCCATCAAGATCTTTCATCATTTTCCATTTTAGATTATTGATGTCATCAAGGCTTTGGAGATTTTCTAGATATAAGCTCTGGTCGAATAAAATTGGTTGTACACTATTGAGCGCATTGATTTTGCTCCACTCTTTTGCATTTTCAAATTGAGTTTTTGCCTCGCCGAGTTCATTTGGAAAGAATTTACTGTAGAAGATTTCTTCGTTGCCCAAATACCCAAAAAGATTGGCAATACCTTCAGAAATAATCCCACTGATTCCCATATTCATTATGACATCGTCCGGATCAGTGTGGCTAAAGTGAGCTGCATGACCAGTCTCATGCAGTAATACCCAGAAATGAGAGTATTGATCATCAATATTGGCCAGTATTCTGGCATCTTTTCCAGGGGAAATGGTGAAGTGATAACCCCATTCAGATTTATTTTTCCTGGGAAAAACATCGTAGGTTATATTTTTACTTCCAATATCAAATCCAAATTTTAAAAATAACTCTTTCATAGGTTCATAGTAATTTATCATACCTACTTTTTTCTGCTTGAGAGGAGCTATCTTGGTACCAAGGTGAGCTTCATCCCATGGCATGAGCTGTTCAATCCCTAGATATTTTTGTCCAAATCCAGTTCTCTTTTTTGTCCTTTCAGCTAGGTTCGATGTGGTAGTTTCTCTCCAGCCCTCAAAAATCTTGGGAGAAAGCTCATTTTTCTTTAGCTCCAATTCAACAAAATTTTTGGCCCCATAAATTTTTGCATATTCTTTTCTCAAATTTAAAAGCTCAATAAACCCACCATCAACTAAGGGTTTATTAATTTGAGACATGGCCTTATATGCTTTTTTTCTGTGTTCTCTATCTTCGGATGTTCGTAAAATTTTTGAGATCTCTGTGGATTGAACTTCCTTTCCATCGATTGTATTTCTAAAATTATTAAGCAGGTTTGATAGCTTTGTTTTTACTTCAAATATACGGTCCCCGACTTCATTTAATTCTTTTGAAAGGTGATAGGGCTCAAACTCTTTATGTAAAATTTCGACTCTTCTGGCATCTTCAGCACTTAAATCTTTTTCACGGTGTGAGCGGATTAAATCGAAATTTTTTGGATCTTCTAACACTGCTTTCATTTCTTTGTGGGCATCATCTAAACCAAAATCAAAACCCACAGTGTAGGAGGTCCAGTTTAGCTTGCTGTAGTTCGAGTATTTTTCTTGAAGCTTATTTGAAAGATCGATTAATGGCTGAATTTCTGACATATGCTCGTCCCTTGTACAAAATTTGTGAAAACTTGGATCATCTTAGTACAAATATAGGACAATGACTTCTGCTAACTTCTCTATCTTGACTGTTTTACTCTAGAAATCAACTAATGGCCTGAATTTACCGAACAAGTAGGGTGAAGTGCTACACATTTTTGATTATTCTTGTTGGGTTAATTCCCTCTCTTTTAAGAGCTGGGTATACAGATAATTTTGACCCTGAAAAGTGTGCGTCTGATATTGAATACGTCTGCTTTAGCGATGACCCTAGATTTGATCGTTCCGTCACATTCACTCGGGAAGATAATGAGATGGTTGAGGCCCTACGAATAGCTCCCTCGTATTTTATTGACCAAAAGAAACTCGGCTTTGAAATCCCAACCTCACTTGATTATTCAAAAGTTGTTATATCTAATAATACTCATCAAATCTCTGTAGATATTGATGTTGAAAAGGGTGAGATAACACAAATTAATATTCCTGATTGTAGCAGAATAAAGGTCTTTACTTCAGATGAGGTTTGTAAAAGTTATTATGAAGCCTTGGCCCTTAGAAGGGTAAAGAAATTCTATATAATGAAAGCGATACTTCTCCAGGATAGCTTTCAAGACTTACCATTTGGCAGGGTTTTGGTACGAAATTCTATTACTAAACCTGAGCTAAGAGTATTTGAAGGCAAATTATTTGTTGATTTCCCAGATTGTAGAAAAAGCAATGTGAATAAAGGGAAAACTATTGAGGCCTGCGTAAAGAAAAATTTAAGACGGGCCTCTGTACTTTATAAAAAATCTTCTGAAACATATCGAACATGCCTGGAGACTATGGATCTTCCCAAATCCAAGGTATGTAAAGATGTAGTTAGGGTGTGGAATGAGTTCTGGGTATTTGAAAAGCCTGAGCCGACAGGTGAATCTGAACCTAGCTGGATTTATTCGCTATGGCAGGAAAATCCAAAGTGTAGCTATTTTTATGCTCATATCTTAGATTCAGTACCCACTCCCCCACCAAAAGCAGAGGAAGCTGAAACTGTGAAAAGCGATAGTGTCGTGACAAGGGAAGATGTTAAACCATTATGTGGAGTGCTCACTAAAGACAAAGGGAGTTTTGATTTATTACTAAAAGATAGAGATCAATTGTGCTCGAGCTCACAGCGTGACAGCGAAGAGTATTGCTATTGGAGTCCTGATGATATTGATGAAATTAAAAAAGGACTTACCGGAAGTGGAGAAAAAAATCCTGATTTGGCCCGTTTATGCCAAGACTTTGCGGTAGCGGGCTTTAGGGAATATGACGATAATATGGATGAGGTACAACAAAATGCTCGCGATTTATTTGGTGATGATATTGAATTTGATTCTGATAAATGTCAAATTTCATTGGGGGGAGTTAGCTGGACACCTCCAATAGAAGGTGCAGCTCTTATGATGAGCTATGGTATTGACTTCAATGACTACCAGTATGATCACACGCCAACCAGGTCTGACTATTTTCCAAAAGAGTGGTTTAGTGGGCACAAAGAGGATTGGGATAGAGAGCATTGGGATACGTTGGGTAGACTTTCAATGAATTGCCAATCTAAAAAAATCCTTCTTGGCGAACATCTATAATTCTAAAATAGCTACTAAATGAAAAGTATTTGTAGGATGTCTCTTTTTTCATACAGTCGACTATAGAATATACTTTTTTTCTCACCCAACCTAAGGCAACTCTGCTGACTTTGGCACTTATATTGCATTTTATAGCTAGATATTAAATATATTTAGGAGGAGAGAATATGAGAGTATTCGCAACGTTTTTGGTACTATCTTTACTGTCATCTAACTTAATGGCTTCCGACTTACCAGATACGCTACAACCTGAAGCAACAATTCTTGGTATAAACGAATTTTTAAAGGACTCTTGTAAAGCAAGTGTTGCTATGGTCACACAAGATCCAAAGACAATACATTACAAAGAAACTATTGGACATGTGGCCAGCGAATTGGCCCCTTACTCCAAGGCACTTATGGACTCAAGAATCGAGGGCATGATGGCCAAAATCCCCGCTCTTAAAGCCGATAAGTTAAGGCTTGATAAGTTGATGGAAGAAATTATTGTTGGCAATGATGCTAAGTTGGCCATTGATGCCGAATTAGAGCTCTTATACGATAAGAATTCAGATATTGAATGGGATGCTTGGTCAGAGGCTGACAATGCCACAAAAGAGGCTCTTCGCACAAAATCGAGTGAATTACTTGAAGCTAATGAGAAACTTAATGAGCAGGTCTATGAGATCAAAAGAGGCATGGATTTTAGCTCAGAAGCTTACGGTGATAAAAGTGGTGGTTTTTTTGACGAAGACGGAGACTTAGGGCGAGATGAATTTCATATAAATATCGATAATGGAAGTGTTGGAAATAGCCGTATGAGACAAATGGAAATCCCCAACGCTGTTGATAAGGCTGAATTCACTGCCTGTTATACTCTAATTCAACTACCTCAATATAAAATCTGTGAGTCAGTTGACCTTCTAGATCCTAAATTAAAGAGGCAGACATACTTAATGGATAAAGGCCTAGTGATTGAACCACCAACCGGAAATGGCGATGTCTTTTTTGGCGGCACAGTTGGAGTCTACGGAGCCATACTCTATCCTCTAGATGAAGCCCAGTTCAATAGAGTATATTTCACTCACCTCATAAAAAGTGGTGTCCATTCATATACAGATGCCCAGTGCCTAAGCTTATTAGAAAAGCCTGATTATGCCGATCTAAGAGCTGGATTAATTGATGATAGTGAGGCTTCTATAGAGGCATTTGATCACTCAGTTGAAGGTGAAGTAGTGGTTGCTAAAGAAGAATAATTTATCTAATTTTGGGGGAATGAGGTGTCAAAATACTTGTCAATACTATTTCTGCTGATTTCAGTTAGCGCTAGTGCTGAAGATGCTAGCGAATTTGATTATAGTTTAATTGGAAAGAAAATCGAAGCTGATTTAATTTATAGAATTAAAGAGAGTAATCTTGAGCTTTATCAACAAATTGAAGAGGGCAACCGTAACTTTCCAGCGGTAAACGTAGTCAATATTACTTATAGCGGAGCTTTCGGTAATTATGCCGCCAGCTTTGTTTATGGCTTACCCAGAGAAGTGATTCAAGGGTTTCACTGGATGGTTCAAAATGCTTTAACATGGGGAACTTATCATAATCCAGTTCTTTACAAAATTGAGTTTTCCCTTGGGCGATTTCAATACTCCTGTAATTTGTATCATCACATCTATGGTGAGGGCGAAATATCAGGCTTGCGCAGCTGTGTAACTAAATCTTTGATAGAAGGCGATACACAAGACAATACCTACCCAAAGAAATTCGATTTATTTGGAGATCTTTTACTTCCATCTAGAACAGGTATTTTTTACGGTAAGCATCGTGTAACTGATGCTAGAGTCTCTGACGAGGTTATGGTAGGTGTCTTAGAAAATATTAAAGATGCTTCAATAGAAGACTGAAGCAAATTGAGCTTACTAGTGACTTTGTTGGCAATCTCTTTACCCATACTAAATGAAAATTATTTTGATTTAACGAATATGTAAAACTTTTATTCTATGTACAATTATTGTACATTTTCTCGCCTCCATCCCCTTGATTTTGGATTCGAGAAATGGAATAGGCCTTGCATTCTTAAGGGTACCCTCATTGAAGAGGCGTGCATGAGACCAGGAAGGTAAAATGATCGCAAAACTCACACTATCATTTATAATTGTAAGTTTGTTACTAAGTTGTAACTCAGAAAATCAGGCCACTGGTTCGGCGAGCGGTGTACAGAGTGCTGAGGTAAGCATTGAGGTTCCAGAAGAAAATGAAATTGTCCCAGAAATCAATACTGTCTATATTTTTGATGATGAAATAGAATCGGTGAATTATAGTGAGTTTGTGCCTTTAAGTTTTGAAAATTCAACTCTAGTAAGACATTTCGCACCTACAAAAGAATACACTCCTCAAGTTAATTTAGATCAAAAGTTTAGTTTTAGCTTCAATCGAGCAGTTTGGGTAAGAAAGTATGAAGTTAAGGTAAAGGGTTTCGCTATAGAGTATCCAGTAGGAGTAACTACTCAAGATGATATATCTGAACCTCTTTTAAGCTATTTCGCATTTTCTCCAAGCCCTAATTATTCACCAGATTCTGAATATGAAATTACCCTGTATATAGAGTCAAATGGAGTTAAGGAAAAACTTTCGCATACATTTAATACAGTTCAATCAGGCCTTGATGAAGTTGCACCTGAAATTTCTCAGACATATCCTCAAGAGGGCAGACAAAGCGAAAATTTTTATGTTTCTGGTTTTCTTACCGTAAATTTTTCTGAATATGTAAATCCAGATCTATTCCCTGAAAATATTGTTGTGTTGGAAAAAATAGTAGAAGATGGTTTTGAAGGAGTTGAAGGAAAGATCTCTTTTAATTACTCAGCTAAAGCGATTACTTTTCAACCTCATTCATTGCTGGATTTAGATTCTGATTATCGGATGGTCGTAAAATCCGGTTACAGTGACTTCTCTGGTAATATTGGAGAAGGGTTAACACTTAATTTTTCCACTCTATCTCAAAATACTGAACCTCTAAAAGTTTTATATTCTGAATTTAGTCATGGTGAAAAATATATGAGTAAATACAGCAAGGTTTCATTAACTTTTTCAAGAGATTTAGATCAAAGTAGTATTGCAGGTGCTCTTGCAATGATCGACAAGGATGGAAACACCATTACTTTTGAGTATGAATATGTTTATAGTCGTAGAAGAATTGATATCACCTTTCTTCCCGATTTTCCTTATCAGAAAGACTTATCTATTAAAATAGATGGACTCAGAAATATTTTTGGAATAGAGCTAAGTGGTTACCAGAAAGATTTTCGTTTTGATGGCATTATTTCTCAAATTTACCCAAGCTACGAAACAAAGAGCTTCCCCGTTGATCAAAGTGTATGGGTTCAATTAAACTACCCCATTAATGAAGAAAATTTGGCAGCAGGTTTTAAATTAACTAATGCTGATGGCGATCTTGTTTCAACTACCATTACATACGATCCTCTCGTTAACAAGGTATTTCTTGATCCTACTTACAATTTATCATATGAAACAAATTATAAAGTTGTAATTGATCATAAACTAGCTAACGGCTTTCCCTTCAAAGGAGAAGTCAGATTTAATACAGGAAACCTTTTAAAAAATCATCATCTATTAAGTAATCTTGAGCTTCCTAGGGAAATAAATCTTCGTGGAAGAGTTGATTTGAAATTTCATTCAAATACTGACCTTGCTACTGTTACTAAAAGTAATTTCAGTCTTATTTACTATCCATCTTGGGCACCAGAGCATGGAATCTCACAAAAATTTGAGCTCGAATTCTCTAGAACAAATCCAAATATTTCTTACATAAATTATTCGGACTTAATCTCTAATGGTCGACATATTCTAAAAATTCGTAATATTAAAGATCAATCTGGGATTGAGCTAAATAAAGATATCGAGTTTATAACAAAAGGACTCATAGATAGAGTCATGCCTGCTAATGGTGAACAGAGCTTCGCTTCACAACGCACTATGAAGATCTTCCTTAATACTGGGATATCCTTAAATAACGATCCAATGATTAAATTAATTGATTTAGTATCGGGCGAGGAGCTTGTAATTGACTATAGATTAAGACCAGGCTATCTCGAAATCACTTCAAGGCTAGGCCTCGAGTTTGAACGAGAGTATGAACTAACAGTAGGAAGTCTTTATGACAGAGCTGGCCAAGTTCATTCGATTACATCTCATTTTAAAACAGCAGGGTTTTTTAAAAGTAGTACGCCAATGCCAAACTCAAAGATTACTGTAAATCAAGCGAGTGCTTTTATGATATATTTAAATACCTGGATTTATCCTCAAAGCCAACAATCAGCAAATGCCATTCAGTTAATCGACCAAAATGGTAACTCCATTGATCTTAGTATATATGTTTCAAACTCAAGTTCTTATAATTACATCCGAGCTTACGGACGCGAACAGTTGCTACCAGGAGCCTACAAAATGATTTTCACCAACCTGAAAATTGAACATGGAAAAGTTCTAAACTTTGAAATCCCCTTCGAAGTTTACTAGATAAGAGTGTAAAATCTATAGCCCAAGGTAGTGGAGAGTTGGCCTTAAACTTGCTCTATAGACTAGTGACAGTTCGTGCAGAGTCTATGGAGGACCTAACTATGAAAATCTTAACTCTAACAATTCTTTCTCTTTCAATATTTGCCATGACAGGAATACAACTGGCACTTGCAATTAAGGCCGAAAATAGTGTCATTTTGGCACACCAGGGCCGGGTAGCACTGGTAAATATTTGCACAAATCTCAAATAAAATCTAAAGATGGTTTTGAAGGTACTTAATAAACTGCTTATTATCTTGACTTGGATTTTCTAGATTTTTTGAATCATTCCATAATTGTACAATATATTGGCAGAATAAGTGTGTTAGGTTTTCTGTGAATGAGGCTTTTTGTTCTGCGTTTTTTAAATCTTTAAGATATGTACTTCCAAGAAATGAACGTGTCGGCGTGAAATATGAGTGGGCCTTCACTTGGTATGGTTCATTTCCCCAATTATCACTATCAACTTTCCTCGAAAAACTTCGGGCACGGGCCTTACTTATAGATAATGCATCTATTACAGGTGCAGTGAAAACTTTTTCTATTATATCTAAATCATCACTATAAAGAGCTGCTATGACATCTGCATGCAATTCCGCAAAGGGAAGTAGGAGCTTAATTATCTTGTATCGTCTAAAACGAAAATCATAAAATTGTTTATTAGCTTTCTCATAGAGAAGCTCTGGATTTGTAAAATCGCTATCTGCTGCTTCTTGCTCTACAAGCATATGAACAGTATCGATTGCACTTCTAAGTGATGTTGAAGTATCTTTTAGTTTTAAAAAATCAGGATGATATTTGGCCAGTTGATCAAAAAATGCCCAGTGAGCTAGCTCATGGGCCCACAGGCCTCGACTGATTTGTAGGGATTGTTCATGGCCACCAACGATAAATCTTTTTTGTAGGAAAATTCCTCCTCCCTCATCAAAGCGAGTTTGGATAAAAGAAGAATCTTCGACATAGGCACTAATTTTTCTTTCAAAAGGAATTAGCGAATCAACAAAATGAGCAACACTAGTGAGTTCATCAAAAATCTCACATCCCTCACTCTCATTTTGACTATGCTGGTAATAAAAAAATGGATTTTGAGAACTATCGCAAATTAATGCATAAGCTTTAGATTGATAAAATAGTACTAAAATTAAAAAGATCCATCTCATAGTCCCAGAGCGTATTACAGTGCATGTGCTTTGTTACAGTATCCTGAATATTTTTCAGGTTTTTTCTTGGGGGTACTATGAAATAACGCTGGGCGCATGCTGCGAATTGCTCATTAAATCCCTACTTTTAAGAAAAAAATACTGACTTTATTTATACAGCATTTGTCCTATATTATTGATTAAGGAATTGGTTGCGAGGACAATACTTGAGCAAAACTGTCGTTTTCATTTTATCTCTTTTTTTATTCAGCCGTGTTTCACTGTCTGAGACCATGCAATCATATATGGACCAATTTCTTATTGAAGACATAGGCTATGCTATATCAAAAGTAGAATCAGATCTTGGTATTGGACAATGTACTGCTGATGGAGAAGTAACAAGGGAAAGTATTCCAAACCCATTTGGTTATGTTCATGATTCAAAAAGACAAGACTATAGACCCTTTGATTGCAATCCTTTAACTGAGGAAAATTTTTGTGCACAAGTTAAGGAGCGCTGCCTTTCTCTCTATGAAGTCCCTACTAGCTTAGATGAAGGGGCCCAGCATTGCGTTGTAGAAAGTGAAGATAAAATTGAGGAGCTAGCATCTGATGATAGACATATGTGGCAAGCACTCACTAATGCAGAAGCTTTTTTAGAATCTTTGAAAAGTGATGAAGTTTTGAAAAAAAGGTGTTGCTGTAAAGCAGGTTCTTCAGGGAATGAAGAATGTAATAGTAGTTGTATTAGTGATCTTGGAGAAGTAAGCCTTAATGTCGCAGTGGATGCGACTCAAGGTTTTGCTGCCTATTATAGAATTCTAGATAATGATATCAATTTATCTATGAATGCTATTTTAAAGTATCAAAATAAAGAGGGGCTTGAGTCAATTATCAGGCATGAGTTTGGACATGCTTGTCAATTCAATGGTCTTCATCATGATTCCACTTTTAGGACTGAAATAATATCAACAAATCTTCATGAGTGCTCCAATATTGCTCATGGTGAATTTAGTTATGACCGTTTTGCAAACCCAGCTCTAAGTACTTGTCTAATTAAAGAAGTGACAAATAGTGATCTCAGCTTTTGGAATGATTACGGTAAATATGAGTATTGGATACCAGGTTGTAAATCACAAAGATTGAGAGAGGCATTTGCCGATACTATTTTTATCGAAAGCTGGAATACACCATTTCATTTCACCCATAGTTGTGCAAATCCTGATGGTGATGGTCTTCATCACCCCTTTACAGAGGTACTTCAATGTTTATTCGAATCAGGCCAGTTTCCTGGTCAATTTTGCTCTTCTTAGCTTCATTTTCGTTTAATTTACGAGCTGAAACTTTAGAGTTAAGAAGTTATACAGATAAAGGGATTAAGTGGAATCACCAATATTCTATTTCATCATCAATATGCAAAGCAAAGAGCAAGAAACCAAAAGTCTTTGGTAACTCAGTATGCAAGCAGATTAATAAATATGTAAAAACACTTTCAATTGGTGGACTTGCTTCTCCTGAACAAAGGGAGAGAGATCTGATTTATTATCAATTTGTGTGGAAGAAAAAAAGCTACTTCGCGCCACTAGAACCTGAGAAAATATGTTCAATTGATGTAAAATTGAAAAAGCTAAATTGCAAAGATCAAAAACTTTCAGATATATCTAAATTAGTTAGAATTCTTCTTCTAGAACAGGTGTAGGGCCACTAGTTGGCATTACTCAAGAGCTAATTTTATGTTTATATAAATTAATTGGATCGCTGACCCCCTTACCACCAATCTGGTTAACAGATTTTTCGAAGTTAAATCCTAATTTGTCTACTATGCGAATGGAAATAGTATTTTTTGGATGAATCATTGCTGTCAGTGCTGATAGGTTATGACTGCTTGCTTTATTAACAATGCCACTGGATATTTCAAAGGCAAATCCTTTGTTCCAGTGATTTTTATCTATTAAATAACCTAAATCAAATTCATCATTTCCTTCAATATCTACTTTTGAAATTCCAGACACACCTACGACTTCGCCTTCATCTTTTGATATCACCATTCCTGGACCAAATCCCAGCTCGGCCCAATTCTTTAGAGCGCGATCGATGGTTTCTTTGATTGATTTCTCGGGTCTTGGTCCACCAACGTGTGTGGTGACTTCAGGGTCAGTTAACCACCGAAGAAAGTACTGATCATCTTGCTCAGTAATTTTTCTAATATATAGTCTATTGGTTTCAAGATAAATTTCTTGCTTCATAAATCTATTCTAACTTATTTTAGAATAATCACAATGTCTTAGGATTTTCCTGGAGAGGAATCCAAATCTCCATTTGGGACTCATCACTTTCAGGCTTAAACTCTGCAGGATAAACCTCTAGGTCTGAAGCCGGTGCCAGTTTATGGCCACTTTGAGGTAGCCAAGATCCCCATATATATTGATTGGTAAGATTCAAATCATTCACACCACCATGGTGAGTAAACACGGCATATTTTTGCTTAGGAATATAAATTAATTCCATACCTTGAGGTGGTGTAGTCTCTTTTTCAACTTCTACGCCAGCATAGTAATTAAAGTGATCTTGGATATGATTTTCTTTCCAGATTTCTTTGCATATTCCGTAGGTAATAAATGAATCACCAATCTTCCCAAGTTTATTGGGAATTTCATCGAAACGATTTAAAAATTCAGGCCATAGAAGGTTTCCGATTTCATCTGTATTAGCTCTTTCAAATACTTTACCTGGTCCAATTACATAAAAATCTTCTCTTGTTTGGTACTTTGGTTTCATGTCAATAACTCCTCGCCTAAGATGGCCAATTAGATCAGTTGTAATCGCTTCAAGTTTTCTAAGCCCAAAGTCAGAGCTACTCTTACGATACTTGTTTGGAGTGGCTCCAAACATTTTTTTGAACGCACGAGTAAATGCTTCTTGGGATTCAAAACCAGAACCTAGCGCAACTTCTATTATTCTTTCAGAGGAGTGCTTTAGTTTATTTGCAGCCGTGGTAAGTCTACGCCTTCGAATGTAACTTCCAAGACTAAGGCCTGTAACGGCCGCAAACATTTTTTGAAAATGATGAGTGGAATAACCTGAGTACTCAGAAACGTCCCTAACAGACAGGTCGCTACTGAGGTGGTCTTCAATGTGGGTTACAATATCAATCATCACTTTCATAGACACCTCTTTGAATAACAATTTAGAGCATGTGGGAACCTCTTTTTTGATCATTTGTGTGATTAAATTGATTTTTTTTGCTGAATTTAGGGTTTAAGTCTTCTTTTATGCATGACGCGATATTTTTAAACTAATTATCCATCACTTTCTTTAACTGCCTCGCCAAGGTTTTCTCCAACATTGGCCCCATAAATCTACAGTTGAACCTCTGGCGGAAGGGTGAGTTCTTCAATTTCAGTACAAAATGATTGAAGCAAATTTTTGACAACTTTTGATTTATCGACAGGGACGCTTACTTCAAAGGCTTCCACATTTATGGGAGAGCTAATATAAAAGCATTTCAAAATTTGAGATTCACTAACTAGGCAGGCATTTTTTAAAATATTTTCAGATGTAGCGAGCTTTAAATCTTCTTTAGCTGAGGAGGTTAAGCGAACTCCCACTTTCATAAAATCTTCCTTGTCTGGGACCTGATAAACCTCCATGAAATCGGCACCAGAAATAAAGGGCTTTGATTCAAAAAAGTATTTTCGATTTTCAAAAGTACGCTCTTCAATAAAATTAAGACCTTCTTTAATATCAGCAATAAAAAATCCCAGGTTGGGGCTGACTTCTTTGCATCTCGGAGCCTGGTAATTGGCAACAAAGTGTTCGTATTGACCAAGACAAAATGCATTTCCATCTTTTGCACATTTTAAATAAATTGAAATAATTTGAAGCACACCTTCCAGGCTTCCCTTATTTTTTAATTCCATAATTAATTTATGATCAACGATACTATTTTCTACATTAATATTAGTTGAGTCTTCGGGCGTCGGTATGGAATTTAGTTTTTTATCTTTAACTTTTATATTCTTTGTTTTCACAATCTTTTTTGCCATTTCTCCCAATGGGGTTATTGTCGGATTTTTAGAAGAGTCTTGATTGCTCTGATCTTTAACTTCATCATCTTCAAATAAAATGAAGGCCGCTAACAAGAGCGCTGCAAATAAAACTGTAATTTTAGGTTTTAAATTTTTATTTATTGGTGCTTTAATAAGTAATTCCTTTAAATGTACAATGCGCTTAAATGGTATGACAACCTCATTGCTAATGAAAGTGATATTACCAAGGGCAACTTAGAGCGCACGAAAAATCGTGATGCTGCCATTAAGCTCAAAGCTTTCTAAAATTTATTGTTTGCTGTCAAAGTATGCTAATATTATTTAAGTGAAGATCATTTTCAGTATCACAATCATTCTATTTTCATCACAATTGCTATTTGCTGCAGAGACGGATGGTTATTCATCTAGGTATCAGCCTATAGAAAGTGCCCTTCCTGATCTTAACTTTGAGGTCAACAGGCGTATTAAGCACGCCATTGATAGCCTCAATGGTGAGCGTGGTATTTCACTAGAATGTGACTGGGATAATTTGGCTTCGCTTCTAGGAGATCAGCTCAGACGTCCCTTCCTAGGAAAAATCGAGTCTTTTATTACTAGCTCGAAGGATTTACCCAAATCAAAGATTGATTTCGATCACTCTATTTATGAAAATGTCCCACTACTTCACAGTTTTCCTATCCAAGTGGGCTTATGGCTGGGAATCGGATTTACAGTACCAATTCATCACAAGGGACTTCTGATTGGAGCAGATAAATTTGGCCATTTTTTCGATGAAGGCCATTATTACTACTTGCTGGTTCACTACTGGGACTTTACTTTTTCTAAAGCGCTAGATTTGGGAGAGCTATTAGAGTACTCCTTCGAAGGAAAGCTTCTTGGAGGGGTTTACTCATACGCTGATCTTGCGGCCAACTATGATGGCTACAGGTTTTGGCTTGACCTGCTAGGCTCACCCAAAAAGAAAATAAGCTCAAAGTATATTTCTTGCGCAAAAGGAAATTGGAAACTTAGCAAAAGTATTGATCTAGACACTTATGTTTCCGCCTCATGGGATGAAGGAATGAATTGCAATGAATACCGCTCGTCAGGTATGAAGGAGGGCATTGATAAGTCAGTCCGAATTCTCGAAAAAAGAGATAAGAGGCGCTATCGTTGTCCTGTTTATCCAGAGCGTGTTCCAGGCATGATTAGTGCTTACGGCGAATATTCTAGTCATGTCATCAACCCAACTCTTTTGCCTTAATATGCCAGCCCCCCCCTGTTGGACTGAATACAACAAAGCTTTCTCTATTTCTGCAACTATGAATTTATTAACATACTGCCTTGGGCAATTTAATTATAAAGCACGTACTTTGAGAAGAATTATCAATTTCAAGAGAGCCATGGTGCATCTCCAATATTGATTTTGAAATAGATAAACCCAATCCAGTACCTTTCCCAACTCCTTTTGAAGTGTAAAAGGGCTCAAACAGGCTATTTTGAATCTTTTCAGGAATACCAGTACCGCTGTCAGTAATCTTAATGATATCAAATCCTTGAGATTCAAGACTTCTAACCTCTACCCACCTTTCGTCTAAATTTTCAATTGCATCATAGGAATTATTCAACAGATTGATCAAGACTTGAGAAATTTGTACCCTATCGCACAGAATTTTTTTATCAAAGCTCTTATCTTCCAGATCAAGCCTATAGGAAACTTCATTAATTCTAAATTTTTCAGATGAAAGACTTATAATATCTTGCAAAATATCTTTAAGATTTACTTCTGTCTTTTCAAATTTACCAGTGTCTCTCGAGATAGTTTTTAACCCATCAATGATCTTTGAAATTCTTATAATAGTTTTCTCTATGTTTGAAACACCCTCTAGAATATTTTCTTTACTTAATTTATTTTCATTGGCCAACTTTGAGATATTTTTCACTGATATATTGATTATAGCTAGCGGATTATTTATTTCGTGTGCAATTCCCCCAACCATCTCTCCCATAGAAGCCAACTTAGAAGTATAGCTTAGCTGAACATGAATTAATTCAAGCTCTTTAATGAAGCTTAAAATTTTTTTACCCAAAAAAACCGCCACAAATATTCCAAAGATAATAAATATCACAATAAGATACTCACTTACTCTAACCTGCTCAAAAATTAGTGAATGATTTAAATTGAGGTTGTTTTGATGCTCGTCAATTAAGGTTCCTATAATACTTATTATTTTTTTCTCTATTACTTCAAACTCCTCTTTTTTTTCAAGTACCACTTCCCCTGAAAAACCTTTTCTTTTTAAATCAACAATTTCCCAGCAGGTATTTATTAACTCACCTATTATTGTCGTTAGGTTTTCGGCAAGAATTTTATTTTTTGGTATTATGGTAAACCCAGTTGCATCAAGTTTTTCCAACCCTCTCCTGATTACCTCAATGCCGGTTTTTATCAAAGCTACTTCATTTTCCTCAGCTGAAATAAAACCGAACTCGCTTGTAGAGGCAACTAGCCTAATCACTCCGAAACGAATATCTTGAAAGGTTCGAATAACTGGAATACTTTCTTCAACAACTCTTCTATAGTAATTGCTACTTTTATTAAGAGCATGGAATCCAACGATACCCACAGAAACTATGACTACGATCATTGAAATGTTAATCAGATATATCAGACTATGTTTGTTTTTTTTTACTCGTAAGCCTCTACTCTTATTAAATGTCTAAAATTAAAATAACTCAAGGTGAAACTTTTTCGAAATTTAGAATGGACTAAATGTTTTTCAAACCAAAATGTTTCGCAACTGTAAATACCCAACCTTTTTAAATTTTCTTTAACATGATATAAAATTCTAACTATGAAAGATCATCAAGCAAGCGCTACAGCGGAATCAATGGCTTTAATACGAGCATTTGAGACTCAATTTTCAAATGATATTGATGCCTTCAATGATCCCTATGCAAAAACCTTTCTATCAAAAAAATCAAAGATGTTTCTCTCTATTTGTAATCTAAGATCCATCAACTTCTTATTTTTTTTAAAAAAAATACGGAGATGTTTGCGCCTGGATTGGGTGGATATATTATCGGCAGGCATCGGCAAATGGATGAATGGTTAGTAGAGTCTCTAAAAAAAAGAGATATAGAACAAGTGGTCATGTTGGGAGCGGGCCATGATTCAAGAGTACTGAGATTTAGTGAATGCTTTGAGGGTGTGAAGGTTTTTGAATTAGATCATCCCGCTACACAAAAACGCAAAAAAGAATTATTAATTAGTAATTTTAAAAAAATTCCAGAAAATGTAAATTATGTATCCATTGATTTATCATACCAAAAGCCACTTGATGAGCTTGTTAAAGCAGGTTTCGATTCAAATAAAAAAAATATCTTCATTCTTGAAGGTCTTATTTATTATCTTCCCGAAGAAGAAGTTAGAAAAATCTTCGAGTTTGTAAAACAAAATAGCTGTGTTGATAGCGAAATCATTTTCGATTATTTTTCAAAAGATCTTGTAGATGGAACTGGTGATATTAATGGCTCTTTTGCAATTAGATCTTCGGTTGAAAAAAGCGGGGAACCTTTCTTGTTTGGAATTGAAGAATCTAAACTTGAATGTTTCATAGAATCATTCAATATGACACTTTCAAAACGAAGTGATCACCAGGTTTTGAAAAATAAGTATTTCCAAGATAGAAAATCCAAAGTATTTTCCTTTGCCGAAATTTGCTTGGCAAAATGTAAGTGAAAATGGTGCCTGGGGAAATGGCACCATTTTTGTATTGGATTACTAAATGTCATACTCTAAGATAATGGCGCCTCCACCTTCACCAACAAAGAACAATGTTGCCACATTTGAAATCGCTAGTGATGACCCCTCTCCCTTTGCTTGGGGGATACCATATGCTTTTACAAATTTCGCTGAACTGCCTAAGAAATTTAGACTAGTTTTAAAATTATAGGCAACTGGTGTAACTAAAAAGTCAAAATTTTCAAAGTAATTATTCATTTCCTTTCCCGAGTTAACAAAAATGTAGCTCCCCCCTCTAGACATGGTGATGTTGTGGATAAATTCTTGATTAAAATTTTCGCCAATGCCTATTGAGGTAAGACCAATCCCCATAGACGAATAATCTGTCACAAGTCTTAAAAGAGACCTGGGGTCTGTGACTCCTGTGTTGAGTCCGGCATCAGAAATCAAGATGACTCTGTTTTCATATCCTGGCTCAATTCTCGATTCAACAAGCTCAAAGCCTTTTCTAAGACCCGACTCTAGGTTTGTTGAGCCTCGAGGATATATAGTATCAATCAATTTTAATATTGAGTCCTTGTTTTCAACGAGTACTGTGTCTAATAGTACACTATGTGTTGAATCAAACAAAATAATTGAGAAATAATCAGATGGGTTGAGTTTTGCTAGTGTTTCTCGTAGAGCATCTTTCGCCCACTCGATTCGGCTTTTGGCCGTACCGTCATTTGCTCCCATAGAGCCACTTACATCTAGTACAACTGAAAGGTTCAGATTTTTCCTTTTGAAGTTTTTCTCAGTTACGCTTGAGTTCATTCCAACTTGAACGAAGAGCTTTCCTTTCTTTTGGTCAATCAATATGGCCGGCTGAACACAAATTAATTTATCACAGCCCATATTATTTAAAGGGAGATCAAACTCACTGAGAAAGCCTTCCATTGAAAAAGTTACCGCTCTAGGTACAAGTCCCTCTAAAACAGATTTTTTTAGAGCGCCTATGTCTTGAGCTCCTCCCGCTGTTACACTTAAACCACCTGAAGGTGCAGCCGGTCTACTGGAGCCTCCTGATCTAGATGGACTTGATGGACGGCTAGGTCTTGCTGAACGACTAGGTCTCGCTGAACGATTTGATGGACGGCTAGGTCTTGTTGAACCCCTTGATGGTCGGTTAGGTCTCGATGGACGGCGTGTTGATCCAGATGAGGGGCGATTTGGCCTTGTTGGACGTTTTATTCTACACCGTGATTTAATTCCACGGCCAGGAGGGTGAGTTCTCTCCCACTCAGGTCTAATAGGTCGCCTAGGCGGATTATTTTTTTTGACCTTAACACAATTAGGTTTGGGCTTAGGTCTTTGAGGTCTCCTTCTAGTAGGTGTTGGAGCTTTGGCCTTTTTCATATTCACGGCTAACTTTCTTCCAATATCTACAGTTTCAAAAAGTTTTTCCAGGTTTCCTGCAACTAATCTTTTTTCTTTTAGCTTTAATTCGATTGAATTTAAATCTCCTATCAACTTTTCTGCCACTCCAAGCCTTAACTTGTGGCAATCAACTTTTTTTGGTGGATGAACAATATCTCTAGGAAAACGTCCAGATCCCTTATTTGGCATTAAATTGCGATTCTTACATCCTTCATAATCTTGTAGTGATTTTTCTAAAACTCTGCCGAGAGATAGGGCTAGAATTGTTTTATGGATAGCAAGGTCTGAAATATAGGGACTTGACCCTTCTAAATCTTTAATCCCTGGAAGCTCAACTAAAGTAGAGTGCCTCTCTAAGCTAATTTCATTACCAGTTTGATATTGCCAGTTAATCTCTATCTTTGATGGAGTGGCAAAGGCCAGGTTTGTAATCGTTAGAAAAAATTTGATAAGTAACAGCAGATAATTCATATGCAGATCCTTTTTGATAGTTTTTATGTTTGAACTAAGAAGAGCTTAAATTGTTAAAAATAAAAAATAAATTTCATTATGACCCCCATCAATAATTAAAATTGAAATTCTAAAACCGACCCTAGTTTTGTTATTGAATGCAAACTATTTTAGACAATGATCTGTGTAAAGCGGGATATGTGAAAAATGGTCTGTAGGGGCCCAATGTAAGCATTTTATTCAAGCATGGTATCAAGCTGACTATAAATTCATGTTTTCCTAATGAACTTTTGAATTGGATAATCGATTGCAAGGCTCAATGAAAATAGTAAGATTAGAAAATAATTAAGTGAACAAAATGGTGTAGCAATAATTACATTAGCATTGATCCATTTTTCTTAATGAAATATGCAAGAGGGGCACAAGAAGCAATCTATATGATTGTAGGGTTAACAACGGAGTTCACATGAAGCATATTTTTTGCCTATTATTTTTTATTTGCTCAATCTCTCATGCAGCACATACAGATAATTGTATTTATCAAGCAAGTGTTGTTGATATCGGAATCCTAGGCAGCCTTGATAAAACTTTGTCTACGAATGAAATGCTCCAAACTTTAATTTTTAAAATCGAAAATGTACATGAGGATAAAGGCGGTAGCGTCGGATGTGATCATTCCGTTGGCAGGTACCAAGCACTAACAAGTGATAAAGTTTTAGAGCTTGAGGTGGGCGATAGTGCTTTCCTTTACAATTACTACACAGTTGGTTTCAGTGGCACTAGTCTATCGCCATCCAATCTTTGGGAAATTGTCGATATATCTGAAACAAATAATGAATGTTACAGTATTAGAGATTCAGGAGGTAATCCAGTAGATGCGGTAATTAACTCTGATGATTATAGTGTAGATGAGATCTGCGTAACTAATAAATGGAAAAAAGAAGAATCAGCAGAAGTAGAAATAGAGTTTAAACTATCAAGTAAAGTTGTGGTTAAATTAAATGCAGTTACTCAAAAGCATTCCGGTAATAAAATAAGGTTTTACCTCGTGGAGAGAGATGTATTCGAACCTGGTTCAATTAATGCCACAATTCAAAATGACAAGCTAGTTGAAATACGTTTGCCAAATGACCACGGTCTGTAACTGAGCTTGATAATCACTATGGCACCTGGATTTTCAGTATTGATGATAGTCGTTGTGATGAATTCCAACTCCAGATGTATGGTGTCCTTTCTGTAATTATAATTTTTGTAGAATATTTGAAAATCTTCTGGCACTAACAGGTCGATCAACTAGAATCTTGCCATCTAGTAAAATGCAAAACATGCCGTACGCTGTACCTAGTGATCTTGAATTATTAGATTGGTTCAAAGTGACAATCTTGGGCTTGAATCCTAACTCCCTTGATACTTCAGCTATTTCTTTTGTCCATTTTGGGACCATCGGGCATTGGTCTGAAGAAAAAATGACTAGCCCCTTGTTATATTTTTTTAAGAATTTTTCATTTGGCTTTGTAAACTTTGGACTTTGAGAAGAAGCTTTAAATTTTTTAACCAAAAGATCATAACAATCCTTTGTATCTACTAATTTAAAACCATTTGCTAGAAATAAGTTACCGTTTGCCATAAAACTTCCAGAGCTTGTAGCTACAGCAACCCCTTTAAATCCATTTTTTTTAGCATCCTTGATACAATCTTTTAATAGCAGTTTTCCGTGGCCCCTTCCCTTGTGCTTGCCAGAGGTCATAATACAGTGGATAACCATATAATCCTTGGCCTCTATGGGTCTCCATGTATTGTCCCCCGGAACGTATTCAATCATTCCAATGTCACCAAATTCTTTGGAATGTAAGATTTTAAATTTTAGTCCCTCAGAAAAACGTTTTTTAAGCCACTTTGATTTTCTGTTATGGCCTTCATTTTTGCTATCCTTGTATCCGCAAAATTGATATTCTGAAATATTTTTAGAATCAGTTGCAATTATTTCCAAGTCTTTCATTTTTGTGCCAGTGGCAAACAAATTTTAGTCTCGAGATCCTTTTCCTCAACTTGACTGGGGTTGTTTAAATAAATTTCAAGGCAAGGACTATCGTCTAATCGTTCACTACTACCTGTAAGCCATATTCCAAATAGGTACTTATATGTTTCGCCGACAGTAGTATAAGCACCCTTATGGATTGCTGTTGCATATCTTTTTCCTGCAATTTCTTTGATTCCAAGTTTGGTGCCTTCTGCTGTGAAATCTTTTGGAACGCTTACACAGGCATCGTATCTAATTTTGTCTGAAGCTGTTACTTCTGGATCATCATAACAAATTCCCACTGAAACTGTTGCTTGTGTCATTGTTTGCAAAACCTTCTTAGTAGAGAATATTTCACCCCATACTTTCCCACATTCAGTATATGGACCAGTATGTCTTAAGTAAGCCACATTCATAAGCTCTAAATTTTCAACTTTTACTTCCATTTCTTGCCTCACAAAATCGTCATGGTTTTTTTTGAATTCCATATGCAGTTCAGTTCTATTTTTTTGAAAATCACTTGGACTTTGGTCAAATTGTTTTTTGAAGGCCCGACTAAAAGCTTCATGGGACTCAAAAGCTGTGGCAAGAGCTATATCAATAATAGATGATTTAGAATGAATAAGACTTAGCGCTGCTTTATCCATCCTTGTCCTCCTGATATATGCCTTCACAGTTTCACCTGTTACTGCCGCAAAAATTCGATGAAAGTGGTATGGTGAAAATGATGCAATCTTGCCCAACTCCTCTAGCGAGTGCTCATGTGCTAAATTATCAATAATAAAATTTTGCACCTCTTGAATTTTTTGTGTGTAATAATTTTTCATTGCGATAAATCTATCAAAGCGGATACGAGCAAGCTTGATATTTTTTGCTAAATCGAGATTGCATTCCCAGTTTTGAGACACTTGGCATTAATTATTGTTCATCTGGCGATGATGGACGTTGTGTATGGTGCTATTATAATTTTAATCTCATGCAAGTAATTTTAGAGTTTTTGTCATTTTCATCACCAAATCTCTCAAATCCTAGCTTTGTAAATTGACTTAGACTACCTCTGTAGCTTCTTGCTTCATCCCACGGATCGGTTGGATATGATTCGACATATTTTGCACCGTCAAGTTTTGCTAGATTGATAACTGCTTGAATGATTTTATTCGACTTGGATTTTCCTCTAGAGCTTTCTTTAACTGCGATACATCCCATACTCCAAATATCTGAGGAGAATTCTGTTAACCTACTTCCCAGTTTTGTTTCTAAAATAGGAAATTCTGTCTTTGGTCCTGAGCCAGTCCAGCCTATTAAATCTGAGTCTTCATAAACAAGAAAACCCGTGTGAAGTCCACCATCAACATTTTTTCTTGTAATTTCTAAGTTTGGTTTGGCCTCACTGCTACATCTAGCAGACCAGGTATCATCAAGGCTTCTCCAAACAGCGCAGAAGCATCCGCCAAATTCACTACCTGAAAGAAGAGCTGAGAATTCTTCAAATTTTTTTGTGTTTAAGGGATTTAAGATCACTTGGTTTCCAAGTTTTCCTGAAAGGCCTTGAAGTAAGGTTCCCAAAAGCTATCGGGTGCATCTTCTGCAAATGAAGCTAGATCATCTGTGATTGAATACCAGCAGGCCTTAGAGTCAGTATGTATATTTACTGAGGGGATAAGATTGGGATCACCCTCGATAAGACCTGCGGGAACAATTACATGTTCTTCTTCTAAGTTGATAGAGGGAACTCTTGATCCACAAGTTTTGCAAAAGGGTCTTGGGTCTCCTTTAGCTGGTGTGAAGTTATTTATTTCTTCTTCCCCTTGGGTCCACTTAAAAAGGTTTGGTGTTGTGTGGAGGAAGGTTCCGAAGGAGGACCCGGTTGCTTTTCGGCATCTGGAGCAGTGGCAGTTGTTGATTGCTGGGAGATTGATTTAGAATTTTATTTTTTGGCAGAGGCAGGTTCCTGTGATCATTTTTTAATTTCCTAGCTTTGATGGATATTTAGTATTTTGGATAAAAAAAAACCACCGCGGGTTAGACGGTGGTCTTAATATGCTTCACTCCGAAGAGATTGACACTAAAATGGGGTGGCCGTCGAAACGGCCGTAAATCCCCAATTTTTAAAATATTTTATTCATATCGTAGTTTTTCGTAAACACTAGCCCCTATAAATGCTTACAACTTTTTGACTCGCCTCGCCAGTTGATAATATTTGTAGTGAATCTGTCGCTCCTGACTCATCAATACCAGCTAATCTGATATATCTGGCCATAGTGTCCAGCTCCTTCCATCCACAAATTTTCATCACTGTTGCCGGTGCTACCTTGTTTTGTAATAACTGAGTAGCAAAGCAGGCCCTTAAGTCATGAAAGCGTATAGGAGTGATTCCTATGCCCTGACAAAAGGTTTTTAGTGACCTCGCTTGGTAGCCCTGACACCAATCTCTAATTCGCGGTAAAACATGCTCTTTAGTTGAATTATTTTTTAACTCTAAGAGCAATTCCTTTAAATCAGAATTGATCGGGATATTTCTCCAATAACCAGCTTTTGTACTTTTAGTCACACGCAATCTTTTATTGTACGACTTTGATACTCTGATGCTGTTATTTGTGAAATCCACATCTTCCCAAGTGAGTGCAAAGAGTTCACCATTTCGACAACCCGTTAAAAGGGCCGTGGCCCAAATGGGATACCAAGGTGACTCTAACTCTCTGGCGGCATCAATCAATTTTGAAATCTCTTGGCGATTTAAAATTGTTGGCACTCGCTCAGTCTTACGATTGACTTTGATTCCAAGTGTAGGGCTTTGGTAAACATCTCTAATAAGACCTTCTTCCATTGCCCAAGTGAAAACGCGATTAATCGTTCCTTTCATTTTTGCTTGAAAGCTTTTTGATTTGTTCGCTTCTTCAATTGACTTAAGCACATTTTTAACATCTGCTCGGCTAAAGTGTTTCGCTGGTTTGTCCCATTGATCTTTTGTCCACGTCTTAAGTGCCGCTAGATAATCGGTCAATGTTTCAATTCCTACTGGTTCAAACTTATCGACGAGTTTGTAGGCATGCCATTTCTCAACAATTTGTCCCCAGTAAAAACCTTCACCATCAAGCTTGGCAACTTCAAGTGCACATTCTTGCAAGAGAAGTTTTTCATGTTTGAGTGCTTGTGCTTTGGATTCAAAGCCATTTTTTCTTTTTTGCTTGCGAATTTTTGAATTAACTTTGGAACGAACGCACACGAATATTTCATAATACGTTTTTCCATTTTTTTCATAACTTACAATCGACATTAGATACCTCCATAGTTAATGGATGATTCTAAAAGCCGATCAAGTTCATCTCGCTTAAAGTATAATCTTCGACGCCATTTATAACACTTTATCTGCCCACGATGGACAGCTATCCGTATTGCATTCGTCGTCTTACGAAGATACTTTGCAGCTTCTTCTGTTCCTAACCATATTAAATTGTCAAAGAGCGTGTGGGGCTTAACCCCACACAGTTTTGTATCAGATTCTGTGGACTTTTCCACATTTTTCTCATCACTAACGTGATTATTCTTTTTGGCCATGCATAAACTCCTAAAAATCAATGTCGAATCCCTTGCTTCGACTCTTTTTTATATCAAGGGAATTGGATTTTGAAAGAGATTGATCAACCGTTTTCTCTATTACCTTTTTAGGTTTCATCTTTATTTTGAGTCGGTTTTTGCTCTTTTCTTTCTGTTCTTTAATTTCAAAAAGACCGCTTAAAAGGTCAAACTCTGCATCAAACAGATGATCGATCCAGCTACTATTCCCGCTATTGTTGCGTTGGATATGATATTCACTTTGTTGTTGCTGATTTGGTGGATATAGCTGTTCTGATCGAGACTTTCCTTTAACTGTTTGCAAACTTCTTTGAGCTTTTGAACTTCGAGGTTTTCTCTTTTTAATTTGTTTATCGTGTTGTCGATGTTTACATCGAAACTCTGAGTTGCCGATTTCATTCGATCCCTCGTTCGGGCCAGTTTCATCAATTCCGAATCGATTGATTTGCTGGCCTGCTCTACTAAGGGCATTAAGTCGTTTTTGATCCTCTGAAATTGGGCCACGAAACCGTTGTCTATAAATTTTTGCAATTGAGTTGGAGTTATATCCACTCTTATTTCTTGATTTGTCTCTTTCATGTGATTGTAAATCATCGCCTGCGCGGTTTTGGATTGTATTTCTTCCATAATTTAATTTCCTTTTAGTTAAGTTTTTCCATGAATAACTGCGCCCAAGATCACTACCTTTCATTTTTTCCCCATTGATCTCAAAGCTAATTCCTGAAATGTGTCCAGTTTTGGATTGATTAGGAATTATTTTGACTCCATTTTCGTGCAATCTTTTTGCAAAAATATCGGCATTGGGACGATCTTCGGTTGCGCCGTCAATAATTTGTTGTAACTGCATTTTGATACTTGGTTTTCTTTCTCGTAGAACTTTGTGAAGTTCACCTTTTGTCAGCGCTTTTTTCTCGACCTCATGACTAGATAAAGTGGGAGTGAGACCAAAATGTTTTTCTAGTCCTCGAACTACCTTTTCACTTCTTTTATAATCTTGAGAATCGCTTACGACACTGCCATCAAGTCTAACTCTTGAGGCCACAATGTGAACGTGTTCATGCTTGGTATCGTTATGTTTAACGACAACGTATTGTGAACCTTCAAACCCCATTTTTTGAACGTACTTATCCGCCGCCTCTTTCCATTTAGAGGTGGGTAAGTGTTCATCATGGGGCAAAGATAAACTTGCATGATAAACAGCTCGTGTAAGCTTTGGTCTTAAAGCACGTGACACTGAGAATTCATTAGATAATTCCTTAGGATTCTCACCAAGCATATTGCCACCGATGATGGCTGCTTCGTCTTTTCCTAGTAGATAATCTAATGTTCCTCGAAAACCAGTACCCTTAACTTGATTCGCTATCAAGTAGTTCCCATAACTTCTAAAGAAACACTCTTAATCTGTTTCTTTAGGTTATGAAAAAAGTCTTCATCGACTCCACGAAAAATCCCAAGATAAAGTTCACGCACCAATTGATTAAGATTATTACCAATGGCCGCAAGTTCCCTATAGGTTTTTATGTTAACCTCGGGAATGGCAGCAGGTAATTTCCTTCTGAGAGAGAAGCGACGTATAAGTTCACTTAGACTTAAGTGATGTTTGCTTGCAATCTCTAAAAGTTTCTCTCGTTCATCTGGTGTAAGCCTTACAGGGACTACACAGGATCGAATGACTTTGGGCTTTCTTTTTTTGAATGTCTGTGTTAGATTGTTTTTAACTTCTCGAATAGGCATCTCCTAGTTGATGGTTATATGTGCAGAGCAGGCGCCAACCGACAAAGCACAGAAAGTTTCTCAGTAAATCAAAATAAATTTAATAAGTAAAAAATAAAAGTCTAACTTTCTCTGTCATCTTTTTAATTATTTGATATTATTTAAATGTTTAAAAAATGAAGGAGAAGTTTTTATGAAGTTTGGTGTTGTTATATCCACTACTGACCCCGAAACAGTTTTCAATGCTATTAGGCTGGCCAATTTTTCCGCTAAAAAAGGGGATGAAACCAAGATATTCCTACTCGGGAAAGGTGTAGAAATAGAGCAGATTGAAAGTGAAAAGTTTGATGTTAAACCACAAATTGATTCATTCTTAGAAAACTCTGGTGAAATTATGGCCTGTGGGACTTGTCTCAAATTAAGAAATCAAAAAGAGACAGATGTTTGTCCTATATCAACCATGAATGACTTATATGAGCTAATAAATGATTCCGATAAGGTTGTTACATTTTAGATGTAGAAAATTGAAAACTATTTTTACCTTATGAGATAAGTTGTACCTCTTCCTTTACCCTGTTGCTTGATAAGACCTTTATCTACAAGCCTTTTCATAAGGTCTTTCAGGCCATCGCGTGACATCTCTACATTTTCTAAGATGAAAGATATTTTACATTCTTCTTCTGCCTCAATAATACTGTAAACTTTTTTCTCATTTTCATTCATTACTGAGTTTGGTGCTTTATGAATAAGCGTGCTGTTAAGAAAATCAGTTTGTACCGTAAGAACTTTTAAAAAGTAATTTATCCAATCATCGTATTTAACTTTTTCATGAAAGCTTGATTGGGTACTTCTTAAAGAAATGTAATAACCTTCTTTATTATCTTCGATAACTTTTTCATGAGAAGTGTACTGTGCCCATTTGTAATCGTTCTTTAATAATAAAAGAGTTGTTAATAATCGGCTTAATCTTCCATTGCCATCTCTAAAAGGGTGAATCGCTAAAAAGTGAACAACAAAACCAGCAATAAGAATTAATTGTTGGCATTCTTTTTTAGCTTTCATGTCGATATAGTCAGAAATTAAATTCGCCATTGCTGATTCTGTTTCTGGCCCAGGGGGAGCTGTTTTAAACCAAACTTTTATTACCTTTCCTGTCGCTCTGTCTTGTTCAACTACATCATTTGTTACATTCTTGTATGCACCCCTTTGAGTTGAGGGAAGTTGTCCGTCGGTAAGTTCACTTGTCAAAAGTTGGTGAAGCTCTCGTATCGTTTTCTCTGAGACATCTAGCTTTTCATAATTATCATAAATGTAATTAAGGGCCTTAACATATCCAACAACCTCTCTTTCAGAGCGAGACGACATATCGTTTATTTCGCAGCCTTTTTCAATAAGCTCTTTGACTTGTTCGTCAGCTAAAATTGCACCTTCTATTCTAGTGGAAGCACCAGAAGAGGTAATGATGGTTGTCTTTTTTAGACTCTCAACAAGTGCCGGCCTTTGAAACTTAGTTGTCTCAAAAGCCCCTTGGAAACGTTCAATTTTTGTTATCTGCTCAGCTTGCTGGCCTGTAAGTACATGACTTTTAATAGTTTTCATAAAAACACCCAATTAACACCTGTAAAACACCCATAATAATAACTTAGAAACACCCAAAAAACACCTATAAAACACCCGTAAATTTTATTTTAACGTAATTTCAATATGTTGATGGTTAATAAATTAGGTACTTTACTCCGTACCATTGTACGGGGTTTATTATAGGTATTATGAAAAATGAAAATGAGACATTCACAATTGGAAAACTGGCAGAAAGAGCAGGGGTCAATGTTGAAACGGTCAGATTCTATGAGCGCAAAGGCCTGATCCAAAAACCACAAAACTCCATTGGCTATAGAAAATATCCGAATTCTGATGCCGCAAAAATTAAATTTATCAAAAAGACACAAGAGCTTGGCTTTACCCTCAAAGAAGCAAAAGAATTACTCGAATTAAGAGTGAATAAAGCGGCCAAATGTTCATCAGTAAAAAATAAAACTGATTTGAAAATAAAAGAAGTTGCAGAAAAAATAAATGATCTTCAAAAAATCAAAAATACACTTATAAAGCTATCAGAAAGTTGCAGCAATAAGGACGTTTCAGTCACAGAATGTCCCATTATTGAAAGCTTTGAGGAGATTAAATGAATACTTCTGAAGAAGGAAAAACTGCTGGAAAAATTGGGGCCGCTTCCCTCGGCCCAGGAATTGGTGCTGCTATTTTAGCAAAAGCATCTTGTCCCTTATGCTATCCCGCCATTGGGGGATTTCTAACCAGCATAGGATTAGGTTTTCTCTTTGAAGGAGTTTACTTTTACATCATTATGTCTGTCTTCTTCTCCCTCTCACTTTTTGGTCTGGCCTTCAGAGCAAAAAATCGCCGAGGCTATCTACCATTTTGGATAGGATTCGTTGGCTCAGTGGTCGCAATTCTCGGTCGGTATTTCGCAAATGAGATTATTTTTTATGCAGGAATAACAATATTAATTGGAGCATCTATTTGGAACCTAATTCCCAAAAAAGAATCATGCTCTGCTTGTGTCGATGAGACAGGAGGAACAAATGAGTAAAAGAAAAGTCGAAGTTTTCACAGAAGGTTGCCCCAAATGCGAACCAACAGTTGATCTGGTCAAGTCACTTGTCTGCGATAATTGTGAATTAATTATTTACGATGTTAAAAAGGGCTGTGACACCAATGTCTGCCGTGAACTTGCAACAAAATATGGTGTAACAAGATACCCCTCTGTTGCCATAAACGGTCAGCTTCTTGATTGCTGTGTAAATGGTGATGGCCCATCAGAAAAAACACTACGAGCGGCCGGAATTGGTTCAAATTAATGATGAAGTGTTGTGAAAATGATGACCAGAAAGATTCAAAGTTAGAGAGTCAAAATCTCGAAGGGCTTATTTGCTATTGTTTTCAGCACTCCAAGAAAGAGCTATATGAAGCAATTCAAAAAGGTGAAGAACAAGAAATAATAAACGACATTAAATCAAAAATTAAAGACCCTGGTTGTTTTTGTGAAACTGCCAATCCCAGTGGCAAGTGTTGTCTTTCCGATATAAAAAAATTCATCAGTTTTCATAAAGAAAACTAACTTTTTTTCATAGTCACCTCCCCATTCCCTCCGGCCGGGTGAGGGAGGTGCTTATGAAGAAAAAGTTCAAGATTATTTTTAAAATACTCAGAATAACTGCCTTAATTTATCGGATTTCTAAGGCCGCACTGGCCTTCTTCTAAATGCGAACGAAGTGAGAATTTAGCTCTTAGAGCGTAAACCCGACGTAGTCGGTTTACATGGCTCGCTACCAACCACCAAACTCAAATTCATACAAAATTATAAATACCACCAAAATAAACAAAAAGATGAGACCAGCTACAACGACTTAACCTAAGCTTAACTATTAAAGCCCACCGAAATCAAGGTATTCAAATCAAAACTGTCCATTTTTCAGGCCTAAAAAACGGACAAATAAATAGGGTAATGAAACAGAGAAAGGGGGTAATACAGACCACATATTACCCCCTTTAAAAAATATTATTAAAGCCCCCTGATTGAATTAGACTGATATTGCTTTAAAGCAATTATTTAAATCAATATTTTCCCAATTAAATTAATTGGTTATCCAGCTTATAATTAAAGATATAGATGTTTTCCATGGAAGGAAGAAGGTAAAAATGAGCAGGAAGCTACCAACTACTATAAGTAGATTGAAAGAATTGTTTGAGCGTAATTTAGACTCATATTCTTCAAGCAAATATAATGAGACACAAGTTCGTCGTGAATTTATCGATCCATTTTTTGAAGCACTAGGATGGGATGTTGGAAATAAAGAAGGAATTGCAGAGCAGTATAAAGAAGTAATTCATGAAGACAGTATTATTGTGGGTAACTCCAAAAAAGCTCCTGACTATTGTTTTAGAGTTGGTAGTGAGAGGAAATTTTTTGTTGAAGCTAAGAAACCTGCTGTAAATATTTCTAAAGATGTGGATAGTGCATTTCAACTCCGGCGTTATGGGTGGTCAGCAAAGCTCGGTCTTTCAATTTTAACGAATTTTAAAGAGATTTCTGTTTATGACTGTAGAGTAAAGCCTAAACAAAATGATAAAGCTAGCACTGCAAGAATTATGCATTTTTCTTTTGAGGAATTAGATGAAAAATGGAGTGAATTAGAAGATATTTTTTCTAAAGATGCAGTATGGAAGGGAAGCTTTGATAAGTTTTCCTCTATTTCGGGCAAAAAAAGAGGCACAACAACTGTAGATGATGATTTTCTTAAACAGCTAGAAGGTTGGCGAGCATCTTTGGCAAAGAACCTTGTTAAATTAAATAAAAATATAAATCAAAGAGACTTAAATTATTCAGTTCAAAGGACTATTGATCGAATTCTATTTTTGAGAATTAGCGAAGATAGAGGATTGGAAAACGATGCTCAGCTTCAGAGCTTACTTTCTAAAAAGAATATTTATAAGGGATTATGTGAGTTGTTTCTTATTGCCGATGAGAAATATAATTCGGGGCTTTTCCATTTTCATAAAGAGAATGATCGTCCAGAACCACCAGATGAATTAAGTTTGAAGCTTAATATTGATGATAAGACTTTAAAAGAAATATTTGAAAATTTATATTATCCAAATTGTCCGTATGAATTCTCTGTTATGCCGGCAGAAATACTTGGGCAAGTCTATGAACAGTTTCTTGGAAAGTATATCAAGGTAACAAGTTCAAAACGCGTGACTATTGAAGAAAAGCCAATTGTGAAAAAAGCGGGAGGTGTCTTTTATACCCCTGCCTATATTGTGAATGAAATCGTAATTGAAACAATTGCACCATTGCTGAAAAACTCAACACCCTTAAAAGTATCTCGATTAAAATTTGTTGATCCGGCTTGTGGTTCGGGATCATTTTTAATAGGAGTTTATGATTATATTCTAAACTGGCATTTGGACTATTATATGAGTAACAATCCAAAAAAACATACAGATAAAGTTCACCTAAACAAGAATAGAAAATGGGTATTAACTTCTTCTGAGAAAAAACAAATTCTATTGAATAATATATATGGAGTAGATATTGATGCTCAGGCCGTCGAGACAACAAAATTGAGCCTGCTTTTAAAGGTATTGGAAAATGAAACTCACGAGGCGATAAATAAGCAGCTATCCCTTTTTAAAGAGAGGGCTTTGCCCGATTTAGGGGATAATGTTAAGTGTGGGAACTCGCTTGTTGATAGCAAATTTTTTAACAAGTACGATCATAATCAATTTGGCGATGATGAAATGTTTAAAATAAATCCATTTGATTGGAAAAAAGAGTTTCCGGCCGTATTTAAGGGAAATAAGAAAGGATTTGATGCCGTTGTTGGAAACCCTCCATATGTTAGAGTTCAACTCCTAAATGAAATAATTCCTAAGCAGGCTGAATTTTTTACTTCACAGTATAAGTCTGCTCAAAAAGGAAACTATGATATTTATGTGACCTTCGTAGAACGAGGATTAGATATTTTAGATGCAAATGGAGTCTTGGGATATATTCTTCCACATAAATTTTTTAATGCTGAATACGGAGAGCCATTACGGGAAGTGCTATCTTCTGGAAAGCATGTGAGAAAAATTGTTCATTTTGGAGATCAGCAAGTCTTCAAACAGGCCACAACATACACTTGTCTTCTATACCTCACAAAAATGGCTAAGAAAAAGCTCGAATTTGAAAAAGTCGTGAACTTAAATGAGTGGAGATTAAAGAGACAAGCTGAAAAAGGAATTATGAGTACAAAGTTCTTAAACTCAGACTCTTGGTATCTATTATCAGACTCTGAGCGAAGTCTAATGAACAAATTGGATAAAATGGATAATACTTTGGAATCTATGACATCAAGAATTTTCCAAGGACTAAAAACCAGTGCTGATAAAGTTTACATAGTGGATAAAGTTAAATCCAAGAAAAAGAATTATGTAATTTTCTGTAGAGAAGATGAAAAGGAATACGAAGTAGAAAAAGATCTATTTCACACTCTCATTAAGGGAGGAGATAGTCGGGATTTTATACAGAAAAGCTCTAAAAGATTGATTCTGTTCCCTTACGGTGTTCGTGAAGGTAATGCTTCTATTCTTTCAGAGGCGGAATTAAAAAAGAAATACCCTTTAACATATAAATATTTGAAATCTCATAAAGTATTTTTGTCAGGTCGAGAGCGTGGAAATATAGTACAGGGAGGTAATCCTTGGTATGTCTATGGAAGAACACAGGCATTAGATCAAATTTCTAAAAAGAAAATTTTCACACCTGATATTGCGCCTAAACCAGAATTTTCCGTAGATCAAAAAGGTAGTACTTATTTTACAGGTGGAGTCTCGGGTGGATATGGAATTTTACCTAATGATGATAAATACTTTTATTACCTTTTAGGCTTCCTTAACTCATCTTTTTCAAATTGGTTTATCCGTAAGACTTCTACTCAAATGAGAGGTGGCTTTTATAGTTTTGAATCTAAATATATAAAACACATCCCTGTTCCTATCCCCACAGAGAGTCAGCTTAAAGAGATTAACGAACTCGTAAAGGGAATAATTTCAACTTCAAAAAGCATTGAGGCAAATAGCTCCGGTGCAGACAATACTCTTTTAGCTAGAAAGCGCGACCGGTTAAAAAATGCGATAGATGAAATTGTATATGGGGCTTTATCCCTTAATAAATCAGAGCAGAGTATTGTAAAAACAGCAGGGGAATTATTATCTCAAGTTTCTTAGTTAATTGGAGTTCCTAAAAAATGGCAAATTTATATAATAAGACATTAAAAGAAACATTTTTGCCCTTTGAGTTTGATAAAGAAGCTGATTTTGAAAAAATTATCGTAGAATTATCAGAGCAAATTTTTGGAGAAGAATCGATATATCTGGATATAAAGAAAAAAGTTCGTGGAGGAGATATAACGACGATCCCAGATGGGTATGTTTTAGATTTAGCCGATCCGATGAACCCATCACTGTATGTTATTGAAAATGAGATCGTTTCACATGACCCATTTAAGCATATTGGAATTCAACTTTTAAAGTTTGCTACAAGTTTTGATGATGGAAAACAAACAATTAGAAAGTTCTTAATGGAAGAAATTTCTAAAAATGATGACTTTCTAAAGAAATTAGAAAAAGCATGTTCCAATTCGCAACATAGAAATATAGATAATTTTTTAGATATAGCTGTATTTAAAAAATTTAAAGCTATTGTTGTTATTGATGAAGCAAGACCAGAGCTACATAATGTTTTAGAAAAAATTAATGCTGATATCTCTGTGATTGAGTTGAAAACATTTATTAATAGTAAAAAAGAGTTTATGTACTTATTCGATACTATTTATGATGAAAATGAGGATGAAGCCCCGAAGAGCAAAGAGAGCAAGGCTTACTCAGCAGAGGATAGCGCAAAAAGAAGAGCACGAAGGGCCAAGTGCGATACTATAGTTGTTCCAGCCCGAGAAGAGGGCTTTAAGGATGTCTTCTTAGGACAAAATAAGTGGTACGCAATAAGAATCGGAGCAGCGATGAAAGATAAAATTAAATACATTGCTGCTTATCAAAGATCGCCTATAAGCTCGATTACTTATTTAGCAAAAGTTAAAGATATTCGTCCTTTCCAAAATACGAATAAATATGAGGTTCTTTTTGATGGAGCGGCTCAAAAAATTGGACCAATAAAACTAAAAGACTCAAAAATGTCACCTCAATGTCCTGTATATGTAGAGCATTCAAAGCTACAATCAGCATCGTCAGTTGATGAGTTACTTGAGTACTAGCACTAGTTTATTGTTGCAAGCCTGAACTTATTTATGGCAGCATCATCAATTTTCTTCGCTACGTCAGTCAAATACTCCATTTTTTCTAACATTGAATCGATTGATAGCTGGTGTTCAGTGTTTATAGTAAAGTCGGGGTAATAAACAAGAAATTTCTCGTCAGTTATTCCATTTTTATGAGAGTATAAATGTCTAATTTGTAGAATTTTTTCAATGGCTATTTGTTCTGTTTCTTCGATTACATTAAGAGATGAAATTTGTTTATTGTCAGCAATAAACCCTTTTACGCTTCCTCTTTGTAGTTTGCTAATTTTTTTCTTGGCCCAAAAGGAGATAAATTCATCAATATCATTACAGCTTAGAATTTCTTTAACTGAGACTTGCTCTTCTGACCTTAATGTTTCAGGTTTCGCGAGATATATTTCATATAAGAGGTCTGATAAATAAGTTTCAAAATTATCTGCACAAGAGGAGAAAAGGATTCTGGTTAGAATTTTACCTTCTTGGTTTGTTGTCGGTGTTGTTGGGTTAATCGGATACAGAATTCTTTTAAGATCATCTACTATATTCAAAATACTTTGAAAATGCTCGATATACCTTGTCAGCGCACCTGACGATACACTAGCTTTTAATTCAAGTCTCTCGAAAAAATCCTTAATTCTCAGGTAACTGGTTTCATGAAATGGTTTTTGCTCTGGCTTTTTAACAGTTGTTTGATCACCATGTCGTTCAAAAACCTTATCTCCGATTACAATCGGTGTTGACGATTTCTCAACTTTAATAACATATAATTTTTTTCCTTGATACTCTATATATTGGTGATCTACCTTAGGTGAAGGAGTTAGGAGTTGAATAGCTTTACTAGTGATTGAGTTGGCATGAAAGTCTTCACTTAATCCCTTCACTTCTATTGAGCCATTAGTTTCAACTATTCCAAGAATAATATAGCCACCCTCCGCATTGGCAAATGCAGACAGCAGTAAACCAAGTCTTCTTGATGGAGGTAGTACCGCCTTGTACTCTAAAGTGAGACTTTCAGGCTGGCCTATTAATTTTTCTATTTCGTCTATTTCAATCATAGTGTGTGCCTATATTGGAAATTTTCTTATTTCAGCTTTTTTTAATATATGTCCTAAGGTAATCCTTTTTTGTTCCGTTCCTCTGTCGATCCAAAGTTCTGCTTGTTCATAGTCCAATATATCTCTCTCAGCACCGTAGTAAATAATAACCTCACCTGAATATGCCGGCCTTACAACAATGTTAATTTCATTGTTGTCTTTTTTGATTCCACTTAAAACTGTCGGCGCAATTTCTTCTGAGTTTGTAATGTCGTAATTGGAAAGAGTGCTTAAGTGTTGAATTACATTTTGTTTAGCCCTGCCAATTAAGCTTTGAGCATAAACGAACATATCTGTTGTTGGTGTAGACTCATGAGAAAATAGTTCTGCCAAGTTCTTGTCTTGAATAGCTTTTTCCCATTCTTCTATGGATGTTATTCCCATGTTTGCGATAATTTCTTCTGTGATAGGTAATAATGACCCAGAGCTTACTTCTCTTGATTTGATTAATCTTCTCAGCTCTTCAAGGTTATTTGCACCACAATCGATAATAAGTTCATCTAATTGTTCAGCTTTGTTCATGTTTTCCATGATTTCATCTTCGTTATATAGAATATGTTTTCGACTATACAAGTCTGGAAAATGCTTTCTTGCTAGTTCTGGTGCATCCTTAAACCAACCAAGCAGCTTCTTGAAAGCCTCATTATCATTTTGAGTCTTTTCTACCATTAAATATTTCTGCATGACATTACTTGAAATCTCTTTTATTAGACAGGGGAGATCAATGATTCTGTCTTCAGGAATTTCAATATTCACACCTGTAACTACTAAACGACTTTTAACATCATTGCCAAAATAGGTAAGTATTTCTACTAATTCATTAACTAGGTCTCCATTATCTTTATGAAGAACATCTTTCTGACAAAAAATACCATGCTGATTAGGGAAAATCGCTCTTTTGTTGATGATGGAATCAAACTCTTTTTCGTCAGTAGCTAGCATAGAGTAAAAATTATTTAACCAGTCTATAGAAGTAGCTTTATTAATAGACACAGAAAGTTGATGAAGAGTTTTTTGATTTTCAACAAATTCGGAAAAGCGATCCGGTGTCAATCTTCCATGATTGATCCATGTAAGCTTATGCCATGTTTCGATGTCCTCTTTTCTAGGCATAGCATGAGGGAACCATTCATTTGCTAATTCCCATATTTTCAATCTAAGCTCTTTTTTATAACCGTATGGAAATTGTATAAATTCAGTTCCGTCGCCGTTTAAGATTGCAGCAGGACTATCGCCAGCTGATGTATTTACAATTCTAGTATAGAGTAATTGGTTTTTTATTGAGGTGAGAATATTTTCATTGTACCAATCTCTTGTTATCCAATTGAGGCCATCCTTAATGTAGCCGATGTTTGCTAAAAGATGCAGATTTTTCCAACTACTTGCTGTAGCTGTTTGCAGTAAATTGCAAAATAGTTCGATAGCTTCTAAAAGAATTGTTCGATTTTCATTCACGAGTATATTTTCTCTTTGCCCCGAGTTTAAAAATATACCATCTCTTGGATCAGTTGGATTAAAATGTGGGTTATTTACTATTACTGGAAAGGGGAAAGCTTCGGTACCAACAAGAGGAAAATCACAAAACAATTTAGGCACTTCATCTGGGATTGGTTGAATTGTAACATTATTTTCCTCTATTCTTATTGGTAGAGCAATTGTTGTGAAACCTTTTGTTAAGGTTACAATGTTAAAGTAATTGGAACCGATTGAGTCCCCTTGAACCTGGACATTATTGTAAATAACTTGATTTTCTTCGTGTGTATTAAGAGGGGCTGACGGCACATTGAAATAAACATTCTCTGGAAAAATAGATAGCTTTCTTATTTCTGGCACAAATATAAGCGAATAAGGAAGGCATTTTTTTAAATCGTCGATTCCTTTTTTCGCAATATTGAGAGCAACACAATCGTTAAGAGGGTAGGTAAAAAAAGTATTAAATGCACCTTCTTGGTAGCCATTGTATGACTGAAGCTCGTCTAAATTTTCAACGGATTTTTTTGCCAATTGAACGGCATTAATAATTTTTTGTAATTCACCTCCGCTTCTATCAAGAATTAGTTCAAAGAGCTTGTATTCTAATTCTGGTTCTTTAGCTACGGAATTGATTTTAACAGTTTCAGAAAGTAAATGAGTGGATAAAAAGCCAGTGCCAAACTTACCAGTTGTTTTCCTTTCACCATTATGATCTTTACTACGATCTTTCGTTGATATTTGCTCAATTAAAAATCTTATATTGTCAGCGGAAAATGGTTTACCTGTGTGGCTAAAAATAATCTCACTTTTTGAAGGTGAAGTGCTGAATTGAATTTGTATATCGACACTTCCATTTGTATGAATATCTTTCGCATTCTGAATTAGCTCCCAAATCCACCGCCTTGGTGCTGTTGATGAAACCTCGGCTTGGGACCTGAGGTCTCTCATTTCTCGATCAATCTTTGTCGCAATGTTTTGGTAGTGAGCTTTGTCTTGCGAAGCTGCAAATTTTTCCCGATATCCCATGATGCATCTATAACACAGGCAAATAGATATATAAAATTCATTGCGGGTACTGCAATCGTGAGGTCAGCATATAGTTACTTAATATATGTAGGTTCGATCTTTTACGGCCCCCGAACTTTCGGAATTCAAAAACTGCGTAGACAACGTGTAGTCAGAATGCAGACAAACTCGGGAAATTTGCAGAAATTTTGAGAAATATGGAAGGAACAGAAAAAGTTTTGATGAACTCAATCGTCAGTAGAATCAACCGTTTAGAATCATTTAGAAAAATTTGAAATTTGGGAATAAAAAAGGCCGATGTAAAAATCGGCTTTTTAAAAATGGGGTGGCTGATGGGACTCGAACCCACGACAAACAGAATCACAATCTGTCGCTCTACCAACTGAACTACAACCACCACTGAAATTCAGCTCTTATTAATATTAAACGGCCCGTGGATAGTCAATAAATATGTGTTTTCTAAAGGCAATTGTGTCAGTAATATTGGCGACATGTGTGGAAGATATTCTTTATATGCACCCAAGGTCGCCTTTGAGGCCTACTATGATTTGGAAATTCCAGGTGAATGCTGGGGTGAGGCAAAATATAATGTGACTCCTGGGGCTCAGTGTCCGGTAATTATCTATGATTTTAATAACGCAAAGAGGCTAGCTGCAAGTATGCAGTGGGGTTTTGTTCCACACTGGTCAAATAGTGGGAAGGCCCAGATTAATGCACGGGTTGAAACCATTCATGAGAAGCCCAGCTTTAGAGAGTCCTTTGCCAGCAAAAGGTGTCTGGTACTGGCGAATTCGTTTTTTGAGTGGTTTTACGACGGCTCAGATCCGGCTCCTCAAAGAGTGATGCTGGGTCAGGCTTCGGTGGTGACCATGGCCGGGATTTGGGATCAGCATATAACTAAAGATGGGAAAATACAGAGAACTTTCGCTATTGTGACCACTAAGGCGTGCTCGAAAGTTTCTCATATTCACCCTCGCATGCCTCTGATTTTGACCAAAAATATGCAATCTCACTGGTTGGCGGATAAAAATCTTTCAGTAGATGCCCTTCACCTTTATGCAAAAGAGCTGGATGACAATCTAGATCGATATATCGAATATCACCCAGTTACTCGCAAAGTGGGCAAAAATAGTTTTAATGAATCCGCAGCCCTGGCTCCGTGTTACCACGAGAAAAAACCCCAAAAAATTCAAACCTCTCTTTTTTGACAACCAACGCCATTGTTCCTTACAATTTTAGTTAGGTTAATTATTTTCAAAGGTACTTCAATGAGAGCTGTTAAAAATCTTTTAGGCTTATTCCTACTCACGCAGGCCTTGCAGGCTTTTGGATACGGCACTGGTATGTCGACCTATCCCACTGGACTTTCAAATCACACTATTTCAGCTGAGATGCTGGGGGTTGTGAATAACGGAAAGGGTCTAGGGATTCAGGGACGTTATATGTTTAAGGCAAGTTCAGCCATGAGCGTTGAAGTGGGCGCCGGACTTAGTGGGGGGGAGAGATCAAATCGCTTCTTTGCTGGGGCTGATTATATGTTTTTGCCTGATTATGAAAAGCAGCCCCGTTTTTCTGTTAAGGGTCTGATTGAAAATGCTGAAGAAAATGGAAAGAGAATAAATATATTGAGTATGGTCCCTACCGTGTCCAAGGGCTTTAACTTTTGGGGAACAGAGGCGTATCCCTTTGTCGCTGTACCTATAAGTCTTGGACTCGAGGGGGATTCTAAAACATATGAGTCTATGATTCAGCTCTCACTTGGCGGCTCTGGAAAGATTCCAGTAGAGGGCTATGACAAGTTTATAGCTCATATTGAAGGAAATATTAATATTAAAGATGCCTACCACTCGGTTGCGATGGGTATCTCGTATCCAATAGATTAAGCGTTGAAACAAAAAATAGTTTTTTCGGATTTTGATGGGACCCTGACAGTCAATGGATTGTTAGACCCAGCATTATTCGAGATTATAGGTCTTCTCAAGGATGAGAGGACCACCCTTATTATTGTCTCAGGGAGATCCCTGTCCTGGGGACACTTTCTTCTGACCCATTTACCGCTCGATATTATCATCATGGAAGGTGGGGGAGTGGTTCTTCGTAAACTTGCTCCAGAAAATATTGATGAGCACTTGATGGTGGATAAGGATACTGTGGATAAGCTCGAATTTTATACCAAAGAGCTGGTTTCCAAATTTCCTAAAATTGTGCTGACGGCTGACTCTTTTGGTAGAAAGACCGATAGGGCCATCGATAAGGCCTTGATGGACTCTCTTGGCATTGATGTGAAAAAAGATGTGGAGTGGTTTTTTAAAGAGCGCGGGATTTCTCACTCCTACTCCAATGTTCATCTCAATTTTTGGATGGGAAATATTTCAAAAGCTGCTGCCTCTGAACATGTCTTAAAAAGTTACTATCCAGACCACGATCCTATGAATGATTGTCTATTCTTTGGAGATGCCCCCAACGATAGCTCAATGTTTCGCTTCTTTCCCAATTCAGTGGGAGTGAGTAACCTCTCTGAGTTTATAACTCAGCTCGATTTCACTCCTAGGATTCTGCTCAAAGGGAAAGAAAATAGTGGCGCTTTTGGTGTTTTAAACTACCTCAAAGAGCATTTCTCAAAAAAGTCATAAATTAAAAGTTTTCTTTTTTTGCTCTATAATTACGGTTAGATATCACTTGGATATTCCATTTTTTAGCTATTTGGCCCATAGGCTGAAAGCCCCTGCCCTTGCGGTGATCGCCTGTTATGCGTACTATTAAGCTATGATGGGTTACGGTCAATTTTCCCCATTCCCCGATTCTTTTGAATACTTGGATGATATTATTACCGAGTTTGAATTTCTTGAAGGAGATTTAGGAACTAAAAGAGATAGGCTTAGGGCCTTGAGGTTTCTGGTTAAACAGGCAGAGGGTATTAAAGACACCAAAGTACGAAAGAGAATTCTTCAGCAAAAAATGAAGTTTTTGGATCCCAGGGTTTCTAAGGATGAAATCCTAGATACCTTTTTTAAGCTTTGGGAGTACATCGAAAAGACTAAGTTAAACTAAGGCTTTCGAATTCAGATCTCAAGAATTTCGTTATTTTCCGCTCAATTGAATCAAAGTCTAATTCAAGGTTTATAGCTATCCAGTCTTTTAAATCATCGGGGATTTTTGACTGAAAAGTTTTGCGGTAACCTTTGTAGGGCACGTTGAGGGCCAGTGCATGAAGTGCATGCCTGGGGATTTGTATTAAATCGTACTCATCTTCATAGGCAATATCATCTTTAAGTCGACAGAACATATCCATCCCACCGTGGTAGACCTTGTCTCCCAATAGGGGAATCCCGTGATAAGCGGCGTGAACTCTAATTTGGTGCTGTCTTCCTGTTTTGGGAAAGGCCAGCCCCAGGACGTACCCATCATCTTCCCAGAGAAGCTGATATTTGGTTTCGGCCCATTTCCCATGACGGGAATTTTGGGGATAGGTGATCATCATTAATCTTTCGAGAGAATCAATGGGACCAGTCTCGTTTCTTCCAAGTTTTTCTGTGGCGGTAAAAGGGAAGTCATTATCGAGCTCTTTATTAGCTATAAAAAAGTAGCACTTTTTATTGAGGTTTTCTTCAAAGGCCTGTGAGAGAAGACTTGCAGCTTTAGGATTTTTACCGAGTACTAAAACTCCCGATGTTTCGCGGTCAAGTCTGTGACATGAGTAAACTTTGTGGCCCAGCATATGCTCTAGTACAACTGTAGCGCAAAAAAACAGATGTCTTCCTGTTGGGTGAGCTGCCATAAAGGGAGGCTTTGAAATGACGATGATGTCATCATCTTCATAAACAATTTCAGTGTCTTGAAGTTCTATTTTCTGACCACGAAAGTAATTATCATTGTGATCAGATTTGTGGATGGTCATTGTGATTCTCTCACCCAAATGGATTTTTGTTGAAGCTCTGTGGGGGTGAGGTCTTTGATGTTGGGGAGAGCTAATTACCACGGCCCCTTCAGCAATATTTTTTTTGATAAATTGCCTGGAGAAGCTGGGGAAAAACTCACCAATAAATTGATCTAGGCGAATTCCCTCATGGCGTTCCATTACTGGGTAAGTCGATACGTATTTATCAATTTGGAAGTCTTTTTCGATTATCACTAAGGCTTTTTAGCACTGTGCCGAAGGCCTTGCAATATTAAATTGGAGGGAGTTTATCTTTGATATTGGGGCATAAGTCTTTGAAAAAACTACCCTCTAACTTACTTTGTGTTAAAACGGTTTCCATTTTCCCGCCCTCTAGTGGGTCAAAGTAGCGGATTTCATAATGTGTTAGGTCATGACCTATGACTTCGATCAAAATGCCTGGAGATCTAGAATGCCTCAGACAGGTTCCCACCGGGTATTTAAATTTGCCTTGCTTAAAGGTGATGTAAATCCCGGCCGCCAAAACTACTACAGATGACACCCAGACAAAACTCATGATTCTATTGTAGAGCCAGTTAGTTTTGGCCCTTTTTTTACTCAATATTTTTCCTTAAGAAGAAGTCTCATCAGGGTTAGTGCTCCTTCTTTTGTGTAATTTTTTTCTTTTACAAGGGAGTCAGTTATGGCGTCGAGCTTTTGTTTCATCTCTTGGTTGAGCTCAGATTTTTTAACTTTTTTCCCCTCTTTATTTTGTTCAAAGTCTCTAATGTAAAAGACCAAGTGTTTGGAGATAGACTGGATCACCTTTTTTTGCTCTTCTCTAAATCCTTCCTTCAGTGATTTTACGAGACCTGGAAAAACCTCGGTGTATTTAATTGCAGCACCAGGGTTATCAAGAGAGTAAGCCCCAAGACTTGAAAGAATGTGAGAGCGAAAGATTTCAGGTTTTTCTTTAAGGCTAACATTAGACTCAAACTCATTAATAAAGAATTGGTCGGCAACTTCAAACACACCTGTAACGGGATTTTTGATCTTCTCATTTTTGATAATGGCAGTGATATTCATAATATATCTGGCTAGGTAGTCTTCGTAAGATCTGTCGTCAATAAGACCTAGGGAAGTTCTCAGCTCATGATCAAAAATATTGAGATTGTACTCTTTTAACATTTGCAGGTAGCGAGCTGGGTTATTGTAGTCACCTTGAGGAGAAAGATTTAAGAAATCGTGCTCATTTTTTCTTTCAATAAATTTTGCCAGGTATTCTAATACTTCTACAAAACTAATGGCATTATAATTTTCTGACAGCTCATAAATCAATTGTTTGACTTCTCTAGGAGAGATTCCAAATTTTCCCTCGTAAAGAGCGTCATGAATGAATTCTCTTTCCACTTGTCGTTGATTAATTCCTAGAACTTGTTTTTCTTCACTATTAAAGCGATCAGGGATCACCCGGCTACTTAGATAAAGTGTTTTTTCAATAGGTGACAGGGAGGCTACAAGTTTTCCCAGGTTAGCATCTTGGTAATTTTTGGGAATTCCAGGTCTTATTCTAGTCATTACCGAAAATAGTGAGATAGTGTGCAGGGCCCAGGGCTCAAAGTGACACTTGTCTTTAATATTTTCAATTTGCTCTCCGTAAATACCCTCTTCATCAACAGCATTGAGAAGATAGGGAACACGAACAAAACTCATTCTTCCTTTGAAAGAATTAAAATCGGGGTGTTGTTTAAAAGCGGTGAGATGAATTTCATTGGAGCTTCCGATAAAGAAGATATCAAGCTCAGTTAAAATTCCCTGAAGATTGATATTTTTTGTCTCCATAGTCATTAGAAGATATTTATAGGTATCAAGTGGTCTTTTCAGAAGATCTGAAAATTCTAAGACCCCTCTATTGGCCATGACAACTTCACCACTTAGTTGAAACAAGTTGAGAGATTGAAGACTTGGAGGAAGTGAGGCTAGTCTTTTGTCCATGGTAATTTGCTGAATTTTTGCATCCACATGAAGTTGCGGCTCGATTGTTGTGGCCGATGTGGAGTATCTTTTGGAGATGCTAAATCTTTCAATTCGAATATGTTTAAGAAGTTCGTAGAAGTCCCCTTTGTAATTTTTTAAGAGGGCATCGTAAATCAACCTATTTTTCTTAGAGATATCTCCCATATATAAATAGGATTTCCTAATGGTTTCGAGGAGTGCCTGATTATCTTTAAATTTTTCCTCAATGAGCTCTTGCCTGGTATCTTTGGGGAGAAGAAGCAGTGGATGATCTCTAAGTTCTGAGGCCAAAATCGCACTGATGTCCTTATCCTCAAGATGTGCAAAAGACTCTAGATCTGATGGAGTATGGGCCTGAGTTAGGCCCAGGGTTCCTTTGACGTGGCTGTCGATTGGAAAAATCCAGCTAAAGGTAAAGAGCTTTCCCTCATCTTTTTTTGAATAGTCCTCAGCAGCAGACATGATCTTTTTTATGAGAGAAGATTTGGCCGAACCATTGGGCCCAACCAGAAGAATAAATTTATTATTAAATCCCTCTTCCACAAAATTGTTGAGTTTATGATAAATCTCATTTTGGGTGTGATATTGACCAAAAACAGGAGTTGAATCTGGAAAGTCTTGGGTAAAAAGATTAAACCTTCCCCTCTTTGATTTGCCGTAATAATCAAATACATCCCTTAAATACAGGGCAGTAGTTCTAAGTTCCTTTTTAGGATTCTCTTCCAGATAATTCATATACTCAGAAAAAGAGAGAATCTCTTCTGGGTTACTTTGGTCTTCATTTGCCTTATCTATCCACTTCATCCCTGGTCCTTAATTTAGATGCTGCATATTTATACCAACTGCAAAAATTAATTATAGGATCTTGGATGCCACTTTCACCAATCTTACATCTTTGTTCAGTCGAAAAATCCTCGATGTGCCCTTGGGCACACCTGCGGTTTTTCTTCCTCACAAAAATGTAATCTTGGCAAAACTGACATCCAATCTCCCATAATTAATTATTGCAATTGGTACTAGATAATTATATTTGTTTTGGGTGTTCACGTCACTTTTCAAAAAATGTATCCTTATATTCTTATTGGAGTAGAATTCTTTGGAATTGAAAAAAAAGTTGATCTATTTACTTGGTATTATGGTCGCAATTATTCTGGCGCTCTTACCTACTTATTTTTGGTACGACATATGGACCAAAAAGAAGTTAACGGAACTTGCTAAAGGCACCCATGTTTTAAATTCTGCAGCAAATGCTATCCATAAGCGCTGGAGTCTCGGTGACTATGACGGGATTTTTAAAACCGGGGAAAAAAAGTGCGGAGGGATATTGGGAAAAATTAAAAACCTAGATCCTTTCTTTTTCAGGTGTAACCCCAAGGTTTTGCAGTGTCTTTTCGAAAAAGATCCTGTTAAGGCCAAGTATGGAAGCAAAATATACAATGTTAATATCAGTGCAAAATTTCCTCCGGCACGTTATCGACCAAAAACTAGAAGAATCTACCGGCCTCACCAAATTGCGGAAGATGTTTTTGATGGAGTGGAAATTGAGCTGAAGTTTCAAGGTGCTCATAAAAAGTACAGACTTCAAATCTGGCTCCAAAATATCTGCAGTGATAGCTATCTCCCCCAAAGATTTTATGGTCATGGGGCCCGGGGGGAGAGTGATCAACTCAACTTTGATAATTTTGGTAGGACTATTTTCATTGACAAATTTTTGGTTAGAAATTCAGATATTACTGAGTGGATTGATACCAAACCAACTGATCAAGGGATCCCTTATCCCAAGGTTGTCGATTTCCCAAAGCCTGCGACAAATCTTAGCTTGAATCAAATGAAGGCCTATTGTCAGCATAGTGGTAAACGGCTTCTGACACCCCACCTTTTTGACGCCGCTTCATTTCTGCCTAGAAACTTTGAAAACCCTAAACCCATAAAAGTCTATAAACCTCTTTATCCATGGGGCCACTTGAAGTCTCAGTTTTTCCTTCATGGTGCTCAAAAAAGAAATACAAAAATTAAAAAAGAAGATTGCCGGTACGCTATTGTTGAAGAGTGTATGGGGCTTAAGACTATGGACGAGCAATTTGTAAACTCTACTTGGATTGAAATGTATCAAAGTTTGGGAGGAGTTTTCGAGGCCTTTAATTATTCATTTAGTCTAAAAAAGAATTTAAAACTGAGCTCGAAATACCTAAAAGCTGCTTCTCGTTGGCATCAAATAGGAAAGTATGTTGATTGGGACGGTGTAGGCTTTGGTCTAAACTCATTTGGTCTTGGTGATAGTAATGGCGTCAATATTCCCTTTTCTGAAGATGGAAAATTTGAGGTGGGCTTTAGATGTTACAGGGAGCTTTCAAAATGAAAATCCTTGTGGTGATTCTGTGTTTAAGTTTTCTAAGCTCCTGTAAAAAGCCTCATTTTTTAGAGGTAGAGTTTGAAACGGTTGATTTTGAAAATGCAATTTATCCAATTATGTTTGGATCTGTACAGGTGGTCTCAAAAGCAGAGTCACTCAAAAATCAAATTGGGGTGATCGATAAACCCGAGCAGACTTGGCAAAATGTTCTAGAGTTTACTGCTCTAACTCCTCAGTTCTTTCACCAGGTTTACTGTTTAAACTATAAGATTCCGAGAAGAATAAATTTAAAAGACCAAGATTCAAATCTAGGGATACTAGAGCTACACAAGCTTAAAGGTGAAAATTGTGAATCCACATTTTTTACTGAGCCACTTTATTCTCTTGAAAAAATTGAATGGTTTTCTTATGCCCTAGTTGCTCACAATTTTAAAATGGCGATTAAAAGGGCCGGAGAAAAAAACGAATCTCAATTTAAAATGAAGTTTCGCTCCATTATTAGAGAAGCTGGACCAAGGGCCCGCTATAGTAGTTATGCCAGGAATGCTAAAAAATTAGGAATGCAGCTTGCCAGTATAGGAAAGAAGAAAAAATTGACGATTAAATTATTTGATCCGGCCAAAAAGGGTCAAATTTGCCAAAAGTTTGTAAAAGATTGTGCAATTTTGGAAGGAAGTTGGTGTGAGAGCTGTCCCTATTCTGTGGTTCCGATTATGAGGGCCGGTTGTACGGAAGTTTACGAATATATGTGTACTCCAAAAAACTGTGGAGAACCTTCAATGCCAGCTTGCATGCGGGGACACTACGCTACTGGTGTTGAAAAACTCGATATGTGTAAAAATAGTGGAAAAGTAGGTTTTTGTAGAGATGGAAGTGCTCCATTTTGCAATAGAGAGGGAGAGTTGTTTTGTCATTAGTTTGGATGATTGTCTTTTTACTATTTCCTACAGCAGCTCTATGTGAGGAGAGCTCAGCTACCTCTCAGGCCTTACAAGAATTTTTTAAAAGGCAGCAAAGCCGAGGGGAAAAACCCTTTGGGGAAAAGGGCAGTGAAAAAAGTAGCGATGTGAATTTAGGTCAGGGTGCTAAGAAAGTATCTGGAAAACTAAAATCTATGGAACAAGAGATTGGCCTAAAAAATGAAAAATCTATTTACGGCTATTCCTGGGATATTTTTGTCAGACCATTTGAGCTGTCAAAAATAAGTAAGCTTCAAAATATTACTATTGGCACTGATATTATGGACAAAGACCCCAAGATCAAAAAGTTTGGTTATGAAGGGCATTTCAAGGCCAACCGACAAAAAAGAGTAGATATTTATAGTAATAACAAAATCTCCTTCACCAATTTTGATGGTTCGGCCCAATTTTTTTACAACGACATTTTAGGTAAAGCTGACTATTTTGCTTTCATTGGAGGCGAAAGAGAAAAAGAAGGCGGTCTTAAATTAATCCATTACCGGATTTTGGCGGGGATAACTGGTTTAAAAATCGATTTTATAAAATCAAAAAATATTCAGGAATTTAGCTTTGGCTATATTCCTCTATTTGAACAAAGACATTTTGATAAAATAACCGATAAGTCTGATCCCAATAATATTGCCACCTCTAGGGTGGTTGATAATTTTATTCGTCACTCCTTTAGACTTAGTATTCGCATGCTTTTATGGGAGCGTGTAATTTTTCGCTCTCTTGCCATGTGGCAGCCCAAACACGACCTAAAGACAAAAGATTTTGACGCAGAAGACTCTGATTCCAAAGTCACTGCTGATTTTGTGATAAAGGTTATTAAAAACCTATCCTTTGCCTACACCACTGAATTTCTCTACAACGTGGCCAGGGAAAAACTTCATCAGCGCTCTAGCACTGATCTACACCAGGCTTTTTCGCTCGGTTATACTATTGATCTTTAACAAATTTCCATTATTATTTTCTTATAAGGTTATACCAAAGGAATTTGAAAGATGAAAAATCTCATCGCAGTCTTTTTGACACTCTTTTTCATTAGCACGGCTTCAGCATGTCTTAAAAATTCCAATGGATCTGATATTTGTAGAGATGACTTCGTTTGGGATTTAAGCAAAAAAGGCTACGGTGTTGGTGAAGTGCTTAACGTGTTTGAAGATGTGGTCCTTGTTGACTTTGAAATAGCAAAGCAAGCTGTGGATCCAAAGCTACTCGCTGCAGAAGTTAGCTGCTTTAAAAAGATATGCCGAGGAGATTTGGTACTAGATGATTCAAAACTCAAAATGGGTATGGGCGAAGTAGGCTTTGTTTTTGAGCAAGGCTCTATGAAAGTCCAATTTGGGAAGAGTTATCTCACCAGAAATTATAAAAATCTAATCCCGCCACTGAGAATTTCATGCATGGGAGAAGTTTGTTTAGGAGACAGAGTTCTCGATAAATCAAAAATAAGAAGAGGCGTAGGTAAGGTATTTGCAATTTTTGAGGGAAATCTCTTTGCTGTGAAATATGGTAAAAGAGTCAGTATTCAAAAAAGGGTACAGTTTTCTAGAGAAAAATAATCACGACTTCTTAATTACGGTTCTAATCTTAGCGGCAATTCTCTCAATCTCCCTATGGTAATCATTTTCCCTGAGGCGAAATTTTCTATTTTGGCCCTCTTTCAGATCATCAATATATTTTTCAAGAGCGTAAATAGGCCCGCTAATTCGATGGGCCAAAAATAACCCAAAGATAAAACAAAGAGAGCCAAGGGTCAGGACAATGGGAACCATTCCATATGCCAAAATACTGAGAACTTTTGTCTTAAAGACAGATCGTGGAATAACATCTGACATTAAACTATAAAAGAATAAGGTATTAAAAATAGTGGCAAGACTTACTACCATGACAAAAATAAAACCCAGACCATACTGAAATCTGGGGTTGATAATTCTTAGAACTTTTCTTTGATTATTATAGAGCCACAAAACTTTTCTGTTACCGATAAAATAGCGAAGGGCCAAAAAGAGACCCACAAATATATAGACTCCACTAAAGTTAAAAGCGATTGTTTTCGAAGGTATGATCATTAGTTGAAAGTATTTAATAAAAAATCCATAAGAGAAGTAATCCCAAGTATTACTAGTGACACCCACAGCTGCTAAAGTGAGAAAGAATCGAAGCCAAAAATTTCCAGATCGCCTTAGGAAGAAAAAGCAAAATGAAGTATAGAGAATAGAAAATATTCCAAATGAAAAACTGTGAAGAAATACTCTGGTAATTTGGTAATCTACTGAGACTAAATTGACGCCATAATCAGGTATCAGTTGCATTGCTAACACTCTATGGCCAAATATGGACAGAGGATATCCTGGGCGAACTTGGTAAATCCACATTTTAAATGAATGATCGAGAAACAAGAGCACTATAAAGAATAAAATAAGAATGAGATCTTCTCTTTGAATGGAAAATTTGAATTTTTCCATAAATTAATTGTAGCACAAAACTTAGGACTTTTTGATAGGACGGCCTTGCATTAAAATATCGTCTCTAAAGGTCATCAGTTTTACCTTGTCGAGAAAGTAATATTCTTTAAGGGAAGAGAATGCCAAGCCGTGAATGGCCTCGATCCCTTCACCGAAAAACTTGGGGGCTATAAAGGTACTGACTTTATCAGCTAGGCCTTCTCGAAAAAAAGAGCTAAGCACTTTTGCTCCTCCTTCAACAAAGATAGACGAAATTTTTCTTTCACCAAGAAAATCTAGGAGTTCTTCAAGATCAAGGTAGCCGTTAGAGTTATCAGAAATTTTAATGACCTCAATTCCTAGATTCGTTAAAAGTCCTTCAATTTCAGCATTTGTCTCAGAGGTAACCACAATTGTTTTTTGCAGGTCCTGATTTTTAAAAATATTTAACTCAGTCGTTAATTTAGAAAGTCCACCGATCACAATCCTCAGAGGCTGAGGGAATTTTTTATCTAGACCGTATCTAATATTCAAGCTGGGATTATCTATAACTGCAGTAGTTGAGCCCACTAAAATTGATTGATTCATTCCCCTTAGGTAGTGAACATATTCTCTAGATTTATCACAAGTGATCCACTTGGAATCTCCTGTCACCCTTGCAATCTTTCCGTCAATTGTTTGGGCCCATTTCAAATGAACAAAGGGTCTTTTTGTAGAAATATACTTGTAGTAAATTTCATTCATTTCTCTTTCTAGCTCAGCTAGAGATGAATCAACGGATACTTTAATCCCCGCAGCTTCTAGCATTTTTAGCCCACCACCGGCCACTTCCTTATTGGGATCGAGGCTTATCACCACAACGTGAGCTATTTTTTCACTAATTATTCTATCTACACATGGAGGAGTTTGTTTATTGCTGTGGCAGCAGGGCTCAAGCGTGCAATAAAGTGTTGCTCCCTCAACCGACTCAGTTGCTGAATCGATGGCATTAATCTCTGCGTGGGCCTGACCATATTTTTTGTGAAAGCCGGTGCCTATAACTCTTTCATTTTTTACTAAGACAGCTCCCACCATTGGATTGGGAGAAACGTGTCCCATACCAATTTGTGCTAGCTCTAGTGCTTGTTTAAGATATTCCACATTACTTACCAATAAGATATTTTAAGAGTTAATGCTCTTTTTACTCTCGAGTAGTCTTGTATAGGCTTTGGAGAGAGCTTCATAGGCCCTAGAGTAACACTCTCTTGCACCCTCTGAACAAAAACTAATTCTTACAACTGCGCCGCCAATTTCATCAGGGATACCCATAGCTGATAAAACCCTCGAACTATTGGGGTTTTTATCTGAGCAAGCTGAAGAAGTTGTGACAAAGACGCCTTGTGCTTCAAGTTCTGCTTGGACTTCAAGCCCCACTAGACCTGGAAAGGAAATAAGAGATGTGGTGGATAATCTTGGAGAGTTATCTCCAATGATAATTACCTGTGGAAAATTTTCTTTGATTTTTTTCTCAAACTCATCACGGCACTGTTTAACCTTTGGAAGGCTTGATACCCTCCCCGAGAAAGATTCCAAGGCCACGGCCAAGGTTTCATTTCCAATATAGTTTTGGGTTCCCCCGCGAAGATCATTTTCTTGCCCGCCTCCGCAAATCATTGCTTGAAGAGTATTTGGCCGTTTTGCTAGTAATATTCCACAACCAGTGAGGGCCCCAATTTTATGGCCTGAAAGTACGCAGTAATCAATTCCGCTTTCTTTAAAATTAAATTCAGATTTCCCAATAAACTGTGTGGTATCACACAAGTAGGGGATCTTGTGCTCACCACATATGGCGCTTATCTCGGCGTAAGGCTGAACAATGCCAGTCTCATTATTGGCGGCCATAACTGCTACTAGGGCAATTGTGTCACTATTTTGTTCAACAATTTGCTTGAGTGAGTCCATATTGATGACGCCTGATTCATCAACACTGACTTCAATGACTCGAAATCCTTTCTTCTGATAGTAAAGCGCGCTTTGGTAGACGGCTGAATGTTCAATGGTGGAGATAACAATGGTATCTCTGCGGTTTGCTTCTCTAACACCACCTAGAGACAACTTCGATCCTAGGATTGAGTAGAAAATATGAGAGATTCCCTCAGTTGAGCCGGAGTTAAATATCACTTGTCCGGGATCGGCACCAAGTACGTCAGCGCAGATTTTCCGGCAATTCTCCATTCCACCTCTGACTTTTACACCCAAGCGGTGACCTGCATTGGGATTGGCGAAAGGGCCTCCTTCGAGTCTTTCCCCTAGGTACTTTCTTACGTCTAAATGAACGGGCGCAGACCCATTGAAATCAGCGTATAGCATCGGCTCTCTCTTTATATTAAATTTATCTTAAAACACCGCCAGATTCTCTTCGACCTGAGCAGTTGTGGCAAGGATATTGGTCATGCATTCGCCCATATAGGAGTGGCAGGAGCGAATTTTTGCTCCTGGGTCATTGGTGATTTGAGTGGGGATTATTTAGTAGGAAGCCCTTGTTCAATCCACCCCAGAATTCCACCTTCTAGGTTTGTGAGATTGGAGAAGCCTTGCTCTTCAAGGTAAGTGGCAGCCTGTAAACTTCTTTTCCCGCTGCGGCATTGAAGAATGATTTCTGCATTTTTGTCGGTTAGTTTTTCAGCTTCTGATTCGAAGTTACTGAGCGGCATAAGTGAGGCTTGTTCAATGTGCCCATCATCCCATTCGTCTTGCTCTCGGCAGTCTACAAGAATTATATTTTCACCTTTATCTAGCTTTTCTTTTAGTCCTTTGGAGTCCAAAGTCTTGATGCTCATGCTGTGTTCCTCTCCCATGATTTGCAAAATGGTACATTTCTAATACAAACATTTTTTGAATATCCAGTCAATTTCTAGCCTCCCGCGTAGTAGGGCAATTGAATTCTTTGACACTGTGTGAAGGGATGCCTACAATTTTAGATGTATGGGTGCCCCTATGGGGACCAATGAAATTTGTATCTACCCATTTATTCGGAGGATGAACATGGAAGTCATCACAATAGCTAATAATAAGGGCGGTGTTGGAAAGACTATGCAGTGTTTTCAATTGGCGTCTCACTTGGCCAATCTAGGACATAAGGTCCTGGCCATTGATCTGGATTCTCAAGCAAATTTAACCTCAACTTTTAATGCCACCTGCCAAAGGACATTGATTCCTGAATGGTTGATTGGAGAAGTTGAACTTGAAGAAGTCGTAATTCAAGCGCAGGGCAAGTATGAGCATTTGGAAAACCTCTTTGTCATTCCCTCTTCAAGACATTTGGCCAATTTAGCAAAGCTATTAATTCTCTCTGAAAATGAAGTAAGAAAAGATGCAGGTAGAAAAGAGCGGCTTTTAAAACTTAGACTAAAAGAAGCTGAAGGTATGTTTGATTACGTTGTGATCGATACTCCTCCTGTTCTAGGTGATGAGCTGATCATGGCCTTAGTGGCTTCAAATAGAATTTTGATTCCAACCCAAGCTCAGGATTATTCAATTGATGGTCTTGAAGAGCTAATGGATACATTTGAGATTATAAAAGAAACTGAAAATCCAAACCTTGAGTTTGCAATCATTCCTTCAATGGTAGATACCAGAAGAAAAATTGAGATGCAAAGACTTGAAGAGCTTGGAGATTCTTTTAATGTAACTCCTAAAATAAGAAATTTGGTTGAGATGCAAGAGTCTATTGCATTAAGAAAACCAGTTTTTATGATGGGAAAAAGATCTAAGGGTGCTCAAGATTATCGAGACCTTTGGGAATCTCTAGATATTGTATAAAGCTAGCATTATTTTATAAATGGATTTTAAAAATAACTCACGGATGGAGTAATCACTATGGCAAAGTCATTTGCTCGAAGAACAAAGAAAAAAGAAAGAGATGTAATTGAACTACCCCTTTCTACCAAGAGAGATCTGCAAGATATATTTAAGCTTAGCGATGACAGACTTATTAGGGGAGCTAAACTTCAAGACATTAAGCTTTCACAAATAACTGTTAGAGACCAAGTTAGAACAAAATTCTATGATGCTTCATTAAATGAACTCTCAGAAAATATTAAGGCCAATGGTCTTATTCAACCGCTAGTTCTACACAGAGAGGGCAGTAAGTATGTCCTTATTTGTGGGGAGAGACGTTTTAGGGCGATGTCTTTAATCAAGATGAAAGAAGCGCCGTGTTTTATCTTGGAAGATAAAACTATAGAAGAGCTGATGGCGATTCAATTCTCAGAAAACTCATCGAGAGAAAATCTTCACTATATAGATAAAGCTGATGGGATTTATAACTACCGTAAGGCTACAGGTGCTAGCGAGAGAAAAATAACCTCTGATCTTGGAATCTCAAAATCTGAGGTTCACAGAAGTCTGATACTTGCCAAGCTTCCCGCCAAAATGAAAGAAGCCGCCAAATTACACAATATTGAAAAGTACGTGCTTCTTGAGTGGAACGAAATGAAAACTAGCCGGAAGAAAACTGCTCTAAAAAGAGAGATTCTGGCCGGCACATTACAAAAAAGGTCGGAATTCAAAAAACATACTGCTGAAACGAAGATAATTTCAACTCACACACCTACACGCAAAACTACCAAAGTAACAAAGGCGAGGGGGAAAAAACTGGCGGCCAAGTCCAAGCTTTCTCAAACTGAGCTTTTGAAGGCCCTTTCAAAGGCCAGTACTGGCGGTAAGTTGGACCGTAAAACTCAAAACATATTGAAATCATTGATGGAAGCTGTCGAATAGAGCTACCGCTTCCAAATGGAATGAGTTGCCTATGGCACATGCCTTGCAGCTTAAACTGGTAGAATGGAAGCCGAGGTAATAGCTATTGCGGGTTGCTGTCCATCGATATTTCGAGGTGTTGGCTGTGGTTAGAAAACCAAAGAAGAGACATTATAAGGGCTTACTGTGGAGACAAAATCCACTGCTTGGCCTGTTTTTGTTGTCGAATCTTTTGACGGGTCTGACTATTTTAGGCACGGCAGGTTCAACTTCCCCAAATTATAGAATCCCATCGGGATTTCAAGATGTTGGACCTGATATTGAGGTCTTGAATACAGAAACTGGTGAAGGGTTCGAGTCTATATCTATACCCATTTCTCAATTTAGCTTTAAAATGCTCAATGCTTTTAAGAATCAAAGACTCCCATCAAGTTATATTCCAAGCGATGAAGTGATCACTGCCCCTGTAGGTAAGGAAATCTGGATTAAAAGATTCCTAGTTGAAGATGACTCAGGTGTCCTTAAATCTATGAGATACCAATTTGATGATTGGGAGAGACGTGAAACTTACGCACAAGCATGGCATATGGAAGAGACTGGGCTGTACGAGCCAACTTCAGTAGGCGCCAAAAGAGATTACCTATTTAGATCAAGTCTTAAATATTTTGATAAAAGATTATCGGGTGAAATAAGAAGGGCTGAACCAGGCTCTGCCATGGAGTCTGTTGGCAAAGTAAGAAGTGCTCTTAGACCCAGCTCTACTGTTAATATTGCCGAAAAAGTTAAGGTCAAATTTAAGGCCAAGGTTTTAGAGGGAAATGCCTTTATTGAAGTACAAAATCCTTACATTGAGGCCCGTTCCACATTTTCACTTGAGCAGAACCTTTTTCTAGCGAAATTACCTAGACGTGTAACAGCAGCTGACGTCAATCTTGGGAAACAATTTAAAAAAATATCTCTAAGAACTGACGTAGATTATAAATTAATGGACGGTATTTGGGTTGCTTCTGTAACCAAAGGCCTCGATCACGGCTTCAGCACACGCTTTTCGTCAACTCAGCCAGAGCTTGCAGGTGTTACAGTTGATGGGGCAGATAATAAAGTAGAGCTACTTTATAGCTCAGGTTTCTAGAATCCTTCCGCAATGACCCAATAATAAAACCAGACACTCCAATCTTTTTAATTTATCTTCACCATCAAATTTGGCAGAATGGATAGTGATACGTTTTTGATCCAGGAGAATGCAAGTGAGCTTGTACGACAGTGCTCTATACAAAGATTCCATTTCACAATTAAATTTTGCTGGCGAGGCCTGCAGATGTGATCCCAATATCCTTGAAAGATTGAGACACCCCAAAAGGGCATTAGAAGTTTCTGTTCCGGTAAGGCTTGATGATGGTTCAGTAAAAACCTTCAAAGGTTTTAGAGTTCAGCACAATATGACTTTAGGACCAGGTAAGGGCGGAGTTCGTTATCACCCGCACGTGGATCTTTCTGAAACAGCAGCGCTTGCAATGCTCATGACATTTAAATGTGCTCTAGTTGGTCTACCTCTTGGAGGGGCCAAGGGTGGAGTTTGTGTCGATCCTAATGATCTTTCAAGAGAAGAGCTTCAGGGCCTAACAAGAAGATATGCAATTGAGATTGGGCCTTTTATTGGACCTGACTCTGACATCCCAGCTCCTGATATTGGAACCGACGCTCAGACTATGGCCTGGTTTATGGATACATACTCACAGATTAAAGGCTTTGCCATTCCGGGTGTGGTAACAGGTAAGCCGATCTCCATTGGTGGGTCTCTTGGAAGAACCGCTTCTACTGGTAAAGGTGTTGCTTACTGTATTGGATTTGCCGCTGAAGAAATTGGTATGACCATTGATGAAAATACAAAAGTTGCTATTCATGGGTTTGGTAAGGTAGCGCTTCCTGCAGCCAGAGATATGGCCGCCAAAGGGGCCAAGATCGTAGCGGTTAGTGATGTTACCGGTGGTGTCTATAATGAAAATGGACTTGATATCGAAGAGGCCATTAGACACGTACAGAAAACAAGATTTTTAAAAGGCTTAAAAAATGCAGAGGCCATTACTAATGATGAGCTAATTGCTCTCAAGGTTGATGTTCTAATTCCTGCGGCCATTGATGGTATAATAACAAAAGAGAATGCTCATACTGTTAAGGCAAAAATTATTGCTGAAGGTGCCAACGGCCCACTGACAAGAGAGGCCATTGATATTGTCACTGATAAGGGGGTTTTTGTTATCCCTGATATTTTGTGTAATGCCGGTGGTGTGATTGTTTCCTATTTTGAATGGGTGCAAGGACTTGCTCACTTGTTCTGGGGGATTGAAGAAGTTAATCAAAAACTGCACGGAATACTAAAAGAATCTTTTTCAAGGGTTTCTTCATGCTCAAAAACTTACAAAATCGACATGAAAAAGGCTGCGCTGATCTCTTCAATACAAAGACTAGAAAAAGCGATGAGACTCAGAGGTTTATTTCCAGGCTAGTTGCAGTAACTCTTCTGTCTTTTACAATTCTCACCAGTGGTTGGGGAAAGTTTGCCCAATTTGAAGTATTGAATCCTAAAAAACATCATTACAGCTATAAAGAGGTCTGCGATTCCATGGGGTTTCGGGAAAGGCCTCTAACTGAAATGGCCAGTGGTGGAAAACTCGACTGCATGGGGGACTTAGTCAGTATTGATCAATTTTGTTTGAAAAGTTACAAGGCCTCTCCGTCTTATATGAGAGGTTTCGAAAAAAATGGCAAGGTTATTTGCGAGCTTGGAGATAGGGTTATTGCTAAGTATACCTGTGACGGCTCAATGACTGCCAAAGACTTTTGTTATGATTCCGCTAGAGGATGCAAAAAAATTGGAAAATCACTAGTTCGAAACTTACAAATTTATCACCAAAGTATGACAAGAGATTTAGACGGCAAAGCACTGGCGCTAAATTGTATTTTTACCGTCAAAACTCTTTTGAAAAACAATTTCAAAAATGCACTAATTTTTGATGAAAAAAAATAATTTCAAATTTTTCTCCCTCAATATTTCCAGTCTCTTAGAAATATAAAAGCTGTACCATCTTTTGCACTATTTCCTCTCGGAGGAAGCATTTATGCAAACTGCTCTTGGCGCATGTTATTTTGATCGAAAACAATTAAAGGTAATTACCCTTTTTGGATATTGCTCCAAAGGAGTTCCTGGACTGCAATTAGTAGGAGTGGGAAAGAATTCGCAATACCTAAAAGAGAAAATGGTTTACTTATCTAGAATGCAAAAAATTAAGTTTCCCCTAAAGAGATTTGTCATATGCCTTGATAATTGTACCCAAGAGGCAACGCTAGAAAATATTCAGTGGCTAGAGTTTCCACTTCTTATAATGTATTGGTCACTCGCTGGAAAAATTCCGATACATTGCCTGAGTGATTGTTTAACCATTGGAAAAGTAGACTTAGAAGGCAGAGTTCATCAACCTTCTCTTTTAGATGAAGATTTCTTCGAAAAAATAAAATTCATTATGGGTGATAAAAAAAAACTGATTCACTACGGAGATAGAAATACTGGTGAGTTAAAGTACATTAATGCCAGGGGACTATTAGGGGAATATAGTCAGGTACTATTTCCAATATCTTGATTTGTGGTGGCCTGCTATTTGAATACTGTATCGCCGAGATATCTGATCGGCAAAAGATTCTGGATGAATGGACCAGCTGGAGCGGGATTAGAGGAAATGGTAGAATAAAATATAAGTCGAGAACTCTTTCATGGAAGGAAGTATGGGACTGGAAAGGTCAAAAAAACAAGAAACTAAAAATTTATTTGAAATCGCTGATACTGTGGTTTTCGGAACTCGTGGAATTTATCGAGTCGATAATATCGAAACAATGGAAATCGGGAAAAATAGACAAAAATTTTACTCACTTGTACAAGTGTATTCAAAAACAATACATCGAAATTTGGTAAGTGAGAGCTCTAAAGATATGTTGGAAATTCGGCCAATTATCACTGCTGATGAATACTTCAAACTCGGAACTCAATTTGATCGAATTCATATTGATCCACTAGAGTTTGGTCTCAATTCCAATAAAAAGATTCAGGCCTATACAGCTTGGATCCACGAAGAGGGCTTCATGGGGCTTGTGAAAGTCTACTTAGCCACATGCATGGATATTTCAAAGAATCCCAAAATAGATAAAAGGCTCAAGCAATTTAACAAAAAGGTGAGAGGCTCTATCATTGAAGAAGTGGCCACTGCCTTGACGACTAGCCTTGTGGAAGCCGAAGAAACTCTCAAAAAAGTATTCTTAGACTAAGCTTCACTTAAGCTATGCCAAACTTCACTAGTCATAAACTTCTTTAAGTTTTCCTTCTCTTTTATGTTGGGTGTTGGGTGTTGGCAGTTGCCCTTGCCCTCCCTAGAAGTAGCTGAATAGAGCAAAATTTTCAAAATCATAACAATAATTTGAGTTTACAAAAAATTAGCAACACTCTTAATTCATTGGTAACCAGTGTAAATTAGAAGTTTTCCTTGGGAGGGCAAGGGCAACTGCCAACACCCAATAAAAAGGCAAAGGGCTTTAAATCGAAAGTGCACGAGCAAGACCGATATTAGAGAAATCTTCTTCGGTCTTTTTACTTAAACAGTCCTTCATGGGCACCAGCTCAATTCTTCCCTCGTTATAACTTGTTACAATAGGGTGTTGTCCATCAAGAAGTGCTCGGACGGCGACATATCCCATTTTGGATGCCATAAAACGGTCCAAGTGAGTAGGTCTTCCGCCTCTTTGAATATGACCCAAAATACATACGTGTGAGTCAATTCCATAATTTTCTTTTAAAACTTTTTGAACTCCGTAAGACATACCAGGCTCTTCGCCTTCAGCTGTAATAAGAATTGAAGAGTTCTTTCCTCTTTTAATTCCTCTTTCTATATCTTCAGCAATTTTTTTGTAATCGATTTTAGTCCAAGGGAAAATGACATTCTCAGCACCTGTACAAACTGCAACGGCCATCGCTATCGCCGGAGATTTTCTTCCCATAACTTCAACAAGAAAAATTCGAGCGTGAGAGCTTGCTGTGTCACGAATTTTATCCACTGCTTCAACTGCAGTGTTAACAGCAGTATCATATCCGATTGAATACTTAGTCCCGGCAATATCATTGTCGATTGTTCCAGGAATGCCTACTACCGGAATGCCCGTTTCATCAAATAATTTGTATGCACCATTGAAGCTTCCATCTCCCCCAATAACAACTAGGGCATCAACACCTTTTCTGGTGAGTATGTGGAAAGCTTCCTTTCTGATATCTTTTTTAAAAAAATCAGGACATCTGGAGGTTTGTAAGAAAGTTCCTCCTCTTTGAATAATATTTCCCACACTAGCGGGGGTCATTTCTTCAAGATCACCCTCTAGAAGTCCGGCGTATCCTCTTTTAATTCCCAGTACTCTTAAATCGGCACCCAGAGCAGTTCTCACTACGGCCCTAATGGCACAATTCATTCCCGGTGAATCTCCACCACTTGTTAGAACACCTATAGTTTCAATCTTAGAATTATTTTCTAATTTAGTTTTTACTTTATAGTCGGTTTTTTTTCCTTCATTCATTTTTTTTCCTATTGAAAAATTGATTCGCCACTAAAGCCTTCAGGACTTTTTAGCCCCATAGCATGTAAAAGTGTAGGGGCCACATCTTTTAGTGCAGGATTTTCTGCTAAAGTATTTAATTTACAATTTTTTAATTTGGGGTGAATAACACAAAAGGGGACAGGTGCGCCCGAGTGGCTTGTATGAGGAGAGCCATCGGGGTAAACCATTTGGTCGGCATTACCATGGTCAGCAGTGAGCATTACGGTGATGTCTTGTTTTTGGCAGATATCAATAAGCTTTTTGACACAGCCATCAAGTGTTTCAATGGCCTTAACGGCAGCATCATAATTTCCAGTATGCCCAACCATATCGGAGTTGGCATAGTTAACTAAGTAGAAATCCCATTTGTTTTCATTGAGGGCACTAGAAAGTTTTTCAGTGACAATGTGAGCACTCATTTCGGGCTTGAGATCATAAGTCGCCACTTCTTTGGGAGAGGGAACTAAGACTCTATGTTCACCTTCAAAGGCAGCTTTTTCACCACCATTTAAAAAGAAGGTGATATGGGCAAATTTCTCAGTCTCAGCTATTTTAAATTGTTTGAGACCACTTTTAGATAGATATTCACTAAGTGTTCCCTCTATTTTTTCTTTATCAAATAAAATAGGAAGAACTACATCTTCTGGGCAGTAAGGCGTCATGCATAGGAAGTAGCTAGGTTTAACGGGCACAGCAAATTCATTAAATTTAGGATCGTTAAATGCTAAGCTGATTTGGATCGCCCGATCTGGCCTAAAATTGATGAAAAATAAACTATCCTCTCTCTTTATGGCGTACTCGCTATTAAATAGAGCAGGCGTGATGAATTCATCACTATTATCACTGTCATATTCTCCCTGAATATAATCGACAGGATTTTTCTCAGTGTTAGCAGTTGCACCTGTCATCATTTCATAAGCAGACTGAATTTTCTCCCATCTTCGATCTCGATCCATTCCAATAGATCGACCTTGAATAGAAGCAAAGTGAAATTTCAAGTCACTGTTAATTAATTGTTTAATATATTTTATTCCACTTGTACGGTGAGTATCTCTTCCGTCCATGAATGCATGGAAAAAAACTTCTATACCTTCTTCAAGGTTTAATAGCCTAATAATTTCTTTTAAGTGTTCAATATGGGAGTGGACTCCACCGTCTGATAAAAGCCCCATCAGGTGAATTCTGCCTCCAGAGGATTTGGCGTGATTAACCAGTTTGCAGAACTCTTCTCTTTTTCCAAACTGATTTTTTTCAATGGCCTCATTAATCCTGACCAGGTCTTGGCGAACTGGTCTTCCAGCTCCAAGATTCATATGTCCTACTTCTGAGTTTCCGGCCACTCCCTTAGGAAGACCTACTGACGTTCCCCCTGGCTCAACAGTACAAAAGGGATAGGACTTAAAGAGTTGATCAATGTTGGGAGTATTAGCATCCAAAATGGCATTTTTGTCTACATTTGCGCTGTGACCGAATCCATCTAGGATGATCAGTAAGGCCTTTTTTGAAATAGCTTTTAACAAAGTTGTATCTGACATACTACACCCACTTTTAAAGAAGTGAGTCTATCATGAAATGAATTTAGATTATAGTTAATGCGAGGCGTTTATTGAAACACTTTATTTTTTTTTATTGTTCCAATGAACACTGCGACACTATATTTTTGGCAGTCTTTTGTAGTATTAGAGGCTCAACTTAAATTATTATTACCGGGGAAGCAAAAGATGAAGATGTTGATCTTAAATTTTTTACTCATGATACCTTTTTTGGCAAGTGCCAATTTTGCAGATGAGCTTACTACAAAACAAAAAAATAGATTACTAGCTGGTGGGATTGTCAGCTTTACTAAAGTTCAAGCAGGACAAACCTATTCTCATTATTTTGCATATTACAAAAACAGAACTCCCAAAGAACTTCTATCACTATTTTGGGATTATCAAGGCCAGGCCACTTATGCGCCCATGCTAAAAACACTCGTATTACTTCCAGGGTTTAGTGCAGATGACAATCCTAAGAGGGCCATTGGAAATGCAGTTTTTATGGGCATTCCACTTAAAAAATTCGAAATGGAGTACTCAACAGGATGCCTAAAAGGCTCAATGTACAGTGAGTGGAAACAGATGAAGGCCGATAAAAGAGTTAAGGGGACTGTTGGAGGAGCAAGGTTTGAAACTCTAGGCAGTGGTACTCTCATGGGTTACTACAATAAAATGGAGCCAAATGGTGTCTTCAATAAGATTTTTCTTAAGCTAGGTTTGAGATCAGCTTTTTTAAGCCACAGAAGATATTATCTTTCAGGCGTAGCTCATACTGCCTTACAAGAGCAAAACTTGCGTACTGCCTTGGCATCAGTTAGCTGCACTTTATAGACTATTCATTGTGATAAGGGTGCCCGGAGCTAATTGTCTGGGCACGATATAATTGTTCTACAATAATTAATCGCGCTAATTTGTGAGGGAAGGTCAAAGGGGAGAGTGACAATTTTCCGTCAGCTAACTCTAGAAGTTTTTCTCCATGGCCAGCAGCTCCACCAATACAGAAAAATATATCATTGGATTGGCCCATTAGTTCTTCCAGGTACTTTGAAAATTTTAGGCTAGAATATTTCTCTCCATCTTCGGTGAGAAGAATGATTTTTGCTTTAGATTTTTTAGAAAGATCTGAGATCTTTTTCAAAACGACTTCCGACTCTTTATCAGGGTTTTCAGCACAGGACTTAACTTCTATGACCTGAAGACTCGGATTCATCCGTTTTGTAAAATCAGATTCAATTTCGCGGTAATTTTTATTTTTTAATTTTCCAACACAAATGAGATAGAGCTGACCCATTTTATGTCCTGGCCTTTTTTAGAAATAATCGAGGTCTTCAGCAACTGGAATTTCTACAGATGAGAAGTAATACTCTTGAGGGATATCAATTGACTTAGCTTCATGCCAAAGTCCTTCAATGTCGTATAGCTCTCTCGACCCTTCTAAGAAAACATGGACAATAACTTCGCCCAAATCTAGAAGAATCCAGCCCGAAGCTTCACTTGCTTCTTCAGAGATCAGTTTAATATCGTAATTTTTGAAGCATCTTTTTATTTCACTGGTAATACTAGTTGCTTGAATGATGTTTACGGCAGAGGTGATGACGAAATAGTCAGAAAGTGAGCTCTTCTCAGAGACATCGAGAACTTTGAGGTTAATACCCTTAAAATTTCCCATGATCCAAGAGGTCGCCATGGCAGCATTTAGTGGGTAAGGATACCCATCAGCTTCCATTATCTTTTTTACTTCTTTATCGATGTAATCGCTCATAAGCACCTATTTTTTTGTTTTATGCTTTGTAGCAAATCAGCCTCAGCCTTGCAAGTTCTCAGTTGATTCAAGCATTTTGAACAATATGGCCTTTAATTTATCTAGCCCTTTGCCAGAAACAGAAGAAATGACGAGAACTTTTCGGTCGAGCTCTTTTTCAAAATAGCTCTTAAATTTTTCAATTTCTTCTTCACTCATCGCGTCAGTTTTTGTCAGGCATATTAGCTCAAGCCTTTGGGTTATTTTGTCATCGTACTGGGCGAGCTCTTCTCTAATAGTTGTGTACATCTCGAAGGCCTCAAATTCTTCAAGGCACATTGATGGGTCCACTAAATGAATTAGGGCCTTTGTTCTCTCAATATGTTTAAGGAATTTAATTCCTAGGCCTTTGCCTTGATGAGCATTTTCGATAAGTCCTGGGATATCGGCGACAACCAGACTATTTTCTCCCAGAGTAACCACACCGAGATTAGGTTCAAGTGTTGTGAAGGGATAGTCTGCAACTTTTGGTGTTGCTGCTGAGATTGCACTAATTAAGGTAGACTTACCTGCATTAGGGAGTCCAATGAGCGCCACGTCGGCAATGAGCTTTAGCTCTAGTTTTAACTTTAATTCAAGTCCAGGAAGTCCATCTTGGGAATATGTAGGTGTTTGGTTGGTTGAGCTTTTGAAATGTGCATTTCCAAGTCCACCTTTACCACCTTGGGCCACGATAGTTGTCTTTCCGTGTTCATTTAAATCATAAAGGATATGGCCAGTTTCACTATCTATTAGCATTGTGCCAACTGGAACTTTTATAATGAGATCTTCTCCGGCATGGCCATCCATCATGCTGCCACCACCAGACTTTCCATCCATGGCCTGATAGGTTTTTTTACCCCTAAAATTAACCAAAGTATTGAGGCCATTATCTGCTTCGAAGAGAATGTGACCTCCGCGACCGCCGTTGCCACCATCAACTCCGCCACGAGGTACGAATTTTTCTCTTCTGGTAGAAGAAGCTCCTGCTCCTCCATGACCTGAGATGATGATAATTTCGACTTCGTCTATAAATCTCAAACTTTCTCCAAAAAAATGGGGAAGCTATCTAGCTTCCCCGGTATGGTTTTTTTATTACTCAAAAATTAGGCAGAAACTACGTTTACCGTTTTCTTTGATCTGGTGTAGTTTTGAAATTTAACTACGCCTTCAGTAAGGGCAAAAAGAGTAAAATCTTTTCCCATACCAACATTTTTACCAGGGTGAAATTTTGTTCCACACTGTCTTACAATAATATTTCCGGTAACAACACTTTCTCCGCCGAAAATTTTAACCCCTCTCATATTTGGGTTTGAATCACGACCGTTACTTGTAGAGCCGGCAGCCTTCTTGTGTGCCATTTCTTATCTCCTCATTTACAAATGTTTTTTAGCTTGTGGGTGTTCTTTATCAATAGTTACAGTAGCGCCTGCTCCGTCACTTATCTCAGTAACAAGTAGTCCTGTATAGTGTTGACGATGACCACGTTTTTTTTGGTACTGGCCTGGTTTTCTTTTGAATACAATAACTTTTCTGTCTCTTGCTTGACGTACAACTTTCGCTTTTACAACAGCACCATTAATTGTTGGAGTTCCTACTTTCGCATTATCACCACCAACAAAGAGAACTTGATCTAGATCAAGTGAATCACCAACACTTGCATCAAGTCTTTCAACATCAATAACATCACCAAGTTCTACCCGGTATTGATGTCCACTAACTTCTACTACACCATACATCTTCAAACTCCTTAGATTATGGGACCAAACAAGGGGGCCATACTCAGTTAACAGCGCAAACATGCGCGCGGCACTTGTAACCCTTTTTGGCTCTAGCTTTAACCAACAAGGTTTAGGATTTTTTAGCCCCATTGTCAATGGACTTCTAGGAGCAAAGGGGCAGCATTATGCAGACTTGGAGTGATAACCCGGTAAGTCAATGAAGTCCATAGGCGTTAATAGCCGAGTTCTGTGTTCAAGTGTTCCAAGTTGCCAGTTCACCTGCTTTGTTCGGGCAAGCTCTCGTGATTACATCAGCAACTAAAGTTGGGTCATAGAGGGTCGATAGGGTATTTAAGGACCATCTGGGCCCTCGAAAATTGAGGTTATTTAACCAGGAGAGTTTTTCGTGAGTGCAAAAGATAATTCAGCCATGACATATTTTCGATTCCAAAAGGAGTTGGGCTATAACATATACCTAAAGCTCGACACTCGGAGCTATTCCGACGAATTTTTAGATTTCATCGCAAAACACCAATTTTCTATGGTTGATGAGAAAGATAATAAAAGTGTGGAAGCTGCTATTTTAGAAGATAGAAAGGCCCGCGTTCTTAAAATCACTCCGGCCAATTTCTCCGTTTTAAGGAAGTTGGGAAGCCACAAGCCAGAGGACCGCTTTGGCAGAGAGAGCACCACAAATGGTTCAGGCTACAGCGTTTATCGATATAAAGGAGTGGCCTTAGTTGTTTATTCAACTTTTGTTAAAGAGTGGGAGCTAGGTGTCGTGCATCAATTTGGGACGGGGGATTTGAAAGGCCCTTCCAGTGTAGTCATTAATCGCTTTTTGTCCTGGGCCTTAGGACTCCACGGAGTTGTTGGCTTTTGGGGGGTTCCTGTTGATGAGGGTGTTGTTGTAATGAAAGAGAAGGCTAGCGGTGGTGAAGCCGTTTTTTTAGATTTCAATAAAAAGCAACTTCTCACAATAGATGGTGCCAAAGATTTCAACTTTGGCCTCAATATTTTAAAGTTGGCCCAACTAGGTAAAGAAGAGGGAATTCAAATGAAGCTTGAAGAGCTGATTCCTTTTCTTGTGTCTCATTGTACGTACTTTGATTACGATGGAATTCCATTAAAAATAAGGCAGATGATTATAGCTATCTCACGCACTGCTACTGGCTTTGTTTATCATCAAAGTTCATTCAAGCCCAGAAGTGAAGAAGTCGCATCTTAGTTAAGTCTGTATACAATTAATTTTGTGATAGGTATCCTCTCTGGATGGAACCTTTAAATATAGATCCCGTTATTTTTGAAATTGGAAGCCTTCAAGTCCGCTGGTATGGATTGATGTATGTTGTAGGATACGTCATAGGGGGATTCTTACTTGGTAAGCTCTCAGAAAAAGGCTATTTTAAAGTGGCCAAAGAAGAGATTGATAAGTTTGTAACTTACTTATTGGTGGGGATGTTCTTAGGCGCTAGATTTGCCTATGTTTTCATTTACAACTGGGACTACTACTCCAACAATCTGGCTGAAATGCTTTCAGTTTGGAAAGGTGGACTCAGCTTCCATGGTGCAATATTTGGAATGGCAGCAGCAGCTTATATTTTTGGAAGAAAGAGAAAGATACACCTACTAGAAATTACAGACTGTTGCGTACTAGCTGGAACCCAAGGAATTTTTTGGGGAAGGATGGGAAACTTTATTAACTCTGAGCTTTATGGCCGAGTCACTGATGTTTCCTGGGGAATAGTTTTTAAAGGTGCAGGTCCATATCCTAGACATCCATCTCAACTTTATGAGGGAATTGGTGAAGGAATAATTTTAAGCATTATACTTTGGACGCTAAAACCCAAATTTAAATATAGAGGCTACTTAACGGGAATTTTTCTAATAGGTTACGCTTTTATCAGATTCAACATTGAGTTTTTTAGAGAAGCCGACTCACAGCTTGGTTACTACTTTAATAACACCATTACCATGGGACAAATCCTCTGCGCGGTTATGATTCTTGTTGGGATATCAATGTTCTTCTATGGGAAAAAAAGAAATCTTCTTATTACAAATTAAATAGTGATCCAGCGCTGGCCACATCTAAGATCGATTTGAAGGATTTTTGGTTCTTCAGTTCTTTCAATGATACAAAGCTGATAAAAAGTGGAAAGCACGTCACAGTGCATGTTCCACTGTAAATAATTTTTGAGGTCAAGTTTTTGGGCTTATTCCATATGTAGACTGCATTTCCCTCATTCTTTTTATAGGTATTTTGTTTTCCAAAACGGTTAATTAAAGACTGATGAAAAACATCATGTAAAAAATAAGATGGGAGTAGGGCGTAGAAATCAACAATTTCATCTTCTTTATTAACTTGGATAAATAGCGTGAACTTATATCTGGTTCTGGTTATTTTATATTTGTATACTATGTATTTTCCATTTTGGGTGTAGAGCTCTCCCTTTCCCAGTTTAGTTTTGGATAAGTCGGCATATTTCTGGCCGGGATAGAAGGGTTTTAACCCATCTAGGCTGAAGTTGTAGTTGGGAGGGTCCACTTTTGAGTAAATGGGAGCTGAAAAAAAGTAAATTAGTACACTTATTGTACAGATAAATAGACGCAATTTTGAGATTCTTAGGTGGTGAAGCTTTATATGTCCTCCGGTTGCCCAATTAATTGGACTCCCTTAATTATCTTCAATGCAAGTGCTAGAGGGCAAGCCAGCAAAAGATTCGCTAATAACTTGGGTGGAAATGTCGATAAAAAAACACGGAGATCATTTCCGTGTTGATAACAGGTGTTAGAGTCCATAGAATGTATGAGCCAACCACAGTAGTGATACTATACAGAATCACTCTGGAGAAAGGGTCGATTTGGTAAATTTTAGATTTTTCAAAGTTTTAACATTCATGGTTTTTGCCTATTCTTGTTCCTCATTTGAGGGTGGAAGCGATCAAAAAGCAAAAGAGACCAAGACTAAAGCTCCTGCTAGCATTGTTGAAAGTGCTAAGACTGATTTCGAAAAATCCATTCATCAAAGTGATGGAGATACTAGGATTGATGGTTCCTCCACTGAAATTACAAGAAAAAATCAAAGCTCAAAAATATATTTCTTATACGGTGCTGAACATCTGGGCCTTAAAAACTACTATTTTGATATTCCCGTTGTTTACAATGCTGCGACTAAAAAATGGATTACCTATTTTTTAGGTAGAGGAAAAGAATTTTTCATTCGTTATAGCGAGCGGGCAGGAAGATATGCTCCGATGCTGGGGAAAATTCTTGAAGATCACGGGGTTCCCAGAGATATGATCTTTTTGGCCATGGCCGAGTCAGGCTTTGTGACACATGCAAAATCCCATGCCAGTGCAGTGGGTCCTTGGCAATTTATCGCCGGAACCGGAAAAAGATATGGCTTAAAAATTAATTGGTATGTTGATGAGAGAAGAGATCCTATAAAGTCCACCATTGCTGCCAGTAAGTATCTCAAGAAATTGTACAACGACTTTGGATCATGGGAACTTGCCCATGCAGGTTATAATGCAGGCGAAGGAAAAGTTTCTCGCGCCATCAAGCGATATAAAACAGAAAATTTCTGGAAAATTAGAAGAGGTAGATATTTTAGAAGTGAGACTAAAAACTACGTTCCCAAAATAATGGCACTAGCTATTATCGGAAAAAATTTGGAATCTTTTGGCTTCAAAGGAATCGAATTTAAAGATCCTCTTGATTTTGATGAATACAATGTGGGCGCAAATACGGACCTTATGGCATTTGCAGAGGCCACTGGCATTGACTTTGAAAAAATCCAAGAACTTAATCCTGAAATTATGAGATGGCTTACGCCGGCGACCGTGGAGAGTTACCCACTAAGACTTCCTGTGGGCTCAGCAAGCAAAGTTAAGGGTTGTTGTGAGAAGATGACCTTCAAAGCTTCTGAGTATGCCTTGTATAAAATGAAGAGTAGAAGTAGCCTAAAGGCCGTTGCTAGAAAATTTAAATTACCCATAACCATATTGACTGAACTCAATCCCATAAGGGCCGACAGAAGACTTAAGCCGGGCACTATGGTGACTCTTCCTTTTAGAAAGGGTCAAAAATTTAGATCCAAGATGTACGCTGATCTTTATGAAAAAAGAAGGCGTCGTCGTAGAAGAAGACGAAGAGGCGTGGGCTACTATGACCGAATTCGAATTGCTAAACACAAAGGAAAGTTGATCTCCAATCCATACCAGTATTATGTGGTTAGAAAGGGAGATACTTTGTGGGATGTTTCCAGAAAAACTGGAGTTGCACTCAACACTATCATTCGCTCCAACCTCCGCCTCCTAAACGGCGGCAGAATGATCCGAGCCGGCGACCGCCTAGCCATAAAGTAATGCTATCTGCTCACATTTTAGCTCATCTTTGGGTTCAGACTTCGTCGGCGCTCAATCAACGCACTTAAGTGCGTTTCAATCGCTTCTCCTTGCTTCACCCAAATCTGAACTAAACTGTGAACAGCTAGGATCACTTTAACTGGTGATGAAATTTTTGGGTTAGCGCACTTCGTGCGGCTGGGGGGTGTTACTGCTTGCTTGGTTCGGAGTGGGGGGACTTTGGTATGGATGAGGTTGTAGAGGGAGGCGGCGGTGTGGTCGGCTAGGTCTAGGAGTTTTGGGGAGGTGATTTTGGCGAGGGTTAGGATGGCGATTGTTTCTTTGGTGCTGCCGTAGGCGTTGTAGAAGAATCTTCGTTGGTCTTTGTGGGTTCGTTTTCCGGTGCCTTCTGCGATGTTGAGGGCGATGCTGCTGCTGGCGCGAGAGAGTTGGGATTTCAAGTGATAGGGGATTCGAAGTTTTTGGCATTCATCGTAAAGCTCGGTAGAAAGTTTAAATACTCTTAGATCTTGAAGCGACATGGTTTTTTTCTCCTCTATATATAGACAGTAAAATTAGATGAGCGAAGCTCATGTAATCCCACCTAGCGCGCAGAGAGACACAGTCAAGGGTTTAAGCGAAGCGTCCCTTTACTTTGTCGAACGAAGTGCTATTTCCCTCACCCCAGGTACCACTCCCCTTCAAACCCTCACTGCACTTGATACTTTTTATCCGTCCGCCGGAGCTGACTCCCGGAACCGGAACCACCAGACTGAGCAAACTACGAAGCCCCATTTCCGGCTCCGGATACCGGTCCCGGCTCCGGCAACCGGAACACACCGCAATGACTCACGCCACCACAGTCTAATATAATTAAATACTTATCTCTCCCCCATAATCTCTTTTGACCGAAAACAAGCAAAAGTTGTATCATTTCAATCTGACTTATATTTTTATCCCGGAGAACCCGCTTGTCCTTTTCGATCCTGAAATCTCTCAAAAAAAATGAAGAAATATCTTATAAAAATTCTTACTACCCTTACCTAATAGTAGGATCAGAATTTTCAAGTTTTAAAATGCTAGATTTCCTAAGAGAAAACTGCGGTGATGAGTCAGTAAGGCTTCTCACAAGCCACACAGTCAATTCTGATGACCTTTGCTTTGCTGGGATGAGACCTCTTAGGGGTAAAACTAATATAGAGCTTTTTCAAAAGATAGAACCAGGTATTCATCTTGGTGAAAAACTTTGTCAGTCTGTTTTTTACAAAGATCAAAAATTTAGAACTTTTGGTGGAAGAGCAAAACCCGCGAGCATGTTAGATAACGAAGATTTTTTTACATCAGAATCGATGCCTGTAGACATGAATCAGTTAACACCAAAAAGTTTTACTAATCCTGGTGACACAATTCATGAATGTATTGTTAGTAAAATTATTCATAAAAACGAAAGTAATAGCGGAAAATGGCAACTTTACACCAAAAACAACGAAATACTTGAGTGTGATTATCTGGTATTCGCCGAACCATTGGCAAAATTTCTTTCACTTTTTTCAAAAACTGATTCATTAGAAAAAAAACTTATTGATGCATGTGGGGCCGCAGGGCGTAGGCGTGGTTTTGCCATTCATTTTACGGCTCCTTGGAAGATAACAGACCGCCTTGAGACTCTTTTTATTCCCCAAAGTTTAACTTATGATTGGGGTCATTTTATCGGTGAATTTTTAGAATTTGACCAAGAAAAAGGTGTTCAGGAGTTTTCTTTTTTCTCTTTAATTGATGATGAAAATTCCTCTCCAGCTGAGCTTTCAAAAAAAATCCGAAACCTCAAGAGGAGTATTCAGAGGGTCTTTGGCGAAATTAGGGGCGAGTTCAGCAAGGACTCAAAAACGAGTTTGATAAAAGAAAAAATTGTCTTTCTCGATCAAGTTCCGAGCTATTTCGAAAACGACTGTGACTTCGATAATTTAATGTGGAAAACTTCAGATTTATTTTTTATTGGTGCTGGATCACCCATTGAAAAAAAATATTTGGAAGAAAATAATTTAGACTACAATCGAGCTGAAATATCCCACTTAGTTCGCTCAATGCTCTCCGTTTCTCAGATCACATCCAAGTTTAATGTAGAAAAAAAACATTTTTTTTAATTTTTTTTCGCACTTGCGGCTAGTTGAAGTTGACAAATTTTTACACTCGGCTAAAAATCATAGGTAAGTACTTTTTAAAAAAATGCAAATTTGGTGTTCCGATTAAAATAAGGCACCTCTTGAAGGAGTAGAATCTATGAAAAAGCAATTAGCAATTGGTGTGGGTCTTGCGATATTATCCACGTCAGCGTTTGCCTCAAAAGCAAGACTTGATGCTTTAGGGGAAGACTCTAGGGACGGATCTTTTTATATTCAAGATACAAGATCAGTTTTTGGAAACCCAGCTTACGTTACTAACTTTAAAGACTATGTATTAGTTGAATTAGGATCTGATGTAGCAACTGATGCTATTACTGCTCCAAATGCTGAAGGTGGATTTTTCCGCTCTTGGGGCAACTTCTCGTACGGACTTTATCTTGGTGATGATTTTGATGCGTTTGAAAGACAAAGTGCTGGATTTGATATCACTGCCGCTGGTCAAAACGTAGCTGCAGCATCATCACCACTTGCTCCAGACAACAGATGGGAGCTTTTCTTCGGTGGAGACTCTGGGGTTCAGTGGGGAGCTAGCTTCTACTACAACCACAGTAGTGCTGATAATGGCCCAGGTACAAGTGATACTGATGGCAACATCGTTTTAAGAAAAAACACTGCTTACGGTTTAAGTTTAGGTGCAATCGTTGGAAACATCGAAGGTTATGCTAACTTTGACATTCATGACGAATCAGAAGGTGCTACGCACAAGAATGATAAGTTTGATGCAGACCTTGGTTATAAAGTTGGCGCGTCTTACGCAACTCATGGTTGGACATTTGCTGGTGAATATAACAAAAGAGGCTACGAGTACACTCCTGCCGATCCAAGTGGTAACGGTACAACTGGTGGATCAGACAATTTCTCTAACAGAGACCACAGTAGAAAAGAATGGTGGTTAGCTGCTGGTAGAACAACAGAAATTAATGATAAAGCTCGTTGGTTTACTGACATCACTTTTGACAGAACTAAAGTTGAAGAAAAGTATGCAAGAGTTAACACTACTGTTGCTACAAATGACAGAATTCCTACAACTACAAACAGACCAACTAAAACAACTACTTACTCACTTCCACTTTCGATTGCTCTTGAAGCAGATGCAACTTCTTGGTTAACTCTAAGAGGTTCTGTTGCTCAGAACATTTATCAAACAAGTGTAAGTGCAGGATCTGTTAGAACTTCAGGAACTGGAGCGACAACAGTAGTTGCTGGTGCAACACTAAACTTCGGTCAACTTAAAGTTGATGGTATGATTGGTAACGATGCAGCTGGTGCTGGTACTGGTGCAGGTGGTGCAACCTCTACAGGTGGTACTTTAAGACTCGACTCACTTTTATCAAGAGTTGCAGTACACTACTGGTTCTAATCAATTTTCAGAATTTTTTAGAAATAAAGAAGGCCCCCAATATTTTGGGGGCTTTTTTTTATATTTTATAGAGAACTTAGGGACATATTTTTGATACTTAGCACATCAAAGTTGGTAGCACCTGATCCTAAATTAAAAGTTCCAGGTGAAGCAAGTGAGATCCCTGAGCTTACGCAAGAGGATACCGAAGTATTTGAGCTTAATTCCAGGCAATCTGATAAAGAAGCTAGGGTGATATCGGTTGTATCACTATGGGTTGAATCATCAATCATCTTTAATCTAGCAAGTGTACTTGCTGTATCTCCAGAAACCCCCATGGATGTTGAGTTTCCTGTATTGCCATACCTAACCAAGTAAAGTGAATAGCTTTGGCCATTAAGGGTGTAAAAACGATTGGCAACCTTAGTGCTATCAGCGCTGCTGACCATGAAAAAATCTATGTAGACTAGATTTCCTGACATTTGAAAATATGTTTCGAAATCAAGACTGTTTGTGGAGTCAGTAAAGCGGATGTAGCCAGTTTGAATGCTGGAAGTGCACTTAAACTCAGCTGTCATGAAGTGGGTTCCATTTAGTCTCACTGTTAAATGATTATCAAAGCTCTCTGATGGATTATATGGAAAATGAGAGGGAACTGACTTCCCAACTGGAGGCGAAAATTCCATAAGGTATACACTTCCATCTTCCTCTGTAAGTGTAGCGTTACCTGTATCAGGAATTTGAGAGCAGCTTTCAATCCCATTGCTTGTTAACCCTTCACCAAGTGCATTGGGGCCAGTTATATCGTTGATGACTCCAACGTAACCTCCTGAGGGTCCTGAAATGCTGTATCCAGTTCCAGCACCGTTGACTAGATAGTAGAGAAATCTAGAAAAATTGGCCCTTCCGGCTTCTGTGCCAAGTTGGGAATAGAGAGTTGCTGGATCTAGTAAGGTAGTGGCGAAAGCTGGTGTTATTGGTGAAAAAGCACCTTTAGTGAAGCCTTGTTTTAATTTGACCTTGAAAGGTAAATTGGTTCTCCAACTTACAATTTTTCCAACTGTAATTATTAGACTGATAATTAAAATTCGAGAGAGTATTTTCATTATTAATTCTCCTTATATAAATTTATATGCAAGAACTTGAGCCACAACTAGCACTCAAGCTGGGAATTGGTGTAATTACCCTCGTCGCATTAGTTGAGTTGCCTCCGCAAGAGTAAACTCCAAGCACGCCCAAGAACATTAAAAGCAAAAAAACCTTGTTCAATAATTTCATAGAATCTCCTATTTTCTTATTTACATAAAATTATAGGACGAATAGGCGGCTGTATGTAATATGGGAAAAAAACTCCAGAAGAGCTCTAGATATGGCTTTCAAACAAAATCTATTTGTCTGACACTCTCATAGGCAACAGCTGTGGCTGCATTTGATAAATTTAAGGATCTAATTTTACTTGAAAACATTGGTAGAGAGAAAAAATTTGAGGGGTAATCTGTGCTGATGTGATCAGGTAATCCACTAGTTTCAGAACCAAAAACCAAATAACAACTATTCGTGAATTTTGCATTAAAATAGGGAGTTTCTGAAAATCTTGAAAAGAAAAATAGATTTTCGGGATGCTCATTTAGAGATTCACCCGAAATGAATTGGTCAAATGAATCGTACTCAGTTAATTGAACGTGCTTCCAGTAATCAAGGCCTGCTCGTCTCACTGATTTTTGATCGAGGCTAAACCCGTAGGGTTTTATGAGGATCAATCTAATATCTAGGGCCACACAAGTGCGCCCAATAGATCCTGTATTTCCAGGAATATCGGGCGCCACTAGTACGATGCTAAATTTTGCCATTTGTCAGGTAGTGACCTAGAGATCTTACAATAAGTCCGGAAGCACCATTATTTGGGCAATAAGGGAGATATCCTTGAGAGTCAGCAACTCCTGCGATATCTAAGTGCATCCAAGAGACACCCTCTTTAACGAACTCACCTAAAAAGGCTCCAGCTTTTTGGCAGCCAGCATTTCTTGAGCCCCCAATATTTTTTAAATCGGCAATTTCTGATTTCATATCCTTTATATAGATATCAAACAGTGGGAGACCCACAACTAACTCTGATTTTTCCTTAGTACTTTTTAGGAAGTTATTCAGAAGTTTGTCATCATTGCCCATAGCTGCGCATACTTTACCACCGACAGCAATAAGACATGCACCAGTAAGTGTGGCCGCATCGATAAGCTCATCGGGGTTGAAAGAACAGGCGTAATCAATAGTGTCAGCAAGAACGAGTCTGCCTTCAGCATCAGTATTTCCAATTTCCACTGTCTTTCCACTTCTCGATTTAATAACTGAGTCGGGTACAGTTGCATTGGCCGAAAGGGCATTATCTGTAATTCCTAGAAAGCAGGAAATTTTATAAGGGGACTCATGTTGAACAGCAGCTCTAAACGCAGCATACACAGTTGCACTTCCACCCATATCAGTTTTCATCCCTACCATGGCACCAGAAGGTTTAAGTGAAACACCACCTGTATCAAAGGTAACTCCCTTTCCTACAAGGGCAATGTGCTTAGTATTCTTTGTGGTCTTTTTAGGAGTGTAGCTTAGGTGGACTATTCTTGGCTCATAAGCAGAAGCTGCGTTTACAGAAAGTAAAAGCCCCATCTTTTCTTTTTTAATATCGGCCTTATTCAGTATTTTAATTTTTATCCCGTGGCCTTTAAGATTTGTCTTTACATCTTTTTCAACAAATTTAGCGTAACTTTCTGAATTTAAAATATTTGGTGGATCATTTATCAAATTACGGCAAATATTCATAGCACTTGTTGTCATCTTTGATGACTCAACAGAGGCTTTGACTTTGGCACTTGTGGCCTTATTGTCACGGCCAAAAATAATTACGTGCTTCAATTTTGGTTCGTGATCAAGTTTCTTGAATTTAGTATAAGTATAGTCAGTTAGGTAAAAAGCTTCTGACATAATCGCTGCAGTATCGGGAAGAGATCTTAGTGAGTTAAACGTATCAAGATCAAAAGCAACAGTGTGGTATACATCCTTTGCTTTCAATTTTGTATAAAGCTTTGAGCACTCCTGCCTTAGATTCTCTTTTTTAAGTTTAGTTTTCTCGCCAAAGCCAATGGCCAGAACACCTTCACCAAGAAACTCAAAAAAACTAGTTTGCCCGGCCTTTCCCTCAAAAAATTTTGAGTCAACTGTGCTAAGAAAACAATCCTTAATTTCTTTGGGCCAAGTGCTCAGCACTGGCTGTGTTTTACCGTTAGATTCCTTTGAAAAAGCTGCTAGGACCATTAGTTGGCTTTTTTCATATGTACTCTTTAGTGATTCCACTGTTATTTTCATGAGAATGTTCTCCTTTTGGGCTATGCGGAAAGAATAGATTTGTTGTGCGCAAAATTACCAAAGAAAAAGACGTTTGTCTAAAAACTTCCAGCGCAATATGTTTTAATAGGAACATGCGTTTATTAGTTCAGAGATATATCTCGGCAAATTTCATCATTCCCTTTTTAGTCAGCACTATTTTCTTTGTGAGCTTTCTTCTAACCTTTCAGCTATTTCGTGTGACACGTTTAGTTATTAACAAGGGTGTTTCATGGACTATGGTGATGGAGCTCATGGGCCACATTTCGATCTCTTTTCTTCCCATGGGAATACCGCTATCGGTCTTATTTGCTGCTATTTTTACATATAATAAAATGAGCTCTGATTCTGAAATTATGGCCATGCGCTCAGTTGGTCTTCCCAAATTCAAAATATATATGCCAGTTCTTATACCAGGGGTTTTTATTGCCATAGCGACATTTGCAATTAATCAAAGCATCATCCCATACTCGAAAGGGGAGTTTAAAAAAGCAGTTACAATATTAACTTCAAAAGGATTATTGGCAGATATAAAGAAGGGCAATTTTTTCACAGATATTCCAGATGTGATCTTATTTGCTGAAGGAGTTACAGATAAAGGAAAATCCCTGGAAAATGTTTTTATTCATATTAAGGGAAAAAATGATTCTGAAAAAATTATTCAGGCCAAAAAGGGCCTAATACATAAAAAAAATGATACCAAGTGGGGGGGGAGCTCCTTAAAAATAACTCTTAAAGAGGGCAATATTATTCAGTATTATACTGAAGGCGCTAAGGTCGAAAAAATCCTCTTTAAAACCTACGATTTTCCACTTGTTCAAGAAGATCTTGTGGCCAATGTTGCCACAAGAGATAGTATGAGAACCTCCTCTCAACTTTATAAAATTATTAAGGGCGGGAGAAGGACATCTCCTCTTCCTAATTGGGACACAGACTATCGAAAAGAATTTATAAAAACCAAATTAGAATTTTTTGGTCGTATAAATACACCTTTTCTCGTTTTAGTTTTTACTCTTATTGGATTTGGACTTGGTGTACAAAGAAGTCGGGGACAAAAGCAAAATACAGGCTTTTACTGCTTGGTTATATTGGGCTCTTACTACTCGCTATTTTTTGTAGGTTTGACTATGGCCAGAAAAGAGCAACTGATGCCCTCTGTAGCGGTCTTCACTCCTACAATGATCGCATTGGTGGTGGGAATCTATTTTTACAAAAGATTAGATTGGATAGGTTGAGTTAATTATACTCATTTTGAAGAAGTTGGTATTCCCTGACGGTATAAATAGTTCCATCATCTTCTCTGATAAATAAGGGGATATGATAATTATCTATTTCCTTGGGTGGAAAAACAAAGCTTTTCACGCTTCGGGGTGCTTCATATTGCACCTTGGTATTTTTATAAAATACTTTTGCAATATTACTATTTCCCAAAAAGAGCAGAATCTTACTTTTTGCAGTGATTGATATCTTTCTTCCTTTTCGAAGATTAAAGGATTTTATGGGGAGGTCATCACTTTTGTAAGTTACCCACGTATCTCCCTTAAGAGCAGTGACAAAAACTGCTTCAGAGTTAGACTTAACAGCTTTTTGGTACTGGCTTGTGAGTAGTTTTTTGTCCTCTCCAGTTAGCTCCTTATCGTTAATGGTATAGAGCGGGCTTTTAAATTTTCTGATAAAGGTAGCTTTAGTAAAGCGGGCCTTATCTTTTTTGGTGGGAACAATTTTTTTCACTGTCTCCACTTTCTTCACCGGAGCTTCTATCTTTTTCTTCGGAGCGGGCTTAATTTTGAGCCCCGGGACTACAGGGTCAGCTTTCGGGGCGACGACCACTGGATCAGCTACTTTTTCTATTGCCCCCTTCGCCTGAATTTCAGCCTTAGTTTGTGCGGGCATCTCTTTTGAGATCTTTTCAAGACTTTTTTGAGTTTCTTTAAATTGGTTTCTAAGGAATATAAATCCTGAAATTAGAATGGCAAGTGTACTTGCTCCGATGACTATAGATCTGATAGGAAGTTGAACTTTCTCATGAACAACATTTTCAAGCTTATCAGGGTCTTTGCTGTTTTTAGTTTCGCTCATGACCGCATTGTCTATATATGGATCTTCCCCAGCAACAGGGTCAACAAAACTCTCTGATACGTCTTTTCCTTCAAATTGATCGTATGTGTATTCTAAGAGCTTCATAGTGTAGTTAGAATCAAGACCCACTTCTTTTGCATAAGATTTTATAAAACCTCTTATATAGGTTTTATTGGGCAACTTAGAGATATTACCAGTTTCTAAATCCCTCAATACATTAATATTGATGCAAGTTCGTTGAGCAATATCTTTGAGGGAAAAGCCATGGGCCTTTCTTGCTTGTTTTAAATATTCACCAATCGCTGGGTGGTCATTTGTCATAGAACTCTTCTTTAAAACATGGGAGTACTAAGAGTTTTATCTTTGTTATTAAATTTTTTGTAACTAGATATCTCTTCTTTTTCTTCTTTTTCTTTTTTCTCAAGTAACATATTTATCTGGTGACTAGCGAGTGAAAAGTAGTTACTACCAGGAAATTGATCTTGAATTGTTTTGAAAACTTTCATGGCCTCATCGTATTTTCCGACTTTAGTCAGTGTCAGAGCACGGTAGTAATATGGGGCAGGTTCTTTATAGCAGGTTCCAAGGTGTGCGGCTTTGAAATTCTCCAGTGCTTTCATAAATTTTTTATTAGAGTAGTGGATTTTCCCAAGCTGAAAAAGTGAGGGGCAGTAATCCTTTTTTTCTTCTGCAGATTTAGCAAAATATTCCCCCGCCGCTAGGCGATCACCTTTTTTCAATGAGATAATCCCTAAATTGTAGTAAGTCCTAAATTGTTTTTCATAGACTAAATTTTTCAAAACTTGTTTATAAAGTGCTTCTGCTTTACCCAGTTCACCATTTTCCAGGTAGAGAGAGGCAAGGTTGACCTTGGGATCAGAGCTATTTGGACTTAACTCACTCGCCTTTTCAAAGTATCTAATGGCAATCCCTTTCTTCCCCCTGAAGTAATAGGCCATTCCCAGATTTGTTAGAATATTGCTATTTTCAGGGTCTAATTTATTGGCCTCTAAAAGAGAGCTGAGGGCTAATTTGTAATCTTTTTCGATTAGCGCCACAGTTCCTTTGGAAAAGAAGATCTGGGCCTTTTTTTGCTGAGTGGTAAGCTGTTTTTTACTACTTGAGCAACCGTAGAACATAAAAAGTGTCATGGTAGCGAGAATGAAGGTCTTCATAGGTCCTCCCATTTAAAATATTGTTCAAGACAAACTTTACAATCTTTGGAGTCAACTAATAAAGGAAAAAGTGCATTAATGGGAGATTAATACTGCTCATAAGCTTTTAAAATCACAAATGTTTCAAAGTGATGAGTTGCGGGGAAAAAATCGAAGAGGGAAATCGACTCAATTTGGTAGAAATCCATCAAATTTTCTAAATCTCGGGCGAGTGTCGAGGGATTACAGCTAATATAATAAATCATCTGTGGGGCGATTGATTCCACTAAAAGAGAAAATTCTTTAAAACCACTTCGCGGTGGGTCTACGATCATGAGTTCGGGTTTGTTTTCTATTTTTTGGGCAAGTGTGCCTAGCATTCCCTTTTTAAATAGATTCATGACAATTGGAATCTGGTGCGTGCTCAAACTTTCTTTTTTTATAAAGCTATCGACCACATAGCATTTTGAGTTAGCTAGATTTTTGGTTAGATTCCCACTTCCTCCGAACAGATCAATAATTTGGACTGGATCATTTTCTTTGAAGTGAGTGCGAAAACTAAGACCAAGAAAATCTAAAAGAACACGATTTGCTCTTTGATTAACTTGAGTAAAGCCACCGCTTGAATATTGCTTATCAAAATGAATGGTAACTTTGTTATCTGGAGTAAGTAAGATTTCAACATGACCCTCTTTCTTCCTGGCCTTTTTTAAAAACTCACCAACACCTGCTGTGTTGTAGATTTGTTCCACACGATTTTGGATTAGCTTGTCAGCTAATTTGCATTCAGGAGTGGGAATGTTTTTTTTCAGGCTTGTTGAGTACTGTCCAAGAAGAGATTCATTTTTTTGATAATGCAGTTGAATTCTATTGCGGTAGTTAAATCTTTCCACGTCAGGAAAAACTTGAATGATCTTATCAAATTCATCATCACTGACAAGCTTTCGCATGTGGTTTTTAAGGGCCTTTTTTTTGAAACTGATTTCATCTTCATAACTATAGTGAAGATAGTGACATCCAGTGCATTGGTCATAATGTGGGCAGGCTGATTCAACTCTATCTGGCGATTTGACATCTATTTCCACTGCCTGAGCAATTAGATACGATTTTTTCTCTTTAATGACTCTGGCACTTCCTTGCTCTCCAATTAAAGTCTTAGGTATAAAGGCGGTTTTTCCACCAATTTTTGAGATACCTTGACCAAATACATCAATATCTTGAATTTCAAATCTAATCAGTTCCAAAAAACATTCCTTTTCCGAGCATTTATATATGGAAAATAGTGTCAAGTGTAAACAAAGATCTCTTTCAAGGTCATAATATTACAATGGGCCATTTGTTGCAGAGGATTCCCTTTTTACTAGAGTTATTTTTTAATGGCGGGTTCATATTATTTTACTCCCTCCATGACGCTGGGAAACTTCCAATCAGCTGGTCCTTCAATGTGACAAGTGCAGTACTCAATTATCTGGCTTGGTCCATACCTCCAGTCATATTAATAGTTTTGGTAACGAACTACTTAGTAGCAAAAAGCTTTGAAGACTATATAAGAAAACACATTTTTTCCATTGTCATAATAGTACCGCTTGTCATTGTCTGGGGAGATTTGGAGTTCACATTTTGGCTAGCTAGTGTTCATTTACTATCGAGTGTCTTGGCCCTTTACGATCCCTCAGTTGATTCGGTGGCCCATCAGAGTGATGAGGTGGATCCTACATCATTCTCACTTACAAAAACAAAGCTAAAACCAGCCCAGTTAGTACTTTTGACATTTTTCGCGCTTATTTTTTCAGGGTCATTTCTTTTGATGTTACCTATTTCTTCTACAACAGGAACGGTGCTTTCTTTTGTTGATGCAATTTTTATGGCGACCTCAGCAACTTGTGTAACAGGTTTATCAACAGTATCTATCAATCAGCAATTTAGTCTATTTGGGCAGCTGGTAATTCTGATATTAATTCAGATTGGTGGGCTTGGAATTATGACACTTTCATCTTCGATGACAATCCTCCTTGGAAAATCTATGGCGATGAAAGAAAGAGTCGTTATGCAAGACCTTCTTGATGTTTCTAGTCTAGAGGACTTGATAGATATGATTATTGATATTATCAAATACACACTCTTTTTTGAGCTTTGGGGTGGAATTGTCTTAACAATTGCCTTCACCTTTGAAGGGTTTGAGTTTGGTAAAGCTGTTTACTTTGGATTTTTTCATTCGATTTCAGCATTTTGTAATGCAGGTTTTGCATTATTTGATAACTCTCTAGAAAGCTTTTCTTCAAACCCATTAATTCACGGAACTATAGGCATATTGCTGACAGTTGGTGGGCTTGGTTTTATTGTACTAAAAGAGCTTCGAACATTTCTAGGGAAACCTCAATTCTGGTCACGCTTAGGACTCCACTCAAAAATTGTATTGGTTTCAACAGGCCTCTTAACTGCCTCAGGTGCTATTATAATTTTCTTTGGAGAGTATCTACATGCGCTAGAAGGGATGGGACTTTGGCATCAAATTCAAATCTCTGTCTTTCAATCAATGACACTTAGAACTGCTGGTTTTAATACAATAGCCTTAACTGACCTCCACACCCATACGCTGTATCTTATGACACTTTATATGTTTGTGGGTGCAAGTCCTGGTTCAACTGGTGGCGGAATTAAAACTACAACTTTAGCTATTTTGATTCAATCGATAAAATCTACGCTCCTAGGTAGAGAGAGGGTTGAGTTCTTTGATCGTAGAATATCAAATGTTATGGTTGTGAGGGCAACAGCACTTACGATTATTTCCATTATCATGGCCAGCTTTTTCATTTTTATTTTGATGAAAACTGAAACCAACAATAATTCTCAATCATTTCTAACCATATTCTTTGAAGTTATTTCAGCTTCAGGGACCGTTGGATTATCGCTTGGGCTAACACCCTACCTTTCTGTTTTAGGTAAATTCGCCATTGCTCTTTTGATGTTCATAGGCCGTGTTGGTCCTCTGACATTAGTTCTCGCCATTGGACAGCAACAAAACGAACGTGGGAACCTGTCTTATCCTGAAGGAAGGATAATGATTGGGTAGTCAAAATCCAAGATGTACCAGATTAAATTAATCAACCACCCCCATGGAATGGCCCCCCTGGAGAGGGCATATTATTTCAGGTATTTTAGGTACTTAATGCGATGTAAAATATAGTATACCGTTTAAGGAGTCATATTATATGATTGTTGCCGTCATAGGGCTTGGTACATTTGGAGCTAAAACAGCTATCAGGTTGCACGAGAAAGGTGCAGAAGTTATTGCTATTGATAACAACCCAGACCTTGTTGAAAAACTTAAAGACAGAGTGACACATGCAGTATGCCTTGATGTTACAGATGAAAGGTCCCTTCGTTCCATAAATATTTCTGATGTTGATACCGCCATGGTTGCCATGGGAGATAATATTCAAATGAGTATTATGGCAGTGGCGATGCTTCGAAAGCTGGGAGTTGGGAGAGTTATTGCAAGGGCAACAAGTCTTCTACACGAGCACGTGCTCGGTGAAATCGGAGCCAGTGAAATTATAAAAGTTGAAGAAGAGATGGGTGAGATAATAGCTTCAAAAATTATTGCTCCTCACGTTTTACAACGGTATAACTTTGCAGCTGGCTATTCAATCGTTGAATTGAAGCTCGGTAAGAAATTCGAAGGTAAAACATTAGTCGAAAGCCAAATTAGACAAAATTATAATTTAAATATTGTGGCACTCCAAAAAAGAGTTCCCTATATTTCTGAAGATGGTAAGTCTTCTTACCGGATTGAAATAAATGACAGCCCACTACCAATGGATGTGATTGAGTCAGATGATATCGTGGTTCTAGTGGGCAGTGAGAAAAATTTTAATAGGCTATTTTCTGAATTGGCCGAAGTTTAAAAGGAAATAATTAGTTGAATCTATCCCTCCGAAACAGAGTTGCATCAAGCTTTATTATCGCAAATCTTGTGGTTCTGGTTCTCGGTTTTACTGTATTTTACTTTCTCGATTCATTTAAAATGCAAATTAATGATATCACTCAAAAATCCAATAAAGTAAGTGTTCTAACCGATGAAATATCTATTTCAACTCAGCATATTTTTAAACTAGAAAGAAGTATTTTAAAAAAGAGTATTCTAACAGGATCTCCTGATGCTGAAATTGTTGAAAAGTTAATAAGTAGGTGTGAGAATTTAACCTCACAACTTCAACAACTTGAATCATATTATCAAGATGTTGAAGTTAAAAAAATTATTGCCAAAATGCTGGGCTATATTGAATCGTTGCAGTTAATTTTGAGCAAAGCTTCACTCTTTGATAGGGATTCATCAAGCCTTTCAAGTATCGTTGACTTAATTGATAAAATTCAAGGCTCCTTCATGGAGTTTCAAGATATCTACCATCTTCAAAATGAAGAACGCGAAGACCAGTTTAAACAAATATACAAGCAAACAAAAAAGAATATGATGTACACCTTGATCATCACATTCATTGGCACAATCCTACTGGGTCTTGTGGTGCCAGGAAAGATTGCTCTTCCTTTTAAGAAGATCAAAGATGCAATTAGGGAGCTGCAAGATTGTAATTTTGATGTCTCTATATTTTACAATCAAGATGACGAAATCGGCGAAATCGCAAGCGAGATGAATAAAATGATTTTGAGCTTCAAAAAGTTCGAGGAACTTCGTACAGATAGGATTTCCCTTGAAAAACGAAAATTTGATGCACTTGCTAATATGTCCAGAATGAAAATTTTGGTCGCCAATGCCAATGGTGAGCTGATCTATATGAATAATCACCTGTACTCACTTTTAAAATTGCAAAGTGATGATGTCATTTTAAAGAATATCTCTGACACACTCGTACCTGATTCCATCAAAGAGGCCTATGAAGTGGCGATTAAGAGAAGATCAAAAATTGAAAATGCCGAAATTAAGGTCCCTCATAAAAAGGTAGATGGCGAAGAGGAAGAAGGCGGAGAGGCCATAGAAAATGATTTTGAAGGTTACGCAAATGTCATTCCTGTCAGAGGAAAAGACAGCTCACTTGACTACTATTTGATGGTCATTTCAGATACAGTTTTTGCATAGGGACAATACCAACTACAAAAATTAATTACAGGATCTTGGATGCCAGTTTCACCAATCTCCAGTAATTAATTATTGCAATTGGTATAAGATTCGCTGCTAAGCTTCCGAAGTACTTGTTTTCGGACAGCTTGTGCTATGTTATTTTTCAAAGCTATGGATAGAAAATACATACGAAATTTTTCAATAATTGCCCATATTGATCATGGGAAATCAACCCTTGCAGATAGGCTGATAGAGATAACGCAGACACTTTCTAAAAGAGAGATGAAGGCCCAGTTCCTAGACAATATGGATATTGAAAAAGAGCGCGGTATAACTATTAAGGCCCAAACTGTCAGGCTTAAATATGAAGCTATTGATGGGAATACTTACTATCTAAATCTAATCGATACTCCCGGGCATGTTGACTTCTCTTACGAGGTCTCTAGATCTCTGGCTTCATGTGATGGAGCATTACTTGTAGTGGACGCCTCTCAGGGTGTTGAAGCTCAGACACTGGCCAATGTATATATGGCCATCGAAAATGATCTTGAAATTATTCCAGTTCTCAATAAGATCGACCTTCCCCATGCTGACGTAGAACGAGTGGCAACAGAAATTGAAGACATTGTTGGCATTGATGCAAGTGAAGCCCCGCAAGTTTCGGCTAAATCAGGTCTGGGTTGCGATGAGCTACTAGAACAAATTGTTAAATTGATTCCACCACCAGCTGGAAAGGTGGAAAATCCCTTACAGGCACTAATTTTTGATTCTTGGTTTGATATCTATCAAGGGGTCGTTATTTTAGTCAGAGTTTTTGAGGGGAAAATCAAATTAAAAGATAAGATTTTATTTAAACATACTGATAGTGAATACGAGGTTTTAAAGCTTGGAGTAAACACGCCATTTTATTCTGATGTTAAAGAAATTGGAGCTGGTGAAGTTGGTCTTATCATTTGCGGTGTCAAAACTGTTAGAGATGTCAGTATTGGAGATACAGTTATCGAGGCGGGGAAAAGAGATACTCCATCTCTTGAAGGATTTAAGGAAGTAAAACCAATGGTCTTTTGTGGAATCTTTCCAGTTGATTCTGCTGATTACGAAAATTTAAAAGAGGCCTTAGAGAAACTCTCTCTCAATGACTCTTCAGTACACTATGAACCTGAAACTTCTCAAGCTCTTGGCTTTGGCTATAGATGCGGTTTTTTAGGTTTACTCCATATGAATATTATTCAAGAAAGACTTGAAAGAGAGTTTGAGCTAAATCTAATCTCAACAGCTCCAAGTGTGAGATACGAAGTAACAACTAATGGTGATAGCTTACTTTTGGTCGAGAACCCCTCTGAAATGCCAGAGATAGGAGACATTCAAGAAATTCGTGAGCCCATTGTTCAGATTTCGATTCATTTACCTAACGAGTATCTTGGAAAGATCATTAAGCTTTGTGAAGATAGAAGAGGTCAGCAAGTAGAAATAAAATATATTACGACCGATAGAGTTCAGCTTATTTATGATTTGCCACTGTCTGAGATGGTTTTTGATTTTTATGATCAATTAAAGAGTCAATCAAAAGGCTATGCCAGCATGGATTATGAATTCATTGGCTATAAACCATCTGATCTAGTCAAGTTAGATATTCTGTTAAATGGTGACAACGTAGATGCCCTCTCAATTATATGCCACCGCACCAATTCGTACTATAAAGGGAGGGATTTAGTACAAAAACTAAGAAAAATTATTTCTCGTCAACAATTCGATATTGCAGTTCAGGCAGCTGTTGGCCAAAAAGTTATTGCTAGAGAGACTATTAAAGCTTTGAGAAAGAATGTCCTAGCAAAATGTTACGGCGGTGACATATCTCGTAAGAGAAAATTATTAGAAAAGCAAAAAGCTGGGAAAAAGAGAATGAAAATGGTTGGGAATGTAGAAGTTCCACAAGAAGCATTTTTAGCTGTTCTTAAGGTTGATGAATAGCTCCTATTTAGTGATAATAGTCTGTACTAATAATTCACCTCATTGCAATTTTTAGGATCATGGAAGAAACAGTAAAAGAGCAAATTAACAAAATCATTGGCGAGTATTCGAGCACTGATTACACAATGTCTTTAATAAAAGCTAAGGACCAGTATTTTGAAATTACTGGATCTATTAATGACGACGACGATGACTTTGAATCTAGAATGAATTTGTTTAATGAGTGGTACATCTTTAACTATTGTCCAGAAGAAGAAACGTCCCCTTTTATCGAGAGATATCTACAAAAAAATCCGATAGATGAAATAGTGGCCACTGGTTTAAAAATGGTTAACTATTCGCTATTTGAATATGTGAAAAATAGCTTTCGTGGGAAAATCGTATTACAAGATATTCTTCATGGAAAAAAAGTTGTTCTTGAAAATAAAATAGGTGATGTAGGACTTATGCCAAAGGATATTTTTATTGGCAGAGTTTTAAATATAAAAAACCAAAACTTCCTGTTGAATGGATTATGTACCCTTCCAGGGGAAGTTAAATCTACTCTTAGTAAGGAGTCAAAAAAAGTGCGAAAGAAAGCTGATCTTTCTGAGGAAATTAGTTTTTTATTAATATTAGAGTCATTAAAAACAAAGTGGAAGAGATACGGCCACGTAGAAACTAATAAGATATTTGTGTTTAAAAAATGAGCAAAAAAGACGACGACCACAAAATTTTAATCATCGATGAAAATAAGAAAGAAAGAGAAGTTCTAGCTGGCACACTCCTGCGCTCGGGCTACACCTGCGGTCAGGCTACAGGAGGCTTACAGGGCATTAGCATGATGGAGCAAGAGCGATTCTCTTTGATCTTAATAGCTGCAGAAATGGATCAAATGGGTGGAGTGGAAACTCTTTGCCACATAAGAAGTTTATACCCTTCAGGAGTTCTTCCAATCATCATTATGGCAAAAGATCACGATCCCGAGCTAGAAAAAGAGTGTAAAGGTTTTGGGTCCACTGATTTTACTGTTGTAGAGCAAAATAGAAATATTATCATTAGATTGATTGTACGCCATATAGAAGCATTTCTGAAAAAAAATAAGGGCAAGAAAATTAAACCCAAAGATAATATCCTAGGTGTTAAACCAGCCAAATAAAAAATTATTTACTAGAGACGAAGCCTTTGGCATCTTTACTGCTGTGTCTTTTACCACTAGTGAGGTAGGGAATAATACCGAATAGATTCATAAAAGTAACAGCTACAAAGTAGAAGTTAAATAGAGAAGCTCCACCATTAACACCATAAAGAGAAAATAATTTGTCAAAAATAGCGTGACCAATCCCCAGCCCTGATGGAGTGATCGGAATGGCAATGGTGACAATGCCTACTGGAATAAATGTAAAGGCACTGGCAAGTGATAGTGGGTTGTCATAAAAGGGTTTAGTAACAGTGTAAAAGGCCAGTACCTGGGAGCATTGAACAACAACGCTGAGAGTGAGGCATTTGAATACCACGGCCCGGTTTGCTCCAATATGCCAAAATTGTGCCAGAGTTTTTTGCAACAGGGTTTCTAGAAGTTTTATTTTTTTAGACTTCTCTAAAATAAAATCCTGCCAGCTTTTAGGAAAGAACAAGGTTCCAAGAAAAAATAAAACTCCAATAAATAATACAAAATTAAAATGAATTAAAGTTTTTAATTCACTAGATTTAGCGACGAGCTCTGTATATTTAAAGGCAGTAGAGATTCCCAGAAGTATCAGTATTCCACATAAACCAAAAATTCGATCGATTAAAACCGTCGTAACTAAATAGGACTTAGGAATGGATTCATCAATATCCTTTGCGTATACCAGTTTAATGATGTCACCAGATACAACCCCTGGTAAAACGCTATTGAAAAGTAAGCCTATCCAAGTCAGTTTGATAATTTGTAAAAAAGTAAATTTCACCTCAGATTTGAGGTGTAAAAGCCATCTCCACCTGAATGTGGTAAGGACAATATTGGTGCTGAGTAAAAGCAGGCATATTAGCCAATCAGATAAGTTATCAGTGGATTTGAGAAGTAGTGAAAAATCTATTTTACCCGAGCTTGTAAGCCAGGCTATGAGGGCAACGGCAATTGCTATTTTTATGGCGAGTTTAACCACCGTTTTTTTCCTTTTTGGCCAAATAGGCCATGGCGTACTTCATAAACATTGCATGTGCTGAGTTTATTCCAATAAATAATCCATGTATACCGTCAAGAAAACCTTTTTTAAAAATGTAGGACTCTAAAAATTTACCCATGGGTTTTAGCATCACACTAACCAGATGGACGCGATCAGGGCTTGTTTCAATTAAATCAAGTGAGGCCTTTGTTGAAAAATTGAGATTGGTCTTTATTTGAGACTTAAAATCAGGGAATGAGTAATGGAGAAGATGACCTGTTAGGTCGTGGATTTCAGTATTTTTATCATTTGGGATGAGTCTCTCATGGACATTGGGAGTACTCCAGGTGACAGATCCCTTTTTAAAAAGTCTTTCTTGTCTATCTGGGTACCAGCCACAGTGGTATATCCATTTACCGCAGTAACGAGTCAGTCTCTTGCATTGAAATAAGGGGGTATCGGGTTTTTTTGAAAGAACCTTTTGAATGGATTCTTTTAGTTCTTCACTTATTTCCTCGTCAGCATCGAGTGAGAAAATCCAAGTTTCTTTTGCAAGCGAAGCAGCATAGTTTTTTTGCTGACCATAACCCATAAAGGCTTTTTGATAAACTTTTGCACCAAGTCCTTCGGCAATTTCGACTGTGCGGTCCGTACTATTTGAATCGACCACAATAACTTCATCAGCAAAAAGTGCTGATTTTACACTTCTTTCGATATGCAGTTCTTCATTGAAAGTGATGATTGTGACCGTCAGGTTCATTTCGCTGCGCTCTATTGGTACCACCATGGTTACATACCTTGCCTAAAAGGTTATAATAACCTCTTTAATATTGAATGGTAACCATTTATAGGAGTGTGCCATATGAAAGTGGCCGTTGCAGGAACAGGCTATGTAGGTCTAGTTTCGGGTGTATGTTTTGCAGAGCTTGGACATCATGTAAATTGCATTGATATCGATCCCTCAAAAGTAGAGATGCTTAAGGGCGGGAAATCCCCCATATATGAATCGGGACTTGATTCTCTTCTCGAAAGAAATATTGATTCAAAACGTCTGGACTTTACGGATGATTACAGTGTTGTGAAAGATGCTGACGTTACTTTTTTAGCAGTTGGCACTCCCTCATTAGCTAACGGAGAAGCCAACTTAGAGTATTTAAAAAAGGCGGCGGTTTCAACGGCCCAAAATTTAAAAGATGGTTCAGTGGTTGTGATTAAATCAACTGTACCTGTAGGCACATGCACCCAAATCGAAAAAATTATTTCGGAAAATACTTCTAAGAAATTTTATCTGGTTAACAATCCTGAGTTTCTTAAAGAAGGAAGTGCAGTAGCTGATTTTATGAAACCAGATCGGGTTGTTATAGGACACAGAGAAGAAGAAGCCTATAGTATAATGGAAGAGCTATATCTTCCTCTTGTTATACAGGGAAACCCAATTTATAAGATGTCGAATTTGTCTGCTGAAATGACCAAGTATGCTTCCAATTGTATTCTTGCAACGAAAATTTCTTTTATTAATGAGATTGCTAGGCTTTGTGATGCAGTTGGGGCTGATATTGATGAAGTGAGAAAAGGAATTGTTTCCGATAGAAGAATTGGTCACCATTTTCTTTATCCTGGTCTTGGCTATGGTGGTTCATGTTTCCCCAAGGATGTGAAGGCCCTTATTTCTACTGCCCGTAAGCACGGCATTGATCTTGCTGTAACAAATGCTGCTCAGGTGATTAATGAAACCCAAAAGTTAATCATGTTTGAGAAAATGATGAAGCGCTTTGATGGAAAGATAGATGGCAGAACTTTTTCCTTTTGGGGAGTGGCCTTCAAGCCTAATACTGATGATATCAGGGAAGCCCCCTCAATATTTATGGCCACTGAAATTTTTAAGGCAGGGGGGAAAATTAGAATTTACGACCCTGTTGCGAGTGAAAATTTTGTCAATTACTTTAAAGATCAAAGCCATCAAATAGAGGTGGTCAAAAATAAATACGATTGTCTCGACCAATGTGACGCGCTCTTTGTTGTAACTGAATGGGCCGAATTTAGAACAGCCGATTTTAATGAGATAAAATCTCGTCTCAAAGAGGCCCTAGTATTTGATGGAAGAAATATTTTTCAGACAGAGAAAGTTAAAGCTGTTGGCCTTGAGTATTTTGCTGTTGGAAAAAGAGTATAATGAAAATTGGTATTATCCAATTATGTTCAAAATTAGATCCATCTGAAAATTTAGCTAAAATTGAGAAGTTTCTTAAAGTTGCCGTTGATCACGGTGCAAAAGCTGTTTTTTTACCAGAATGTTTTTATTCCCTATCAAATGGAAAGTCTCCCACACCCTATCTCGTAGAGGAAGGTAACGATCACTTTATTCGCATTCAAAAGCTGGCGATAGATCATGGTATTTCACTTTTAGGTGGCTCGGCAGCTACTAAGACAGATCATGGTATCACCAATAAGGTTTACAATTTTCGAGGTGATGGAACAAGCCTAGCTAGCTATGAGAAAATGCACCTATTTGCCATTGATCTTAAGGCTGAATCAGAAAAAAAAGTTATCAATGAATCAGATATATATACACCAGGTAAGAGTACTTCAATTTTTGAATTTGAAGGTTTCACCATAGGGCAAGGAATCTGTTTTGATATAAGATTTAGTGAAATGTATCGCTATTATTTTCAACAAGGCTGTAACCTTCTTACTGCAAGTGCTGCCTTTACTATTCCAACAGGAAAGGCCCATTGGCATACTCTTCTTCGTGCACGGGCCATAGAAAACCAAAGTTATGTGGTGGCTTCGGCCCAGTGGGGCGACAATAACGAAAATATTTCTACTTATGGACATTCGCTTGTGATTGACCCATGGGGGAGAGTGCTTCTCGATTTAGAGCAGGGTGAAAAAATTGAATTTGTAGATCTCAGCCTTGATCTAGTAAAAGAGGTGAGGTCCACGATGGTAGTCACTCCCGATTTAAAATTTCTCAAATAAATTCAAACTGATTGCTTTACACCTCTCGATGAATTAACCAACTGATATTACTGAATAAAAAGAAAAATAAGTTTTGATGGTTCATTTGTCGGAGGGTATTGTTCACGGCGCTAATGGGTATAGTGATCCTTTAGAGTTTCTAAAGGATCACTATACCCATTAGCGCCGTGTACAACATACTCTAAAGACTGTCTCCACTATAACTTTTCACAAGATAAAAAATGATTTTTTTTCTCAATAATTGTTTTAATGAGTTTTAAGGAATATCCCACTTGAAATTCAAACTGAGATTAGTAGAACTACATATAGGGGGAATCGCCGCTGGTGTGATCAGTCATATCGACCACTTCTTCAATAAAATCTGGAAATGTTGTCTTTAACAGAGTTTCAATTCCATCTTTAAGAGTTGCTGTAGAGCTTGAGCATCCTTGGCAGCCACCCGACAATTTTACAAATAATTTTTTATTATCGAAGTCAATGATTTCGACCCCCCCACCATGAGCAGCTAGTGCGGGTCTCACTTGTTCATCAAATAATTTTTCTATTTTATGGAGCATCTTCTGGCCTTTGTCATTTTGGGACAATATATCATAGCCTAATGGTATGCACAATTGACTTAGAGGCGCCAAGGGCCATAATTTTAGTATTATTAGGAACTTGAAATGTTGAATAATTCTACTATTTCTAAAATTTTAGTTGTTAAGAACAAGGCCATGGGGGACGCAGTCTTGGGCCTTTCCACTATTGAGTATCTTAAAACTGAGTTTTCTAACGCATATATTGATTATGCTATTCCGGCGTGGATACATCCCCTTTTCGAGAAGACCAAGAATCCCTTTAATCAGCTAATTTCATGTGATTTAAATAATATTTCAGATGGTCTTGCATTATATTCGAGATTAAAAAAAGAGAAGTATGATTTGATTATCGAACTCAATCAAGCAGGGAGAACCTCTAAGTTTTTTAATTTATACCAAATCCTAACGGGCACAACTTATGGCTATCATAACCATCATAGAAAAGATCAGACTATAATCTTGGATCAGGGTGTGCGTAAACCTAATATCCAAAGAGATTTAGATGGATGCTATAGCGTTTTAAAAAACCACCAACTTATTGATGGAAAAAAAAATCCATCTTTTTTAGACTATACACCTGTATTGGGGGAAAAGTCTGAAAAGTGCGGGAGTAAGATTGTGTTTGGAGTGGTCTCACAGCGTGAGACTAAAATGTGGCCTCTGACCCACTTCGGAGAATTGAGTCAACTGATTGAAAAAAAATATCCTGAGAAGGAAATCATCATTCCACTTTCAAACTTAGAAAAAGACTGTGTGTTAAAAACTCAAATAGATCAGCTTGGTTTTTCCAAAAACTGCAAGGTTGTTCAACTGCCCTTGAGTGATATGCCATCTCTTTTTTCTGATGCTCAGATCTATATTGGAAATGATACTGGAATAAAGCATATTGCCATTTCTATGGGAGTGAAATCCCATACTTTTTTTGGTCCTGAAGAGCCTCTCGAATGGCACCCCTATGATACTGGGGTCCACACCTATTCTTTTATGAGTGATTTAGAATGCAGAACAAGAACCTCTCACTTTTGTGGACTTTCTACTTGTGAGTCTATGATTTGCCTCAATCAATTCAAAGCCGAAGAAATATTTAATCTTTTATTCTAATGGTTTCGTCTGCACGACTTTGGTAATATGGTAAGTGTGATGAATTCTCATATATCACTCTTTTCTTGTTTTCTTCAAAACCACCTCTATCAGTTAACTCCTACTATAGGTAAGACTCTCACTATTACCGATTCCCCTAACCGTTTAAAAGAGAATTCAGGAGTAGATCAAATTTTATATATTAAAACGGTTGTTGTTTCTAAGCTTGAGGCCCTAATTTCTCAGGGAGAGTTTGAACTGGTTATTGTTGAAAATATTCATGCACAGCTTTTAAGTTTGAAAGGAAGGGAGATCATATTTTTGTTATCATCACTGAAAATTTCAACTTGGGCGACCATATATCCTTGTGAAAATTTAATTAAAAAGACTACTCATTTTTTGAATCATGGTTTTCAAAAAGTTATCTACTATAAATCTTCATCAAAGCAAATGAGAGGACATTGGTTTTCTATGACAAGGCAGCTTGATAAATGGTTTTTTGAGTTGATTTTAAAAAAAGAAAACCAAGGGGTGTTTATATGTGATCCTAGCGGATCAGCAGTGGAAGCTGATTGTAGGAAAAGCAGGGGGGCACCAGCAAATATCTACAAAAGTAGTGCTCCTTTGATGGAAACCCAGAGTGCTTCTGGGTATAGGACAGTGGTAACAATAACATGTTGCGAAGATTGTTATGGGGTAAATACTCGGAAATACAAAAGAGAATTCATGGATTTAATATACTTTCTAAAACTTCTTTTCTGGAACCTGTAATAGTTATATCAATACTACTATGCACTATAAGGTTGAAGGGATACTGATCCGAAAAATCCCCCACAAAGAAAGAGATCTCATTGGCTCACTACTACTTAGAAATGGAAAAACCATTAGTGGGGTTTTCTATGGTGGTATGGGGGGAGGCAAAAAGAATAAGCCCAGCATTTTAGAAAGTGGAAGACTATTTGAAGTGGGGTTTGTTCACAAGAAAAAAGAATTGGGCGACGGTCAGCTGGTTTCTTTTCGGGACTACAGCTTAAAGTGGACTCCCAAAAATATTAGAACCAATTACCAAGCCTTTTATCTTCTCAACTTTTTTTTGGAATTCATTTCTAAAGTAACTTTTCAAGCAAGTCTAGAGTCTTTAGATGACGGCGAAAATGAAGAAATTTTTCGTTTATTAAGTAATGCTATTTTCTACCTAGAGAAATCGGTGACGGATGATTTGTTTGAACTTGAAACTCAAATGTTGCTCTTTTTAACAAAGGCTTGCTTGGAGTTAGGAATTGCCCCATCTTTTAGAAATTGTGGGTTTTGCGAGAAGCAGCTGGCGATTTCAAATCTTGCTAGTTTTGACTTTGAAAATGGAGGCTTTGTTTGCTCCGAATGTGCTGAAAAGGGAAGAGACTTTCAAAATACAAAAGAAATGTGGGTCTATTTTTCTCAAGTATGGTTCAAAAAGTATTCTGAATACCATAGCCTACCAAAACCAACTCTAAAAACCTCAGAGGAGCTCTTTACTGGGACTCTTCGTCAATTTAATTTATCGAGATCTGATTTCAAATCTACAAATCTTATTTGGTAATTTTCTTAAGGTAAATTACCGATAGAGATCTAACGGGAGAATTTGAAAAGTCATGAAAAAATACGTACTTATCGTTGATGATGAAGATGATGTTCGTGAACTCTTAAAAGATATGATTGAGTCTACTGTCGAGGAAGAAGTCACAATTCTTGAGGCCTCCAATGGCATTGAAGGATTTAGGCTTATTAGAAATCAGCAATTTCATCTTCTCATATCAGATCTCAAGATGCCTAAAATGGATGGCAAGGGACTCATTGAATCCATGAGAACCATGGAGAAAAAACTGCTTCCTAAAAGTATCCTAATCCTTTCAGGTTTTTTGGATGGAAATAAAGCAGGTAGAAAAGTAGGATCTGTCACTTATATGTCAAAGCCTTGGAATCAACCTGAGCTTGAAACATATTTTAGAGAAGTTATTGATGGAGTTATGCCAAAAAATGCTGAGGGGGCCAAAGCTGTTCAATTTGTCACCTGTTTTATCGAGGGAACACTTGCAGCGGTAAGAGAAACTGCAGGTATTGAAGCCGTTAAAAAGAATGTTGAGAAAAAAAACGAAGAGGATCTCTCACACGGTGACATTTCAGCTGTTATATCTTTTACAAGTAGTAAGTTCAAGGGATGTCTGATTGTTAGCTTTGAAAAGGATTGCTTTTTATCCATTGCCAATAAAATGTCTGATGAAGAATTTTCTGATTTGAGCCCTTCAGCTTCAAATGCTGCTGGCATTTTAAGTGAACAAATTCTGGAAAGGGCCAAACCTGACCTATCGGCACTAGGGTTTCAACTAGAGAATTCTGTGACATCAATTTTTATAGGAGAAGGTCATCAAGTCAAACACTTGCTAAAAGGCTCCCGCATGGCCATTGAGTTTACAACCGATGCGGGGACATTTTGTATAGAAACTATTTTATCGCCTAAGTAGCTTTTTACTGAAGAAACTCTAGGGCCTCTTCATCAATAAAATCATTTTCAGGAATATTCTTAATGGATATACTTGTTAAGAATCCGTTTCCAGCTCTTAATTCCCATGCCAGACCTTCCATTGTATTACTTGCGGCTAAAACTCTTGCCTTTATGGGAAGTAGACCAATATTTCTTAAACCCTTCACTTTAATTCCTGTTGAAACCCGAACTTTGATTCCCTTCATTTCCATTAGAATTGGAGGATCTTCATCAAAAGCTCTAGTCGCTGCAAGCGCGGCTTCTACTTCAGCTGCTCTTTCTGGATCAACTCTACCGGCCTTATCAATAAAATCAGTGGCAAAATCGATCATTGGTTGCTTTTCTTCTTCGAATATTTCCATGCGATCTATTCTTTCTTGCATTCTTTTTCTTTTTTTAACTGATTTCTCATCATCGCCTGTGATGGTCAGTATTTTTTCTTCAAGTCTTTCAATCTTTTTTCTTCTAATTCTTCCATCAACTGGAATTAGACCAATTTTTCCTTTTTTAATTCTAAGGCCCAGAACTCTTTGTTTGTGCTCTTCTTTTAGAATTTGTTTTTTCTTTCTTTTAAAGGCTTGGTCATCCATTTCATAAAATGAAATTGTAGATTTATGAGCAATGGACAGTTTTACATTACCGGCACCACTGAGGGCTCCATCTGATACGGCTTCTCCGCTCTCTAGAATATCAAAAGGCTTTTTGTCTTTGAAATGAAATTTAACCTCTGTTCTATGTCTCTTATTTTTTTGAATCCTTGAAATTTGGATTTTATCAAGTGAATCTAGGAAAGGATCAATTTCATCTGGATACCTTACGTCGTAATCTAAATCAGCTAAGGCAGTAGTTAACTCTTTAAGTTTACTTCTAATTGAATCAATATCTTCACTGGTGATAGTACTTTTTCTTCGGACAAGATCATCAACGAAAATTTTAGTTATAAGAGTGATTTTTGATAGATCAAGTTGTTCTTCACCACTTTCAAGAAGTTTCATCACTCTCAGGGCACCTGTGCCACTGATAGGAATTTCTAATTTTTTAAGAAGTCTGCCGAGCACGACCTCCATTCCAATTTCTTCAATTTGGCCAGCTTCCATAAGTGAGCCAATAACTTCAAATGGATTGTCACCTAAGTCGTCTAGGCAATCGCAACCGGCGATATTTTTACCAATTATTCCAATTTCAGCAAGTACATGGGGATCAGAAAGGACTTCATCAAGAGAAAGGCCTAGTCTATCTAAAACAACCTGAACAGCTTCCATATCTAGATGCTCAGTTATGCTTTCAGGCATTTCTGGTTCAGCAAAGGCAATGCTGGATAGAAATGAAAATACTAATACTAATAAACCCCTAGTAATCATGCGTGTCTCCCTGTCTGTAAATCAGTGATTAAAAGAGCAATTTAGGGGCCAAACTAAGTAAAACTTATTGACTTAACCCAACGGAATTATTAGGTTGTTTGTGAAGTTTTTTCTTAAAAGTGTCTAAAACGATGAAGTCTGTCAGTTTTATTGACAGTCTTGTGGGCACCAAGGCTGGCCAGATTTTCCAGGTGGAATTTTTAGTGGCAGTGATAAAATAGATTTGAATATGAAAAAAATAACCTTTGTTGATGATAGCCAAACTGTCCAAAAAAAACTTGAGCTTGTACTTACTCGAGCGGGTTTTGATTTTAAAGGCTTTACCAATCCTGAGATGGCGCTTCAGTACCATACAGAAGAAAAACCCGATTTACTGATTCTCGATTACTATATGCTAGGGTTAGATGCCGATAAGTTTATGGTTCAGGTTTCAGAGAAACTTCTTTTTGGTGACTTTGAAATTGTTCTATTTACTGCAAGTGATTTGAGTGAAGAAAAAAAACTCATGCTCCAAACATTAGGGATCACCAATTTTCTTTCTAAGAATATTTCAGATGAAAAATTAGTAGAATTTGTAAACTCTCTTATTGGCCAAACCTCTTAGCTCTTCGTCAGTGATTCAAAAACTCTTTTCAATTCAGTCTTAGTCATGGGGTTTGCTGAACTTGACACGCCGATGCCCTCTAGAAGGACAAAATGCACAATGCCATCTTTGTTCTTTTTATCTTTTAATAGAATTTTGTAAAGACTTTGAAAATTCCAATCCACAGGGAGTGGTTTTAACTTAAATGAGTTAATAAAAGTAGATATCTCTAAGTATTCTTTCTTTTGAATACGCCCTCTTTGATAGGAAAGTTTAGCAGCGAAAATCATTCCCCACATAACCGCTTCACCATGTGAGAACTTTTTGTACTTAGTATGAGTTTCAATTCCATGTGCAAAGGTGTGTCCAAAGTTGAGAAGTTCTCTAAGTCCACTTCGATCTTTTTCATCCTTTGAAACAATATCTGCTTTTATCTTTACACAGGTATGAATAGTTTTTTCCCAATCGAGCTTTTTTTGTGATTTTAGTTTCTTAAAAAAAGACTTATTTACAATGAGCCCATACTTTATCACTTCACCCATACCTGATTTTATCTCTTTTTTTGGTAGAGTGTTTAGAAAAATTGTATCTGTCACAACGAGAGCTGGTGGATGAAAGCTCCCAATTAAATTTTTTCCTTGTTGGTGATTGATTCCGGTCTTTCCTCCAATAGAACTATCAACTTGAGATAGAACAGTTGTAGGAACACCAACCCATTTAATCCCTCTCATAAATGTAGAGGCCAAAAATCCAATACTGTCTCCAATAACTCCGCCACCAATGGCAATTAGGATTGTAGATCTATCGGCTCCAAACTTTAGGAGTTTTCCGTATAGGGGATAAATACTATCAAAGGATTTAAATTTTTCACTTGCAGTGATACTTATTTGCTCACAGTAATAGCCATGGTCTATCAAAGAATTGTGGATGGCATTTGCTTTTTTACCAAGCTTTCTATCTGTGAAAACCACGATTAAGGGTTTACTACCACGGCCGTGGATTTTTCCAAGTAATTTGGGTATCTTTTGACAAATACCTCTTCCAACAACAACTGAATATGGGGACTGTGGGTGATCTACTTTAATTGTTTTCACAATACTCCTAAAGGCTTCGTTCTTTCCAGGAATCTATTCTCGATTTAATCTCTTCCATGGAGTCTCCTCCAAATTTTTCTAGTATGGATTCAGCTAGAATAAAACAAAGCAGCGATTCGCCTATGACGGCTGCTGCAGGAACAGCGCAATAGTCTGATCTTTCCACATGCGCTTTTGCATTACTTCTATTTGATAGATCTACTGATCCGAGAGGTGTCATTAGTGTTGCAATTGGCTTCATGAAGGCCCTAATGACAATTGGGTCTCCGCTAGTCATTCCGCCAATGATGCCACCAGTTTTATTAGTGCAAAATTCAACTTCACCGCTATCAGATAATTTCATTTCATCGTGAACTTGGCTTCCAGGGAGAATTGCCGATTTAGAGCCAAGCCCTATCTCAACTCCCTTAATGGCATTTAGTGAGAGAAAATGGCTTCCAACTTTAGCCTCTATTCTTCTATCCCAGTGAACATAACTTCCAAGAGAGTGGGGTACACCACTGGCATAAACTTCAAATGTCCCACCAACACTATCACCGTTGTCTCTGGCACTATCTATCTCTGCGATCATTTCCTTTTCACTATTTTTATCAAGACATCTCACAGGAGAGGCATCTGTAGTTTTATTGAGATCAGTTAGATCACTAGGCATTGGAGCTGCATCAACAGCGCTTCCAATGCCTACCACTCTACTGGAAACTTCAATTCCAAAACTATCTAAAAAGATGCGAGCAATTGTTCCGAGACCGACTCTCATGGCCGTTTCTCTGGCAGAAGCCCGCTCTAGTACATTTCTCATATCTGAGAAGTGATACTTTACTCCACCAATGAGATCTGCATGCCCTGGTCTGGGTATATCTACTTTTCTGGCATCTGGGTTACTTGGGTCTGGCTCAGATTGCATGATCTCACCCCAGTTTTTGAAGTCTTGGTTTTTGATCATCAAAGTTATGGGGGATCCCAGTGATTTACCGTGACGAATTCCTGTTAAAATTTCTAGCTGATCACTTTCAATTTTTTGTCTAGAACCTCGACCGTAGCCCATTTTTCTTCTTTTAAGCTCAGCGTGAATTTGCTCACTGGTAATTTCAAGGCCTGAGGGCAGCCCTTCGATTATTCCAACCAAAGCCTTGCCGTGTGATTCTCCTGCTGTAAGAAAGCGCATACCATTCTCCACTAATTTCTATTTTTTTACTAAACTCTTAAGCGTGCTATAAAATGTTGGGTAAGATATATTAACCACCTCTCCATCTTCTATTGTACATTCAGATGAACAGCCAAGGGCCGCAATGGAAAAGGCCATGGCAATTCGGTGGTCATTAAAACATTCTATGCTCGCACCACCGAGACTTTGCGGACCTTTAATTTTCATTCCGTCCTTAAAGCTTTCAACATTTGCTCCCATTTTTCTAAGATTTGAGGCGACTGCTTCGATTCTGTCACATTCTTTGTAGCGAAGCTCTTGGGCATCTTTGATGATGGTTTCACCCTCAGCAAAAGTTGCCAGTACACACAGGACTGGTATTTCATCGATCAAGCTGGGGATATCTTCACCACCTATTTCAATCCCTTTAAGAGGGGCTGATTTAACAATAATTTTTCCAATGGGCTCAGGCCTTTCAACCTCTACGATAACTTCCAGATCTGCTCCCATTTTTTCCAAAATTTTAAGGATTCCAGTCCTGGTGGGGTTCAAACCTACATTGTGAATTTCAATACGTGAGTTGGGTATTATGGAGCCAGCTACTAGCCAAAAAGCAGCTGAGGAAATATCACCGGGTACGGTAATTTTTTGAGCTTGCAAGTCTTGCTTACCCTGAATTGTGATCGATGTATCCGTCACATCAACTTTGGCCCCAAAGTGAGTTAGCATTCTCTCTGTGTGATCACGACTTTGGATTTTTCCCGTAATTGTGGTCGTACCTTCGGCCTGAAGGGCGGCCAGCATGATGGCAGACTTGACCTGGGCCGATGCCACTGGAAGTTCATAGTCTATGCCCATGAGCCCTCCACCTTTGATGGAAATAGGTGGATAATTACCCTCAGTTAGCTCAATTTTGCCTCCCATCTGCTCCAGTGGGTCTGAAACCCTCTTCATGGGCCTTTTACACAGGGATTCGTCCCCTTCCAGTACTGAATCGAAGGGAAGAGCGGCCAAAACGCCCATTAATAGTCTGATAGAGGTACCAGAATTCCCACAAGGAAGAGTCATTTCAGGGGCCTTGAGGTTCTCCCAGCCAACTCCTTCAACAAGCATTTTATCAAAATTGCCCGTAAACTTGGCCCCGAGCATTTCCATGCACAATTTAGTAGATAAAACATCCTCGGAATTTAGAAGAGCGTTGATTTCAGTAACGCCCCGTGCTAGAGATCCTAGTAGAAGCGATCTATGGGAAATGGACTTATCGCCAGGAACACAAATTGTGCCCGAAAGGCCGTTTGCTGCTGAAATTTTTACACCCTGACTACTCAAGATTCTTCCTATGGTTTTGGTCTTTAAATGTAATTACCAATTATTTTACCACTACCTTCGCTTTGAAAAAACTGCTCTATGGTATGGGGCAGGAAAAGATTTTAGAATAGTATTTGTAGGAGATTAACATGATTACAATGCCTTTGAATAAGTGGATCCCAAATTTTAGAAGTCCACTAGTTATTGCTGGACCCTGTAGTGCTGAATCTGAAGAGCAAGTGCTTGCTACTGCACACGATATAGCTAAGCTCGAAGGTGTTAAGGTTTTTAGGGCCGGTGTTTGGAAGCCGAGAACCAGGCCTGGAACATTTGAAGGTGTCGGCGAGAAGGCATTGCCATGGCTTGCTAAAGTAAAAGAGCAATATGGTATGTTAACAAGTGTTGAGGTTGCTACTCCTAAGCATGTGGAAGATTCACTAAAACATGGAATTGATATCATGTGGATAGGAGCCAGAACGACGGTTAATCCATTTGCTGTATCAGAGCTTGCTGAAGCTTTAAGAGGAACTGGCGTTCCTGTTATGGTTAAAAATCCGATCAATGCAGATCTTGGTCTTTGGATCGGGGCCCTTGAGAGAATGTCCAGAATGGGCATAAGTAAGCTTGCGGCCATCCACCGTGGATTTTCAATTCATGAAAAGTCTCAATATAGAAACGCCCCTATTTGGAAAATACCAATTGAATTAAAGTCACGCTATCCTGAGCTTCCTGTTATTTGTGATGCTAGCCATATTTCAGGTAGAAGAGATCTAATAGAGAAAGTAAGTCAAAAGGCAATGGACCTAGATATGGAAGGTCTTATGATTGAAACTCACATAGACCCTTCTGTGGCGCTAAGTGATGCTGCTCAACAAGTGACTCCAAAAGTTTTGGGCGAGATTCTAGCAAATCTAGATTATAAAGTACCTTACTCAACAGATAGTGGTTTTGAAAATGAGCTTGAATCATTAAGAGCAAGAATTGATCGCACCGATCATGAGCTTCTCGAACTCCTGCACGGTAGAATGAAAATTGTAGAGAAAATTGCAGATGCTAAAATAAAGAGCAACATTACAGCTTTTCAAGTGACAAGAATGAAAGAGATGATGGACGAAAGAGTCAATGTTGGTGAAAAGTTTGGATTAAGTAAAGAGTATGTAATGGAGCTTCTAAGAGTTATCCATGAATACTCAGTTAAAAGACAAACGGATCTGATGGATCGGGCTCATGTCGAAAAATCAGAGGGGAAGGAAAAATAAGCAAATCAAGTTTTGCTCGAAGGGTTGAGCAGATAGCTATTTCAAAAAGTATAGAGCTTTCCAAAGTCGTTTGGGAGATGGAATCCAGGGGAGAGAAAATAATCTCTCTCAATGTAGGTGAGCCAGATCTCCCTCCACCCAGTGAAATTACCCAGGCAGTTAAAAGCGCACTAGATGACGGCATGTATCGCTATTCTCTTGTTCCTGGTATTGATATCTTGAGAGAGAAATTGAAGGATTTCTATCAAGATAGCTTCCCGGTAGAATTAAACTCTTCAAACTTTGTTGTTTCTAATGGTGCTAAGCAATCAATTTATAATATTTTTCAGTCCCTTATTAATAGCGGTGATGAAATCATTATCCCAGCTCCCTATTGGGTGACCTTTCCAGAGAGTGTAAGGCTTGCTGGTGGAAATCCTATCATTGTGCCAACAGTAGATAATCAAATTGATATAGAGTTAATAAAAAAGGCCATTACAAAAAATACCAAGGCAATACTCATCAATGCACCTAATAATCCAAGTGGCGCTGTATTTCCAAAGACTGCATTGGTAGAGCTCGCCAGTATTGCCCTGGAAAATGAGTTGTATATTATTTCTGACGAGGCCTACGATGGAATTTACTTTGATGGTAAGGCGCCAGTAAGCATAGGAACACTGTCACCAGAGATTTTCAAAAAGACCATTACCATTAAAAGCTTTTCAAAAACTTACTCAATGACTGGATTTAGAGTGGGCTATACAATTTGCGACAGTGCCTTTAGTCAGCTGATGGTAAAACTACAAGGCCATCTTACAGGCAATAACTGTACCTTTGCTCAGTTCGGAGCCCTGAAGGCCTTAGAGCTAGATCAGAGCTTTTATCAGGAAAGAAGGGCCATATATCAAAAAAGAAGAGACCTGGCTTTTTCTCTATCTCAGAAAATTTTTCCAAATTGTGTAAAACCGGATGGGGCCTTCTTTTTATTTCCTAATATTAAAGAGCTCTTAAATAACAGTGATTGTAAAAGTGATATTGATTTGTCAATTAAGATTCTTGAAAAGGCGGGCGTTGCAATTCTTCCGGGAAGCGCATTTGGTCAACCAGATCATTTAAGGATTTCTTTTGCGGCTTCTGAAAAAGAAATCGAGGATGGATTTCGCGCCATTGAGAGGGTTCTATGAAACTTGGAATCATTGGATTTGGTAGACTTGGAAAACTGATCACGCGCTATTTGGCCCAAGATTTCACTGTCTACGTTTACGATAAAATCAATTGTGATAGAGAAATTACTCAACTAGGCGCCATTCCAGCTAGTTTTAAAGATATTTGTGAACTTCCGGCAATCATACCTGTTGTCCCTATCTCAAAATTTGAAAATGTTGTAAAAAAAATATCAAAATACGTGAAGCCTGGAACCCTCGTTATTGATGTATGTTCAGTTAAAGAATTTCCAGTGAAGGCAATGAAAAAACTACTGCCAAAAAAAGTATCAATTCTGGGAACACATCCTATGTTTGGTCCCGATAGTGCAGCTGATACGCTTTATGGAACAAAAATTGTTCTATGTGATGTCAGGATGGAAGATACGCAATTTGAAAAAATAAAGCTCTACTTACAAAGACACGGAATTAAAACAATAGAATGCTCGCCCAAAGAACACGATAAAGATATCAGTCACTCACTTCTGCTTACTCATTTCATAGGCCGATCGCTCATGGGGGTTGGTGCCCATGAACTTAAAATAGATACCAAAGGTTATAGAAGACTGATGAAGATTCTTCAAACAGTTGAAAATGACTCTTGGGAGTTATTCGAAGATATGAATAAATATAATAAGTATGCCAAAAAAACCCGTCAGGAATTTATCAAGTCCATTGATCGCATTGATAAAAAAGTCAAAAAACTTTAAGCTAGATTTTTTACTCAGCTCCCTCAAATGAACAAGTTTGGTAAGATCTTGAGCTTTGGCTTGGCTCACATCCCATAAATTCTCTGAAGTATAGACTGCTTCCCAGTATACCGTTAACTCGTTCTCTAATTTCAGGGTGTACACCTCTATGAGGATTAGTATCAGAAAATGAATATTCTTCATCATTGATATTTTCGTCTTCATATTTGCATAAAATATATGTGCTTTCCATTGCGACTTCAACCTGTGATTTACCATCAAACTCTTCCGGATACTTTTCGTATAGTCGTGGAATAATAGCGGTGGTTAGAAAGTCACTAAAGCTTTCACCATTCTGTGCTGGAAGCATGCTAATGGAATTAGTTGAAGATAGGCATTGTAAAAGCTCTGAATATGCTGGTCTGAAATCGTGTGAATTCACTTCACCAATATTAGGGTCAATTTTGTGACCCAGTTCATGGATAAATGATCTTAAAAATGAAGGTAGGTCATTGTACATAGCAAATGCCACTTGCCCTAGAAATCTAGAGTGTTCAGGTACTTTAACATCCCCGTATTGCATAGCTGATGAATAATATGCATTGAACCCTAAGATTGATGAAAGTGAGCTATTCGTGAAGGGCAGATATGGATGGGTATCGAGCAATGTGTATTGCTTTGCGGTTATATTCTCTTTAATAGTTAGAAAAGGAAAATTAGGACGTTGCTCCCAGTGAGCGAAGTTGGGGTCGATTTCAGGAAGTGATATGTCTAGGTTCTGGTACTGAGTGATAGCTTTGTCGACCAAGTTTGGGGTCGCTAATCTTGGTGCAATAGTGTCGCTGAGAAATTCAACAACTTCTGAGATCACTTTATCCTTCACTGATTTAAACTTGCTCTTGAGAGAGGCAGGATAAAACTGGGTGATGGCAGCTTCTATAAAAGGTTTTGAAGTATGCAATGGGAGTAGTATTTTTTTTATAAAACTTCTATATATTCTTTTTAAATGGTAATCAGAAATAGTTTGGCATGAACTATAGGAATTAATTGGACTAATATAGCTGACTCCATATGTCCTATCATCATTAACTGTCTTAATTTTTAAGGGGTCGTAAATAAATCCAAAACCAAGTTGGTTAGCTCCTCCGATTTTAGTAAAAATCCCCCATATTTCATGCAAATCATTGGGATCTAAAAATTGATCATTTTTCATAATTCGTATAAGCCTATCTTTAAGCCGGCTTCGGAAGGAATAATTACAGTATTTCTTTTTATCTTCAGATACACCTTCTTCATAGGTCAATCTTTCAGACTCATGTTGAAAATATCTGAAATCCAAATCGGATGGAGTATCTTCCTTGCAAACTGTGTCAAGCTTTTCCAAAACAAATTTAGGTTTTCTTATATATATCCTACCCCAATTATTCAAATGGTGATCTTGTAGTTCATCTACTTTCTCAAATATAGCTTCCCTTTTTTCTTTAGTGAGTTTTTCATCAAATGTTAAAGCATTGAATCGTCCAATTTCTTCATTTATAGCGCTTACTTCTTGGTCGCATGTAGCATGAAATGTAACAAGCTCATGGGGTTTCTCTATTAAAGTATCTAGGAAGTGAACTTCTTCATCTTTATTAAGGTTAATATCAATGGACTAAAAGCCGTTCCGGCTTGGAGAATACCCCATAGTCCCAGTCAGTCAAGATGTTAATAAGTTCCCGTTATCACTCCTTTTTCACCATTCACCATTTCTCCCTGAAAATTTAGTCTTAACCAATTTTGTTCAAG
>JABIHA010000020.1 GCA_018649885.1 Bacteriovoracaceae bacterium
AATCATTTTTACGGGCTGAGACTTTAAAAAGTGCATGATAGGAATCATTAGTGAGCCTCCAAGCCCTGAAACTACTCCTGTATGTACTCCAATGAGATCTTTTTTAACTACCGCTTGAATTGAAAATAAACCAAGCTTTAATCTCGAAAAGGCCCCTCCATAAAGAGTGCCCTTTCTCTCATCCATTCCCCTGAGAGAGTCTGAGTCATCAGATTCATAACCTCCAGAAAAAAGATCGAGGGCAAGAGTTGCTCCAAAACTAATTTGTTTGTTTCCAAATATTTTGTAAGAGGCCCTTGACCCTCTTAAATAAAAATTTCCATATTTAATTGTAAATACTGGTAGAACTGCAAACTTATTGCCCACTCCTCTATACACTGATTCAGAGATAACGGTAGCAACACCAACTGAAATCCCATCTTTAGGACCTTTCTTTTCAGCCTTTTTGGCCTTTGAATTTTCGTTCTTTATATCTGGATCATGTTTTTTATGATCTGTGGCGAAAAGCTTTGGGGCAATTAAAAGAATAAAAAACGCAATCTTATAGTATTTTGCCACAACTGACGAACCTCATATCAACATAAGTGATCGTATTGTATACGATTCTACCACTCTAGTTCAATATTATTTAACTAGAGAGCCTTGCCAACCACTATTACGAGTCCACATTAACTACAGGACGAGGAGGGTTATGGAAACAAAAACCGAGACTACATTTAAAAGCGAAAAAAAGGGCTTTAGGGAATTGTTGACTAGTGAGCTTGCCTACAGACAGGCGAGGAATCCGAGTTACAGTCTAAGGGCGTTCGCGCGTAGTGTTGGAGTTAATCATTCAACTCTTTCACAAATTATCAGAGGCAAGCGTACCTTAACCAAGAGGAATATCCAAAAAATTTGTATAGGCCTTGGATATTCTGAGCAGCAAACCAAAGAAATCATAGTGAATAATTTGCCCGCAGTACAAGGGCCAAGTCTGATTAATGAAAACTTTACTGTTCATGCCTATAGTTTTTTGAGTAGCTCTGTTATTAGATCAATGCTTGAGGCAAAAAAGCTAGTCGGGTTCTCAAACGATCTTAAATGGTTATCAGAAAACCTAGGCCTAAATGAAAAGAAAATGAAAAGAGCACTCAGTGTCTTTAATGGCATCAAGGAAAGTTTATTCATTACCAGTGTAACAAGTAACAGCATTAAGAAATGTGCTGACATGATGGAAGAAAGTATCGCCATAAAGGCCAAAAAGCAGTACCGACTCAGCCTTTTCAAAAAGGTCATTGACCAAATCGAAAAAGGGAAAGACAGCGAACAGATAATCGCAGATATCATTGCGCTCACTCCATACGAATGGGGACAAATCAAATATCACATTGCTAAAATTAGATCTATTATAAGTCTTGCCAAAAACTCCCATGAGAAAAAAGATGGGCTCTATGAAATAGCCTTTTCAATGGATAGGCTTGGGCCCTCTCCTCTCAACCTTTGAATTCTTTTTCCCAGATCCATGACAATGTTTTTATATAAAATCATTGCTATATCTGGGAATTTTTTTTCAAGACTCATCAATTTTTTCGGAGTGAGCCCAAAGATGACAGCACCTTCATCAAATTTGATAGTAACAGAGTGCTCAGTATTAGAAAGAAGAGACCTCTCTCCTATCACCTCTCCAGCACTAACCGTCCCAATCCGCTGTCCATTTTGAATAACAACGCCCAGGCCTTCTAAAATTAAAAATAGCCCTTTAGGTGCACCACCTTGCTGGTAAAGCACTCCATTTTGGTCTGGAGTTTGCTTTTCAAGGCCTGCTGCCAAGATTTTTCTTTGATCATCACTCATTTCTGCAAAAAGTGGATTTTTTTGAAGTTGAATTTCAATTTCAGGTAAAATAGATTGCTCTTTAAAATTATTACTGACCCATTTCGCCATATCATCCATTTCTTTTGGATAAAGCTCAACTCCATTCAAGTCAAAAGGCATATTTAATTTTACCATTTTAACAACGTCTAATCTTTCAACCCGGTCAAAAACCATAGCGGGAATATAAGCAGTTGGTAAAAACCCTAAACGACTAAGAGTCCTTTGCAACTTAGGAGCGTGAGCACTGACTTCAATTTCTATATATTTAACTCCCCACTCATTTTGACATTTTGTTAACAGCTCACTGAACAGAAATTGGATAGAGTTTTCATCCACAGTTAAGAGTTCAAAGATCCTAAGCGATTTTTCTAAATCATCCTTAATATATCCAATGGCCCCGGCCACTGCGTCGATTAAGTTCTCACCTGCTTTTGATTTGGCAACCAGGTAGTTTGCACTTTTTGCTTTTAATCTAAAAAATCCATAACTTAATTGAGTAGGGCCAAAAACTTCTTTCCCCACAACCCTTCCTCTAGTGATTCTTAGAAGTGGAGTCACATCCTTTGAGGTAAATTCTTCAATATGATAGTTAGACCTTAAAGGGTAAACCTCAGACAATTCATCTAGAACTCCATCAAAAGGTAATCCACAATTCTGAAAAGACATTTGTGCCAGAGTATAAACGAGAGGAATCAACCTTGGATTATTTTTTCTGAGCGCCAATGCTTCATTAAAAACTTGGGCAAAAAGAGCAATGGATTCACGGTTTTTAAATTGATGCTTATAGGGAAGAAATCCCACAGGCGAAAATTGGTATTTAGTGGAGATTTTTTGAGAATAATCATGGGGGCAGCGGTTTTCTACAATTCCAATATGAATACGCTCTTCAACAATTTCAAGCCTTTTTTCCATCAAGAGGTTTCCAATTCCCCTTCCTCTCGCCTTACAAGAGACAGCAAGCCTTCCAAATTCGGCCTGTAAGTCTGAGTGAATCCCAGCTCCATAGACCACAGAGGCAGTCCCTAATACTTCACCGCTACCACAATCACAGGCCACCAGCATTACCATATTGTCAGTATAGATGCTCTGGCGCAGCCAATTTGGATCAAAAAAATGGGTGTAAGGATAATCTTCTTTATAAACCTCGTGGAAAATACGGATTATTGAGTCAATATCTCTTTCTTCAGCAGGTCTAATTTCTACAGATGTCTCCATTCATTACTCCTCCAGAATTTTTTTGCCAGCAATCCTTGCTACTGTATCAAACCACAACGCCCCAATACCAAGCGCGGACTCATCGAAATCAAATTGTGAAGAGTGGGCAGGATAACTCTCTCTACCTGCCACCTGAGCGCCAAATCGAATATAGCATCCAGGCACATGATCTAAGAAGTAAGCAAAGTCCTCGCCCCCCATATTAACCTTGGTAAGCTCTTTGACGTAATCTTGTCCCACAACTTGGATGGCCGCACTCCTGGCCATACTAGTAGGTCTTTCTAAATTATTAAGAACAGGTGTGATGGGCCTAAAATCGACATCCACACTGGCGCCGTGAAGATCACACATTGAGTTTGCAATTCTTTTTATGGCATTTTGTAGATGATCCCTCACTCCGCTGTCGTTTGCTCTGATAGTCCCCTCTAGAACGGCACTTCCTGCTATGATATTGGGGGCAGATCCTGCGTGAAAGCTACCAATACTTAAAACAGAAGGATGTGCAGGATCAACTTCTCTTGAGACAATGGTCTGCAAGGCCACAACCAAAAGTCCACCTACAACTACGGCGTCAATCGTTTCATGAGGCCTAGCACCATGACCGCCTTGTCCTGAAATAGAAATTTTAAACATATCTCCAGAAGCGTTTACAGCTCCATCACTGACAACTAAAATTCCCGGTTTATGGTGCCGGTCAATATGGCCGCCAAAAATGATTTTGACATTTTCAAGTGCCCCTTCTTTGATCATTTGCTTGGCCCCTGTCCCCAACTCTTCGGCCGGCTGAAAAATAAGTCGCACGGGAAGGGGGGGAGGATTTTCGACTAAGAGTTCAGCAGCTCCTAAAAGCATACTGATATGGCCGTCGTGACCGCAAGCGTGCATGACACCCTCAACTTTTGAAGTAAATCTGAGCCCCGTTTCCTCTTGAATAGGAAGCGCATCCATGTCTGCTCGGAGGGCAACAAAGCCTCCAGTAGTACTACCGGCCACATCGACTACAACGCTGGTGCTATTTTCTATCGTTTTAGGTCTTAGTCCCAAGGACTCTAAATGCCTAAAAATAATTTTTTGAGTGTTCTTTTCCCTATTTCCAAGCTCAGGACTCTGATGAATCTCTCTTCTTAGATTTTGAATTTTGCTAGCTAACTCAGGTGATATCTTTTTTGCGTTCATGTCTACCTCACACTTAAAGACTACGCCTAAGCATATCCCTGTTTTATGAGCTTTCTCAAGGTTTTCAATGTTTTTAAAGGAGTTGAATGATCTCTAGCGTGGAATACGGTATTTAGGTGCCTGGAATCAGCATGATAAGGCCCATACCAGTAAAATTATTTTAAACATTTTCATCTCCCCCATTAAATAACTTCACAAATTATGCTTCAGTTCCCGGTACTTATAAAACCTCACCTAGAGGTTAAAAAAATAGTGCATCGCATTTCGTAATTATCGCAATTAAACGATGTGGTGCATCCTATGAATTTTTTATTCGCGCACTGCACGTAGATTGACGGTGTAGCTCTAAACTCATAACAGCTGTCTATATATTTAAAGATAGATGATTTCCCCAAATCCCCTATCACAACAACTTTCAGGAGTTTCATATGAAACATATTTTATTTTTATCATTACTTTTTAGCTCAATTGCAAGCGCTTCTTACCTCGAAAACTGTGTCTATAAAACAACTCTTGTTAGCGAAGGAAGAGTGGGCTCCCTCGACAAATCACTTAGAGAAGGTGAAATGCCAAGGGCCTACATCTTTAAGATTGATAAGGTTGTAGAGAACAAAGGGAGCCACGCAGGTTGCGATCACTTACTTGGAAACCTAAAGGCCTTAACCAGTACAAAAAATACAGGCGCTAAAGTCGGCGACAGTGTTTATCTCGATCATTTTTATGTCAACAACTACTCACCAAATGGTGTTGTTGAATCAGACCGTTGGAAGGTTGTGGCCGCACCAGTTGTTCAAAATGAATGCTTCAAGGTTTCTGACAAAGACGGAAAACCTGCCTATGCAGTATTAGGGTTAAAGCCTTATAACGTAGACCAAGTATGTGTCACAGACCAATGGAAAAATGAAGAATTCGCAGCAGTAGAAATTCAATTTAAACTTGCTGGAAAAGTTCTAGTTGAATTCAAAGGATCATCAGAAAAATACTCTGACTCAAATGTGCGCTTTACACTTAATGACGGTGGTTTTGAGCCCACACAGTTTGAAGCTTCAATCAAAGACGGAAAGCTTGTAGATTTTAAGCTTCCCTCAAGTTTTGGATTATAATTTACAGTGATAAATCACAAAAGGTCCCAATGAATTTGGGGCCTTTTTTTCGCCAGATTTGTCTAAAATCAAACAAATATCTTTAAAAACCAAGTAAAGAACATAAAATTTATTTAATAAATTTCAAATTTCCTCAAATACTCCGAAATGGTATTAGTAAAATACCGTTATTTGGCACTATAAATAAAGAGGGTTTGTATAAAGTCAATATTACTTAAGCTTGTTATTGCCTTGAATATTATGGCTGCAGGATTTTCAGTCCATGCTGGAATGGATTTTTGTAGAATCATCTTAGAGACTGGGATAATGGGAGGGCATCTAGGCTACGGCAATGTTCTCAACTATGATTTGTACAGACCCTATGATTCAATTTTATTTCTTTCAGATGGCATTGATGACACCTTTGGCTTTCGAAATGAAGTGAAAAATATAGAAGGTGCCCTATCCCTAGGAGAAAGAGTCTCTGGACATTTTCCTGGAAAAAAAGTTGTTCAGACTGATTTCAATATTGTGGGCAGCACAACCAAAGGCAATCTGACCCAAATGCACTTAGACAATACTGCCGACTTTCCCTTTAATGATGAAACATTCGATTTAATCGTCATGAGAAAGGGCATGTGTCTATGCTGTAGACGACAGCCTTGCGGAGGATTCAGCTCAAAGCATGCAGCCAGTAAACAATTTTTCACAAGGGTTATTGAATCCCTCAACTTAAAAAACCCCAAGGCGATGGCCATATTGCACGGACAAGAAAAAGCAAACCCTAAGGTTGTCGAGAGATGGAAAAGAGTAGCAGAGGAACTAGAACAGGCCTATGATGTGGATATCTCATTTGGCTATGCACCTCCTGGATATGGTTTCAAAGCAGGAGACGATGGTATTAACGCAGTTCCTGCTCTTATAGATCAATCAACAATGCCACTTGAAAGTGCTGAGCCCATGCTGGGAGAATTTAATTCTATTATCATTCGCCCCAGAGTTTCAGAGGCGATTCCACTAACAGAAAGACTTTAAATCTCACACTAATTACAAAATAATTCAAATGGCTCTTTATAAGATCTAGGATTTACAAGCTCTATATATTTTCTTGCCTCTTTACTAGTAAGTTCAGGAACTCTTTTGACAAGCCTATTTAAAAAATCACCAAAGTTAAGCTTTGCTCTTTTAACATTTTCACCACCTTGTGACAGCGGCAAAAAAGTGGAGAGAATATCCTTTAAGGTTATGAATGTTCTCTCGCAAAGATACTCACTCTGGGAAAGATCTCTCTTAATAATTTTTTTCTTATCGAGATCTTCTCCATACACATCACCTGGTCCAAAGTAGGTATAGTTTTGGATATTTTCTAAGGTCATACTCAAAAGAAGGCTGGTCCATCCAGAGTCCTTACCCTCACTAAACTTTAATTTCTTACCGGCCAAGAGAGTTGTCAGAAAAGACCTATTATATGGCTTACTCGCTTTTTTCTCAAAAACTTCTTGGAGAATTCTTTGAGCTGCAAACTCAGCAAACCCCTCGTGAAAGGCAATATGAGCGGGGGCAAAGGGTGTATGAGTGGTTAAATTTTGAAGCCAATAACCCACAAGCCCACTTGGGCCTTTAATATGCTGATAGGCCCAAATATGCATTAATTCATGAACTAGTGTACGAAGAGTAAAGTCATCAGTTCTTGAGTTTTTAATAATGTAAATAGTTTGATTGAGCTCATTAGCATAACTACGCTCAAGTCTCTTTCCATCAGGGCCATAGTCACTGATCAAACTATTGTGTGGATATTTTACAGCAACCCTCTTTTGAAACCCAAATTCTTCTCCAAAGCTTTTTAAATAATCAAAGACCTTACTATAAATAGTCCAAAGCTCAGCGTGTTTTCTAAAATCACCTACACCAAGAGAATAATTTGCATTTTTTTTGAAAATCATTTTTCCCAGGTCGAGTTCACTCGTTGTAACTTTTTCTGAGCTGCGATAAATTGTATTGGCCTTAACTTTAAAAAATGGTGAAAATCCTGCATGCTTGTGTCTTAGTTCTAAAAGATCATTTTGAAATTTCAACTTGACCTTTATAAAGCGACCGGTTTCACATTTTTTACCTTTTAAAGTAAGTGGGATTGAAAAGCTTCCATCAGACTTCGTTTTCCCCTCCCCCCAGGGAACATAAATCCCTTTGTGAAGTTGTGACTTGAAAATTTTAACTTTTGCTCCAATTATAGGCAGAGTTTGTTTCTTAAGCTCTTTAAGTATAGTTTTCACCTGAATTGTTCCACTAACTTGATACTTACATTCACCTGCCATAACAATAAAGCTAAGTGAGTAGAGAAAAAATAGAAAAAGGATTTTTAAGATATGGTTTTTCATAGCGTGCCCCCAGCACAACTATCATACCAATATTGCACATTTAAATTGAAAACTAATATGAGATATAGTGTTTATTACACATTTCCAATGGCCCTGAGTGTCTAGACTTTAGACGGGTATGAAATAAATGCCTTAAATCTAAGCTTTATCAAATTCATAACTAAGCAATTTAGAAGTCGGAATACATAATATGAGAAGAGGGATTTGAAAAAATATTGAATGAGTATTGAGAATATATTGGAAAAACGTAAGAAATACCCTTGCAGGTGAGAAGGCCTATGGTTCCAGCTGTAGAGAGATGTTATTCACGGCGCTGGAAAATATAGTGGCGCCTATAGAGTTTGGAGAGCGCCGTGAACAAAATATTTCCAAAACTAAATCCACGATACTTAGATCCTCACACACATTATTTTTAAATATTCTATAACCTAAATAATCTTTATTATCATAAACATCTAAATAAGCCCCATCCGGATCAGAATATTATCTTCACACCACACACCGCCTGCGATGGCAGCGGTGATGGCACTTCTGGTACCATCTCTTTTTTCTAAACTTTTCACTCTATTTAAAAAATCTCCGCCGTAAAACATTTGGAGTAAATTATTAAATCTGGTAATGCCTTTTTTGATCTCTGCGTTGTAAGAGACAACATTGTCTTCTGAGTTGAGCCAGCATCCTTCATTTTCAAGAGAATAGACAATATTTTGGGAGAGAAGTTTAGCAGACATTAAAGACACGTGAACTCCTGAAGAAAAAACAGGATCGAGAAAACTCATCGAGTCCCCCACACTCCCCCACCTTTCGCCTACAAAACTATCACACTTATAAGAATAGTTTGAGACCACTTTAAATTCACTGGATCTGTTAGCGCTAGACATCAGCTCACTGAGCCAGCTATTTTTATCAATAATAGCTGTAAAAGCACCTTCAGGATCAGAAATCTCAGGCAAATTTGTCCTGCTTGAAACAATTCCCACTGAGGTTGAACCATCTTCAAAAGGAATAAGCCAGGCCCAGGAATTGTCATGAAGGATTCCGATGGTGATATCTCCTCTATCTCTTAAATTGTCTCTACTAACCCCCTCAAAGTGGGCATAGATGGAAAAGTTGTTGTAGTACAATTCATTTTTTTCTTTGCTTTCAAACTTTCTGAGAATTTGAGATTTCCCCCCAGTTGCATCGACGATAAATTTTGAGCGGTACTGTCCCTTATCTGTTGTGACCATCACACCTTCAAGATTAATCTCAAGGTCACAAAACTCTTCTGGCTGATGCACTTCCACGCCGGCCTTGATAGCATGGTTTAAAAAATCATGATCAAATTGCGCTCTTTGAACTTCATAAGCGTGTGGGTACGCAGCCTTTCCCCCATCAGAGAAATCAAAGTAGATGGAATCACCTTGCCTAGAATCAATAAAGAGCGCCCCTTTTTTCTTCAAATAATTCCCAGAGGCCAAAACTTTATCAAAACCTAAGTCCTCAAAAACTTCCATGGAAAAGGGAAGTAGTGACTCGCCTATTTGAAACCTTGGAAAGTTTGATTTTTCGAGGAGTAAAACGCGTTTGCCTTGTTTATGAACGTATTGTGCTGTTGCAGCTCCTGCCGGACCACCACCTACGACAATTAAATCATACATCTTCATCTCCTTCAGGAAAGCTTACTTTGTTTAATAATTGATATGCCTGAATCCACAAAAATATTTTGCCCAGTAACTGAGCGAGAGTGCTCTGAGCACAAGTACAACGCCGCCGAGGCAACATCGTCTTGATCAATATTTCTTCTCAGTGGAGAATAGTCTTCCACTTGTTGTAAAAAATCAGAAAAACTGGGAATACCAAAGGCGGCAAGAGTTTTTACAGGCCCTGCCGATATTGTGTTAACTCTAATACCCTCTTGCCCCAAATCATCGGCCAAATAGCGGGCTGAAGCCTGCAAAGCTGCTTTGGCAACTCCCATGACCCCATAGCCTTGTAGAACTTTATCGGCTCCCATATAAGTCATCCCAATGATTGAACCATCACGATTTATCATAGACCTTAATTTTTGTGACAAAGCAATGAGGCTATAGCTTGAAATATCTAAGCACTTTCTAAACCCCTCTCGAGAGGTTTGATGAAAGCGACAGGTAAGCTCACGGGCATCTGCAAAGGCAATAGAATGAACAAGAAAATCAAATGTACCAAACTCATCTTTCACAGTTTGTGACAACTGATCCAATTCACTATCTGAGGTGATATCCGTTTTAACTACAAACTTAGCTTCCATTTCTTTAGCAAGAGGAACTACCCTTTTTGTATTAGAGTCATGAAAGTAGCTGATTCCTACACTCGCCCCATTTTTGGTAAGAGATTGTGCAATCGCCGTGGCGATTGAGTTTTTATTGGCAAGCCCTGTAATTAACGCCTTCTTCCCTCTAAGCATTTTGAACACTGCCTCTTTGAATATACTCATCACTTAGACGACCAAATTCAAAACCGCGTTCTTTCATGTGCACAATGAATTTTTCAAGCTCCCCTACGAAATGCTCAGCTCCCCTATGTGAATCGTGCATTAAGATAATGTCACCTGAGCGAATATTTTCAATTTTCTTTAAACTCCGTTTAAAATCAAAGGCCAGGAGTGTATCGTAAAAACGAATATTCCAGCCAATAAGAGGCACCTTCAATTTTCTTAGAGCAATTTTCAACTCAGGAGTACGAATTCCTACTGGTGGTCTAAAGCCGATGGGTCCCACATTTAGGTGCTTTCGAATGACCTGCTCTCCGCCACTGATCCATCTCTTTATGGCACCGACACCTTTAAAATAGTTCAATGTATGATGGTCATAGGAATGGTTTCCTATACCGTGACCATCACCAATCATTTTGGTCGCCACATCTTTTGTGGATTCAATATTTTTTCCTACCAAAAAAAATGTGGAGCAAACCTGGTGCTTTTTCAATAATTCTAATACAAGTGGGGTGCAAAACTCATTAGGCCCATCATCAAAAGTCAAAAAGATCTTATTTTTTGAATTGGGGATTGTTTTGATACAAGGAGCAAAGAAAGTCTCTTTGAATTCATGAAAAAAACTTTTGAGTCTCTTAAAAATAGATTCTAGAATAGCACCTTCCTTCGATTTCTCTTTCATAGGGAAATGAATTTCCACTATCAACTGTTTTTATAAAATCTAAAAGTGCAGAGCTATCGATTCTTGTAGTCATAGAAATCTTATTTTCCTCATTGTATTCAACAGAAAAAACTCCCATCTTTTGTACCTCTAGTCCATTTTGGGTAGCAAACTCTGGAAGAGCAAAAATGGCCAGACTAACAGTGGGCCTTGAGGGATCACTACCACTAAAATTTGAAAAGCAGCTCTCAAGCTCACGAGGGATACAATCAAAACATATGGCCATGACGATATTACATCTTCCGGCCGCAATTAAATCAGCTGACGCCTCAAGACACTTCTCTCCACTTAAAATTCCATGGCTAATGGTCATGCCAATGCCCCCCAGATTAAACTCTGTGGATACAAGACCTAAAACAGAGTTGTGGAGACTATTTTGAAAAATAGTAGGGCTATAAATTCCCTTTTCTTTAAATTTTTTAAAAAATGAAAGGGTTTGAGACAACTCTCCATGAGTTGTTCCTGCCACTACAGCTAACTCGTCTTCAATATGGTCAATTTTATCTTTTAAGGAGTTGATCGCACTCGAAACAATAGTTTTTGCTGCCACCATTAAAGGAGTCGCGCGCCTATTTTCGCGGGAATTTAAAATATGTTGATCAATACTTTCAACTTCAATACTAGCAGTGTGAACCAAGGATAAATTCATACTCTCACCCTTCCCAGAAGTACTGAGGAATTCATTCCTCCAAAACCCAGAGTTGACTTGAGAATATAATCACCGTTCAAAGGCCTTGGATCATTTAAAACTACATTCTGAGTAATTTTACTATCCACCACCGAAGTGTTTGCTGACTGAGGAAAATGCCCATTAACAAAACAATATGCTGCGAGAGAGGTTTCAAGTATCCCAGAAGCAGCAAGTGTGTGACCATGAATGGCCTTAGTAGATGATACGAATACCAAAGACTCTTCTCCAAAAATGCTTTTTAGGGCATTTGATTCAGAAATATCATTGGCCGGAGATGCTGTCCCATGAAGATGAGCGTAGTGAACTTCACTTGCACTCACTTTAGAATATTTTAGATTTGCTCGTATTGATTTTTCTAGTCCCTCTCCATTTGGTTCAGGAGAAGTCATATGATACCCATCTAGGAAAAAATCAGCTGCCATAATTTGAGCTGTGGCCCCAACTTTATTTGAAGACAATAGCAGTGCTGCTGCCCCCTCTGCCAAATTTATTCCCGATCTGTTTTGATCAAAAGGTTTGCACAGATCCTCAGAAATTAACTTGAGTGATCTAAAGCCATTTAAAATTAATTGGCACAAAACCTCTGCTCCAACGACCAGGCAATTTTTAACCTTACCCGTGCGAATCCAGTCTCCGGCAATAGAAATCGCTTGCCCTCCAGCTGCACAAGCGCTTGTGACTAATAATGAAGGCCCAGTGTGTCCAAGAATTTCTCTGAGAGCAAAAAGATACATACCAAGAGGTTCATCATCTAAATTCGCCTTCATACTTTGGTCAGCAATGCTGTTAATTAAGCTATCTTCCCAGTTTTCTATGAGCCCAGAGGTCGTGGCCACAATAAGACCATCGCACGCTGGATCGAATGAATCCATGCCAGCAGTTTCTAGGGCCTGCGATATGGCATTAAGAGACATTTTTAGGATTTTGGAGTTGGCGGAACTTCCGCTCTCTAATTTTTTCTGGAATCTATGTGTAAGATCTGCAAGATGATCACCATCAACAAAACCTACACCGGAGACAATACCACTTTTAGCTTTAAGGCAGTTTAAAAACAGCTCTTCTGTAGAAAAGCCGCTGGTGGAGATGACTCCAGAACCTTTGATAAAGATGCCATTAGGTTCACTCATGATTAATTAGTTTTTTGGGAAATAAACTCGGAAATTGAATTAAGACTTCTAAAATACTTGGCGCCTTCTTCAGCGTCTTTAACTTTTACTCCGTATTTATCTTCTACGGCCGTAACGGCTTCCAAAATATCAATAGAATCTAAATGAAGTGGCGCCTCAGTAAGTGGATCATCTGCGCCAACACTTGCGGGATCAACTTCTACCAGGCCCACTGCCTCAATAATATGGGTCGCGAGTTCAAGGGTATCTATTTTGCTTGGCGCCTTTGTAGAATCACTGCTTTTTTCCATAGCTCTCTCTTGGTCATGTAAGTATTAAGGTATATTTGACCTAATAAAAGTATCAGAAGCTAAATAAAAAAGATAAAATTTAATTTTTCAACACAAAGACCGCTATGCGCCGAGTAATAATTATTCTCATAACAACACTGAGCTGTTTTCAGCTCTATGGAAAAGAGCTCTCTGAGCTCAATCATTTTCTCAAGCGCTACGGCAATTTTAAAAAACTCAGTGCCAATTTTAAGGGTGAAAAATTTCTCAAAAGATTCGATGCTACCATCAAAAGTGAAGGAAAACTGATAGTTAACCGTCCGGACAGTTTGACATGGAAGATTTTAAGGCCTGTTCCCACTACCTACGAGTTCACAAAAAATTCCCTCAAAATATTTGAAGATGGAAAACTTTCTCAAAATCTTGATATAGCGAAGCTTGGACCGGGGGCACATAAATCCATTGGTGGACTCATGGCATGGCTAAAGCTCGACTCAAAAACCATTGAAAAATACTATTTCGTATCGAGAAGTGGAAAAGATCAGTTTAGCTTTACCTACAAAGAAAGTGATCCTCCCTTTAAAAAGATTTTAGCGACACTGGCCCCAAAAGGGTATATCTCAAAAGTCGAAATTACAGAGCTCTCAGGTGACGTGCTCACTCTGACTTTTGAAAGGCCTGAAATTATTCGTGAAAAGATTTAATCTACTGCTCTCCCTTTTTTTACTTGTGGCCACCATCAAACTGGGATTATTTAGTAGTATTAAATCTGATCAAAGTATATTCTTCCCCGCAAAAATTTTCCAAAAATTAACTGAGTTACAGAAATTTAAATATAATAGATGGAATTTACTTTTAATCCCCAGTACTACAAAAGTGAAATGCGGACGTCTCAAAAAAGAGTTTTCTGGGTTTATTGATTCCGTTTTTTGTCATGGTGAGCTCAGCTCATTTGGAAATTATATAGGGGACTGGAGCCAGGATATAATCTACCGCCAACCTTTTTTGGGTAAGGCCGACTTACTCAATAGGCAAAATAGATCCCTTTCAAAGCTCTCTTTGCCTCTGGGGGCTGATTCTGAAGAAATCATTAATTTATATGCCAGTGATCCTCTTGAGGCCTATGTAGATTTAATTGAAATCGTAAAAAAAGGAAACAAGGCCTTCGGTAGTGGATTTCAATCAGTTTCAGTAGAAGGCAACAAATTCAATATCTACCCCATCCTTCCCAACTTCCCTGTTAAAGATGAACTCAAATTAACGACTCTTATGAACACCATTAAAAGTAGCTTTCCAAAAGCTTTGGTCATTGGCCCCTTTGGTGCTAGCTTTCGAAATATGGTGCGAATTAAAAAAGATATCACCATGGTTTCGGTTGTCGGTGCCATCATTTTTTTCTTCTATTTTACCTTCAATTTTATCAAAGAAGGTACTCAGTTTTTTAGAGTACTACCTGTCCTGGTAAATTCATTACTGCTTGCCATCATTTTTAATTACCTGATTTTTGGCCAGATCCACGGAGTGGTTTTGGCCTTCTCGCCTACCCTTATTGGACTGGGACTAGATTATGCTTTTCACAGACTTTATGGCCATGAAAAGCGCGCTAGCTGGCGTGCCAACTTCTCGGGCTGGGTCACAAGCCTTATTGTACTACTTTGTTTATCCTTTAGTGATGTTCCATTTATAAAACAGTTTTCCATGCTACTGGCCACAGGTTTAACATTTTCATTGGTGCTCTTTTACTTAGAGCTTGAGGTCTTTTCATCATTTACTCCACTTATGGGAGCTGTGAAAATCCCAAAAAACAACTTCTTTTTTAAAGCTTCCATACCCATTTTAATTCTATGCTCTACACTCTTTTTCTTTAAGACCAACTTCTCCTTGAGCTTAAACGGACTTGAGTATGTCACCAGTGAGATTCAAAATACCAGAAGGTCTATTTTTGGTCAGAAAAATTTTCCCAAGCCCACCTTCTTAATTGATAGCAAAAAAGATATGGCCAGGGTTTTATCGAGAAAAACTCCTCACCCAAGTATTAGCGTCGCCAATTTCTTCCCAACACAGGCCGTGGCAAAGGTGAATTTAAATTCTTGGGCCCAGGAGTTTAATACTGAGGGTATTATTCAATCAAAAATCTTTAATCCCTATTTTGAGAATTTTTCTACTCATTTAAAACAGGCCCCCAGCATCGAGCTCGCCATATCCCAAGGAAGGTCATACTTTAGTGATCTGCTTTCTAAAGATTCAATCTTAAGTGTCTTTTTCATTGAAAATGATAGTCTTGCTAGCTTTAAAGAAATATTTCCCCAATCATTTTCACTGGGGGAGATTGCCGATTCATTCCCTCGTCTTCTAAAAAATGAGTTAAAACTAGTTTTTCCTATTTCCCTAATATTAATCCTACTCTATCTCTTTGTGTATTTTCATTTTTCTATTAAAAAAACGATTTTCTCAATTCTCCCCTTTTTAACGGGTCTAGGACTTCAGGCAATAGGAGTCTTATTTCTAAAAGAAGGGGCGAGCTTTGTTTTCCTCGTGGGCACTCTGATCGTTTACGGTCTAAGTGTAGATTATGGAATTTTTGCTGTGAGCTCACTTGAGTCAACGAAGGAAGACCATCGATACGCAGAGCTTGGAATTTGGCATGCAGGAATTTCAACACTACTTGGCATGATTCCACTTCTATTGGCATCTCATCCAGTTCTTTTTCAGTTAGGACTTTCTTGCAGCTTAGGAATTATAGGGCCACTCATATGCGCGGTCTATGGAATCCCTCTTCTTAAAAGGTACGCCGTATGAAAAAAGCACTGATTGTCTTTTTCTCTACCGCTATCATCTTTGTGGGACTTACCACTTGGTATTACCAAACTCACAACTACTTCCCCGCTCCAAAGATTGCTGATTTTGAGGAAAAAGTATTGGGCAAAAGCTACAACCGAGCAAGTAACGGCCTTCGCCATATCACTTTATTTGGTGGTCCCTTTAAGCGAGGTTTTGATTTCGGTCAACTCACCAAGGAGTCACTCAAAAAACAAGAGCTGGTTATGGAAGAGCTGCTTCACCAGTTCTTCCCCAACAGCATTGCTCTGAGCGCTTTCAAAGTGGTGGCCTCAATTTGGCTCTACGGCATTGATGAGCTTATTGATGATGAATTTGTCAGGGAAATGTATGGAGTCTCAAAATGGGGATATCATAAGCTAGATTATCTGAGTGACTCACTCACCAGGCAAGTCTCCTATCACCTGCTTCACGAAATAGGACAAATGTTTGTAGATTACAACAAGCAAGATATGGGCTGTAGTGTGTTCTCAATTAAAAACGGTAGTCAGTTTATCATAGGAAGAAATTTTGACTTTGATGCCCATGAGATTTTTGAGAAAGAAAAATTACTCAAATGGGTTTTTCCAGATCAGGGCATTCCCTTTGTCAGTGTCAGCTGGCCTGGAATGGTGGGCTCTGTTACAGGTGTCAACAAAGCTGGCATTTACGCCTCTATCAATGCAGCGGGAAGCTCAGACTTTGGCCGCATCGGCACCCCTACAACTCTTCTTCTCACTAAAGTATTACAAAGAGCGCCAAGTATTGAGGCGGCGATTAAAACCATTGAAGCCGCTCAAACCTTTATTACTGATATCTTTGTCATTGCCGATAGAAAAAATGGACGAGTAGTGGCAATAGAAAAATCTCCCAGTCGTTTTTCTGTACGTGAGCTTGGTAGTGACCAAGTTGTCACCAATCACCTTCTCACAAGTATATTTCAAGACGACCAAACGAACTCAGACAGACAGACAAATCTCACCACCCTGAAAAGATACAATAGAGGCCTAGAACTACTTGGCCTGGGTAAACCATTCCACATAAAAACTATTGCCTCTTTTTTGAGAGACAAAAAGCTTGTGGGGAATAGGCAAACCTACCTAGGTCATAAGGCCTCAATCAATCCGCTGATCGCCTCTCACTCTGTAATCTACCAAAGTGCAAGTGACACTCTCTTTGTAAACGAAGGTCCCAATACAGCGGGGAAATACTTTGGGTACAATTTAAAGGCCAGCTTTGAAAATAAAAGACCTATTTTGACCAGCTTTATTGAAAAAGACATGGAGCTATCTGCCCAAAAAATAGAAAATGTTAAGCGTGCAGTGGTTTTGGCAGACGAAGGAATCTCACTAGTTAAAACCGATTGTCCTATGGCAGGAGAACGCCTGAAGCTTTCAAAACAAAAATACCCTGAGCATGAAAATGTAAAACTATTAGAGGCCCTGGTAGAAAAGTACTGCAAAAAAAACCTGCAAAAGAGCTCCCAGTTATTTAAAGAGCTGATTCGATCAAACCCTGCCTACCATAATCAGAGCAAAAGATATCAAAATGAAATTAATTAATTGTGCTATTTTTTTTCTACTGGTAAATACCTCATGCTCGACTACTCAAAATACCGAGAAGAAAGCATTTGAATATGGATCATACAAGCACAATGTAAGTGTAACTCTCCCAGATGGAAAAACTCACCGTACAAATGGTATTTTTCGTTACTCGGATGGTGATAGTGCTCTAGTTGCTCTATCCCCCGTAGGAACGACTCTATTTGAGGTAAGCCAGCATGGTGAGAGTATAGAAGCAGCCCTTTACTTTAAATTTTTTGGTTTTAATCAAAATAAATTAGAAAAGCTATTTAAACTTCTCCTTAAAATTCACTCTTTGCCTTACAGAGAAAGGAGCCAGCTATCAGTTGCTGAGTTAGGACAGCTAACGATTGCGTTTTCAAAACAAAGAATCATCAAAAATATACCAAGATTTTTTACTATAAAAGTCAAAAATACCGTGATCAAAGTGGATATCACTCACTTCAGGCCATAACTAGTGACGAGTTTTGCTGGTTTTGTGGTGGAGACACTATTTCTCTTTTGTTTTACTTCGGACGTAAAAGTATGAGGTCTTTTGGAAAAAGATTGGTAGAAATTAAACCACTGAAAGGGATATTTCGTTACTAATTCTTCCATTTTCAGTGCATAGGCTTCCATTGCTTTTAAGATAAGTTCTTCTTTTTTCCCCATCTCTTTTTTGAGTTCCATTGGTTTTTCACAGTAAAAATCATATTTCGAGTTTCCACTTTTAAAGCCAAAAGAAAATGTTATGGGAACTTTTTCGGCCATAGAAACCCGGAAGGGAGTGCTATCCATGGGAAATAGCTTTCCTAGGAAGGGAACTAGTTCCACCTTGTGTAAATCGGGACGATCTCCCATCATAATGACTGAGTGGCCATCTTTTATTTTGGAATGAAGTTGAAATAGTGGTGAGCTACCTGGCTCAACAAGAATATAGTTTAGCTTGCTGCCAGCGCTCTCATTCGCCTGCTGTTCATCCTCTCTTTCTTTAAATTTTAGAATATAAAAGCCGGGAATACTTTGATCTTCATGCATAAAATAGGTGGCAAGATGCCAACAGCCAATGTGAGAGCCTACAATAATAGATCCTCTTCCATTTTTGCCGAGCTCCACCATATTTTCATAACCATTTTTACTAATTTTCACGTCTTCTACATTTCCAAAATTTCCAGTAGTGATACTCATCTTATCCACTAAAACTTTAGAAAAACTATAGTAGTGTTTTAAAATTTCAAATTGTCTTTTCCACCATGTTGAGTTGGGGAAAACAGTTTGTAGATACTCTTTTGAGGCCCTCTTTGATTTCCATGAAAAAAAGTAGAAGTAGGGAACAATGAATAGGCAAAGCTTGTAAACAAATCCCCTGCCAATATATTTCAAGAAGTAAAAGATGATGCCATTACCAAGGGCTCCTCCTCTACTTTTAGCATTCCAATTTACTTTTGATTTTGTGGTGAACTTTTTTCCAACAAGGTAGCTTACTAGAAAGACACTAAGACCGAGTACAGCTCCGAGACAAAGCGAGCCAAGTAGCCAAGTGGAGAAGTGATTTTTAGCATCAAAAATTAAATCTCCTGTAAAGGCCAGCGAGGTTCCTAGGATTGTGGAACCTATTTTTAAAGAACTCATGATCCAAATCGGGATCAGTGGCGGAATGGAGACTTGAGTGGCAAACCACATGGCCCCAGCATTGAGCCTAAGTGCAAAGGCCACTGCAATGACTATAAAAGTATGAAATCCTAAAAAGGGAGTTAACCCAATAAAAACTCCAAGACCTAGGGAGAGAGAGATTTCAAATATCGAGCCATGACCTTTAACCATGGAAATCGCTACAAGTACTGTATTGAGTAGAGAGATTTTTACGTTGTCCCAGAGCTTATTAAAATGAGAGATTCTCTCACTAGGCGGAGGGTAATAGACATCAACAGAAACCTCATCAATTTCCACATCCATCCATAGAAGCCGAATCAGAACTTCAATTTCAAAATCATATCTTTTGCAAAAAAACTTAAGGTTTTGAACAAAAAATAATGGGTATAGCCGAAGTCCGCTTTGTGAATCCTCAATATGTTTTCCAGTTTGGTACTCTACCCACCAGTTAGAAAACTTTCTTCCAAACTTTGAGGAGCCGGGAACATTGGCGTCACCCTCCCACTTTCTTTTTCCAATAATAAGTGACCAAGGACGTGCCAAAGCCTGTTCAATGAGACCCGCTATGTCACGGGCCAGGTGTTGGCCATCTCCATCGATACTCACCATGTGAGTAAAACCTTTAGAAATGGCGAGTTTAAAGGCCATTTGAATGGCACAACCCTTACCTTTATTAGTTTCAAAACGATGGATGGAAATATTTTCGAGGGAAAGCTTCCCGCATTCCAAAATATCTGTGATAGGCCGGTCTGATCCATCATCAATAATTAAAATAGGAAGCTCAGGGAAACTGCTCCCTACATCTTTTACAACCTCTAATATTGTGCTGGGATTGTTGTAAGTGGGAATGGCAATAATTGGGCGCAATTGCATCTATTAATTCTCTGCCAATTCATTATAAGAGTTTTGAATAACATTTTGGGTGTAGTCCATAAGCTCTCTAGTTGTTCTAAATTTACTGGTATCAATTTCTTCAAGCAGTTTAACCTTCACAGGCCTTGATACATCCAACTCATTTCTTCCTTTGGGCCATGCGTGGTCAGTTCCATAAACTACTACAGGAACAACACTTCCCCCAAGATCTGAAATGAGCTTAAAAGGAAAGGCCTTAAATTTTTTCAGACGGTGAACTCCCGGCTCGCTTCTTGTGAGCTCTGGGAAAACGAGCATATTCTCACCGGCCTGAAGTGCCGAGTTCATCCGTTTAACAAAAATTTGAAATATTTCCATATTTCCTTTTTTAAAAGGAATATGTCCCAATAATTTCATCATCCACCCCAGTACTGGCAGGCGAAAAAGCTCGTCTTTTGCTACAGTCCTAAGTCCAGGAATGGCACCAAGAAGTAAAAATACATCTAAATGAGAACGGTGGTTGGAAATAAAAAGACGTGGGCGCTTAGTAGTTTCGATTTTTTCAAGGCCTGTCATTTCAACTTGTAATTGCGGCATAATTCTTAAGAGTAGCCGGACAGCATTTTGAAATAGTTTGGCCCTCATTTGATTGAAATTTTGATCTAAGTAAGAAAGCAGTGTGAACAATACGACGCCTGGCGAGAACACTATAAATATAATAGCCGCCCAAATAATAAATGTGGCGAGGTAGATCCTCTTTTGCATGTTCTATTCATTGTTAACAGTAGTCTTTAAGAGTACTTTGGAATGCACAGTATTCCTATGGCAAGGAGATTATTTTGACGGATATTTTCAATCCAGCTTAGAATGCTATGGTATTATTTAGGAGGAATCTATGCTGCAGAATGCAAAAGTGGCTTTGGTGACAGGTGCAAGCTCAGGAATCGGAAAAGAAGTGGCAAGAAGATTGGCCGCAGATGGACTCTTTGTACTCGTACACTACGGAAAGAACCGCGCAGGTGCCGAAGATACACTTAAGGTAATAAAAAATGAAGGTGGATGCGGTGAGTGCATTTGTTTTGATATAAGAAATTCAGGCCTTGTTGATGAGACCCTCGACAACTTTTTTAAAACCAATACCGATAAAAAAATATACGCCGTTGTTCAAAATGCTGGCATCACGAATGATACCCTTACAGGGCTCATGTCAGATGAAATGTTTGACTCTGTAATCGCCACTAATTTATCTGGGGGCTTTCATGTACTCCGTTGGGCAAGCAGGAGACTTTTAAAGCACCGAGATGGGGCCATTGTCGCCATATCAAGCCTCAGTGGGCAAATGGGAAACCCAGGGCAGATAAATTACGCTGCTTCAAAAGCAGGCCTAATTGCTATGGTCAAAACTCTTGCCAAAGAAGTTGGCAAAAGAAATATTCGAGTCAACGCTGTGGCACCAGGAATTATTGAAACATCTATGATTTCTGAAATTCCACACCTTGATGAAATAAAAAAACAAATCCCGCTTGCTCGCTTTGGAGATCCTTGTGAAGTGGCGGGTGCCGTCAGCTTTTTGTGTGGAAAGGATTCAAGCTACATCACTGGTCAAACAATTTCCGTTAATGGGGGCATCTATTGCCACTAGATAATAAATGGGACGTAGTGATCGTAGGCTCAGGAATTTCTTCTTTGAGTGCTGCACTTCTTTTGGGCAAAGAAGCCGGAAAAAAAGTTTGTATTTTGGAGTCACACTCTCAGTATGGCGGTTATCTCCACTCTTTTAAACGATTTGGTAAACGCTTTGATACTGGGGCCCACTATGTGGGGGCGATGGGAGAGGATGGACAATTTCGTGCCCTTTTAAAATACCTGGATGTCTTTGATGAAAAAATTTTTGTTAAATTAGATGATGGTTTTGACAATATAAAAGGTGCGGACTTTGAATTTGTAATTCCCACCGGATATAAGAATTTTGAAAATAAATTAATTGCTAATTTTCCTAGCGACAAAAATGGAATCAAAGAATTTTTACAAATTATTCGTGAAGTGGTGAAAGTATTTCCCTCGTACAATTTTGGGGCCAAGCTCAATTTTTCGGCCTTTAAAGAGGCAACTGAAACCTCACTGGGCTCAGTTGTAGAGAAGCTGATAAAGAGTCCTAATTTAAAAATAATTTTGTACAGCTACTGTGCACTCCACGGTGTTTCACCTCATGATATCTCCATAGGAATGCATGCACTTATCTTAGACGGCCTTATTCGTGGGGCCTACGGTTTTCGTAATGGCGGAGATAAACTAGCAGATAACTTTGCCCAGAAGATTAGATCCTTTGGTGGAGAAGTCTTTTGCAATAAAAAAGTGGTGGCCCTAAATACCTCTGATGGAAAAGTCATCTCAGCAGAACTTGAAAATGGTCAAAAAGTCCATGGAGATATTTTCATTTCGGGCGCTGATCCCCATAGCACTTATAAGCTATTCGACCAGTCCATACTAAAAGCTGGTAGAAAAAATAGAATCAAAAAATTAAATTATACCCAAGGAGTGCTGGGCATCTATGCCAAAGTGAATAAAAGTCTCGGTTTAAATACAAGAAAAAATTACTACTGCTTTAACTCTAAAGATCCCAATCATTTGGTTTCTCCCATCTCTGAGTCCACACAAATTAAAGCAGCTTTTTTTAGCCCCACTTCAAGAGTATCAGATGCTGAGAGCACCACAGATGCCATCGCCATTTTCGGTCAAATTCCTGAAGGCCTATTTGAAAAATGGAAGGGTGATAAAAATTATAGTACTGATAGTGAATATATAGATACCAAGACCCAACTCGCGAACAAGACATTAAAATTTGTCGATCAGTTTTTTCCAAACTTCAGCCGCAGTGTCATGAAGTTTTCGACCAGCACGCCTCTTACAAATATTAGGTATAACCCCTCTGTTAGTGGCGCGCCCTACGGAATCTATCACTCCATGTCTCAGACCGGGATCCGCTCCCTTTCAAACAAAACTCAATTTGAAAATTTTTTCCTCACTGGCCAATCGACCCTAATGCCTGGACTACTTGGTGCCTGCCTATCTGGATTTCACACAGTCGATCACCTGCTGGATTTAGAACAAATTTTAATAGGCGTAAAATCCCTCTGGAGAAATACAAATGAATAAAGTCTTAATCACAGGATTGGGGGCCGTATCATGTTTTGGCCTGACAAAAGAAGATCTTTTTAAAGGCCTATCAGAGAACCTATGTGGTTTTAAAAAATTTGAAAGCTGGAGTGATATCAAAGGACTCAATTGTCATATCGGCGCTGAAGTAGAAAATTTTGATAACAAATTTATTCCCAGAAAAAAAAGAAGGTCCATGTCCAAGATGTCTGAGATGGCCTACCTCGCGACCCTCGACGCCCTTGCGGATGCCGGTATCGCATTGGGAGAAATTGAAGAAGGCCACCCGGTCAATCCCATGAGGACCAACCTCATCTACGGTTCAACCACAGGCAGCCCCACCACTTTGGAATCATTTTATAAAAAATATTTTGAATCTGGCGGAGAGGGACAACTTTCAACGAGTTTTTTTAAAGTCATGAATCACAGCGTTGCCGCCAATGTGGCGCTTGGCATTGGCTACCGTGGACCTCTGATTGCCCCCTCATCTGCATGTAGCACATCAAACCAAGCACTGATTCTTGGAATGGAATTAATCAAGGTTGGACTATACGACGTAGTTGTCGTGGGTGGCGCTGATGAACTCCACCCCTCCTCGGTCGGAGTTTTTGATATCGTTCATGCTGCGGCAAGAGGCTATGATGACAAACCCCATACCCTTCCAGGTCCATTTGATAAAAATCGCCCGGGCCTTGTGGTATCAGAGGGGGCCGGAGTCATTGTCCTTGAGTCAGAGTCGCACATGAAGCTTAGAGGCGGCAGCTCATACGGCGAAATACTAGGCGGGGCCTACCAGTGTGATGGCATCCATATGGCGCAACCTGATCAAAAATCTATGTCGGAAACTATGTTTCGGGCCATTGAAAATTCTCATTTATCTCCTCACGAAATTGATTATGTGAATGCACATGCCACAGGCACCGTCATAGGAGATGTTTTAGAGGGCAAGGCCATTGTGGACACAGTGGGAAGCAAGGTCCCCATCAGCAGCTTGAAAGGACATATGGGTCACTCTCTCGCAGCTTGCGGCACACTGGAAGTGGTGGCCTCACTGTTAATGGCCAAAGAGAAAAAGCTGATCGGGAACAGGAATTTAACGGAGCTCGATGACGAGCTGAAAGATTCCAATTTTCTTTTTAATGACGAAAATCTTGCGATTGAAGTTTTTTTAAGTAATAATTTTGCTTTCGGGGGAATGAATTCAAGTCTAGTCGTTAGGTGTCACTAGATACACGCTGGGAGCGTAAAGTAATGCTAAGTAAAGAAGATATCATTGTCCGCGTAAATGAAACTTTCGTCAGCGAGTTTGAAATTGATCCAGCACTATTAAAACCTGAGGCCAATCTATTCACAGACCTTGAGCTCGACAGCCTAGACGGTGTTGATATGCTCATTCACCTAGAAGATAATATGGGTGTTAAATTTGACTCTGAAGTTTTTAAGGAAGTGAGAACTCTGGGTGATATTTACACCAAAGTTGAACAGCTGATAGCTCAACACCCTGAAATGGAAAAGCGCAACTCCGATACCGTTTGACCACCACAACACCAACTGCATTTAAACCATTCATCCTCAAGCTCTGGAATCTCGATTGTTAAATCTATTTGATCACCTGGTTTAACCACACTCATAAATTTAGCATTTTTAATGGTGCTGTATTCAATTTCATCACGATCCATGAATGATCTGATAACCCATAGCGTCGCATCCAATATGGCCACTCCGGGTAGTACTGGATTATCTGGGAAGTGCCCATCAAAATAAGGAAGATCAGCAGCAATAGAAAGTGAGACTTTGAGAAGTCCTTTCTCCATTGCAATATCTTCTCTGGCAAATTGAAAATGTTCTTTTGTGTCTATCATGGTAAAAAGGTACTTGATTTTAACTTCTTTGAAAACAGGACTCTGCTCTTGCAAATAATTTCGAGCGCACTTGTAACCAGCTGTGGTATCGGAAAGTGTGCGCTGATTGATTCTATTTATAGTGGAAAGCTAACCCATAGGGCCTTTAGCTCAAGACCCACGACAAAAAAACCACTGATGTTCCCAAGTTTTTACGAAGGTGCCCAGTATTGTCCCCTGCCTAGCTCTTTTTATCAAAAGGCAAACTCAGCTAGAGATGTCTTTTTTAATCTCTTTGATGAGATATTCTCTCAACTTAAATCAAACACTCCCGGAGAGTTTGACTATTCAAAAATGGGAATGATATTTTGCTCTACTAAGGGCGCCACTGAAGACTACCTTGGAATTGCTGCACAAAAATTCGCAGACCCCATCCACAGTGTTCTCGACTCCTATCTAACTGCCAGAGAAATGAATTTTGCCAAATCAATATGTATCTCAAATGCATGCTCCAGCTCACATGTGGGAATTTTTCTAGCAAACAAATGGCTTTTGCGAGATGAAGCAGAAGAAGTGGTAGTGATTTCCTCTGATCTCATTGGGTCATTTGTGGCCTCAGGTTTTAATTCACTTAAGGCCCTCGGCACGACTCCCATTCGCCCTTTTGATGGTAAAAGAGATGGTCTTTTACTGGGTGAGGCCTGCGCAGCAGTGGTCTTTGGAAAAAATCGTGGACCTTTAAATACTTCTATTGGTATCAAAATTTCAAAAGTTGGTTTTATCACTGATCCAGGTGCCACTATCAGGCCAAATGCTGAGGGTGAATCGCTTTACCAGTTGATAAAAAACCATGGAATGGATATTGGTGTTGATGCCATCATAGCACACGGTACATCGACACCTGCTAATGATTTAAGTGAAGCAAAGGCCTATGAAAGATTATTTCCAGAAAACAATATTCCAATAACTGCATCCAAGTGGTGTATTGGACACACAATGGGGGCATCTGGTTTGATTGATTTAATCCTGGCCATGGACTCTATTGAATCTGGGCGATTATTTCCTATTTCTACTCTTAAAGAGCGAGACCCTAACATAAACTCTTTAGTGATTAATGAAACTTTAAGCGCAGAATTTAACAATATTTTGGTTTCCTCTCTTGGCTTCGGTGGAATTGCCGCAGCCTTCAACGTCATAAGTGAGAACTGAAATGTATTACCTTCAATGCCTAACCCAAAGTGTTGTTCTCAATAAAAAAATTGTCCCCAAATGGGCACAGAAAATAAAAAGGTGGAACCAATTAGACGGGGCTGCCTTTACTCTTGCTGAAGTCTCACACCCACTCAAAAAAGAGATACTGGGCACTGAGCTAGTAGTTCTAAGCTCATCTCTATCCAGCATTCAAACCGACCATGAGTTTTACCGCTCGCCTTCTGCTGCCAAATTTGTTCACACTCTCCCCAATGTGAGAGCGACAGCACTACTGCAAGTCTGTGAACTGAAGGTTCCTGTGCTGTCTGTGGAAAATGGGCAGCACTCACTTTTTAGTGCCCTAGAAGAGGCCATATCCCTAGTTTATGATGGCAGCTACAAAAAAGTTCTGATCGCTTCAATTGAGCTTATTGAAAACGATCAATACCGCTGGGATATTTTTACCATTAACATTAACGGTCCCTACTTCAAAAGCCCCCATAGCATTGACTATTATTGTACGGCGTTGGATGATGGAGGCGCTGAAAAAAATTATTTAGATAATAACACATTGAGACAACTATTATTTACTGATCTTCGCACCCAAAGATTTATAAGGGTCGGTCACTTTCAGCTTAAAACCATGGAGAATTAGGTTTGGATCAAATTAATATTCATCAAAAACGCTATGAGTTTGATGAAATTGCCAAAATCATTTTCAAAAACTCCGAAAACTTCCAAATTACCTTTGATTCACAAGTTTTGGACAATGTTAAAAAATCTCAGCTGGCACTTCTGGCCCATATTGAAAAACGAATTCCCATCTACGGTGTAACCACAGGTTTTGGGGATAGCTGTCACAGAGTCATAGAGCTTGGGCAAATTGAAAAACTTCAAAATAACCTTGTATCCTATCTTCTTTGCGGAACAGGTGATGTGTTAGATCAGAAGGTTTCAAAGGGAGTCTTATTTTTAAGATTAATTTCTCTTTCAAGAGGATTTTCAGGAGTCTCTCCAGAACTTCTTGAGAGGATGGCCACCTATTTTGAAAATGGATGGTATCCAGTAATCCCTAGGTCGGGCTCCCTGGGTGCTAGTGGAGACTTAATTCCACTTGCCTACTTGGCCAATAATTTAAGGGGAGAAGGCACAACTTTTGGAAAGGACGGAAAGCATGTCCCCATGGAGGCCCTGATAAAAGAAAGTCGTTTAGAAAAATACACTTTCAAAGCAAAAGAGGCACTGGCCTTAGTCAACGGGACAACAACGATGGTGTCTCAATCTCTTCTCAACACGGTAAGGGCCTCGTATTTTACTGAGCTTGCATGCCTGTGCTCTGCCTGGTCTTGCTTGGCCTTGCAAGGCAGAAAAGAGGCCTTTGGCGATTTAGTAAACCAGCGTGCTAAAACTCACCCAGGACAAAGAAAAGCAGCTGGTATCATTCATCAACTCTTAGATGATGAAGATTACAAGAATATTGATCTGATAGATATTGATATAAAGAATTCCCAAACTGAACAGTTTGTCCAAGACCCCTACTCACTTAGATGCTCCCCTCAAATACTGGGGCCTATTTTTGAAACAATCGACTTAGTTAAGAGTTGGATTGAAACTGAGTTAAATGGTGTATCCGATAATCCCCTCGTTGATTCTGAGGGTGAATTAAAAATGGGTGGCAATTTTTATGGAGGTCATCTCAGTATGGGAATGGACTACTTAAAAATTAGTCTTGCCCACATAGCAGACCATATGGACCGGCAGTTAACTCTTCTTATTAGTGACAAAACTAGTCGTGGCCTTCCTCCAAACTTGGCCGCTTGGGATGATCACAACGAAAATGAAAGATTTCTACTCCACGGTCTGAAAGGCCTGCATCAAGGGGTAAATGCCATAACTTCTGAAGTCATGGCCAAATCAACCCCTGGTGGAATCTTTTCAAGATCTAGTGAATCTCATAATCAAGATAAGGTAAGCCTTGGCATGAGTGCGGCCAATCAGTGTCACGATCTACTTGAGCAAGTAGAAGATATTTTTGCCCTTTATTTAATATGCCTGGCCCAAGGGCTTGACCTGAGGGGAATAAAATTAAAAGGTGAAAATTCAGTTAAATACTATCAAATGATCCGCTCAAACGTCGCTTTTGTAAAAGATGATATCCCATTACACGACTCCATTGAAAAACTTAAAATTGCACTAAAAGAGGCCTCTACTGAGTGTGAGAGATCCCTTTTCGGTGGTAACTCATGAAGATCAATCTTTTTCGAAAATCACATGGAAAAGATGTATTTAAGTATCTAGATCTAGCTATCAACGAAGGTGAATTAACAATTTTCTTCCCCCCCAGAGAAATTGATCTAGATGAATTTATCAAATGGCTTCCAGAGGGCGAGCTTAATTATATTGGTGACTGGAAAGTGAAGGCAACGCTCACAACCAGAGAAAAAGTTGAGTATTCGCAGAGACCTCAGCTTGGGGTATTTACGACAGGCACAACCAGCGAAAACAATAACCTGATTCTTTTCACTGAAAAAAACCTAACCAGTGCCATAGACTCTATCCTCTCCTTTTTTCACCAGCACAAAATTAACTACCTTTTTTCATTTCCTGGCCCCCAACATATTTTTGGCCTCAGTCTTGGATATATGCTCAGCAGGCATAGAAATATAGAAATGATAGATCTTAAAGGTCCATACAATAGTGGTCACCTAAGACAATGGTTTCGTGCCTGTGAGTCTTATGGTCCATCCCTTTTAACGCTGGGAACTCCAACCCACTTTAACGATTTAATAACCTACGCACATAGTTTTGATATTTCACCCAGTCCGTCTCTCACATCAATTGCAGGAGGTGGAATTGTGGGAGTCAAGTTGTGGGATGAGATGCAAAATATCTTGGGAATTGAAAACCCAAGTATTGGTTATGGATGTTCAGAGGCCTCTCCCGCCATATCTCACTTGGCGCCAGGAGTAAGGCCTGTAAGTGATAGTGATCTAGGAGAAATTGTCCCCTCAGTCGAAATCCTTAAAAGCGATTCACAAGGCTTTGAATTTGCCGGCCCAAATCTCTGCCTCGCCATTTGTAGTAAATTGGGGATCACTTTTCCAAAGAGCTTGAAAATAAAAGATCGAATTAAAATTGAAGGATCTCATTTAACTTTTAATGGCCGGGCCTCTCTACTACTAAATAGAGGCGGAGAAAAATTCTCCCTCGAAGAAATCGAGCAATTTTTAAATAGCGAATTTAAAACCCAAGTGGTTTGTCTTTGTATTGATGACAAGAGACTTGGTAGTGAGCTAGGTATCCTGGTGAAGAAAAACCAGACACCCAAGATGAAAATTTTTGGGGCGCTGACCAAAAAATATGCAAAAAACTTTAATCCTGACTATTATAAAGAAGTGGATTTAATCCCTACCAATGCTAACCAAAAAATCGACCGCAAATCTTGCAGTGATCTTTACTACGGTGATGAATAAATGAATATGTCTGATAGTGTTATCCATGTTGACCAATTAAAGAGCTACCTTCCTCACAGGGCCCCTATGATATGGGTCGATGAAGTCATCAGTGTGGGCGATGACTCGGGAATTATAGCAGTAGAGCTGAAAGAGGATGCCCACTACTTTGATACAGTTAATCTTAGAAACACAAGCTTCATCGAATGGATGGCACAAGGATGGGGCTACCTAGTAGGAGCAAAACTATTAAACTCTGGAAAGTTAGTTCAACCAAAAAGAGCATTTCTGGCGGGAGTCAACAATTTTGAAGTCCACTACAATCCTCAATTAATTCCAGGTGATATGGTTTTTGTGCACTTAAAACTCAGAAAAGATCTTGGTCAAGTGATGATGGTCGATGGCAGGATTTTATTTGGTGAAGAACAGGCGTGCATATGTACAGCACGCCTTAAGTTATTTATTGAAAGCTAATCTATTGTTTAAATACCCATTTTAACCCCAGTGGAGTTTTATTTCTAAGCTTTCCTCCATCATAAACACTTTTGAATTCTACCCAAAAATCTCCCTCATGGTCTGGAGTCTTACAAACGATGTAAAATTCACGGGCCCTATTTGGAGGTAGAGTGACACCCATTCCATCTCCATCTGTTCCACCAATTTTGATGATCTCTCCTGTATCACTGCCTCTTCCACAAACCATATCTCTTCGGTATATTCTTTGAGAAGTTTCAACAAGAGAGTTCAGCTCAAGTCTGACATCGTAATGACTATTTTTATCTTTAATCCAAATCCCTTGTACTTCAAATCTTCCCTTGGCAGTCACGGTAGTGTTTTGATTTTGCAGTAGATGTTTGGTGGAGCCACAAGCAGTTATAAGAAATAAGACAAAGAGTAATGAAGCCGTATTTTTCATTTAAAATCCTTTTTTTAATGAACAACAACAATAGCATTTTTTAAACGCAGAATCCACACCGAAGGTGTGGATTTTTTATTTTAGATTAAGATATTAATTTGTGAATAATTCTTTTCTTTCTATAAGTTGATCAACAGTATCCCACTGCTCACCAGAGATAATAAAAGTTCTTGTGGTCTTTCCTCCGAGAGAAGCATTTACAACCTCAGTTACACTACGAATATCTGCTGTATACTCTGCTTGAATTTTGTCGATTGTGCCCTGGTCGCTCACTTTAGTAACATCAAGATCAGCACCAAAAGACTGATAATCTATGCCGTATGATGTGTGATCAACTTCGAGTTTTAAATCAACTCCCGCATAACTTACATAAACCACATTACGGACATTATGATTATTCGCTCTCAGTCCAATTGAACTACCAAGACTTGTACTATTTGTCGGTACTTCTGCTTTATTAGCTTTTGTTTCTTTGCCTGGTATATAGAATTTTCTCTCACCTGCTATTTTGTTCAAAAAGGCGATGGGGTGAATTCCTTCAAAATTTTCTTCAATTGTTTTACAGTCACTTTCTGTCATACTGAGAATTTTAGAAGGCTCATCTACAAAAGACTGGGCCACTTCAGTAGATGCAAAAAGACATTCATATTCATTTTTATCTACTAAAAGTGCTTCGTCAGCTATGACTTTTTCAAGTTGATAAATATCTTCTGTATAATAAGCTCTATCTTTTATTGTAAGCTCGGCTGGCTTACCTTTTACAAATCTAATGCGAAGATTAGTTCCGTTGTGCTTTAATAGAAAATTCTCAGTATCAAAATAATAATTTGTCTGTTCTTTGAGCTTAATTTTATTTCCCTTTTCCACAAATTTAGAAATCAAGGAGCTGTGTGCCTGCTCAGTTAAAAGGGTCTTAAATTCTGCTTCGTCCAAGGCCAGTCCAGAAAAAAGTGTGCAAGCAAGTACAACGGTAAACTTGTTCATCGGTGATCTCCTTTGACCAACACTGCGTACGCCGAAAACTCGGCAAAAAGAAAATAGTGGGGATAACTTAATACACGTACGCTCCGCATCATATGTCTAGCTACTTATTTACACCCTCACTAATAAGTGAAAGTTAAATACGTGAATGTTTCTATGATTTTGAATAGTTACAGTGACATTCTATTCTTCAACGCCCACTTCCGCACTACAGGGTAGCTCCGCATGGATTGCCTAATAAATAGACACTTCCTAAATTTTTTACTCCATCTCACAAGCAGAGCGCAGGTTGGGTTACTATGGCTGCAAAGAAATAAGATTTGAAAATCTACACAGGATAAACTTATGAAATTAATAGCACTTACCGCACTTATTTTCACATGCCTGCCAAATTTCTCTAGTGCTGAGATCGATCTGTCATGCCTAGAGCGTGTGATGCTAAAGCGAGTTGCCAGCAAGGCGATGATGCCCGTTAGAATCATGACCCTAGGAATAGTTGGAAGAATTAATGTCTCTACCTATCGAGGAACTTTGAGAGCTCAAAGAGTTCTAGAGAGCTCCACAAGCCTAGTCGAGGGAAGTGCCTATGGTGAAAAGAGTCCCGATTACAAAAGAGTCAAACGTTTTACAAAAAAGGTCGCAAGAAAAATAGACATGGAAATTGAACCTCTTGATATGGCCCAAATTGTCTATGACATGGACCAAAATAAGGAATTGTGTCCTCGAATATCAGACTTATACAGACGTCACTTTGATTACCGTGAACTAAGAGATTATACGGCCTCTAAACTCAGCCAGTAAAAATAAGTAAATCCCCTAAAGCGGAATGGACCATGAAATTAATATTGATCACCCTATGCCTTGGAATATTCACCCAATCGTCTCACGCAAAGCTTGGGAAAAAAGTGAGTATTCGCGACTATATAGAGGCTGGGAAAACTAAACTTTTAGGGCCAAAGTCAAGACTCATTGAAAGCCTATTTTACAACAAAAAATATGCGTGTACTGAGAGAGTTGATCATGTCAACGGCATGAGACTTCTGGCAATGGATCAAGTGGAAGAAGCTCTCAGAGAAATATCTGTATATGAGAAGAAACCAAAGGTTAAAAAATCAAGAAGTCTTCGAAGAAGACTTCGAAGGATTGCAAGGCGCTACAGGTGTATTTTAAGAAAGCTGCCAGTGGCATTAATTCACTGTCAAACAAAGAGATGTCAGAGAAAGAAAATTTCTGCTAGCTCCAAGACACCCACTTTCCCACATATTAGCCTGTGCAACAGACTATTTAAAAAAGGTGACTATAAACAAGCTGCAATCTTAGTCCATGAACTCTCTCATACATGTGGAACCCTTGACTTTGAATATGATGATAAACCTAGGAAGCATTATGGCATTTTTGGTGTAATCGCCAATGCGGAAAGTTTTGAATATTGGATTAAAAAAGGCTTTTGCCTTCCGGGTCTAGATTGTCCCGATCCTAAAGAAGAATACCAAATCAAAGAATTATGGGACAACCTACTTCACTAATCTCACTAAATTCACTTGTAGGAGCACGAAGAAAATTAATCTTTCCAGTAAGTCTCTGTTTTAGAAATAATCTTTTTTTGGAATAATTTTCTTTTGGATAGCTTCTTTTCTAAATCGCTATAAGCTTTAGTAAAATGATGGACATCACTTGTGTTCACTTTAAAAGATAAAGAACTGAGAGTCTTTTGTTTGAAAAACCAAACTTCGAAATCAAATTCAGTGTCCTCAAGTGCAGGGATCCCTCCCGCTCTGTATTTGAGAGAGTATTTTTTTCGAATTACTTTTTTGGGAATGCCTAGACTATCAGGGTCAGTATTTTTACTTAAGATTTGAAAAATAACAGGATAGTTTTTTCTAAGAAAATCGAGAAAGGCATTTTTTTTTACCTTTTCGATTTCTTTCATAAAATTCGATTTTACCACGTAGCTGACGGAATAAGATTTCCCACTACCTTTGCGGTCAATTTCAAACTTTACTTCATCAAAATTTTGGGCATCTAGCACCATTAAATCTGCTTCAAATGCTGATCTCACTTTAATGGTGAAAGTACTTTTCTTAGGCTGCGTTAAATTGGGTCTAATTCGAAAAATGAGATTATTTTGTTTTAGCTCCCTATCTTCGGTGTCTATATAATAGACGGCATATTTTTTTTGCTCACCCTTAACTTTGAAACCTTTCAGTCTTTTTTCAACTTTTGCTATAATCTCTTTTGAACTATCACTTCTTTTTACACCTATATTTTTGAGGTCATAACTAAACTCTGTTGATGAAAACTTACTTTCACCTGCATAGGCGCTAGAGAATATAAAACTAAGTAAAATAACTAGTGATTTTGGGTCCATGAAAGGGTTACTAACACCTTCATATTTATAAGACAACGCATCTCTTATTATTTCAAAATAAAGTGTTTATTTGGTTCAACTTCTAGCTCTACGCTTGAAGAGTTTATTGACGCGGCACATATCGATTAAGAGTCTCAGAATACTGAGTAATTTTTTCTATGCTTTTAAACAAGTTTCGACGGCCGGTAACCCCCATGCTAGCTCAAGTTATCAATAGGAGAAAAAATGAAAACACTTTTAATTTTATGCACCTTCATTGCTAGCTTATCAGCGTTAGCAAAATGTCCTGACTTCTCTGGAAGTTATCAAATCGAATCCTGTCAAAATGACGACAAAGCAAGTTATGTTTTGTTTAGCTTAGCAATGGATCTACCAGCAAATGAAATAGTCTCTCTTGAGCAAAAAGGCTGCAAAGAAGTGGTATTTTCTTTTGAAGATGAGAACGGCAATGACTTGGGCTCTAGTAAAGCACTCCCTTTTAAAAAAGATCTCTCCATAGTACTGGGAGAGTTATACAAAAATGTTAAGATATCTATTTCTAAACGTAAAAAAGAGATCAAAATTATCAGTAAATATATTTATGTCAGCGAAGGCAGTTATCAAAAAAGTATTGCCGTTCTAAAAATGAATAAAGATGGATCGCTTCTAGCAACTGTTAACAATATCAGTGGAGGCTTTGTGCCATATTTATTCGAGGGAAAGCTGCGACAAAATAAACTGACAAGCTCATGTATTTTGAAAAAAATTAAATAGGTAGTAAAGCTAGAATAGTGTGGTCTTTGATTTTTTAAGTCAGATCTAATGAACTGCGCTCTTTTTTTAAAAGGGATAGTGCGATTACAAGCGCAATAACTTGAGGTATTCCACCTAGAATCGTTGACAGATCTTGCCTAAATTCAAAATGAATAATATTTAACCACATTAAAAGAGCTCCAGTAGTCAAAATAAGTGTTCCTGAAATGGGACCAAGAACAGCAATATACAGACCCACCCTACTTCTTTTAAGCAGTAAAACTAAGGCCGTTCCGTAGAGAAAGCCCCCTCCAAGGGAAACATAGTACTTAGGCTTCCAGGAAAAAAGTCCAATCCAAGACAATATGGGTTGTAGGGCGTGATGAAGAAATACAATCAACATTAAAAGTTGAATGCCCATCCACAATTTATTTTTATCTGATTTTTTTAGCATCGCATTCAATCATACTCCCCATTCCTACAATTGTCACTCAATGGGTAAAGGGTTTTACATCAATAACGATCTTGGAAAAATCGTTTTTGGGTGCCCAAAGGCGACCATTTTTTTCTCCTGTTTGATCCTTGGCACATTCCCATCCCCTGGAACTGTATGCCGTTGAATCATCATACCTACAACTGTCTCCATAAGAGTTTTGAATGAGAATTTTACACTGACATGTATTTTGGTCCCACTTTTGTCCAACCATAGCAAGATCGTGTTCACCACAATCTTTCTTTTTCATCACTTTTTCACTGGGTGCATTAAAGGTCGCTATTTCAGAATTCACTCCCAAGAATTCTGCACACACTGCTAGACCTATGGGCAGAGCATTCTCTTGACTCAAATTACTTGAAATAGCTCTGTCTAGTGATTTTATGGCGACATTTTGGTAGTCATCTTTAGATTTTTCAAAACTTTTTCGCACGTCTAAGTGCTCGCACTGGTAATCCTTAAAAACTTCACTGAGACCAGGATCTTTTTTACAATTTCTTATAAAGTAATTTTCTAATTCTCTAAGCATTCTCCCCAGATGATATCCTTTTATGGAGTCTAAGAATGTTACAAATTCAGTGTCGATAGAGGTGGCTGAATTACTATCTTCAGCACACAGCTTAGCACCATACCCTTCAAATAACGCTTTCATTTCTTCTTGAGAATTAATACTATTTTGGGCCTCTAGATATTGCACCTGCAATTTGAATAGCCTGTCTTTTAAACGAGAATCCGTGCTCAACTGGTCCCCAAGTCCTTCAGCATAACTTCTTAAAAGACTTTCATCTAATATTTCAATTGTTCCGGTATTTTCTACAAACTTAACCAATCCCGACAAATTGTACTTCTTCTCAATTTTTCGCAATTTTTTTAAGATGGCCTCTGCTTTTCCCTCTGGATTTATCACGGACCTATTTCCTTCCAAGGTATTTCGTAAATAATAGTAGCTGGCCGTATAGGACGGATCCCTAATAGCGGAATCTCCACAAAGTCCCCTTTTTTTGACTCTTTTTAATGTTTCGCAACTATCATCAGAAGTAAAAAAACCATCAAGTGGAGTCCAGTTATAGGGATACAAACCAGGTGTTACAGAAAGCACTCCTTTCAAAAACTTTGAGCGTGAAATGATCGCCAATTCCAGTGGATCAATAAATCTTCTCTTTGAAGGTCCTTGCTCAATATTTAAAATGGAATCCATAATTAGCTGTGAAGAGAAAGCAAAACAAAGACCTGTTTGTTCTTGATCCTCTACCTTAGTACCTTCAAGGATTGGACCCCCCTCTTTGTTTTTCCCCCATGGTCCCACCTTGTCTAATTGGTAGTATTGACAGTTGTTTTGCTCGGCGGTGTTTAGACAAGTTGAATAACTAAAAGTGGAAAATACCATCAGTGAAATTAGTAGTATGTAATGTGGTAGTGAATATTGTCGCATGCACCTTGATATCGGGTTTTAAGCTGAAATAACTTAGCAAAAAACTAGACAACCACAACAAGGTTTCTCAACGCCAAAATATACTGATAGACTTGGTGTATATGAGATATAAAATACCAACCCTTTTAGTCGTATTTTCCGTCATCGCCATTTTTTTGTACTTTATGAGTAACCCAAAAAAAGAAAGCAATTCTGCCAAAACTAAAAAAACTAGATCCAAGAAGAAAATCACATTTAAAGATTTGGCACCCAAGAAAAAACAGGATTTTCAAATTAACTCAAAAGGATCGAAGTCGACCAAAAAGATCAAAGGGAAAAAAAGTGGTATCAGTTTTTCAATATCACCTACTGATGATTTTTACCAAGCCGCAAAAGATGCTAACTATGATATCAAGAAAACCATTAAGGCAATTAACGTTAAAAAGCTTCCTGTAAAAGGACAGGTTAATATAGTTTTTTAACCATTCCCTGCCCTAATATCAAGCAAGCCTTGAAAACATCCCCATTTTTTAACGAGACAGGTAGACAAACTGAGCTAGTTTTAATCTAGGTCTTGGATTTTTAAGCCAATAGGGAACATATCCTAATCTCAATTTCAGCTGGTGAAAGAAGAGATTGGGCACGATTGGAGAGCTATTAAGAGAATCGATAGTCTGATCTCTTCCACTGGCAGGGCTTAGTACAAGTGAGCGATTTCCTCGCCATCCAATAAAGAAACCTTTGGGCCAATGAGTGTATGGACCAAACTCCACAGCGCTACTTCCCGATTGAAAATCATTGTATATATTCCAGTAGACATTTTTTCTAGCAGAATGAAGACCTTTATTACTGCTCCCACTACTTTTTAGAGGATTAACGGGGTCTCCGGTGTGTTTAATAGTAATTTGAGTGTGTAAGTTTTCAAAGTTTAGTGCTCGGTGAGCATCCATAGAAAGATTTTCTCCCCATCCTCTAGAATAAACATTTCGATGTGCTGCCCATGAAATAGATGTTCCATGTATTTGAGGCACCTCAATTCTCCAACTATCAAAAAGACAATCTGTGGACCAACTCATAAGAAGAGGGTGATGCATTTTTCTACCCTGAATAAGAATATCTCTAACAGTTACAAATCTTATGGTATGCAAGATGATCCCACTATCAGCATTGAGAGTGTGAACATTTCGAACCCATCCATTAATTAAATTTTGAACATAAATGGCATTGTATCCCTTTTCATCGAGATGCCCTGGATAATCAGTTTCTGGAAACTCAAAACTTAATTCTTCTATTCCAACCTCAGTCAGGTGAGGTTTTCTCGTTAGGCTTACATTCCACTCAGGTCTAATATCCGTACGAATTGATTTGGCTATTTTGACTACATTTCCCTTTACAGATGTCACTTGAACCCACTCTCTCACTTTGGAAGCATCTGAATCTTGAATATATGTTCCAAAATCAGAAGAGGATACTACGCCACCATAGAGATTATCTAAAAGCGTATCGCTTCCCATATCATTGTGCCACTCAAGTTGAATCCACTCTCCTGCCTCAGGACGATCAGATGATGCCCAATTAACAGGCAGCGTGCGGCTACCAACATTTAAGCTAGAACTGACTGTTCCTAAGTTTGTTACTTCGGCAATATCATCAGGCTTTACGTGAAAGAAAGCACCACTCCAGCTCCAAGCATTATTTTCACCTTCGACATCTGATAGTGAATAAGGAAGCTTTATGATAGTTTGCTCTGGTCCTGCTCCTCTTATTTGAATGTTACTACGATTAATTTGAATAACCTCTGTTATGACATAGGTTCCCTCAGGAAAATAAACGACACCTCCGTTAACTCTCGCCATATCCATTGCATCTTGCACAGCTTGTGTATCATCAGTGATACCATCTCCCGTGGCGCCAAAACTTGTAACATTGAAATTCTGAAGACCATAGAGACGAGGCGTATCTTTGGCACTTGCATGATAACCAGCAAAGGAAAAGTCTACAAGTCCCTCATGGCCAACCTCATACAAAGGTCTTTTTATCGCAATTTCAAAATTAAGATTTTTGATCATTGGTTTAGTTTCGGCCGTTTTTGATCTAGTGACGATTTTACGTTTAGATTTGTAAACATATCTTCTTCTTGCAAATGATATACTGGAAAAACTAAGAGATAATAAACACAATAAAATAAATTTAACCATTTCTCTCCCCCCAAGGCATAGAAACTAAATTAACAACGTGCCCCCTAGTAGAAAGCAATTTAGAGGCCAACAAAGGCCACCTAAGCCCTTTAAATTTAGTTATGGCAATTGGACAAACCAGAGATTTTGAGCAAAACCTTGACAAAAACAAGGCCAATTAAAATCTATTTACCAGGACACCTTCCAGCTGCGTGCTCATCTATTATCCCAAATACATTTTCAAACTGAAAGTTATAGATTAGCTCATGACAAAATTCTTCCACAGCATCTGTAGAGGCAATACTCGCCTCCCAATAGAAGTCACTCATAATGAATCCTACTCTAGTAAATGTGAAGTCATGCTCTCCTGGCAAAGTGAATTCAAGGTAATCAAGATAGCGCTCCCTAAAATCAGCGGTTTTTTCAAGAAGTGTTAACCTCACTCCAATCAAGAACTGCCTGCTCAACAAGCTCACCATCACGCCGGCTAGACTCGTAGCTAGAAGCGTATCCTAAGACCCTTGCTTTGATATTTTTCTATGAATTCAAATCAAAAATTTCACCAGAGAAGAAATAGCAGATCAGGAGGACTTGGCAAAATTACTGAAACTACTATCTAAGTAGTAGGCACGTGGGTCTTATCCCACGCGCCATAATTGACTAAGCCTAATAGTTAATTCCTTGTTCTACATAGTTCTGAGAAGGCCTGTAGCTGGCGCCAGTGGGTACAGCATATGGCCAATTGATATTTGTAGTATATCCATTGTCACAAATATAAGCGCCACTACTTTTAGAAATCCAAATTGTTTCAAGATTAGCAAAGTTAGTGAAGCCACTATTTGTCCCTAGATCAAGGGCAATGCCTCTAGTTCTTATGACACCCATAGCATCACGGATATCATCAAAAGCTGAATCAACTTGTGACTGGGTAAGACCAAACTTTGAAAAAGAATAACTCTTAATTCCAGTGGGATTACTAGCGAGAAAAATGGTTAGGTAATTGTCCAAGAAATCACTTACTATGTCTTCTGTCAAAGCATCAAGTTGGTCACCATTTTCAAAGGTTACCACAAGATTATTTACAATTTGCTCGATACCCACATCAACTTTCAGGATTGAGTTTCCTTCACCACCATTATAGTAATCTAAACCCGATCCTAAATAAATTCCATTTCTACTTTCAAATGGAAAACTTCCAAATAATTTAAAACGACTTCTTAGATGGACATTAAAAGTATTAAAGTAAGTACTGATTCTATAAGTTGCTAGCCCAAATTGTAGTGTTCCTTCAATCCAAATAGTATTAATAATCACAGAGTCATGCGTATACTCATCAAAAATTCTAGAAGTTCTTTTCATTTCAAGATTCCAGCTCTCTCCAAAGTTTGCCTGATTGCCGGTGTAAGAAATACTATCAATATTAAAGCTCAGGCCTTGCCCAAAAACATTGCTGATAAATGTGCTAATATTTGCATTACTCAGAAGGTTAAAACTTCCTAATAAATTATCTATAGGAGCATTGAGAATCCTGTCATAATTGAGGTTACCAATTTTTGGAGTTTCAAGATTCAGTATTTCAGGAATTTTAACCTGTGAGCAAACCTCACGCCTTTCAAGTCGAACAGGTGCTTTTTGAAATGTTATAGTCTTGGTAGTCGGCTTTCTTCTTGGTCTTTTTCTTGTACGAATTTTAGTTTCAGAATATGAAGTATTTAATGTGAAAAACAATAGTACAAATAGGCCAAATAGTCTTTGTAGCATTTTCATATATTCCCCCCAAGGAAAAATTGTGCAACATTCTAGGATGAGGGCAGCCTCTAAAAAATGCAATAATTGTCAGCGAGATATCCTATCTATTCGATTTTATAAAAGGCAGTGTAATATAGGCTTGCCAAAAATCTGTGTTTTTATGTTTGAAAGGGAAATATTAACAACTAAAATAGACCTTTTCGCGTCCCTGTATTTTGTGATCAAGGAGACCTTTCTCCAATAGGGATTTGATTTTTCTGTGAGCAGAGATCTCAGAAATACCATAAAATGCCGCAAAATCTTTTTTCTTGAATTCACTGTGTTTCTTAAAAATTTGAAGTGCATATTCAGCAGAAAAATCTATTCCCACATGCGAGAACAAATTCCCTTCAAGAAGTAGGAGATGTCGCACTTGAGATAGATCCAGGGAGTATTTGTTCTTTAACCTAGTGCACATTGAATAAATTCTTCTGACATTGGATTCAATTGTAAAAATTCCATCAGGCCAGAGTATATTTGATAGATTAATCAGGCTAACTCCCACATCACCGGCCTGATAAACATATTGCAAAAGCTTTAATTCCTGAGGTATGGGATGATGAAAGATACCATCAATGCACACTTCATCACTGTGAGGAAAAAATTTGATAGTGGCACCTTCAAAACCTGGTGAAAGCTTCATCTCGGTTTTCAACTCAAAGGCCAATTTGGAGCCAGGATAATTATGAAGAGTAAACTTCTCTATATCAGGCAATTTCCCGATGGAATTAAATTGATAGAAAAAACTAAGCCTTTCAAAAATACCGCCCTTAAATCCAGACAGCACTTCATTAACACAAGCATCACATTCATCTTCCAGCTTCAAGTGGTACCAACTTATAGCTTGATAGGCTTTAGTACAATAGTACTCACTAGTGCCGTATCCAATTTTCTCAGAATCAAGAATTGTATTACCTAAATCTACTAATTTTTGCCACTGCTCGGTTGCATTATAAAGTCGCAAATACTGAATTTTCAGGCCTTCTCTAAAAAAATCGTACTTTTTCAGGTAACACATCACCTCTTCGCATTTTGAATAGTCTTTTTGACTTATGAGTATCATGCTATAGCGAAGAAGCTGCATAGGATTTTCAACTTCATCTTTTTTCAGCCAAACTTCATCGAGCATTTCTACAGCACGATCGAACTCACCAGAAAACCAAAAAAATGAAGCAATAAAGACAATCTCCTCATGTGCTATTGGTTCAAAGTGCTCAATCAATCGCCTGGTATATCCCCAAGCTCCCAAGAGAGTATAGGACTTAATTAGTAGGAATATATCCCGTCCATTTTCAGTTTTTGTATTGTAGGTAGCACTAAGATCTGGATTGGTATTAATATATTTAAGGGCCTTGACAAGGCCTCCCCCCCTATTCGAACCCAAGTGCAAGACAAGCCTAAATAATCCATCTTTAACATTGGTAGTTCTAGGAAGTTTTTTTAACTCTCGAAGTTCAAGTTTGACGCTATCAAACTCTTTTTTTGACAAGAGAGATCCAATACTCTCAATTAAATCATCTGCTCTACCCATAGAAAAATTGTAGTCGATTTAAATACTTATTGTAAGAAGAACTTGATAAAAGGTACTAGAAGATTACAGACCGAATTAATCATAACACTTTTGTAAATTGGAAAAGTTAACCCAGTGGTATAAAATTTGTGGACCTTGCTACAGATTAGATATTGTTGACCCCTTACCCATTTAAATTATAATAAAATTATAAACTACAACACTTTATTGGATAGTTATGCTCAGATATACTCGTACCGCTTCTTTTTTAGCTCTTTTCTCTCTAATTCTATCAGGCTGTTTTTCTGGCGGGGATTCTGATAATCAATTAATTGATGAAATTCAAAGTGCAAAAAAAGCAGCTCAAAAGCCGCTTCCACCCAAGGTGATTGTAAAACCCAAGGCCCTGGACAAAGTTGTCTCTGCTCAATTTTTTCATGATGTCCCTGGGCTTAAACTTAAGATGAATAAGACAAGTAAAAGTGCGTTAGATGGATTTACTATTTTAGATTCAATAAAAAAAGAAAATATTGCTTCAGACTTAAAGTATATTGGGCACCTCAACCTAAATAGCAACCTTCGGTTTGTCATATTCTCAGGGAACTCTTGTACCAATTGTAAAAATCCTCAGAAGCTCTACATTTTTGATTTTATTTCCGAGGAAATTCTTACTTTTCCGGCTCCAGGAGTGAAGACACACCACAAGCTTCATGTGTGGGGAGGTCGCTGTAGTCCAGATCTGCGATTTCACTTTCTCTTTTGGAAGGATGATCAAAGCGAAGCCACAATTGTTAATATTAAAAAAGGTGGTGTTAAAGAGGAAACCTCAGTCAGTTTTGGTAAAAAAGAGCTTGAGAGTTTTAAACATCACATCAGCGCTAATCAATGCTTTCCAATAACTGTTGAACACACCATGTAATTCGATATTCAAAACCCTGAAAAATACCAAGACTAAAAGTTAGCAGGAATCGCTTTGTAATAAATTAAAAAATTGAATATTAAGTTGGAAAACACTATTTTTTTGATCTTTACTGGTATTTTTTGAAAGGTTGGACACTTTTGCACTAAACTAAGCTTTCCTATTTTATTTAAAATATTGCTTAGGTAGGTGGAGCTAAGACCCAAGTCACTTGAAAACTTTCTGAGGCTATATTTTGAATCAATCATCTTACGATGATTTAATTCTGTTTTAAGGAGATCTAAGTAGTTAATTGCCGCCATAAAAATTCCTATTGGTATTGAATAAGATTAACTCTCTGTGGTTTTTAAGTATCGTGCCGTTCATCAACAAGTCGACATACTTCAAACTCCTCACGATCAATAGCAGGGTGTTTTTTAGGAAATGAATCAGTGATATCAACAACCTCACAAAAGCAAAGTTTTGAGCTTGCACTTTGCGATTGACGCTCATCACATTCTTCAGGAGGCATATAAATTGTTGTTACGAGTTTATTAAAGTCATTTCCTGTGATATTTTTCCCGGTATCATCTCCATCAAATTCACCGCAAAATATACTTGATGAAATGAAAATAGAAAATAGAAAATAATATGATGAAGTACCTATTCATTTTTAAACCCCCTATAAATTTCATGGTAATTACCAATTGACTGACGATTCTATCAAATAACTAAAGCAAAATAGTTCTAGTGAAAAATAGCTACAGTTAAGTTTAAATTGTCTATTTTCTATACGTTTACAAAGATCTTACTTCGTAAACCATATAGCAAACTCTTCTAAAACAGGGCCCATTTAGGTATAAAGACTATTTTTCCTTAAGTATAAGAATTCTTTATTTGAGTAATTTTAGATTTACTCCGAAATCCAACCTAAGTTATATCTACCGATTTAGCACTTAATCTCTAGGAGTATAAATGAAGTTCTTAATTATTGATGATAACCGAGAAGTTCAAACAGTATTGAGAGATGTATTAGAGCTAGCAGATGATTTTTCTCAAGCTGAAATTCATCTTGCTAGTGATGGTCTTGAAGCTTTTGATAAAATGAAAGAAGTAAAATATGACATTTTATTTATTGATATCCATATGCCGTTTATGGACGGAAGAAGCCTGCTCAAAGCAAAATATGAAAAACCTAATCTAAATAAAGATACTCCTGCTATTGTTATTTCAGGAGACTCTACCAATTTGAATATTGGTGAAATTGAAGATAATGTTATCATTTTGAATAAACCATTTTCTTTAGAACGTGTCTGTAGAGTGACTAAGCTGATGTTAGAAAAAAAACAAATTCCTCGTAAAGTTTCGTAGTATAAAACTGCTTCATCTTTAACTTCATTTCTAAATTAATATTATTTTATATTGAGAATAAATGACACGAAAAATCAAAATCTAGCGAAAAGGGAAACTCAAGTATTCAAAATGGCTTTAATACTGCTGCAAAATGCCAAGAAGTACTTGGTAAAGTTGTTGAAAAATCATCACTAGTAAACCAGATGATGGATGATATGCAAGTTGCTTTTTTCAATCAACTATTTTGTATCTTTCATTCGAGGCCAAAAAACCTAATCCCAAAGATCCTTTATAGTAATCAAGATATTCTTTCTTTCTAATTTTTCTCATTTTCAATAGCTACACCTGGGTAAATGATCCAAGAGATGATCTTCAATATAGGGAGGAAATATGAATAAAGCTTTTACATTTAAAAACTGTGGCTGGCTTATTGCCGTGCTGCTTTTTAGTTCGCTTTCTGCTTCTTTTTCCTATGCAGGCTCAGCGCGTTCATCTTCGATCACACACTGGAATGGTGAGTGTTCCGGAGGCACCAGAACGTGGTGGGATGATATGTGCATGGCATGGCGAAAAAGAATGGGTAGTAAGGGATGGAGTCAGTGGTGGGTTAACTATCACTTAGTCAGGGTTGGTCGTTACGTAGATCCAACAATTGCAGCATGGGGACAAGATAAGTGGAACCTCGATGGAGGAGACGCAGCTTTAATGTGTACCCATGGTGGATATGATGAAAATGGATGGTACGGAGTGATGCACACCAAAGATCACGGACAATGTCGTCTCAATGTCTCAGACATGAAAATTGGACCCTACTTAGGTAATGGGAAAAACCGCTTCTGGCATATGTCTTCTTGTAACAGTATTCGTTGGAACCTACTTGGTAAATGGTGGGGACCCGCTGCAGGCAGAGTTCATGTGATCACAGGCTTTCACGGCTATATGTATATTGGTAGTAAGTACGTCGGTGAGTACCGAGATTTGGCCAAATACGGATTTAGCAGTAAAGGCGTAGGAAAAGTCTGGCGAGATAAAATGCACCATGTACACCACTGGTACAATTCTTGGAAAACCGTATGTCCGATCTCTTTAGGATTTGGTTATTCCCGGGCCACCTCTGCTAATGCTCTCAATGAGAAATACAAGTGGGCCTATAGCAACAAGAATCCCAACTGGATGACTTACACATGGAAATCCGGGTGTGACCCAACAGGAGGTCCCAAGCTTCCTAATTAGAAAAAAGGTTAGTTTGAGTGAACTCTAAAAAGGAGAATTGATATGTGGAAATATATTTTAATTATTCTAACAACATTGGTGGCCGTCTCGGCACACGCTGAAAATGATTTGGGAACCAGAAAAGAGGTATCTGAAAAGTTTAATCGCGAATACGACCAAGCCGTTGTAGAGGCGTTTCCAAGCTTTAAAAGCGCGGTGATCCAAAGACGGCTTCAAAGTATTCAGAAAAAATATCTGAGAGGATTTGATCCCTTAAAGATTAAAAACTTCACTACTCTTCAGAAGACTTTCCGATTTCCAATCCAGGACATAAGGCCAGGACAAACTTTTGTGGAAAAAGAAAAAGTCTTTGCCTATGAGCTCGATCGTAGTTCAGGGAGACTCTATATTCACAAGAATATGGAAAAAGTGCCTCCTATGAAAAAGATTTTGGCGCAACGGCAATTGAAGCAGGTCAAAAAACAACACGATCAACTCATGACACGCCTTGGAATTGATCGCAGCCAACTTCTCTTTACTGAGACCAACTTTATGCTACTGCAAACTGGTCCGGCTCCAGGAGGCAATCAAAGGCCAAGTGCAGTCATGGTGGATTCTTTTTTCACCTACGCCGTAAGAGCAATCGATGGTCTGATGGTAGACGGAAGTTTTGTAAGGCTTAATTCTAAAAATGCTAAAACTCTTTACGGAGTAGACATTACCTGGCCAAAGTTTAGCTTTCATCCAGCACTTAAAAACTTTGAGCTTAAAAAGAATCAACTTCTCATTGGCGAGATTAGTAGAATCGTTAACCAAACTATGGTTAAAGGCGATAAGATCAATGTCAAAATGGCAATGGTCTTACGACCTGTCTGGACAGGCAGGACTCTTCACTATATTCCGTCCATGAAAGTAGGTGTCCACTCTGGCAAAGGAGAGGCGGGAAATATGTTCTACGTAGATGTACTCAAACAAAGAGTCAAATACGATGTCAGGGCAAATAAAGACAGTTCTGAAGGACATTAGAGCATTTCACAAAATAAGGGACCCTATATTTTGTAGGGTCTTTTATTCTTCATATTGATTTTTTATATCAATAATTTTGCAGTCAACTTCTTGCCCATCACTATCCAAAATTCTTTTGGTAAGAACATAGTCAACAGCGCCACCAGACATACCGCAAGTCAGTGTCACTTCCCATAGCTCACCTTTTTGACTAAAAGAAATTTGCTCACCATCCATATTCGTACCAATCAAGGTATGGGCCAAATAGTCGCCTTTATAATCGGGCATGATAGTGTAGCACTGTGGAAGATAGCTTTTGACAACTTCACCCTTACAAACATCAAGGACCGGATCCCCTAAGGCCCAAGCATTAGTGGCGATAACGAGGGTTAAAAGAGTGGAAAATGTTAATTTTTTCATATGAGAGCTCCAGTTGAGTTTGGTGGAAGTTAGCTCCATATACCAGATGTTAAAAGTGAATCTTTCTAATATTCTAGATTCGTTTTAATCATCATAGGGATAATCAATAGTTTAGAGTTATTAGCATGGATGGAATTGGCCCCAATAGATATATTGAGGCCTATATTTCTTAATCTTGTAGGGATTCTAATTTTCTTTTCTTTTTGCCAAGTTTTTTTCTAACTCTTCTTTCCTGTCCAACAGAAATATTTTTATTTTCAAGTAGTCGTTCAAGATCAGAGATTTTGTCTTCAAGTCTTCTTCTTCTTTCCTCTTTACTCGGGAGTAGATTACCAAGAACTTCAAGACTGACAACAACGCCATCACTTGAACCTGCAATACCATTTACAGCATGACATTCTTCGATGGGACAATGCATTCTGGCATTGCCAGTTTGTGCCATACAAAGTTTCTGTGCATAAACCTCTGCCTCAGAACGCGTTGGTGCTTCTGAAATATAAGTGCCATTACCAAGAAAAGGTCCTTCAGCACGACATGAATAGTGAGTTCCCGATGAGAAGTAAACACCTAGATTCCCACCTCTAGAAGTAATTGTGATAACTGGTCTGGCCTGCTCAAATGCAATTGGCTCACAGCTAGCGCTATCACAATGCATAGAGTGGTTTCCTGTTTCTGCCTTACAATTGCGAATTGCATTGTCTCTAGCGGCAGTTTGATCAGTTCCATATCCTAGAGTTGGTGCCTCAGAAAAAGAGGGCTCAACTTTACAAACAAATCCCCTATTGAAGTCTAAGGTATAACTACTTCCTACAACTTTAAAATCAAGACTTACTTGGGCAAAAGCAGAAGCGCTAAAGCATAGTAATAAAAGTGACAGTTTTCTCATTAAGTGATCCCTTTGTTAGTATCTATCGAATTTTTGTAATCATGATATATAGAGCAAGTTTGATGCCACATTTTCGAGAGAAAACAGGGAAATGGTGATGCAATACTGTTAACAACCTAAACAACTGCTAATTTTGTTCTATTCAAATTAAATTTATTTAACGTAAAGTGGGAATTAGTCTTACAGCCTTATTTTGGCAAATATTGGCAGGTGATCACTTCCAACAGAGTCACCAACAAAAAATTCAGCCGTTTCAATATTTTTTGAATGAAAGATATAATCAAGCTTAATACCTAGAGGAAATAATAAACCCTGCGGCCATGTGAATTTAGGCCCATACCCTTTATTGGTGTCTATAAGTGTCGCACCTTTGATAAAAGAAAAGTAGCGACGACACCATGGTGTCATATTTAAGTCCCCCATCAAAACTTTGTACTTTGATTTACTATCTTTGATGGTTTTTTGAAATAAAGAGAATTGGTCATTTCTAATTTTATAGAGCTCTCCACTTGCTGGCGGAAATGGATGAACGGCCATAATAAAGATTTCTTTGTTTTTCACTTCAATGGTACCAGAATAATAAGGTACATCAAAAGCCGATTTTTCTGCAACTTTAGATAAGTCGAATTTTGATAGAATCATAATCCCGAAATTATCTGATCTTGTAACCTTCTTAATGTAAGGGTATTTCTTGGTCACTACTTTTAGATTGTCAGACCAGCTTTTACTTATTTCAAGCAGTGTCACAAAATCGGGATCATTGTTAATTATAAATTCTTCAACTGCCTGGTAGTTTTGATTACTCACTAAAACATTAATTTCAGCAAACTTCACCATGTGAGAGTTGGCATCAGAGTAAAAAGGTAAAAATAAGTGCCCGAAGTAGAAAATATTAACCACAGAGGCAATTGTGCTCACTAGCGCCCACTTCTTCTTTTTTAAAACCATAAAACCCACGCTTGCCAGCACCAGGCTTACAAAATATTGAACCCTAAAGTGTTCAAAGAGCTCAAATCTCCAATCCATATTCCCAAACAGACTCAGCAGCTCAGAGATAAGTACTATAACAGTGCAAACTCTAATGACTCTAAAAAGTAGCTCCGGAATATTTTTCATTTTCTCCAAATTGTCAGCGTAGGTTACATCTTAACCATTTTTACTGCTTCCAGCAATTTATTGATGCAAGGGAGGTGTATGATCTTAATTAAAAATGTTGAAATAGGCACCCTCCCCCATTCAGATTGAAATTTGGCCATAAGTATTCCATTAATTATGATCCAATATTTTCACAACTACCTATACTTTCATAGTCTTATTGATAGGCTCAATTACAATCAAGGCCCAAGGAGACAAAATGAACACAAAAACCCTAATGCAATTGATGGTGATATCAGCTTTATTTCTTTCAATGTCAGCATGGTCATCAAGAAACAAAACCATTACCAAGTCAGACATAAGAGATATGCTCCAAATTCTCCCCGTTGGTGCTTACTACGGCGAAGGTAATTGCAGTGTAGAAATAACCTACCGCGAAGAAGGCGCTGAAGCTTTCAGGTACGGGATAAGTGTAGATGGAGTCGGTTGGCTCGATTCTCATGCACATTACAACTATCCAAAAGCGGATCACATAAAAGTTAAAAGAAAGAAAATCAACCTTGAAAAAGAAGAGATAAAGCTTAAATACACCAGCCAATTTGGTGAGCTACCCAAAAGTGTTTTCAAGATCGAGATCAAAAAAGTTGGCGAAAAACTTTACTCTATTTACGTTTTTAATAATGTGGTGAGTGCAAATATATTCAAGGCCTTTGGTGGTGACGGTAGCGGAATGAAAGGGCATTGTAAAAATATAGTTAAGAACTAGATCCCGCGGCCGTTTAACTTCCTTCATACCTGGGTAATTATTATAGTGATTTAGATCATTTAGCATTTTATTTCAAATACTTACGCCCCAGTCTTTCGGCAGCTGCCTTGCTCTTTAAAGGGCAAAGCAAGGGGCGTGTACAACATGAAAATAAAAAAGAATAAATTCATTTTATTTACAATACTTTTCTTATTCTCAACCTCACTATTTTGTGCTGAAGACTTTGAGACTATGTTCACGAAATCTGTTAATCCTGACAGTGAGCCACAATCTAGACTGCAAGCTTTAACCTCAACACTGGTATTTGTTCAACGCGCTCCAAAGGCATTAGATCTGACAAAGGTGATGAGGCTTTTTTACCAACTAGACTTTGAGGGTGAAAACCTTGAAAATATAATACTTATTTCTAAAATTCTCTCAGCGACAAATAACTTCGATTTATTAGGTTCTTTTCTCGAATACCTAACAAGGGGATTAAATGAAAATGCCTTTGTTGGTATTATTGAAGCTTTGGTTACCTTTGATATCGCTGAGCACTACACACCTACTTATGTTGATATAATAAAAAATGATTTCAGGCCCGTAATTGAAAAACACTTGTCCAATTCAAAATTAGAGATTAAACAGGCCGCTGCCATGGCCCTATCTATTTATGGGGATGAAGCAAGTGCCAGAAAATTGATCTCTCTACTTTCAATAGAAAACGATCAAATGAGAGGGCAAATTGTGGCCTCTGTTATTGATATTGGATCAACGGGGGCCTTGTCTGAGTGTATTGAAGAAAACAATCCCGCGACTATTAAATGGTGTAGTGAAGCACTCTCTACCATTGAAAAAGATCGAAAAGTTGCCAGACTAAATATCTTAGCAAAAAATACTATCCTAGATTTTTTAGAATCATCAATTTATGATCCCAAAAAGGTTGAGGAAAAGGAACTTGTCGATAGGTTAGGATTAGAACATCCCAAAGAAGTCGTTCCAGACCCTGTGATGCTAGAGCTTGGTAACTTCACCCATGGAAAATTATTAAAAGTGCACCTTTCTAGTGAAGCGGCCATTATTTGTGAAAGGAGTTTCAGCTTCTATCTCTTTATTAAGGAGGACAAACTTGATGGGGCCAATCTATCAGAAGTACAACGTAAACATGATGAGTGCCTAGAAAGAATAGTTGAAAAAGAAATCACTCGTGCCAAGTATTACCTTTCATGGGGAAGACGTGACCGAGACAAAAATAGTCCAAAGGCGGCCATCCCAATTCTTGAGGAGTTATTAACCGATAGAGATCTCGGTGTCTATCATATTGATACAGTATTGATGCTTGCCCATGCCCACTTACTATTAAAGGACAAACCAAGTGCATTGGCAGCACTAGCCGAGCTCACTCCTGATAAAATGAGCAAACGCCAACTAAGAAAATTCAAAAAGTACAGTAGGGCCGCAAATAAAAAATCAAGGGGGGAAAAATGAGATTCTTTTTCATACTGGTCCTGACTACTCTTTTACTCTCACTGGGAGCCTCCGCTGCTCAAACAACTGCAGGTGAGCAGTTCTCTATTGAAGGTCGCCTTATCTCAGAGTTGGTTTTCATTGATGATGAAGGAAAACCCATTGAAGATCCTGCACTTCTCTATATGACATTATCGAAAGTAGGACAGGAGTTAAATGCAGACGCCCTAATTATAGACATGAATACACTTGTGGGGAAATTTCCTGAATACTCTGAAATTGAAATCAATGTGGTGCCCATTGAAGGTGAAACAAATTTAAAGATTGAATTTCTTTTCCAAAAGAAAAGAGAAATTTCACTGGTTCGAATCATTTTAGAGAATACTGAAGAAAACTATGAAGTTCGAGACCTTTTGCAGGCGCAAAAGGGGGTCATATTCAAAAGCACAAAGCTTGAAGCTGACAAAGAGACAATTCAAAAAGAATATATCAAAAAAGGTTATCCTGATGTTGAAGTTAATGCTGAAGTCCTAGATCAAGAGGGAGCAAGTACTGACGTGGTCATCAACTATCATGTGAAATCAGTGAGAGGCAGACAAATTGTCAAAGAAATCACGTTCAGTGGTAATACATCTATAAAACCCATGAAATTAAAAAAAGTACTTAAATCAAAAAAGGGAAATATATTTAAAAAGAGAGCACTTGACGTCAATAATTTTCCAGAAGACCTAGATAGAATTAAAATGGCCTACTCTGAAATTGGATTCATCGACGCAGTTGTAAGCTATAAGATTGAGGATATTAATAAAGACAAAGGCCATATTCGCTTAGTTTTTAATATAGTAGAAAATGAAAGATATGAAATTAAAAGCGTTACCATTAGTGGAAATGAAATATTTAAAACTAAGAAGGTTTTAAGTACCCTGGATTTCAAAGAGGGATCATACTTTAACTTCAAAAATGCCAGAAAAGGTGAACAGGCCTTAAGAGAAATATACGGGGCGCAGGGATATGTCTATGCCAATGTAAACCTTAGATTTAACTCTCAAGCAGGTGCCGTACTTTTAGAAATAGTTGAAGGCAGGCAATACACCATTAAATCAATTGAGGTATCCGGCAATAGCTATATGAAAGAAAGAACAATTCTCGATGATGTGGATATTCTTCCTGGAGAAATTGTCAACATTGTTAAAATTCAAAAAATACTGAGAAAAATGAAATCTCTTGGCTACTATGATGAAGTCTTCTTTGACTTTGAACCCACTTCAGCAGAAGAGACTACCGGGAAAGTGATCATTAGAGTGGTTGAGGCCAGAGGCCAATACATACAATTTGGAGTGGGCGCCTCCGCAGGTGGCTTTATGGGCAATGTCAGCTATCAAGATCCAAATGCCTTTGGTTCGGGAAGCTTTTTTAGCATCTTGGCCAGCCAAGAAACTGAAATTACCAGACTCGGTTTAATTTTTAGGGATCCCCATTTATTTGGTTCAAGATTCGCCCTTGACTTTGAAGCTAGTTATAGCCATTTCTTTGATATTACAGAGAAAGTTTTTGATCTCGGTGAATACACTCTCACTGGTTTTAGAACTCGTTTGATGATTACAAGAAAAATAAAAGAAAATCTTGAAATTGGATTGGGCACTAGAGTCCAATTCCTTAACGTCGAAGCTGTTTCTGAAGAACTAGCAAGTGAGATTCACGACGCTGAAGGAAGAGCGACTGTAGTGGGAATGATTAGTAGCATTGCCTATAAGACAGAAGAGTTTGATAATAATGGTGAGAAAATCCAAGATTTTACGGCAAGCCTTTCTCTTTTACCTAGTTACTCTGATGATGGTGTCTATATTAAGGCCGTGGGACACGTTCTTGGGACACTTGACTTATATAAAGATAAAAAAGGTCGCCACCATACTCTTAGTGGAAGAATTACTATTGGTTATGCCAGTAATAACACTCCATTTTTTGAAAAATTCTATGCTGGTGGCATGGGAACCATTCGAGGCCATAAAGAAAACTCAGTGACACCTTCAGGCTCTGTTGCCGGCGGAAATTTTCTTGCAAGCGCCAACCTCACCTATTCATTTCCTCTTGTTGAAGACATTGTAAGAGGGGTTGTGTTTATCGAAGCGGCCAATGTAAGCAGTGATATTACTGACTTTTCAAATTTCAAAGTTGTCGCCGGAGCTGGAGTAAGGTTTAACTTAAAAAAGACTTTTCTGCGAACCACTGTTGAAGCAGGAGTCGCCCTACCACTACTTAAAGCAGAAGGTGACCAACTCAAACCATTTTATTTTATTCTCGGGGACTATGATCCCTCATACGACCTATAGAGCAAAGAGGGAAATGCTAGATGAATAATTTTTTGAGGTCCATTGTACTAATTACTATTATGCTCACTAACTCTTTTGCAGTTAGAGCGGCCAGTGATAGTATCGACTTCGAAAAAGAGAGAGCTGCTCTTGCAAAGCTTGACAAACATGCCTTTAAAAAATGGGGCAAGCTTGAAGCACTCCAAGCTGATCCAGTTTGGCTAGAAGAGCAGGCCGATAGCGAAATATACGGCACCGTTTTTCATAAGGGGTGGTTTAACCCCAAAGTACAAAGACAAATTGTTCCAGATAAAGAAGATGGGCTGCTAGTAATAGATACCATAATCTTAGGCCCTAAAATTATCTCACAAGTGGTCACTCTTTCGGCCAACTTAGCACTTTCTTATTTCTTCCCCTACGTTCAAGGTGGTCCAATACACAGCAAAACATTTTCTAATATCCGGCACGTCAAGACTTTTGAAGAGGGACTCAAGCTCCCCCACTTTCTCCTTCAGGAAACTCCATTAACCCACGCGGAATTTTCCAGTGAGCTAGACGCGGGTGAAATTCTCACAACCAAAACGACAAATGGGTTTTTCGCTAGATTTAGTCTAGATATTCTCGATTTAATTGGAGTCTCTAGCTTGATCCCCGTGCAACTGGGACCCAAGGCCAAACTTCACTTCCAGAAAACGCTGAAAGTCAGTATTGCTAAAAAAACTGAGGATCTTGCAGTCCTTTTAATTGAAAACACCAAGGAAAAAGGTGTTGGCATCGGCATTGGATTTGGATTTACCTTTGACGATATTATCGATATTCCAGTATCAATTGGTATTAATGGTGCCTCTGGTTATACTCCATTCAAAGCAAATTTAAAAACTTCAACACAAAATATTGACTCTATTGCCTACGAAGTTGATCTCTCTGATCCCGAGGGCCTGGCCGCTTATCACAGTTTTTTGCAAAGTGATTTCACTGTTCTCCAAGATTTGGCCGAACTTGAAGACTCTCCTGTAAAAATGGAAGTCAGAAAAGTTGGAAAGGCGACAATCACCGAAAGAAATTTTGGGCTCGACTTACTGGCATGGAGAATTGGAAGAAGACATATCACAATGAGTGCTCTTTATGAGACGACCCTTCCAGGCGGACGCTTCTATAAGTATCAAGAAGCGATGAGTAAAAAAGTAAAAGACAGCGGTGGAATTGGAGGAAAAGAACAGACAAGTCTCAAGTTTTCAGTCATTGTCCCACTTAGCTCAAGCGAAGGACTTGATGAAAGTAAATCATTCACTCTAAATTCTGAATACACCTACCATGACTACCGCGCTAAAGGTAAGGAGCTAGATAAAATATCAGATACTATAAGTAACTTCGGGCTCCCACTAGGCATTCCGGTCAATTTTTCACCTAAAGAAAATTATGATGAGGTTCTAGTCTACGCCAATGTTCAATTTTCAGCAGTGGCCATGACAAAGATTATTAGCTCTGATTCACAAGACGTATGGATCGCAGTGGCCAGTGCCACGGGTCTTGCAGACCCTCTCAACTGGGAGGATAAGAGCGCCAGAACATTATACAGTGTTACCAACAAGAAAAATCCAAAGAACCTTAGACGGTTATCTATAGCTCGAAAGGTTGTAGAAAAACTCCATCTACTTAGATCACCCGATCTTCCACTAGCATTGAAGGCCAAAACTCTTCTAAGACAATTACAGAAGAAAAGGATTGGTCACCTCCTCCACAAGACAATGGTCAATATTGTCGGCTGGGATATTTTAATGGGCCAAGGCCATATTAAAGGAAACCTTTAAAAGTTACCTGGTAAGCTATCGACCAAAATACCCTGATAAATCTCAACCTAAATCATCACTAAAATCCTAGAAAGACAGGGATTCTGAAAAGTTTACTCATTGCATTACCTCGACATTGCGCTGCACAAACCTGGGTGTATATTGGCCCCCATAAGAATTAAATGTAGAGCATCAAATGGCAATCCCAACAGGAGGAAACGACCATGAAAATCGCAAAGAAAGTATTAGCAGTTAGTACAATTTTGGCCCTTACAACTCCACTGTTCGCACAAGAAGCAGCTGAAGGAGTTAGGATCACTGACATTATGGTACAAACACAAAGTAGGTACCGCTACCAAGAAAGTAACGGCACTAACAAGCTAGAGCAAAACGTTGTTCTTAAAGGTACAATCGATTTTAACGGACTATTTACATTAACTGGCGTTGTAAGAACCGGTGGAACTTATAATGGTGGATACAATGGTGTTATTATGCCAGACGCAGCTGAGGTATTTGATCCTTCAGGCGAGATGCATATCACACAACTTTATATCTCAAAAACTTTTGGTGAGAAAGTAACAGCTCAAGCAGGTGCCTTGGCCGTAGACAATGGAATTAGCAGTGCCGCTACTGGCCTTTCTGGCATTGGCTGGATTGACGGTGCAAGAGTTGCTGTTAAAACACCTTACGGACGTATTGCTCTAGTTGGTGGATCTCTTACTGATCCGGGTAACTCTGATGCTTACTCAAGAGAAAGAAAACTCAACTATGTTGAACTTCACATGACAACTGAGACTTTTGCTAAAGTTTTAAAAGCACAAGGTGGAGTTGAATATCATGAGGACGACCTTTTTGCTAAGGCAGGACTTCAAGCTAACCTTCAAGAGGCAACGGGCCTTGCTATCTCAGCTTTTGCTGAAGTAGTTGTTAGAACAACTGGCGATGCTGGCGTTCTAGTAAGTGCCGGCGGTGCTGCTGATCTTCTCGCTATCTTTAGTGACAACAAATATACAGGTGTAAAAATCAGTGCCAAGTATATTTATGCATCAGACGCTGTTAAGGCTTCTGACAGATACTCAGGAGCTTATACAAGCGGACTTAACGCTTGTAGCGGTAATCACTGTGGAGTATTTGGACTAGCTGTCACTATCCCAAAAACTGACGGTAGAGTTACTGCTTTTGGAAACATAAGAGTTGATAGCGCTGGAATGGAATTTAATAGATACGAAGCTGGCGTTAAAGTAAAAATTGGAAGAAAATAATATTTCAAAATAGTTTAGATTACCTAAGGGAGGGGCCAATCAAATTGGCCCCTTTTTTTATTCAAAACTTGAAGGCTAAAGTCATCTCTAAAACCTAGCTTACTTGCGACTTAAGCTAACTTAAGTACGCTGTATAAAAAAAACCATCTTATCTTCATGAATTTCCCATAATAGAACAATTTCAACTAGTTACCCAAGGAAAAATCAGGAAAATAGCCTTTCATCACTAAAGAAAACTATTATGAAATCAGATAGATGAAGTGTTTCAAAAATATAAATTGCTGGAATCACTCACACATTTACAAGTAACTATTACAGCTTGAGCTTGAAAGTGATCAGAATTTAGGTATGGTGTTGACGCACTGAATCAACACGAAGTATTTCGGAGGACTAAACCATGTTACACAAACATAAAATCTTAATGATTATTCTCTCACTTACCCTTGTCTTTAATGCTTTCTCTAGAATTCACGAAGATGAGCTAGGCCTTGAGCATTCAGTTTCTCTTCGAGAAGCTGTGGTTAAAGATCTTCTGGCACCTACTTTGGAAGTAGATCAAGAAAAAGTTGATATTTTTATGGAGAAAATATCAAGAAGAGTTAGCCAACTTTTTGAAATAGAAAAGACAACTCTCATGTCCATGGGTGAAAAAGAAAAGAAAGCAAAAAAAGAATCTGCTAAGCAAGACTTGATCATAGCTGGTAGATACATCATAAAGCTTTCAAAGCGTTTAAAAACCCTTGAAAATCCAACTGAAATTCAGTCTCTTGCAAAAAAGATTCTAAAAATTGAATCATCCTTTGTTAAAGAAGGTCGCTACAACGCGATCACAGAAATACTTGGTGTCTACCGCGTTCTTTTATTTGAAAATCATGATTTGCCTCTGAATTCAAAAGGTAGAGAGCTTCCTTCAAACTTAGTTAATGAAAAGACAAAAAAATATTATTCTAGAGATGAGTTACGTGAGCTTGAAGCAGAGGGAGTAGATCTCTCAACAATTGATCCTCCAAATAACTCATTTTGGGCCAAGCCGGAAAATGTAGCTCAAGTGGACATTGTTGCTGACACAAAAGGTATTCCCACTAAATTCTTTTACAGCAGTGTCAAAAAATCTGATCACCACCCAAAATTGAAAGTCTATAGTGCTGATGGTGAAGAAAAAACTAAATGGAAATTTATGATTGGAAAACAAGTTAATACAGAATTTGTTGCCATGAGAATTATGGAATTGATGGGTTTCAAAATTGACCGCATGTACTACATCAAAACTCCAACAGTATATTTCAAAGATAAAGAAGAAAGAGATGCCATGCTTTTAGACTGGCTAGGCTTTTATAGTGCAAAAAAAGAATTACCACATATGGTATTCAAAAGCGAAGGAGAGCTTGAAACTCCAGTGCTAAACCACAAAGGGAAAAAATACAATTACTATGTGACATTCTATGAGGCAGCTCTAGAGGACCGCCCTAAAGATGAAGAAAGAATTGGTTCATTTAAGCTCAATGAATTAGGTGCCTGGGAAAGAAGAGAAGTACGTGCCCAATTACTGGCCCAAGGCTATATTGCCAGTGGTGACATTAAAGAAGCGCACAATAATAAGATAAAATTAGTTTCTACTGGAAAAGGTGAGTACGATGTTAATGAGCTAATTCATGACCTTGGAAAGTCACTTGGTAATCCTCTCGTAGGGATTCAAGTCAATGATTATCCTTTTGAGTGGATTAAGATTAAGGGGATTGGTGGAAATAAAAGAGTTCATTTTGACTACCGCAGATATCATATTATCAATAAATTTAAAACTGACAAAAACCCATTCATGGTTGGTCACTACTCAGATACCAAATGGTCAGCAAGACTGCTTGCTCAAATCACCAAGAAACAGCTCCATGACATTATTACTGGTTCTGGTTTTCCAAAGCCACTTGCTGAGCTCTATTATCAAAAGCTATTAACAAGAAGAGATAATGTGGTCAGAATTTTTAACCTTGAAGGTACTAAAACTTCTGACAATAGAGTTGTTCAACTATTTAATACAAAGAAAATTAAACACCTCAAAAAAGAGCTCGACTTTGACTACAAAGGTGAGCAAGTAATAAAAAATGGTGTACTGCTCAAAAACTTTAAAGATCATGGCTTCCCAATGCAATATCTTGGAGTTCCAGGAAAAATTGGACAGGCACTAGTAATGGGTCTTCAAGCCTTGGTAACAACTATCTCTGATACCGAATTATCTCAGAAGTTGATTCCGATTGACCTTCCCAATAGAGTTAAAGAAAGTACTGATGAATATAAAACAGAATACTTTTTTGGACTCATAACATTTAAGTTTCACCGTAGCATCGAAACTACAAAGGCAAGATTAATAAGTGAGTATACCTATAAACTGACAGATACTTTTCAAGTGAGACTTAATCTCGGAGGAAAGTACAAAACTCTTACAATTCCTTTTCAAGTAGGTGTTAAAGGAAATGCATTTGTTGGTCGTGAATACCAAAGAATTCATTATGTTGATTCTAGAAAAAAAGCGATGACAGCTGGCTGGGGAAAACTTCTGGCCCTCCCATTTAAGTGGAGAAAGCAGCTTGCTGAATCACGAGTTCATGAAGGTATTCAAATTGCAGATATCATTGGCATTGAAGAAGGCGTTGAAGGAGCAGTAGGAATACCTACAATAGCTCAAGCTGGAGTAGAGATTGAGGCTGAACAAAATGTTCTTAAACAAACAACAATGATAAAAGATGCAAATGGAAATGTTCTTGTTGCAGACGAGAAAGGTCCTGGGTACGAACTAGGAGCAAGTTTATTCACAAGATTTTTTGGAATGGACTTTCTACAGTTTAATCACCTAAGATATGGCATTTTCGGAGGCCACTCCACAGTAAAAAATTACGTTGTTGACCTTGCAAACGCAGATCAACACATGGAATTACTTCGAATTGTTCGCGGTGAAAGACTCTTCAAGGGATCAGATTTGCTACCTCTCGAAAGTGAAGAAAAAAGAGACTACAGAGGATCTGATGCAGAGGCCTCGGTCATCTTAGCTTCTCGCTCGACCCATAAGGAAGGCACTAAAAAAATAGAAACTTTTGCTGATGGAACTCAACTGAGAACTCTTCACTTTGAAACTGAAAGAGAAAGATCTTCTATGATTAGAACTATTTCTGCCAGAGCAGAGGCCAAGATTAAATACATTGGCGTTAGTGATGAAATTGATAAGACAAGTATCACTCTACATGTGGACATTGAAGATCCAGCAACAAAGAATGAGGAGTTCAGTAGGTATATTAAATTAATCAATACACTGGTTGCTGATGAAGAATTTATTATCTTCACACCTGAGCTATTTAACCGCGATCGTTATGAAGAAATTGTTGCCAGCGTTGATATCAAGTTTAAAAAAGATGTTGTGGCCTGTCTAATGGAAAAATTAGGCTGCCCCGAAGGCATTGAGAAAACAAGAAAGCTAAAGACAGCTCTAGCAAAATTTCATAAGAAAAAGCGTGACCGCTCTAGGCTTAGAAGTGTTTCCAGCTGGATAGCACGTATGAGTATGAAAAGGCCTGAAGTGATCGGTGAGATGATTAAGTATTTTGGTGAGAGAAGATTCACAACCAAAGTCTATATTTTTGGAGAATTCTTACCTCTTGAAAGCAAAAATATTTACAGAAAAAGATAAATTTCGCTTCTATTCCCAGGACTGTCTTAATAAAAGGCGATCCTGGGAATTATTCGTCAACAACTTGAAAAGATAGTTCTTGATGAGATATTAGAGATCTCTATTAAATTATAAATGAATTAATCAGCTGGTCTTTTTTACAAAAAAGTTCACTCACTGTAGTAAGTCATCTATCTTCAGTTTATGAAATATCTACTACTTACACTGCTTGTCATGTGCTCAACTTCAATGGCATGGTCGAAAAAGGTCCGAGCATTCGACTTTGAGTTCAGCCTAGATGATAGGGCGAGCTTCAAAGTTGCACAAATAAAAGTCCTCGCCGATTTTAACCCCACGATTGAGGGAAATACCCTGTCACCCAGCTGTAAAATCCACAGACTGCACCTTGTACAGATAAGTGCAAAAATGGTCGGTGGTAACTCTATCGATGTCACAAAGTTTACTCCCACCTATGATTGGACAAAGCTACCTGAGCTTGCTCAGTGGAAAAGAGTGAGTGATAAAGTTCAAGTTGAAAGAGATGTAACTTGTAATATAAGTTATATAAATACAAGAGGTCCTAGGTATTGCTACAAGGTATCAGCAGTCCTTTCTCAATATCGTGCCGAGGCGAGAAAGATTGAAGGCTCCTATAAACAACAAAAAGCTCAAAGCATGGAAAATAGTAACTACCTGATTGAGCTTGAAAACAATGTCTTTATTTCTTGTGAAAACATTCAGACTACAAAAGAATTAGCATCTGCGCTTGGAAACTCACTTACTGTTTACCTCGAAATTTAGACAAATTGCTAATACTACAAATTCAAGGCATGGTATGTATTTTTTTCAGCTTTGTGCTTACCAAGCGACATTTGGTTTCCCTAGCGTTCCCCATAATTTTTATTCATAAAAGGGGATATGATGAGAACGACAGTAATATTATTGGTCATCTTAATACAATCAGTATACGCCACAGAATCAATCAAAAAATTTTCATGTGAATTAAGTGCCAAAGAAGAGGCAGGAGCAATTGAATTTCAACTCAAAAATTTTGGCACTGAACAAGAAGAATTTATCTATAGGATGCACCAAGAATATGAAATAGAAGTTCCCTTTTGGACGAGCTCTGATGATGATTTTTTAAATGGACTAAGCGATACTCTAAGTGGTCAAGGTGGAGATCTAGTTCGTTTAGATGGAGATCTTAGATTTTTTTGAGATGAGGCCGGTTGTAATTTTGTAAACCTTCACCTCTATAAGAATTCTGATTACACCAAAGGTTACCTTAGCGCAAAATGGGTTTGTGGAACTAAAGACGAAACATTTTATAGCAAAGTTAATTGCCAATAAAGCAGACTGCTTCACATTTGGACATCAACTAAGAGATTTTTCAAAAACTGTTTCTTGGCCCAGAACCAGGGCCTCGAAATACCATCCCTACTTAAGTTTACTTAAGAACCTATATTTAAAAACAGTATGAATTGAATGAAAATCTTGCTAAATAGTGAAACTCAACGGGAGATAGAAATCACCGAGAGCCTAGAGCAGCAAAAATTTTTCCTAGATTCCATCATCGACAATTTGCCGCTGGCCATGTTTTGCAAGGATTACCAGCAGGGAGGTACTTTTGTTGGCTGGAATAAAACTGCCGAAAGTTTGTGGGGGCTTAAAACTTCAGAAGTTCTTGGAAAATCAGATTCTGATTTTTTTCCAGCTGATCAGTCCAATTTTTTTAAAGAGAAAGATTTGGAGACTATTGAGTCGGGTAAACTAGTTTTCGTTGAAGAAGAACCAGTTGACTCTCCTGCAACAGGAAAAAGAATAGTAAGGACATGGAAAGTTCCCATTGGAGACAGATTCTTACTAGGAATATCTCAAGATATTACTGAGCAAAAAAATCTCGAAACTCAGCTAGAGGCCCAAAAGTTAATGGCCATCCATGCATCCAAAATGGCAAGCCTTGGAGAAATGTCAGGAGGAATTGCTCACGAGATAAATAACCCCCTCGCCATTATTAAAAGCAATCTAAGCCTTCTTCAAAAATTGCAGCACCAAGGAAAACTTGATAGTGCTACATTTGACTCGCGAATGGAAGTTATCAATACCACTTTTGAAAGAATCAGGTCAGTTGTCGATGGGCTTAGGCATTTTTCTAGAGACGGTTCAAACGATAGTCTTGACCACATTTTAGTAGAAAATGCCATTAATGATGCAGTAAGTTTATGCAAAGAGAGATTTAAAAATAAAGGCATAGATCTAAAAGTTTTAATCAAAGAAGATCAGTTATGCTTTTCAGGCAGAAAAGTTCAAATATCCCAAGTTCTAATAAATCTTTTAAATAATGCGTTTGCAGCAGTCCAAGGTACTGAAGAACCATGGGTTAAAATCTCTATTAAACATAGTGATGGGCTCATTTCGATCTACATTGATGATAGTGGAAGGTCCATTAATTCACATATTAAAGAGAAGCTATTTCAACCATTTTTTTCTACAAAAGTTGTCGGTGAAGGCATGGGACTGGGACTAAGTACCAGCAAAGGCATTATTGAGGATCATGGCGGGAGGATTTACTTTGATGACACTCAAGGTCATACAAGGTTTGTCATTGAGCTAAAGTCCAAAGAGCGTAGGCGATAAATTTTGACTGAAATCAATCAATTTGATAATGCTTAGTCTCAACTAAATTATTCATGAGGTAGAGATGCGCACCATACTATTACCAATTATGCTTTTGACCTTTTCACTACAAGCAAATGCAGAAATTTCAGGTCTTGGCTCTTTTGAAGGAAAATACGAAAACCCAAAATCAAAACAAAAAATTGAACTTTTCGAAACACTTGGAGAATTGGTTGGCACTACATCCATCGCTTACGTCGACTCCAAAGGCGTTCCCACTGGGAAAAAAATTGAATACTTTTTTTCTTTCAAGGAAGTCATTTCAAAAAACCTGATTAGAGGCAAACTTCAAACATTTGATGATCACTACGATTGTTTCCTAGAAAATGGCGAAGCCTATATCCAAAAAATGCCAGGTAAAAAAATAAAAATTATCAGCAATAGAGTCATTTTCAACGTGAAAACCTATTATAAGACCAACCAAAGCAGAAGAACTCCTCGCTATTGCCGCTCTCCCTACTCAGGGTATCGTTACTTCTGTGGTTACCGCTGGCATAAAGAACCAAGAAAGAAAATTGGGCGAAAATGCATCATTAAGCAACGTATAAAAAATGTTGTCGTCCTAGATCGAAAATAGCTGCAAATTTTCTTACAATGATTTAACTAAGCTATTGTAGGCCTGCTGGTTTTTCTCAAATTCTAAAATTGATTCTTTCAATAATTCTTGCGTCACAATTTCAGATTTAATGGACAGCATGTTAATTCTTTCAATCAACTCCCCTTGCCTGTTTAACAGTGACGAAATATGAGTTTGGTCTTCAGGACCTAGCTTCATTTTTTTGTATTTTTCATTCAATTGTTCAAAATACCATTTTGAAGGAGCAATAATTGTTCCTAAATAATAGAGATCATCTTTATCATAAGGTTCCTCTATCAAAACTTGAATAAAGATACCTTTTGCCAGGGGAATTAAGTGTAAATGAGAATCAACCCCATTTTTATCAACACTCCAAAAAGAGTCAGTATCAAATCGCTCTAGTTCAAGTTCATCTTTATCATTACTTGCCTCATCTTGATCAAAGCACAGCATTTGATTTTCACAATAAAAAGTAATGTCCTCAATTGTCTCATCAGCCTCAATGCTGTAGCCAGAGGTCACTGGCAAATGCTCTTCCTTATCATCAGTATATGAATATAGCGGTTTTAAAATCAAAGTATCGACCTGTGGTTTAGTATTTTCACCCATATAAAAGAATGCGATTTTTCTATATTTGTTAAATAAATCATCATCTTCGCTTTCAATTTCTACAGGTTTTTCCGAGCTAATGTATCCGGTTACAATTTCCAAGGCCAACTGTCTTATTTCCACGCATTCTTTTCTCTTAGCACTTGAAATTTGATACTGAGTACAATTCCAGTAAGGATCGAGTATTGAATCATTAGTTTTAGAGTGAGAGGTAAAGGATGCAACAAATGATAGAGTAACTACTAATAGAAAGCAGGATGACCTTCTTAACATGATGTGCTCCTTTGACAGATACCATAACAAACCTGCGCCCACCCTAACCTAAAATCTTTTTCCAAAGGTAATTTATTGAAAAGAATACCTTAACTAAATGCTAAAATTAACAATCACTTAACCTAGTTGAAAACTAGGTTCACACTAAGGCCCTTGAATAACGTTCTACTAATTATTACACTTGTTAGAATAGACTATCTTATATCTCTTATAGCAAATAGTGGGTTCTCCCAAATCGTAGCGGTCGTTAATAAGGCCAATACAGTCAAAGAGATAGGCCAAAGTGCAGTGTAATTTCAAACCCTTATACCTTATTGAACCAATTTTCCATACTAGTATATAAAGGGCCAATTAGGTGTTATGGTGATCAAAAATGGGACAAAATTCTTCCAAAATACTGCCAAAACATGGGTACTGAAATGGGCAAAAGTTATAAATCAAAAAAGAAAAAAGGTGGGGCGAAAGACAGCGCGATAGCTGATGGAGAATATAAAGATCCCACTCTCAATTGGTATCCCGGCCATATGATTAAGGCATTAAATAAAATCAAAGAAAATATTAAATTAGTAGATGTAATAATTGAAATTCGTGATGCGCGCTCACCTCTTGCCACTGGTAACCAATCATTTAGCCAACAATTTAGAGACAAAAAACGCTTGATCGTCATGAATAAAACAAATCTAGCAGACCCAAAAGTTGTGGCACTTTGGGAAAAGTGGTTTTCAAAGAAAGATGAGCCATTTGTTTTTATCAATGGATTAGATTCTAATTCTCTAGGTAAAGTTATTCAACTTACAAAAGAGATTGTTAAAGAATCGAGGTCTGAATCAACCAAAAGCTCAAAACTTAAACTAATGATAGTAGGATTGCCAAATACTGGTAAATCTACAATTATTAACCGTCTTTCAAATCGTGATGCCTCGAAAGTTGCAGACAAGCCAGGCCAAACCACAAGACAGTTGTGGGTAAAAGTTAATAGTGAGTTAGAGATCCTAGACACACCGGGAATTATGCCTCCTTTTATGGAAAGCAAAGAGCAAGTTCATTGGCTCTCAGCACTTCACGCAATCCCAGAAAGGATTACAGATTCGGAGGATACGGCCTGTTATATTATCAGACATATTTTAGAAAACCATCCGAAGAACTTGAGAGATTTTTATAAGATCGATGATTCGGCTGATGACTTGGTAGGCACCCTAAATCTAATTGCCAAAATCAGAGGATGCATAAGAAAGAAAAATGAATACGACTATGAACGTGTTTATAAAATTGTCATTGCTGATTTTAGAAAAGGAAACTTAGGTCTAATTAATTTTGGGCTTCCCCCAACTGAGGAAGAAGAAAATCAAGATGAACTCTGATCTAAATGATTGCTATGAAGATTTAATGAACTCTGAGCATCTGAATGCCTTCAGCGTAATAGAGCTATTTTGTGAACAGTGTGCAGACCTAACGCCCCATCATATTGATGAATCGAAATCAGGCAAGGAGAAATACTCTACACCAGTTGATAGAGTTTTAATTTCTCCCATATCCGTCCACGAGTGTGTCATCTGTCGTGAAAATGAAGAAACATTGCTTACAGGATTAAAGTCCCAATGAATATATACTATGTAGGTGGAACGGTTCGTGACCAACTACTAAATTTAAAACCTAAAGATGTTGATTTGGCCTGTGAGGTTGATAGTTTTGAGGAAATGAAAAAATATGTCCTTAAAAATTCATCAAAAATATTCCTTGAGAAACCTGAATTTGGAACTATTCGCTACTTAAACTTAAAAGGTGAGCCCCAAGATATTTCACTATGTATTAAATCGAGATCCGTTGACAGTGGAAGCTATCAAATAGGGAGTATTGCTGAAGACCTAGCAAACCGCGACTTTACCATAAATGCAATAGCCAGAAATATTGAAACTTCGGTTTTGCACGATCCTCTTGGCGGTCAAAATGATTTAAAAACTAAAACCATTAAGTGCTGCAACTCTCCAGCAAAGACTTTTGGTGATGATCCTGTCAGAATCATAAGAGCACTAAGATTTAAACTTCAATTTGGTTTTTCATTTGATCACTCCATTGCCCAGTATTTCACCAATTCATCTAGCTTTGATGATCTTAAACTGCCCCATAGTGAACGAGTCAGGGCCGAACTTGATAAGTGCTTTAAAATTTCTCCCATTGGAGTTTTCTTAGAGGTAGAAAAAATCAATCATGCATTTTTGAGAGTCTTGTTTTCAAATCATGGCCTTAAAGTAGGAATCTCTTTATAAAAGCTCAATAATAGATATTTAAAACAATATAATTCCGCCTACTTAGATCCCAAATTTAGTTGACCTAAACATCAAGCTCGACCAAAAAACTCCGATAAGTATCTTGAGGAAACTTAAAAAATTGGTTGAGTAGTAATTGATGAAAATTTTTCTGATAGTGTTTAGCATTCTCACATGGAGTAACCTTCTATATTCAGAAGACCTAGAAACTGATTGTCTTGGTGAATTAGATCGCTATTTTGCCAACCCAGTAAATGCTGAAAAGGCCAAAAAGTTTTTAAGTCTTAAAGGCCAACTAACCATCCACCGTATTGGCTATGCCATGTTCCACGATTCAACCTCTGATGAGGCCCTAAAGGTTGAATTAAAAATCATGAAGTACTTAGGACAAATGGATGCCCTTGCTGCCATTGATCCCGAATTTAAGGCCGCTAAAGAATCATTTGAAAAAAACCCATTATCAAGGGCCGCTTTGGCCAAGGTCATGCCTTATATTAAAAATGTGCTCAATACAGATGTCACCGATCCAGTCGCGAGGAGTGTCTTTCTACTCGATGAAGGAGATATGAAGATTTTAGATATCTTGGGTGAAGTTGAATACATCGGAACGGATGGAAAATACCGTGGCACAACTCTGTCTAGTGATCTTAGCTTAAATCGAAGTGTCATGAACTTTGTGAGACAACTTGACTATGCTCTAAAGGGAGTTAAATTTACTGACGGGGGAAGAAGAGAGGCCTTCGTTGAGAAAATGGAAGAGAATTCTAAAAAAGTTCGCGACTTTATGAGGGCCCTACCCATATCTGAAGCTTGCATGGTAGTTCTAGATCTTGCCTGTCCAGCTGATCCCGGTGGAAATCAAAAATTTCTATCAGGTAATTTTGTAGATTTTGCCAAAAAATATTTAAAGGGAAGAGAAAATACATACCTTAGATGGGGAAGCTTTTGGACCCATATTGGGCACGCAGGTGCTTCAAGAAAAACCACCACCAGGCGAGCGCCAGCTCCTAGAAGACCCAAACCTGTGGATTTAACAGTTTATGAAAGAGAGCTCTACGATCAGATGGCCGATCGAGTACTCGCCAAATATGATTATTTTTTTGAAAAAGCAGACTTGCTTGCCGACCCAGAACTTTTAATGGCGATTATCCAATCCATGGATCAAGGTTCTAGTTATTTTGCCTACAAGGGTAGAAGATATTTTATACCAAGTATCAATGGAACAGATTCAGCAGATACTGCGCTCGACTTGACTGCTGAAGCCTATGCTGAGTTTGCAATGACAATACTAGGAATTGGTGAAGACAGTTACGCTAGTCGAGCCGGTTCATACGTCGTAGATGCTGTTGTACCTGAATCATTGCAATCAGTAGCATCTGCTGGGTTTGGATGGCTATATGACAAAGGCGCCGGTGTATTGTCCACTGTCATTAGCGACGATGATATCCGCGATGAAGCCTTATTCCTTCCCGAAGTTAAGGCCAAACTGGCCTTAATTGAGAGTAGTGCTCCTTCATGTGCCTTAGGTGACGATGGAGAACTTGATCCAGAGTTTCATAAAATGCTTGCCTACGCAATAATTGGCGCTGATAGAATGAATGCAAAAGAATTGCAAAAAGCTGAACGGTATCCTGGATACACCCCCAAACATAGCTCAACATTTGTTTTTAACAATAAGCAATGTGATGCCCGTACGGGTAAACATATTTCACCGGACCCAGCGGGCTTTTTAACCTATAAAAGAAGAATCCAAGAAGCCGATCCAACTATGGATGTCTCTAGCTATGGTGAAAAAAGATGGCTTGCCATACACGCAGCAATTGAAAGAGGAGATAAGGCCTATATATTTGAAGGAAAATTGTATCGCCTAAGTGGTGTTGAAGTATATTACCCCAGATCTAGTGAGATAGTAGGACTAGACGCACAGAAGGTCTTAGCGAGAATTAATGGAGACGACTATTTTCTTTTGGATGGAGTAGCATATACAGCACATGGTACCCCAGTTGCTCCTCTAGAAAAAAAGGCGATTTTAGATCAGTATCTACAAGCTTATTCAGATATTTCATTCTCGTCAGGTACATCACCTGAAAAATTGTCCCCTTGGATAGTGGCCATTGATCGAGGGGAAAATACTTTTGAATATGGTGGTACTACATTTTCCACAAAGACCGGCCAAGTGAGAGGTGGTGGTACTGAAAGAGTTGGAGGGCAAGTCTCTGCCGAAGACTATTCAGCTATTGCCGGAGCCCTACATCAAACAATCGATAGTTTAAATGCCAGTGATGATGAAAGACTTATTGTTGGTTACCATAAAGAGTTGGAACCATCCACATGTGGGCACTACACAGTTGTTGATAAGAAAAAAGCGCGACTGACAGTTTACAAAGATAATGGCGTGATAATTTATGGCCCCATTGAGGTTCTTGTTGGAAGAAATAGAACTGATGCCAGAATACTCTGGACAGATTATGAGGACCATTCCACAAACGGCAGCACCAATGCTGGCATATTTTCGGTTAGCGCCGCTAAAACTACTGCTGACAGTCCTTACTATGCTTACTACGACAGTAATTTAATTGACTTAATTCCCGAAGACGGCTCAATGAAAGAAGAGGGGTCAAATGCATTTGCCATGCATCAAATCCCCAGATCACTTTCTCATCGATATAATGCCCTTGGAAATTCTAGCTTGAGTGATAATCGTGTCAGCGGCGGCTGTGTCAATTTAAGAAAGAGTGACCTGGATGCCTACAAAGCCGCTTTTCCTCAGCTGGGTTGTGAGTACTACGTGCTTCCAGAAGAAGATGGAAATAGATTTCAAATTATTGATGGTGACTTGAAGTTCACACCAAAGAGCAGATCTATTGCTTGCGCATCTAGTGCTACATCTAGCACTAACGGATGTGACGATGAATATAGATACTCTCCCTCGGGAGCTGCAGCTTCGGTGGGCCCTGATGAAGTGATGGCCATTGATATAAGAATCGATACAGATTACGAAACAGGAATCTTTGAGGGTATCGACACAAGACCATATATTTTATCAGTTCTTGCACAAGACCCCGATGTACCACTAATCGATCCGCTAGGACCACTTACTCTATTTGTAAATTCCATTGAACGTGAAAAATCCGGTATTATGGCCACAACAGAGCTCACAAATGAGGAATACAATGAGCTAGCAAAAATCGCCGTTGGTATTATGGGAGTAGAGTCTGAATTTTGTATGCACTATAAATACTTGGCGAAAGAATCAAGATTCGGACAAACTGCAGTGACGGCGGCAAAGGCCGTAAAAGAGGAAGGCATTCAAGATGTAACCGAAGAAACTGCCGTCAAAGTTATAGTAGGTGCTGAAATAGATGGTATCTCAACTAATAGTAGAGGTTGTACTCAAATTAAAAATATCGAATTATACGTACCTGGTCTAAATGGAGATAACCTTAAAGACCCAGCAGTTGCTGGTGGAGCGACAATGTATGTACTCGCCTCAATGTACAAAGACCTAAAACGAAAATCTGAGGCGGGAGAAATAGATGCAGAAATAATTTTTCCGGGAGTTGGTAGTGAACCAACAAATATTTCTGACTATCTATACTATATGTACAATGGAGGTGTAGGCCAGCTCGAAAGTGGTGTGGCAACTCCAGAATTTAGCCAAAAAGTAATCAAAATGAAAGGCTATATGGAGCATGTTCAAGTTTATACAGATATGCCAGAAGAATAGACATAACCCCTGTGTTCAATTTATTGGAGCAACAAGGAGCCGACCCCGAAGGGCCGGCTGTTAAATTATTTTAGAATAATAAGTTCAACATCGCTTTCATCTAAGAAGCCTGCACCAACGTGAAGCTTAACGATTTTTGAGCTCATTTTTGTACAAATAGAAACCATGGACATTTTGTTGTGAACATTAATTCCAGAAACAATTAATTCATATTTTTTGCTACGTGAATTGTACCTAGAGGCAGAAGAGATGGCGACAACGCGGTCAAAGCATCCACCGCTAACAAATTCTACAGTGGCCACTGTTCTAGGAAGGCACATTGCGTGTGGAGGACAGTCACCAAAGTCTGTATCAACAGAAATAATATTTCCTCTTGTTACTTTAGATAGTGCCACATCACCTTTGTTTAATTCTACGAAATTAGACTCTGATGCGAATAGGTTTGCTGTTAATAGTGAGAAAACAAGTACTGTAATTAAATTTTTCATCTTTGACTCCTTACTTCCAAAAGATTTATCTGAGGCGAAAATATGTGAAGTGTAGGAAAAAATGAAATTATTAAAGATGAGAACAGCCCATTAGTATGGCTAATCAACTCTGAAGACTCATGAAGATTTCCTTTTTTATCTTAATAAGTAGCTAAAATTATAGGTCCTAAATAGAAGCTTTCGAGGATAATCTATCGCCGCATTGCGTCAACACATCTTTATAATACGTTTTCGTCATCTGGAACTTCTTTTTGATAATGTAAAAGTAACATGGATTTAACATAGAACCATTAACTTAACTCTCCACGATTCATCTCTTATCTCACTTGGAATTATTTTCCGGTGATGGCCGGTATCAAGTTGACACACTTTATAACAAACTAAAAAAGTTCATTTGCTCTAAAACAAATTGCACCCGCCATCTAGAAAGTCAGTGCCAAAATGCCCCTGGCACACTTTAAATCCTTTCATTTTAAGTAAGTATTTTTCGTTTGAAAAAAACCTATTGGAGCTTTTAAATAGAACTAAGCAAATAAAAAATCGGGAGAGAGAATGAAGAAGTTAATGACAGTATTATTTTTTGTAGGATTGTTTTCAGTTGCTTCTGAGGCAAGTGCTAACAGGTGCCAATCTCAGTTAAAGAACGGAAGAGGAAGAGTTATCCGGACATTTTCAGAAAGAGGACGAGACCGCCGAAGTGCATGTCAAAGAGCAAGTCAGGCATGTACTAGAGAGCTTAGATGGATGAGAAGAAGTGGAAGACATCCATATGCATATTGTACAACTAATGGAAGACCAGGCCCTGGAAGAGGTAATACAACAGTTCGAAGATCATGCGTGGCAGATCTTGTTTCCTGGAGGGGAAGATTTGTTAGATCCTTCAACGCTAGTGAGAGGGGCAGAAGAGGCTCAGGCGTTAAAGCTAGGGCCTGTGCAAAAGCAAGACTTAAGTGCGAGAGAAAAAAGTTTGAGCTTAGAAGACCTGCAGCTCAGTGCTTAATTAGATACTAAATTATTTATATCCTTTCTCAGGAGCGACTAGATTCTAAAATGATAGTCGCTCCTGTCTAAGTCTTTTCATGATTAGCTTCACCAATTGTAATTTTTTTCCAATCCAAAACCTTGAATCATTTCATATTTTTTTCAAAAAAACTTCGGAGAAATTTTGGAAACTAAAACAAACACATATTTCAAGTATTTGTGCAGTCAAATTAGAGGAGAATGCCACTAGCAATGAAACACATCAGTGAAGTAGAAATATTTATTTCAATGCACTTTGTCAGAGTATTTTCATTGGTTTTATATCAAGCCTAATCATAAGCTTAAAATATTTTTAAGCTCTTAAGCAAAAGGAATGGGAATGAAATTTTTATTAACTCTATGTGCATTGTTGATGATGTCAACAAGCCTAATGGCCTATAACTGGGATGGTGTTTCAAGAGAAAGAGATACTCTTGGTAATGGCGTAACCATTGTGGCCAAGACATTTAGTCCTGAATACACGACTGGAAAGACAATAATCGACATGCGTGAAGTATTGGGCCTGGGACAAGGATTTAAAAAAAGACATTTATTTATGGTTCGTGTTTTTACAAAAACAGATTTCTGCAAAGGAACAATCTCTCTAAAAGTTAATGGAACTACAATAGAGCGCCAGAAAGTTAGATGTAATGGGAAATTTTATGATTTTAGGATCCCACGATACATGGGAGTCTTAGGAAGAAGTCTCAACACACTTCACGTAAAATTGAAGGGCCGTTTCACCACAACCAGACTTGTTACAAAGTTTAAACCGAGAAATCAGTAAAAAAATTGAATAGTGCCACAGACAATTATAAAAAGGACTGTGGCACTATTTTCATTTTGATGACTCGCGGCTTAACTTAATTTCTGCCCCAACTCAAATGGTGATCTGTATTCATTTGGCGAAACTATGCTTAGAATTTAGTTTGGGTTTAAGTGCAAAGGATTTTTCATGGTAGAGAGGGTCTTAGTTTTTGGGGGCAGAGGTTTTTTAGGTCGAAATATTGTAACTAGGCTTCTGTCAATTGGTTACCATGTCAGGGTATTCGATCTTCCAAGTATCACGCCCGATTTAGATCATCACCACGCCCAGTACATTGATGGTGATATCACGGACAATCAACGAGTAATGGAACAAACTAAAAACTGTGATTACGTATTTCATTGTGCAGCTATGATTAGTTTTTGGGATAAACAAAAACCCAGACAATTTGAAGTCAATATTGGGGGAACCAAAAATATTCTTAAGGCCTGTGAATATCACCTAGTAAAAAAAATCATTTACACCAGCACTGTTAGTGCCCTTGGTTATGTAGAATCTCCAGAACATATTGGTGACGAAGAAACCCAGTTCAATTGGGGGAAATTTTCTATTGGATACCACGATTCAAAAAATTTGGCCCAGACCCTAGTTGATGAATTCGCCCAGAATAGCAATCTCCAAATTGTTTCCCTTCTTCCCGGTACAATATTCGGAAGAGGTCACTTTTCAAAATTTAGTGCTAATCACTACTTCACTGAAATTAAAAGTGGAAAGATGTTTCTCTACCCCAAAGGGGGAACCAATTGTGTCAGCGTAGAAGATGTGGTTGAAGGTCATATTCAAGCAATTGAAAAAGGAGTTTCCGGAGAAAAATATATTCTTGGTGGAGAGAATCTAAGCTACAAAGAAATTTTTGAAACCATAGCCCAAAAGATGAATGTCCAAGCTCCAAGGTTTCAAGTCCCTCACCTTTTAGGAATATTCGTTGGTCGCCTTCTCGAAATATTGGCCTATATAACTAAAAGGCCACCTCTATTAACTTCCAAAGTGATCTTTGCCTCGGCAAACCACTGTTACTATAGCTCTAAGAAGGCCCAATCTTGTTTAGACTATAGTTTTAGACCATTTACTGCAATTGCCGAAGATGTGTGCTCCTATCTAGAAGAAACCCAAGAAGGAGAAAATTAAAAGAAAAATTGAAAATAAATAGGATGATGATCAGAGCCCTTACTTTTTAAAACTTTTAAGCTCTGAGCTCTTACACCTCTTCCGTAAACTTGGTCTAAATCAAGAGGAGTTCCCAGGTTTAAAAAGCTGCTTTTAAAAGTACCTCCCGTCTTCCCCAGCATATCAAGATTTTTTGAAATTAATGAGTAGGCATATGTCTTTCGAAATAAAATCTTTTTGGGAAAGTTAAAATCTCCAATGACAATAAAGCGCTGACCAGGCGGCGTTAGCATTTTTGTGAATTTCAGAAGACTCGCAAGCTGATAAATAAGGGGCTGGTTTGCCTCATTGACCATTATGTCTAAAGTTTTAAGCACTCCAAACTCTTTTTCGATTTGCATCCAAGGCTGCATTAAATGAACTGGAATTAGTGAGTACGAAGCCTTATGGACTCCATAATCAAGTTGAACATATGTTTTGCTGTGGGGATCATCGGAAAATGGCCTTAGCCACTTTGTCTTAAATTCACTTTCTCTTCCAGCAGGGTACCAGGGCATATTTTTTTCAATTGTCTTGTGAGGCCCGGTCTTTGAGAAAACGAGTATTCCAAACTCGGGGTAAGTTGAATTGTAGGAAAAGAATTTGTGGTAATGATAAATTCTTCTCATTTTATCCCAGAAACTTTTTGGAAATGCCGTTTCAACAATCTCACCCATAATAAAATGCTCTGGTGAGTGAGTTTCTGCCAATTTGGTAATTTGAGATACCAGCAAAAGATTTCGACTCTTTTCTTTTTTAGAGCGTGGTATTTTTGCACCGTGAGTATCAATCCCTACCCTAGCAACATTCCACCATATAATATCGACTTCCGCTCCTAGCAGTACTGACACACTAAACAAATTCAACAAACAAAAAAGGAGCAATTTCATTCAATTACCCTATCAAACTAAAAAAAATCCTACCAGGAGACTTTTAACTGATTATTCCAAATTAATTCAATTTTAAACCTAACCCTCCGAGTATTAGCATATGAAAATAAGTAATTTCACAGTAGTTATGATCCTTTTCATTGCTTACTCCTGCTCTACGGCTCCCAAGCAAAAGCGTGCAGCACAAAAGTACTGGAAACCTCATCCTCAAAACTTCCAAATTATCCATTTAGATAAAATTAAAAATCCATGGAAAATCATAAAAGACAATTCCTTAGTCAATACCGAGCTTGATCAGATTACTCCAGAATTTATGCATGAATCTAAACGAAGAGGAGTAAGAGTCGTTGCCTATTTTAGTGCATCCTTTGAAAAATGGAGGGCAGATGCTCCTAAATATCCCAAAAAGGCCAAAGGCAAAAAAATGGGAGACTGGGACGAGCTATGGGGAGATATCTCAAAAAAAGAGCTCAGAGATTTTTTAGAAATTCGTATGAAAAAGGCCAAAGCACTAGGTGTTGATGGAATTGAAATTGATAATACTGATATTGCTTACAATGAAGTAGGTTTTAAAGTGAGTCCAGAAGAAAACCTCCAAGCCTTAATTGATCTTGCAAGTAGAGCACACAAACACGGTCTTGCCATCTTTCTAAAAAATACAGGAGATCTTGCTCAGGAGTTGGCGAAACATTTTGATGGTGTCTTTAGTGAGTCTCCCATCCGCTATAATGAGTATGATGATTTTCTTCCCTTTATAAATAAAGGACGACCAGTTTATATAATTGAATACCAACGCCGATTTTGCACACCAGTTGCAGGAGCAGTTGTTCAATTGAAAAAAGATTATTTTTCAACCAACTATAAAATATGTGAATAGAAAGAAATTCTACATTCCTGTACCTAGGAGAAAAAGTCTTAGTATCTTTAATGATGCATTGCCGGTGTAAAGCTTACCTCTAAAGTTTCTTGTAGTATTCAAAACATAGTATTTCTGGGATATTGCGTTGAAACTTTGAAATAGGAAACGGGAATGAAAAAACTAATTATTTTAGCTTTAGTGATGGTGTCTATTAATATTCAGGCAGCAAAGATTAAAATCGACTACAGTGAGAGCACTCTTGTAGGTGATTACAAGGCCCTTTTTGAGCAAGCTTTAGAGCTACAGGCCTTGAGTATGGAGTCTACACCAATTTTAAAACATGATGGTGTCGTAGGACTCGATAGTATTCATATTGAAAAAAAAATCGGTCAAAGTGAGCTGAAGGCAGTTAGACAGCTACTACACGCACACTTTGGTTGCAACTCAGGTGAGGAAAATGAAATAACTGCTGAATTACAAAACCACTCTGTAGACAGCACTATTTTCTTTGACGCTTTTACAGTTAAAGGTGAAGAAACCACAACTGACTTTACATACAAACTGATTCAGTTTTCTGACAAAGTAAGAAATATCTCTAAGAAATCTGGAAATAAACTCTACAAAGTTAATTACAGTGGTGGTGGCGCATGTGAGTTTGGCGTCGATGGATTTTTTATCCTCGATAAGGAAAACTCACAGGGAATCATGGCCTATATTAGCTGGGAATCCTAAAACCAAAACTATTGTGCGGCCTTTCGCTGAGGTGATAAAGCCGCACCTTCTCCTTACATATCAAATTCCTATAATTCATGAAACGCCCTCATAAAATAATTCACAGCGAAAGCTTAATAGTAGACTGGAACTCAAACCTAGTGGTACAAAGTCTTGATTCAAATTAGTTCTAAAAGGGATAAATCATATGAAAATCGTATATTTTTTTCTCATCCTGACTACATCTGTTGCCCACTCTAGTGGAACCAAGAGGATGTTAAGAGCTTATAATATAGACACTGAAATCGTTCTAGACCACAGAATGCCCAGAGACCCTGATTTTCTTAAATTGAAGTTTAGGCACCAAATAGAGCTTCAGCTATTCGAAGAATCCAAGGCCATAACCAGTAGATGTGAATTCAAGTCAAATATAGGAGATGTAGGCGAAATACGAATTTTTGAAGTTGGAGATTATAGAGCTTCACTAGATTTCACAACTATTTCTAACAATCCAGGTGGGATTTATAAAAGTAGAGAATGGAAATATTACAATAGAAGAAATATAGAATATAAGCGAAATCGTATATTAAGGAATTATGACCTACAAGAATCAGCATTTAACAAATTCACATCTTACAAAAGCAGCTACCTTGAGGGCCTAAAACGAGATAAACAAGCTGGTAACTTAACACTATCTATTTACTCACAAAATACCCCAGGCACTAGCAATAAACTACTGGCATCCATCAATTGTACAGATGCATTCACATATCACGACTTAGCTCTCGCCTTAGGAAATGATATTATTTTTTACGTCAATCCTGAAGTTGTCATTATAGAGTAACTCTTCTTAAATTATTGATTTCAGTCCATACTAGTCAGTTAGACCGAGTCGTTAGCTCGGTTTACTTAACCTCAAATTATGGAAGAGCTTGGAAATGCTCCTATGCGATCAACTATTGGCACTATTTTTTGGGAAATGGGTCTTGAGGGTGAGTGGTTTTCTAATTACCTAGAATTTCACGTATGGGATATGTTGCCTCAAGAAGTGCTTTTAAAAGCAGGTACTGAACAAGATGCAGTTTTCAAAAAGAGATTAGAAACTGAGATTTTTTCAAATCCAGAGATCGTTAAAAAAATGAGATGCTCTTTAAAAGTTGATGATCAAAAAGAATTTTGTAATCCTGCAACTTTGGCCGAAATTGCTGGAGTGAAGGGGGAAAATAATATCAAACACCAAAAAATTGATGGCAATTTCCAACGATGTGAGATGCTCGATCGAATTACTTCAAAAGTTAAGCAAATAGAATATGAAATAAGCGCGAAAAGGGGTTCTCCTTCAGCTAATGTGCCCGATACGTCACTGATAGAAAGAGGGAAAAGCTGTGGACCAAGTGATAGCTTTTCCTCCAAAACAATTGATGTTAGCTGCACGGATGATTCACTACTGGCACAATCTGGAGATGATCAGGGTCCAAGTCGAATGGATGACATCGTCATTGCCACTTGTAACGCCACTGGAGTATGTCTTCAGAACTTATCCTCTGAGTCTCTTGGGTTAAGCTCACAAACTATTGATCTTCTCTCAGGGTTAAAGAGCTCATACTCTCGCCAGCTAGCATCTACAGATTCTTCATTTGGTGATTTATACCAAAGTTTTACCTCTATAGAAAGAGAGTGCCGTGGAGAACTAAGCCAGGCCCTAGGTGGAAAATTCCACGTAGGCAGCAGCTATGATGTTAAGCCATTTTCTCCAATCAAAGTGGCTTACTTTGAAAAGGATGACAAAGGAAAAGACAAAAAAGAGTCTGAAATGAGGAATTTACCTGAAGGCGTTTCGGGAAAAATAACAATCACAAGAATAAAACCGGATTGGACAGGCCAGTTAGTTGCCACAGGGTCTCTACTCGTAACGAAGAATCAAGATAAAGATGACAATATCATTTTCAATAAACAACAAAAATGCCGTCATCTCGTGTGTGAGGGAGAATATGTAGAAGTCAAAATACCTCTCACTGGCCTAGAAAATGTTGATTTCGGTAACCATATAGGTGAGAATATAACCTCTACTGACTGTACCGAAGTGGCCCAACTACAAAGTCAAAAAGCTAGTCCTGCTTCATACAATGACTCTAGTCGCAACCCTGCAAGTATCTCAGATTAAATTAAGGTTTCTCAATATCTAATTGCTCAAGAACATAAGAAAATGTATCGGTACCAAAGATTGTATCATCAGGTAAGGCCACACCACTACGATAATTTTGGCCGTATATTACAAATGGAATAATATAATTGTCTTCACTAAACATATCGTAGCTAAGAACAGAAGGATCATCGATATTAACTTCATTTCCTTCAGGATCTTCAGTGCCATGATGCTTCCCGTGACCACCATGATCAGCTGTAACGATAATAGTTGTATTTTCAAAATTAGGATCCGTGGCCTCAAGCTCTTTAACAATTTCTCCAATCATACCATCAACTCTTCTGAGATTTTTATGTTGTCTCAGCTTATCCCATCCAGATCTCCAGTGTCCCGCCCAATCTACATCAGCAAAGTGTACAAATAGGAAATTGGGGTTGTGATCACGTATTATGTTTAGAGCATTTCTAAGTACAGTTCTTGAATTCTCGTATTTTGCAATCTCAAAAATAGGTGCTTGTAAGAGTTTAAAAAATTCAACTTTGGGGTTCGGGGCCATGAGATAATCAACCGCATCGTAGCTATCGTCCACGGTTAAAATTGATTTAAGTTTAAACTTTGAAAAAGATGCTGCTGTGACTAGCTCAGGGTCATGCTTTTTTATAACATCATAAAGTGTTGGGTCCTGAACTTGCTCATCGGCCGTATAAAGATTATTTAGCATACCATGCTCAACTGGGTGAAGACCTGTCAGCATTGAAGTGTGGCCCGGTATCGTTCGAGAGGGTAAAACTGCTTTAGCGCGAAATGTGGCACTACCTTTCTCACCCAAAGCCTTAATATTTGGGGCGAATTCGCTTTTAGCGAGGTGATCCCATCAGGCCATCAACACTAATCAGGACAACCCTTTTTCCTGCCACTACAGAACTTGATAATAGAAATAATAAGGTAAATGAAAGCGAATACTTCATGATTTGATCTCCGAGATACTTAATTTTATCCAATAAGCGTTTTTTTTGTGCAGGCCAACCTTACAACAAAAGAAGATTTGATAAAATCCTAGGTGTAATAACTATATGTTTTTATTCTGAGTTGTTGTGCCCTGGGCACAGGTAAACGACCAGATCTAATTTACTGGCAAAAAATTGAGACCAGGAGGTTTTTGGATGAAAAACCTCCTGGATTAATTACTATCTTTGTAATGTATGGCCTGATTTTTCAATGAACTTTTTAATTTCTTTGTAAGCACTTGGCACTGAACTAAAAAATGAGCTTAACCCTGTAAGACAACTTTGATTGCTTGTTAAATCCGACTTTTTTATTCCTGCTGGAGTTTTTACAAGCCCTCCACTTAAAATTCCGTATAGTTTCCCACCTCTTACAAGTGGTCCACCACTATCACCTGGACATGTTGTTGGCAGGCCCATAAGAGTTGAGGCCGTGGCTGGCTCCAAGAGAGCACGGTAAACAAATTCAGCTCGGTGATTTGGGTTATACTGTGTAATCATATCCATTGTATGAGATCCAATGACTGGCAGTGTACTGAGGCCTAATCTTACTCCCGAGCTATCAGACAGCCATGCATAAAACTGCATATCGGCTTTACCTAACTTAGGAAGTAAGTCCCAAAGCACTTGTACTCCGGATGATTCGCCACTTCTTATAGTTTTCAAAGCAAGGCCAGTTTGGCGATCACGGTACCGATCAACAATTCCAGTAGCACCAAAGCCTAGTGCCGTAAGAGGGTCTAAAGCTGTGACTGATTTATGGCCTTCTAAGGTCATAGGCGTAATGCTGGTCACTTCTCTTTCTAAAGTCAAAATGGCCAAATCTGGTTTATTACTAATCCCATTGCTGTCGACTCCACCAACAAAAGGCTGCGAACTGCTTCCTCTAAACACCTTATAACTTTGTCCATTTACCACTTCATTTGTTGCAGGAAGAATGAAAACTGATTTCAATGTGTAACAATGCTCAGCTGTCAAAACATGCCTTGGCGTGATTAATGTACCTGTGCAAGAGCCAGAGGGATTAGAAATAATACCTACTGCTGGAAACTCAGAAGAGTAATCCGATCGATTATATCTAATTCCCCACGCTGTGGATGTTAATAGTAACAAAGATAATGTAAAAAATTTCATATAGAACTCCTATTCATAGTATTAAAAATTTGAATACTTCAATACTGATTAAAATTTTGTGCTAGCAAAATAATATAGTAATTTTAAATTTCAAAATAGTTCACAGGTAACAGTTACAGTGACTGTAAATGAGAAGACGAGCTATAAACTAAAGAGGTTTCATCAGCACTGAAACAACAAAAACAAGGAGCTTAAGTTCATGGTGAAAATTACCATATCAATTTTCTTAATATCTTTTTTCAATTTTTTAAAAAAGTGTTGATGAGACGAATTCAACACTTTCTAATTGAATTATAGAATTTTCTTAAATGGGCAGGCCTTTACTGATTTAATAATCTCTTAAGAAAGTTTCCTGTGGGACTTTTTTTGCTTCCTGCTACTTTTTCTGGAGAACCGGCGGCAATAATCTTACCTCCCCCTTGTCCTCCCTCAGGTCCTAGGTCAATAACCCAGTCAGCACTCTTAACCACATCGAGATTGTGCTCAATAACCACAACAGTATTACCTGCATCAACAAGCTTTTCGAGAACGGCCAAGAGTTTTCTAATATCTTGAAAATGTAGTCCTGTAGTTGGCTCATCTAGAATATAAAGAGTTCTTCCTGTGGCCCTCTTTGAGAGCTCCTTCGCAAGTTTTATTCTTTGTGCCTCACCACCAGAGAGATGAGTAGCAGGTTGACCAAGCTTAATATAATCAAGGCCAACTTCCATTAGAGTATCAAGGATTTTTGCAATTTGGGGTTGGTTGGTAAAAAGCTCTCTTGCCTGTTCAATGCTGAGATCAAGAACATCGGCAATTGAGTGGTCCTTAAACTTAATCCTCAGTGTTCCTTCATTAAATCGTTTTGTTTTGCAGACCTCGCATGGAACCATGACATCGGCGAGAAAGTGCATTTCTACTTTTATATGCCCGTCTCCCTCACAGCTTTCACATCGTCCGCCTTTAACATTAAAAGAAAACCTTCCCTTTTTATAACCTAAGGCCTTGGCATCTGGCACCATGGCAAAGAGATCACGAATATGATCAAAGAGTTTGGTATAGGTCGCTGGATTACTCCTAGGTGTTTTACCAATGGCCTTCTGGTCTATATTGATAACTTTATCAAGGTTTTCAAGGCCTTGAATTTCACTGTGCTCCCCTACTTCTATATCAGTATTGTGAAGCATTTTACTCAGAGCTGGATAGAGAATTTGATTAATAAGTGAAGACTTTCCTGCACCGGAAACTCCACTGACACAAGTGAAAAGTCCAAGAGGAATATCACAATCAATATTTTGAAGGTTATTGGCGTTGGCCCCAAGAATTTTTATCCAATCGTCCCCTGGTACTCGCCTCTCATCAGGAATTGCCATTTTTTCTTTTCCGGACAAAAACTTTCCTGTAATAGAACGCTTATTTCTTTTGAGTTGAGCAGGAGTTCCTTCCGCTATCACTTGACCGCCAAGTCTACCGGCACCAGGCCCTATATCTAAAATCCAGTCAGCTGATTCCATGGTTTCTTGATCGTGTTCAACTACCAGTAGCGAATTTCCAATATCTCTCAGGTGGCAAAGCGTTTCTATTAATTTAATATTATCTCTCTGGTGAAGACCAATAGAGGGCTCATCGAGAATATAGAGAACTCCAGTAAGCTCACTTCCAATTTGAGAGGCAAGTCGTATTCTTTGAGCCTCTCCTCCTGATAGAGTAGGTCCACTTCGATCAAGACTCAAGTAATTGAGACCCACATTAACTAAAAACCCTAAGCGAGTTGTGATTTCTTTTAAAAGCTCTTCAGAGATCAGCTTTTCATTTCCCGTAAGCTTGAGCTTTGAGAAAAATATATGGGCGTCACCAATGCTCAGTGCAGTTATATCATTTATCGATTTTTTCTTAATCAAAATGGAGTTAACACTTGCTTTAAGTCTTTGGCCTGCACAATCAGCACATCCAAGAGTTGAAGTATATTTTGCAACCCATGACTTTCGCCCCTGAGTTTGATGTTTCATATAAAGACGCATAAGCCTTGTTATGAGTCCCTCGTAATTAGCATTCCAGTGATACTCTCCATTGTCACCATCCCAAGACAGGCTCAGCTCATACCTAGGATCCGTACTCCCATCCAAAACCCGCTGTCTTAATTTTTTGGGAAGTTTATTCCACGGTTTGTTTAGGTCAAGCTTCCAATCTTTTTCAAGAGCATTAATTCTAGCAAGTCCCCATGACATCTCTTTTTTACGACCGCGACTATCAAAGTAATTGTCCCATGGACGAACTGCTCCCATGCTAATAGACAAATTGGGATCAGTGATAATCTTTTTCTCATCAATTGAGATCACACTTCCAATGCCGTTGCAGGTCTCACACATTCCGTGTGGAGAATTAAACGAAAACAGCTGGGGAATAAGCTCTGGGAAAGCGTGACCACAGCAACTCCTTGCCTCACTCATTTTTATATCTTCACGGTTTTCAACGTGTACGATCAACTGTCCAGCCCCAACCTTTAAGGCAAGCTCAAGACTGTCGAGAAGCCTTTTAGTGAATGCCTCCCCTTTTTTGACAACTAGTCGATCGACGACGACTTCTAAATTGTGTTTTTTATTCTTTGCAAGTGATTGCACATCCCCTATCGGTTGAACAACACCATCAATTCTAACTCTTGAAAAACCATCCGCTTTAATATTGATCAAAAGATCTTTAAATTCCCCTTTACGATTTTCAACAACAGGGGCCATTAGAAGAAACTTTGTGCCCTGGGGAATCTTCAGTATTTGCTCAACCATATTCTGAGCAGTTCCTCTTCCCACCTCTTTGTTACATATGTGACAATACTGGGTACCGACTCTTGCAAATAAAACTCTTAGGTAGTCATAAATTTCTGTAATGGTTCCAACAGTAGAGCGAGGGTTTTTACTTGCTGATTTTTGTTCAATAGCAATAGTGGGAGATAGTCCACGAATGGTGTCATACTTGGGCTTTTCCATTTGTCCCAAAAACTGACGGGCATAAGAAGAAAGAGACTCAACATATCGTCTCTGTCCCTCAGCATAGATGGTATCAAAGGCCAGAGATGATTTCCCCGAACCAGAAACACCGGTTATAACAACAAGTTTTTTCTTGGGGATTTCCACATCAATATTTTTGAGATTATGCTCTTTAGCACCGATAATTTGGATATTATTGAACTCTTTAATTACGGGTCTTTTTACTCTTTTTTGTGTCATTTTGGCTTCACTTTTGTAGCTTGATTTTTCGTTAAATCAATACCATCTCTCACGCCAAATGACGATACCCTATGCGCGGTGCGCGCCCCCTAAGGAGTAGTGGAACGCGAATAATTTAGAGGAATAAACACCTTGTTGATCTCAGTTTTATAGCTCCCAGCAACTGGCCTAAAAGGTGCACCACCATCAGGAGGAGTATTAGCATACTCTGGGGCCCCCAAATATTTGTAAGAATTTTCAAGTTCTTCACCAATTTTGTTTTCTATATGCAAATGAAAAGCATTCCTTAACTGCGTCGCTCCCGGTTTGAATTCATTTGATGCTACAGAGTAGTACTCACTAACAAGGTTTAAAGAAAGAGCATCCCAATTATCATTGGTATCACCAATCATTGGAAGAGTTGTATTGGTGTTGTATACATTGGCAATTGCCTTAAAAAGTGTCGTTTCACTGCCACCTTCAATCCGGTAGGCCGTAATTTCGATTTGACCAATATTAAAGTGCCATTCAAAACCTAAAAATGGTGGTATTGTTAGCTCCACTTTAAATTTTAATGATTCATAGTCATCTAATTCCAACTCATCAGCAATTGACTCTACAATTGCATCTCTTGAGCCCAGAAAATCAAAAGAAAAACCAGACTTACTACGACTCCACAAAATCATATTAATTGGACTTGTCGTTAGCATTACTGAGGCGTCAAATGATGGTCCAAAAACAACATCATCATCATTTCGACTTACAATTGAACAATTGGAAGGATATTTTATTTCCTCTATACTTCCCACTGAACCTAGATCATCTCCCCAGCTAACCCAGTGGTCAAAAGTAGTAGTACTTCTGGTAGTGGCCTTAAAAGGATAAATTGAATAAAGACCAATCTGACCATCGTGGCAATCTGTCGAATCCCCACGGACAAAATCATGATTTACAAGCGCTCTAATTCTGGAACCGCGCTCAGTAGTATTTTTCCCCATCTCAACAGAATACAATGCGCTTTCAAGAGATCTGGCAAAATGATGCCTAGGCTGACCATTGTTTAAGATAGATTCGTAATAATTTAAAACCATATCTGCGGCGTTTTGATTTAAAGTTCTGGCAGTGGAATTTAATTCATCCATATCACAAAGCCCTGAGCGACTATCAATAGATCTCGAATCAGAGGACCCTGAAAAACTATTTCCATTAACTTTCAAATCTTCACTAGAATCAATAAACCTTAATCTTTTATTTGAGAAGCTAATATCCGACTCTCCTGCAATAGTACACTCTGTACGAGATCCAGAAGTAATATTCTCAAAAATCACAGGATTCAATCTGTGCTTTATTTTGTACTCCATTTTCACTGAAATTTGATGGGAAACGTCATCAAATTCGTAACTCACCTTAATTGGATCAACCGATGGGTCAATATCAACATCAACATCCGAAGGGGCAATTCGACCCAATCCCGATAATTTTGCAGAAAAAGAAGTCACACAAAACTGAAATTTTCTATCACCACTGCTGGCATATGGAGCTGCCACTGCTAATGCTTTAAGTCTACGTAATTCACTTCGAAACTGATCTTGAAAACTCTCTTCTAAATCTGTCCAATTAATACAATCGGTATAAGAGCCAGACACCATTGGTTCACTGGCCTCAACTAAGTTAAAAACGGTATTAGGATCAGACAACGTTGAATGAGGAATATTTTTTTCAACTTCATCACTCAGTTCTGTAATAAAGTCAGGTGTTAGTTGTAAAGCAATGGAGTTATCAATAATGGTATCATCTTTCCATATCATGGGCATTGAGCTATTACCCCACCTTGTATCTATAAATGTGGTCATATCTCTGGCAACATAGAGGTCAAGGTCTCTTAAATCTTGAGTATTACTTATAATTTCGGCCAAAACAGGCCTTACCTTTTTGTCCCAGCCATATGCTAAATCATTTCGAAATGGAAAGCGAGGGTATATGCTCGCATCTGGTGCCGATGATCCAGAGGAGTCTGTTAGTGGATAGTTATCAATCTCAGGGACGGTAAACTCCCAAGCGTTGGGACGACTTCCATAGGCCTGAAATGAACCTCGATATCTTTTTCCATTTACATAATACTTGTAGTTTGATGGATCACTTACTCCAGTAATCAGACACCTCACAGGGTAGCTTGCCACTGCCCCCTTTACACTTCCAGTAGTAGGCTCAAGGATTCTTATTTTAGGTTCAGTTGTCCCTCCAAAATCAAACTCAGGTGATACACCACCTAAGCTGGCCCCTGGACCTGAAGAGGTATCAATTTGAGAAAATATCGGCGCTATAAAAAGAAATGCAAATACAATGAAAACTAATCGAATCACTGAGATCTCCGGATGTTATTGAAGGTTATTTTCACCATTAATTTTCGGAAATTTGGATCCAAAGTATTAGCTATTTAAATCCAGAAGTGTTTTAGTCGCCTATTTATTGAGGGGGAGAATTAAATTAGATTTATGGCAATTTATTGTTTGTATTATCCCTTTGAAAAGCAGCGGCCAGAAGAGCTGCAGGAACTGAAACTATCCCAATACCCAGCACGAGAATAAAAAAAGTAAATACTTTTCCTCCAGGAGTTACCGGGTATACATCTCCATAACCAACAGTAGTTAAAGTTGACAGTGACCACCAAAAACTATGAATAATTGACTTAAATTGTTCTGGCTGTGCCTTGTGTTCGAAAAAATAAATTCCTGCAGACGAAATATATAAAATAATTAGCGAGAGAATTGAAAATACAGTTAATTCCTCTTTCACACTTTTAAAAGCATTGTGTAGGCGCTCCATCGCTTTGGCATACCTGGCCAACTTGAATATTCGTATCGCTCTTAGAAATCTAAATGCTCTTATAAACCTAAGATCAAATAGGCCGGCTGATAATATAGTGGGAAGTATGGCAAAGAAATCCACCAACCCATAAAAACTAAAAATAAATTTAGATTTTGATTCCGCCACACTCACTCTAAGGAGATACTCAATAACAAATGCGCAAGTCAAAATGATTTCGATTATATGAAATATATTCTTGTAATTGGAAAACTCTGGGACAGTCTCAACGGTAAGCTGGATAATAGATGCTAAAATAAGAATTTGGATGAACCAATTAAAAGCCCTCCCCTGAGGAGTATTAGTCTCATTGACGATTTCATTCAATCTCTTCTTCATTGAAGTATTCTATCACTGCTTATGAGAACAAAACAACCAAATGTTGGGTGCTATCTAGAAGAAGCACCCAATCATTTTACTTAAAGAGCAGAGGCCAGATCATCAGCACCACCTATGAGCTTTCCATCGAGGAAAACAAGTGGGTATGTACCTGAACCACCCATACTTTTAAGAGTCTGAGTGCGAACGCCTTCAATATCAGTGAATTTAATATTTTTTTCGTTCAGTAAATCCTTGGCTCTTTTACAATGAGGACATCCTGGCTTGGAAAATACAGTTGCCCCTTCTGTTGTCACAGCTTTAGGATTAATATGAGTTAGCATTGTATCGGCATCACTTACTTCAAAGGGATCACCTGGCTTATCAGGCTCAATAAACATTTTTTCAATAACTCCGTCATTAACAAGCATTGAATATCTCCATGACCTCTTTCCAAATCCGATGGCCGCTTTATCAACCAGCATTCCCATGCCTTGTGAAAACTCTCCATTTCCATCGGGAATTAAATTAATATTTTCAGCTTCCTGGTCTACTCCCCAAGCTTCCATAACAAATCCATCATTGACAGAGAGACAAACAATCTCATCAATTCCATTTTCTTTAAAAATGGGGGCAAGGTCATTGTAACGTGGCAGATGAGTTGACGAACATGTTGGTGTAAAAGCACCAGGTAACGAAAAAACCACTACTTTTTTTCCAGCAAATATATCTTTTGTTGATATATCTTTCCAGTCACCCTCGCGGCGAGTTTTAAAGACTACCTCTGGAATTCTTTGTCCTTCTTTGTTTTCTAACATAAATATTTCCTTTTTAAGAATTGAGAATTTTTTCTCTACGCATTCTTCGTTTTTTTGAGTTGATTGAATCCATTGCATCTACTGCAATATCCCAACCTGTATAAATTTGGTTTTTCTTGCCCGCTTGTAAATCGCCTACTGCATAAACATTTTCAACTGAAGACTCACTAAGCTTGTGTGTTTTAACAAAGCCTCTTTCATCAAGCTCTAGCTCTAAACTCTTTGCCAGCTCGTTATAGACAATCATTCCAAGAGAAACGAAAGCAATATCTGAGGCAACTAATGTTTCATCTTCTAAAACAAAGCCGTCCAGCCTTAACTCCTTGTGGTTTCCATTGACTTCACTAATGGGAGAATATTCAACTTTTATTTCATATGCAGAGATCAGCTTCTTTATTTCTTCGGAAAACTCTTGTTTGTCACCATTGGTAATAATAGTCATATCCGCCACGTCATAACGCTCTTTCAGTAAAATCGCGACCCATGCAGCACCGTCCCCTCCTCCGATAATTGAAGTTTTTTTCCCAAGCACATGATGGCCATCACAGCGGATGCAGTAATCAACCAATTGAACATTGGCAAAAGGCAAAATAGGCTCAATTGATCCACCAATATTTGGTTGTACATCCATAACCCCAGTGGCGAGTACAACGGCAAAAACAGTTTCCTCGCCGCCCTTTTCATCTTTCACTGTAAATGTGCCATTTGAGTTTTTTATGATTTCGCTGACAGAGCTTTTCACCTGGGTGAGCAAACTTGCGAAGGGACTACTAGCAATCCATTTAAGGGTCTCCATACTTGGATTCACAATCCCTTTTTTATAATCAAGGTGACCGGGCATATTTTCGACTTTTCCCACCCACAGGGCCCTTGATTTTTTCTTAGCTTTTGCAGAACCTGTATAGAGAACAACCTGATCGTTATTTAGGACCCCTCGAAGCGCCGCCATTACTCCGGAAGATCCACCACCAACAACTGCTACCTTAAAATTTTCACTTTCTGACATAATGATTTCCTTGTTACGGAATCCATTATCGCTTAAGTACATAAATTATTGAAATTAATTAAATCAAAGACGTCATAGCAAAAACTAATCAATACTTGTTATATATTCAAGCACTTAGGCAGTCGCAACGAACTATGGCGCCATGAGCCAAGTTGTCTTACAAATAACTGGTTCATTTTCAATTAAGGGTACCAATGCCGTGGGATCAACAACCTGAATATTAGCGCTATAAACTGAAGATCCCTTTAGCTGATTTCCATCTCCTGCAAGACTCACATTATTAGTAAAGCTTAGCTCAAGATCAAAACTCCCAACTGAGGCCATCCTTGAAATACGCGTCTCCTTTGCCTTCAATTCACCATTTATAGATAGAAATACCCCTCCAATCACCATTCCCTTGGGTGGCTCTGCTCCAAAGTCACCAAATACTGATGAATAGTGAACAGAAGGTCCGGCACAAATAGTTGAACCGGCAAATGAGTTAAAAGATATTAAACTTAGAGCGAGTATCGCAATATATTTCATTTTTTCTCCATGGTGAAAATGACTTTCCTTCCAATCACTATATGAAAATAGATCATCTATCAAATGAAGTAATATAATGTTGCTTTTGATAATGAAAACTCAATTACATAGCTATACAAATTTTACAGGCCAGTACCTTATAAAGAACAATTATTTATACCCACTGGAATTAAACAAATTTAATCTATGACAAATTTCTTAATTTTTTGTGTTCCACAATTTTCATATACTTTATCTATACAACGCACTTAATGAGGAGAAAAACCATGAAAACAGCAAAATTAGCAATAAGCCTATTTGTTTGGGTCATTTCACTTACGTGCGGAGCAACTAATTATCAATTAACTGACGATCAAAAAGATAGTGCAGAACTTAACTGCCAAGGATGGGCCCGCGAAAATATTCCGTATGTGGATGGGGAAGATTTTTGCAGGACTGGTTATGGATTAAGTGCAGGCGAGACCCTCGTTCCCTCTCCTGCACTTACAAGACCAACTCCCCCCGAAAAACCTAAGTGGCCAACCTATGCAGAGTATACAAATGAAGATGTATTTTTTAAAGATGGTCCCTCAGTTCCACAGGGAATGAGTAGAGCAACTGCCGCAGCAGGTGCTGTATACAAAAGAAGACAGCAGGCCTTTCAAATAGAAAACCGTGAGTACCAAAGGGAGCTTCATGCCTTTAACGATAACTTGAAACTTCCTCGTAAAATCTCAGATTTTTTTGCACTGGAAACGATGCCTCCAGCGTTTCAAAACCTTCTGAAATGCTCTCAGCTCTATAAAGGTGTCAATTCAAATAGTGTAGATCATGAAGCCTCTCTCAGATCACAATGTGATTACAGAAAACTAAATGCCAATAAAACTTATCTTGATAAACAATTCACTGCAATTTCTGAATGTGGAAAATACATGAAACAGGGAAATTACTGGAACAAAAGCCGAGTAGGAAATCTTACAATGGTTAAAGGACAAAGAGGCTCAGTTGAAGGCTGTTTTGATAAACAACTACTTGGTGCCTTAAAACAAAAACCTCAACTTGAAGCTTGCATGACAAAAGCAAGAAAATCTCCTCTAGATGATCAAAGATCATTTCCTCTAGGTTATTGTAAGTCTATAAAAAATAGAAGCCACCTATTAAGCTTACGCTACACTGTATGTTCTGCCACACTAGATGAAGCAGGAAAATGGGATATTGAAAACGCTTTTAAATGTAATTTTGGTAATATTCATAGAGAGCTCCCTGAACTTTTGGCCCGTGACCAAAAAAGTGAATGTCTTGCTGATGGTGTTGGATGTGTTCCCGAATGCTTCAAGGGCCTTAAAGGATTTGGTTTGGCACACGAATTTAGTAAGTACTGTCCTGGACAAGTCAGATCTATCATCAGCTCTGAGATCAAAACCTGTATGAGATTGACACCAAGTCTCGACGCTTGCCTTGCAGTCAGACAGTACAACCAAAAAGACAATGGGGTAAGTAATCAAATCGTAGAAGGAGAGCAAGGACAAAAAGAAAGTCTCTACGCCAGGGGAGTAGATTTTTACCACTCAATCATGTCGAATGAATAAATTCTTGAGATTCTTTGGACCATCTAAAATCATCATAAGTGGTCCAAAGCTTAAGCTCACTTTTTGAAAGTAAATTCGTTTGATAGTGATGAATGAAGATGCTAATATTTTCCTAGGTTAATTTTTCTTTCCTTCAAAAATCACCAATAAAAATCAATTTATATTCGAACCTAAATCATTTCAATATCGCATCCCTTACTTTCCAATAGTAGTATACAGGAGGTGGGATATGGATTTGGATAATCAACTAATCGAGCGTGATGGTGAGAATGTAATCAATGTGAGAGGTATGTATTTCGAGCAGGGAGATGTAATTGGGGAGACTTTTGCTAGGATCTCCATGTACAAAACCTTTAAAGAAAGTGAGCAGCAAAGTGAAATGGAACCTACACAGAATTCCATAAAAAAGGTATTACTTGCATCAAGTTTAAGAGATGAGCACTCAGGAAATGTACTTGCCTGGTCAAACGAATTTGCTAAATCCATAAGTGCAAACTTAGAAGTCGTTCATGTAGTTAAACCGGCAGCGATTTGGCAGATACTTTTAAACTTGAGTTCAGTAGAGGACAGTATTCGAGAAAATTTCAAGGAAGCAGAAATTAAAATGGGACAGATTATGAAATCTCTCCCCTATGCAGATGAGAGAATCAAGACCCATTTCACTTGCACAGATGCAGATGACATTGGTGACAAAATAATAAAAATAGGTAAAAATGCTGGAGCTGATCTGATCATTTTTGAAGACCAGTCGAAACTTATGAACTCTCACATTTTAGATAAAGTTAGCTCTGAAAGTGGAATTCCTTTTGTAATAATAGGGAAAACCCACAATTAGGGGCATCGAATTTTGAATAAGGGTAAGTGCGATTTCACTTACCCTTTTTAATTGACTACTTTACCATTCCAACACAGTCAGAAAGGACATACTTATCAAATACAACGGTGCTTAACTTCGGTTTAACGGCTAGGTCGATCACTCCATTACCAGAAGGTATTTTCAATTTTTCTCCGCCAACTTCAATTTCTTTCAGATCCACATACATGGAACCCTTAATGGATATATCAGGTGTACTTACGCCCGAGAAATCAAACTTTATCTGGGTAGCATCAGTGGTTTCATTTGTAAGAGAAATGTTGAACACATGAAATTGATTTCCAACAGAGGTGAGAACTCCTGAATATAGCGCTCCACCTGAGTGCCGGGCCGAAAATGAAATACTGATGGGAGTTCCACCAGAACCATTACTTAGACAGCTTACAGTGGCACTTCTTTGTTTCGTAGTAATCGCTCTAGAAATATCGAGTTCACTGGCCATGCCGGGCACTGAAATAAAAATAGCTAAAATTAAATTCTTCATCATTTCTCCTTGTTTTTTGTATAAACCAAATAACGATGTACCTGGTCAGCATAATTGATTATTTTTTTTGAATGAGTCCAAAAAAAACATTGTTTTGAACCACCCTCGTGCGCCACATTGTTGACTAGCTCATGCAACTTTCGACTATATTTTTGATTTCTATAGTTTTGGTGTACCACTCCACTTAACAAAACGGCCTCCCCTTTTGTGGTTCCGATAGTGACACAACTAATAGGAATATCATTTTCTAAAATATATCCCACTTTAAACTCAGCACTCAGATCAGGAAGAAAAGTCATCAGCCCTTTAAGAAAATCAACATCTTTTTTAAATCCATCATCCAATAGGCTCCAGTACGCAGCTCTTTTGCTGGCCTCACTCAAGCTCTCTACCAAAAACTCGTCCCTTTTCTTTGATGGCCTTGTTGTAAAACTTGCCAAGTAAAAATTATTTCGTACTGTATATCCAGAGAATTCTTCAACGGGCTCCTCTAGCGCCTGAATCCTGTTAAAGTGATCCCCCCCAGTTTGCTGAAACCTTGGTGACAAGATAGGATCTTTCATCTGGGGAACAAAGAAACAATTCTCCTGAACTCTAAAATTCACATAGGCTTGATTCCAATAGGAAATCATGGGGTGGTTCATTGCACTTTTTCCAATATCAACTGATCAAATCCAGAAAATGAAAGTGAATAGTGATCTCTACTGGCCATTTTCACCTTTAGGTGCGGATACTTGGTAATTAAGGTTTTAAAAAGTAAATTCATTTCCATTCTTGCTAGTTTTGCTCCTATGCAAAAATGAGCTCCATAACCATAGGCCATATGTTGAATGCCTTTTCTGTGTATATTTATTTGCTCTCCATGGTCAAGACCCGTTCGATTGACACAATGATTTGAAATAAAAACGGTATCTCCTGCTTTAATATGTTGGTCCCCTATTTGTGTGGCCTGTCTTGCAACTCTAAAAATAAATGTAACAGCAGGATCAAAACGGTTATATTCTTCCAGAGCATTGGAAATTAGTGATGGATTGTTTTTCAATGCAATTTGGTCTTCCAAACTACTGGCCAGTAAGAACATATTATTACACATTTGATCAGTAGTGGTGACCTGTCCTGCTACCAGCATCATAATAGCTTGTGAAATGATTTCGCCATCTGACAAATTAAACCTATCTTGGGCCTTGAGTAGCGAGGAGATGTAGTCTTCACCAGGCATTTGTTTTCTTTTTGCAATAAGCTCAGAAAAATAAGTTTTTAAGGTAGATGCAGCTTTATTGACTTTAATGCCGTCCTCATTTTCATAGCCAGTCCCCCCTCCGAAAAATGCAGTCATGGCGATGGAGTTATTATAGAATTCCACGCGGTCTTGTTCAGGAATACAAAATAGGTCTGCCAAAACAGTAGATGGAAGTCGCTTGGCCACATCATCACAAAAATTTACATCTTTTTTTGATAGTGCACTTTCTAAAAGGGAATCTACGCTTATGGCAACTTTACTTCGAAACTTATCTAAAACGTGATCTTCAAAACCAAGCTGGGCGGCCTGTCTTTTCCTGCTATGATCTTCTCCATCACTCATTACCATCATTTTACTAACTACCGAAAAAAAGTCTTCAATCAGTGACAAATCCATATTGGGCATTCTTGAGATAAAAAAGCTAGATCTATCCGCACTTAGTAGTGGGTTTTTGAGTGCCTCCATTGCCTCCCCTAAGTCAGTGACCACATGAAAATTACCAGCAGGCCAAAAATAAGGACGATTTTCAAAATTCACATGCCTAGAAAAATCATTGGGAAAGGTTGCAACATTTGCTTCTCTTTTAAATTGATGGAATGATTGCCCAGTTCTTTGTCTCATTTTAGGTTCCTTTTATAGTACTTGAACTCTTTTGAAGCTCCTTCTAAGGTTTTCACCAAGACTATGCCTGCCGTGGATATAAGAAAAATTATCTACAATAAGAAGATCACCTTTTTTCCAAGTATGCTGGTAGATATGGTTTTCATCTCTCAGTAATTCCTCAATTCTCAAACACAAATTCTCATTTCCTGAGAGGATGGTTCTAGTCACTGGATTTTTTTTGCTCTGAACGGGCAGAGCAAAACGAAGTATTTTTTCTCCAGTATCGGGGTGATTTTGTAAAACAGGCACTTCTATGGAGCCTCCATAGTGGGCCAATTTTTCTGTCTTATATTCTAATTTCAGCTTTTGAAGTTGTTTTTTTTCATCACCAGAAAGCGCATGGTAAACCCCGCGGGTATCACAGAACATCCCCTCGCCTCCCGCACCACCAGAAGATTCAGTACAAAAAAAGATCAAGTACTTTGGCTCTTTTAAAAAAGCACCATCCCAATGAAAAGGAACCTCTTCTTCTGAGAATAAGTAGTTTTTTGCTGAGGCGCTGAACTTCATTTCCATTATAGGTCCGAAATCCCATTCTAGTAGTGCCTTGTCTTTGCGTGAACTTAAAGTATGGGCCAATTCGAGAAGCTCTTGGTCATTAAAGCTTTGATTTTCAAGACAAACAATTCCTTTTGTGGTGAGTTCATTTGTGGTAAAATTAAAATTACTCGAAGTAGACATATTTTCCACCCAACTTCTTCTCCACCGCACCCATTTCAAGAGCTTCCCTTTTTTTCATCAGTTGATACTCTCCATCTCTTTTAACAACCACATTGTGCCAGGGCGTTGCCCACCTTTCTGAGGACGGAACAAGTTTCACTCCAAATTTTTTGTGCTCGATTGGATATGGGTGAATAGACAATCGTAGTGCCTCTTCAAAACAACTCGATAGCAGCTTATCCCAAGCGCCGGAACGTTGTATTAACTGATAGGCAAGGGTCTTGGATTCTTTTGCAACTTGATTTCTTGATAGATCACCTCGAAGAACATTCATATCCTCTTTTAAAAATCGGTGGAGTCCATTAAAAATATTTCTGTACTGATAGTCTTCTCTTACCTTAAACTTAATATCCTCAATACTTTGTGAAAAATCATGACAGAACTCTTCTCTCATTGATTTGTAGCTCATGCTATTTTTGTAGTAATCATCAAGGTCATAGGTCTTTAAAAAAGAAAAACCATGAATTTCAATAATTTCGGAAATTTTGCTCTTATAGAGCTGTAGATCGTAATCACTTACAAAAACAATATCATTAAAAACACGCCCATCTGAGCAGATGGTGATTTCAATGCCTGGTCCATAAATTTTAGAAACTTCATGGCAAAAATCATTGAGAGTTTTCAAGGCCAGAATTTCACCTAAATCTGGAAGCGGGCCACTAGTCTTTTCTGGGTTTGAGCTCTTGGCCGGAAAAGCAGGAAGAATAAAAGTTAGCTTTTTGTCCTCAAGACATTGTTTGTACATCTTTCTATAAAGAGGAACACTCCAGTAGTCGATGTCGCCTGCTTTGCTTTCTGGTGTATTACTTAACTTTAATAGTAGAAAGAAAATCGTGCTTGCTAAATTTTCTTCACTTAAAATTGCTTGTTCCATTTCTATCCTCCCAAATTCCTGACGAGAGAATAATACTGAGAGGGAAATAACAACACTTAATAAGAACGATGCTTATCATAGTCAATGCCTATAACGACACAACTTCCCATGCGACCATACTGAAGATCGGAGCGGATTTAAACTTCAATTTGCTGGTATGTTCTTTGGCTACTCAGTCCAAGATCCGCCTGTACTGGTTTGCGAGCCTCTTCTTCCCCAATAATCAGAATTTCCATTGTATAAATTTGGGGTTTGGGGTTTTTCCCTATAGCTACAATCAAGCCTTTTGAAAACTTGAGTGGAGTTTCGAAGTAGTTTTACCTTTCCAGCACCATCAATACTAAAAGTGATTTCTTCACTTGGAGCACTCTCATAACTAATTCCTTCATCTATATAAGCACCTAGACTCTCCACTATGTCTCCCCAAACCTTGATTCCGAGAGCTTTACACACATAATTAAAATCTCCAGAAGAATCAAGTTGTAGATCACTTTCAATACCCTCAATTTTAATTCTAAGTACGGGTGGAATAAAGGTAAGCTGGCTAAGATAAACTTGCTCGAGACTATTGTAACTTAATGCTACTATCTCATAGCATTCATCGCTAACTTCAAAACAGGCCATTTTGGTCTCTTCGGTATTACCAAATAACTGGGTACTTGTGCTTAAAAGTAGTAAAATCAGTGCTAGCTTCATAATTCCCCCAATATGACCAAATTATAGAGTTTGTACATTTTCTTCTCAGAGCTAATTCCTTCGTGGAAACTAAGACTATGAAAATACACATACTCAATAAATTTTATTTTTGCATTTCTTTATTCTAGGTAACTAAAGAGCAAAGATTGTGCCAAGTAACACATATAAAAAATCTCAAGTGTGGCATAAATTCTCTAAGTGTTTCAGTAAATGACTATGGGCATTGTCTGACTCTCGTGATATGAGCTTTTCTATGAGATCTCAAAGTATTCCAGAACTACTCCTTCCTGTCGGTGATATGCGCATGTGCCTTGCGGCCATCCACCACGGAGCAGACGCCATTTACGTGGGCATGCCACAGTTTAATGCGCGCGGAAGAACTGAGGATTTTAGTTTTGAACACCTTGGCGAGATGATAAATCTTTGTCACCTTTATGGTGTAAAAGTTCATGTGGCCTTTAATATAGTGATCTTTGAAAGAGAACTAAAAAGTGCCCATCAGGCCCTATTGCAAGTTTTGGCCCTTGGCCCTGATGCACTGATAGTACAAGATTTGGGTCTCATTAAAATGATTAAAACCATTGCTCCCTGGCAGGAAGTTCATGGTTCAACTCAAATGAGTGTCACAAGTGATCTTGCTATTCGTTTTTTATCTGATTTAGGAATTAGTCGTTTTGTTCTTGGGAGAGAAAACTCCATCTCTGATATTGAAACTATTAAAAAAAACACCGACTGTGAGCTTGAAGTTTTTATTCACGGAGCACTTTGTGTCGCCTATTCAGGGCAATGCTTTACCAGTGAGACCATTGGCGGACGAAGTGCTAACAGAGGGCAATGTGCCCAAAGCTGTCGATTTGAATACGATATGTTTGTGGATGGTGAGAAAAAAGATCTAGTGGATAGAAGCTATCTTGTTTCACCTCAAGACCTATGTGGGCTTGAACAACTCCCTCAGTTGATGGAGATAGGAGTTGACTCGTTTAAGATTGAAGGAAGACTCAAAGGGGCCCATTATGTGGCCCAAGCGGCAAAGTCATATAAGGCATACCGAGATAAAACCCTGGGCCCTTCGAAGACAGTTCCCAGGGAACTTATATCACCTATGGCCATTACTTACTCTAGAGGCCTTTACTCTGGCTGGCTTGATGGAGTTCAACACCAAAAGCTTGTGGATGGTAGATTTGGCTCAAACCGTGGACTCCTAGTAGGTAAGATTTTAGTTCAAAAGGGAAAATCACTGCTGATAAGCTCTCATCACCAAATTAATAAGGGAGATGGGCTTCTTTTTATCACTTCAAAAAATGCAGAAGTAGGCTCTAAGGTTTATGAATGCAGTCAAACAAACGACCACGAATTTCTTGTCAGCTTCTCTAATGATTTTGACCAGCGCCTAATTGAGTGTGGAAATGAGGTTTATCTCAATAGCTCTAGCACTCTATATAAAGAACTCGACCAAGTAATTGATGATAAGAGAAAACAAAAAAAGATCCCTGTGAATATCGTTTTAAAGGCCCATGCTGGAGAATATGCAGAACTTGAAATGAGTGATGGTGTAAATTGTGTAAAAGTAAAATCCCCCGAGCTTCTACAAGAGGCACAAAAAGAACAAGATATAGAAAAAGTAAAAAAAGAAATTAGCTCACTTGGCGGAAGTGTCTTTTGTGTAGGCGATCTTCAGATAAATCAATCAGGTAATACACCTTTTCTTCCCAATAAAGCTCTCAAAGTTTTAAGAAAATTGGCCTGTTCAGAGCTTGCGGCAAAAAGAACATCAATAGAGGATCATCAAATTGAAAATTTTGAATTACCTCACCTTGTGACTTCACCCAAGAGAGCGCCAGTGCTCAATATTCTGGTGCGCTGTATTGAGCAAGTCGAAGACCTTCTAAGCTTTAATGAATGCTCAAGGATTGGAAGTATAGTACTAGACTTTGAATTTGGAGCCGATTACGGTAAAGCACTATCACTTGTCAAGGCCGCAAAAATTCCTTGTGGAATCGCTACCAATAGAATTTTAAGGCCAGGTGAATATCACCACATGAAGTCTTTAATTCGTCTGAGTCCTGATTTCATACTGGCCCGCAATTTGGGGGCCGTGCAATTTTTAAAAGAAAACCAAAGTAGCATTCCGGTTAGAGGAGATTTTTCTCTCAATGTCACTAATTCTCTAAGTGCAATGCATCTATTTGAAAAAGGCTTCGACACACTTTCCCTTTCTTATGATCTCAATTCAGATCAAGTTGTTGATCTCATTGAAAACTGCCCTAGAGTAGATTTTGAATTGACTCTCCATCAGTATATGCCCTCATTTCATATGGAGCATTGTGTGTTTGCTGCTTTTCTAAGTAAGGGAAGTTCATTTAAAGACTGTGGAAAACCCTGTGAAAAACATAAGCTTGAGCTTCGTGACCAATTTGGGAATACCCACTTCATTAAGGCCGATAGCGAGTGCCGAAATACTATGTTTAATGGCACACCTCAATCAGCATCTTCGTTGATCGAAAAAGTAACATCGCTTGGAGTTCGTGAGTTTAGGTTTGAAGCATTATTTGAAAGAGGTGATGAGCTAATTAAAAAGATATCTCTTTATTTAGATTTCCTGGAAGGTGATATGGATTCCCAAACACTCAAAAAATCCCTTGGAGTTTTTGAAAAGTATGGCCTCTCCTCAGGACAGCTCAATAAAAAAGACCGATACCTTGATAGAAAAAAAAGATAAAGTGCCTATTTTTCGTCAGTCATAATTAATTGCTCAAAATTGATTTGGCGATGACCTCTTTCATGATCTCACTTGTGCCGCCGTAGATTCTTTGAACTCGATTGTCCCGATACAACCTGGAAATAAGGTACTCATCCATATAGCCATATCCTCCGTGAAGTTGGAGACAGTCATCAATCAACTTAGAGCTCATTTCACTGGCCCAAAGTTTGGCACTAGAGGCTGAAACGGTAATATCTTTGCCTTCCAGAAACTCGCGGTAACATTTTTGAATATAGGCGTATCCCACATCTAAATTCATCTTCATTTCAGCAAGTTTGTACTTTGAGTTTTGAAAGCTTGCTATTTGCCTTCCAAAGGCCTTTCGCTCACTTGTGTACTTGAGCGTCGTCTCGAAGGCACCAAGGGCCTGTCCCATACACATAACTGCAATTCCCAGGCGTTCAATACCAAGGTTTTTCATTAAATAGACAAATCCCTCCCCTGCTTTACCCAGCAGGTTTTCTTTTGGAACTTTGCAATTTTCAAAAAAGAGCTCACAGGTATCTTGAGCTTTTAGGCCCAGTTTATTAAAGCAGTTTCCACTACTAAATCCAGGTGTATCTCGCTCAACTACAAAAAGGGAGATTCCAGCATGTGGTTTTCCAGGGGTGGCCTCTGTTCTGGCAACCACCACTATAATGTCAGCGCTCATACCATTACTTATAAATGTTTTTTGCCCGTTAAGAACCCACTGATCTCCGACTAGTTCAGCTTTAGTAGAAATATTGGCCAGGTCAGAGCCAACTGCTGGCTCAGTCATGGCAATAGCGCCAATTTTTTTGCCACAGGCCATATCGGGGATCCATTTGAGCTTTTGCTCATGGGTCCCGAAATGATTAATGTAATTGGCAGTTAAGTCACTGTGGACTGCAAAGCCGACGGCCGTAGCAGAAGCACCCGCCTTCATCAATTGATGGTAAATAATCGCAGAGTAGCGAAAGTCAAGGCCAAGGCCTCCATACTTTTCTTCTTGAGTAAGGCATAAAAGGCCTAACTCACCCGCTTCACACCAAACCTGCCTAGGCATGATCCCTTGCTTTTCCCAGCTTGGATGATTTGGAGTAACTGAATTTGTAATCCACTTATCTATGGTATCTTGAAACTCAAGAATTTGATCATCTTCAAATAGGTTCACTCTAAGCTCCTTCATCGACTTCTGGATGAAATAGTTTTCCACGCTCTAAATGATCATTCAAAATAGGTGAAACTTCAAATCTTTCGCCAAATTTATCTTCTAGCATCGCCATATTCTTTTTAAAGTGAGCGTGGCCAATAGAATCGATGTAGTGAAAGGGGCCTCCCAGCATTGGAGGAAAACCAAGACCTAAAACGGCTCCGATGTCTCCATCGACTGGACTCAACAGAACTCCTTCGTCCATGCATCTTAAGGCCTCATTAATAAATCGGTAAGCGAGTCTCATTTGAATGATTTCATTGTCTGTACAAGTACTGCTATTTTTTAGGCTATACTGCTGAATAATCTCGAGGGCCTCAGGATTAATCTCCTTGCCTTTTGGTTTAAACATTTTAGAGGCAAGACCAGTGGGCCTATCTTCATAAAGAAAAAATCCTTTTTTACTTTTTCTGCCGTAAAGACCTTTCTCACTAAGTTTATTTAAAATAGGATCTTTTACATTGCGAAGCTTCGATCCAATTCTTTGTGATAAAAAATCAGATATATGAGCAGCCGTATCAATTCCTACCTCATCAAAAAGAGTAACTGGTCCAACAGGAAACCCAAAGTCTTTCATAAGATTGTCGAGTTTTTTAAAATCTATTCCCTCTTGTAATAATAAGATGGATTCATCCATCAAGGCAGCAAGGACTCTTGTGGTATAAAATCCAGGAGAATCTTTGACCACAATGACTGTTTTTCCCTGGTCAAGACCCATTTGTACCGCCCTTGCGATTGCCTGCTCAGAGTTTTTCTCATGCCCAATAACTTCTAGTAGAGGCATTTTGTTAACAGGAGAAAAATAATGCATGCCCACAATATTTTCTGGTCGTGCTGCCTTTGAGGCCACTTCTGCGATGGGAATTGCCGAGGTATTTGTGGCAATTATGCAGTCTTCGGCGCAAACTTCTTCAAGCTGGGCGATAACTTTGTGTTTTAAATCGATATCTTCGAAAACGGCCTCTATAACAAAATCAACACGATCAAATTGTTTAAGATCAGTTTGAGCTCCAAGCTTTGCCATTAAGCGATCTCTTTCAAAGGAATTAATGGCACGTTTTTTACATCTTCTATTTAGCTCATCCCAGATCACTTTTTTTCCACGACCTAACCCTTCATTGTTTACATCTTTTAAAATAACCTCTTTTCCTTTTAATAAACTCACAAGTCCAATGCCTGCCCCCATTTGACCGGCCCCAATAACAGCAAGAGTTGAATCCTTTTTTTCAGGTTTACCTCTGCTATTTTTTTTCAGGTTGGTATTTCCAAAAAAAAGTGAAATTAAGCTCTTTGCTTGGGTGGATTGAGTGAGCACACCAAACTCTTTGATTTCTCTTTCATAGCCGGCGGGTTTGCCTTTGTTAATTCCAGTTTCAACAGCATTGATGAGAGCAAAAGGAGCAGGATAGAGCCCTCTGGTTTTCTTTTTAATCATCGCCCTGGCCTGATTGAATAGTATTGCCCTTCCAGCAGGATTTCCTTCTAGTAGTTTTTCGGCAGTGGAAGAGGTTTTATTTTTATGTTCTAACTCTCCACTTATAAGTTTTTTGCACACACTCATTGAAGTCTCTTGAAGACCCCAATGAGATACAACTTGGTCGATCATTCCAATTTTTTTGGCCTGCTTGCTCCTGATATTTCGACCTGTAAGCATTAAATCTAGGGCCTTTTGAATTCCTACTCTTGGTGGAAGCCTTTGAGGAGCACCTCCAGCAGGAAAGAGTCCTAGAAGTATTTCAGGACAGGCAAGTACAGTTTTTGGATGGTCGGTGGCAATTAAATAGTGACAGCCAAGCGCCATTTCAACTCCTCCACCCAAACAAACACCGTGAATGGCGGCGACAACAGGCTTTTTACAATCTTCAATGCTTTGAAATGCCCTTTGTCCCCTACGTGGAATTTCTTCCCCTTTTTCTATGGTATCTGCATCTTGTAAAATTTTAACATCTGCTCCCGCCATAAAGCAGTTTTCTTTGGTGGAGATAAATACAGCGCCTTTGACTTCTGGGGCCTTATTCACAAATTCCATTGAAGATTCAATTTCATTTAAAAATGTCTCATTTAGTGTATTCACTTTTTCGCCTGGATTATTAATTCTAATAATAGCGATTTCATCAATAACTTCAATTTTTAAGATGGTATGATCGGGTGTTGTCATCACTTGCTCCTTATTCATTACATATTAGGATTTTCTAAAAGCATCGCCAGCCCATGGCCTCCGGCCGCACAACCACTCACTACGCTGTAGCGTGAACCACTCTTTGCGAGCCTGCTAGCGGCCGTCATCACGAGTCTTGCTCCGGTTGCACCAAATGGGTGCCCAAGCGCCAGTGATCCACCAAAAATATTAAGCTGGTCCATGGGGATCTCTCCAATGGCATCAATGTTAAAGATATTTTTTGATAGAGTTTTTGAATCCATCACTTTTAAATTGGCCACCATTTGTGAAGCAAATGCTTCATGTATTTCCCAAACACCAATATCTTTAATACACAGGTGGTTTTTTTCGAGAAGCTTGGTAATGGCGAGGCTTGGACCCAGGAGTAAATCATCTAAAGGTTCTGTCCCCGCAGTGATGTAATCCTTAATTATGGCCTTTGCCAAAAATCCTTGTTCAGCTGCGTATTCTTTTTCCATTAAAAGTACTGCTGCTCCTCCATCTGATAAAAATGAAGAGTTGGCCGCCGTTATTTGACCAAAGTTTCTATCAAATGAGGTACTTAATTTGGCCATACTCTCCAGGCTACTATCACCTCGGGGACCATTGTCTCGCTCGATTGTTTTAAATTCAGGCGCCAGTGAAATTGAGCAAACCTCACCTTCATATTCTCCAGCTTCCCATGCCTGACTTGCCCTTTGGTGTGAGGAAAGTGAAAATTGATCAGCCTCTTCGCGAGTAACCCCAATTCTTTTTGCTAGTCTTTCACAACTTGCTCCCATTGTGAGTCCTGTAGAAAACTCTGTAACTGAAGGAACATCTGGGATTAAATCTTTTATTGAGAGTTTTTTGACCTCATTTAGATAGTCAACAGGACCTTTTGCCTTTTGCAGTTTAATCAAGGCCTTTCTGATTTTTTTTGAGTGCCTAATAGGAAAATCAGATAGTGTTTCTGCCCCTCCTGAAATGGCCACCTTGTAGCGACTCAAGCTCATTTGATCAAAAGCAAGCCCAACTGCTATATTGGAAGAGATGCAGGCCATGCTAACTGTAAATGCACTTGCCACAGGGGGAAGAGAGTTTCCAAGTAGAACCTCCCTTGCCATATTAGGTGCCTTGGGATCACTGATCACTGTGCCCATCACAACTTGTTCAATTAAATCCCTTGCTATGCCACTTTTTTTCAACAGCCCTTGGGTGGCCAATCTACCAAGATCGTGTGAGGCCAAATTTTCAAAGGCCCCATTACTTCGAATAAAGGGTGTTCTTACCCCATCAATAACAGCTACTTCTTTTACTTGTTGCATTTTAACTCCGATTTTCTCCAAATCCCATCAATAAGCATATCTACTAATATATTAAAACTTTGTTCTGCATCCACTTGTATCACCAAATTTTCTTGTTCTTCTAAATCTACAAATCCATGAATACTACTGCGGACAAATCGCACCATGTGAATACTAAACTCCTCTCGCATATTGAGAGTGCTCAAAAATTTAGTTAACAGTCGAACAGGCTTTAGTGTGACTCTTTTTAATTCTTTGTCATTTTTATCAATTGGAATTGTCATGGTTTCATAAATCCCAGAGTGTTCTTGGTAAAAATCTCTATAGGCAAAACATAATTTACGAAAACCATCTTTACCTTCAAGTCCTTGAGTATCTAGTTGTAATTTTTCAAAGAGCATCTCATTGGTTTTAATTTGAACGGCCCTGATTAAGTCCTTTAGACCATCAAAGTGGTTATAAAGGGAGGGAGATTTCATATTCATTTTTTTGGCCACATCGCCCAGCTGGAAATTGTTTAATCCGTTTTGATCAATTAGCTGAGTGGCCGCCTCAATTATTTCATCTGTCGACTTACCAATTCTACCCACGCAATCCTCTCAAAAAATAAACTAACCCGATTAGTTTATTCAAAATAACGCCGATTCCAGCTAAATGCAAGTCTGAAAAATTGCCTATTTATTGAAATGTTTCGAATAACAACAAGCGTCAAGAAACCTCAAAACTTCATCTGTAGTGGAAACTCCATAGAAAACTAATACCTTTTTTTTCTTCCAAAACTTTGATTAAGAATTTTATTGCTAACGCGTGACGAATCTACACATCGCATTGACACCATCAATTCGCTGAGCAATCTTGCCTTAATTAATTTAAATTTGGAGAAACAATGAAGTATTTATTACTACTTACCCTATTACTTTCTACAAGTGCATTTGCCAGAATCAGTCAAAGTGGCGCTGTTCAAGTGGCCCTAGAAGAAATGCAAAGAGAGGGTGGCTCTCACTTTGGAACCGATTCATGGAAAGATTATCTCGATATAACGACGGTTGTATCTAAGAAAGAATATAAGAAAATGTTAAAAATATCCTCAAAAAATGGAAACACAGATTTTTCAGATTTTCTAACTCAGTACCCTTACAGTGAAAATTTCTATGTAAATGTTGAAGTCAGCGATTGTGTTATTCAATGGATTCTTTATGTTGTGAATAAGAGTTCTGGTAAGCTAGTTGACCAAATTTCTGATCAAGAATAAAAAATCTAATTTTTGCTATCCCTCGCTACATAGAGCATCGTGATAGTCTTTTTTGAAAAAATAATTTAGGTGGGGGCGATTGGCAGGGTGTGAATGATCGCCTAGAAGCATGCCGCTAAAAGTGCAGCTACCTGCCATTCCCAAACAAGAAGACCGTCTAGATTGGTCAACTACCCTCTTGTTTAGATTCAAACTTTCCGAAAAGACCAGGTGGCAATAAATATTCAAAATATATTACGACTAGTTTTGCTATCCATTTTGTTGGTAGAAAGCAAAAGTTTGCTGAGTTGTGAAAGAGGTCTCCTGATTGAAGCTGAAACCCCAGAAGGGTTGATCGATTCAATTGATGGCATAGCTGTTAAACAAGAAAGAGAACCTGCTGCAGAAAAAGCTGATTATCGAATGAATTGTGATTCTATGCCCTACAAATTGGTGGGTCGTGGAAGCGAAGATCATAAGTTAATACAAAGAGGAAATAACTGTGTCGACAAAAGCTGTGTCGACGAGGGTGACGAAGAGCTTTTGAGTGTTTTTGATGAGGTTTTTGATGAGGGAGTAGCATGCTTGATGGGCCAGGCGAAACAAACTGCAGCTAATGCGATTGACCCTCTTGTTATTGAAGGATTAATGGAGAAAATTAAAAATAGAATCCCCTTAACAAGTGATGAGATTGCCACAGTTAAATCAAATTTTTCACTCAAAAATGCGGCACTTATTAGCTCACTCGCCAGTGGTAATGGTGATTTTGCAAAATTGATTGATTTGCAATCACAAAGTCCTGCGATTCGTGAATATGGCGTCAATAAATATCATTTACGTTTGAGAAAAGAAGAAGAATTGGATCAGCTATACAACCCAACCAATAGATCGCGAGTAAAATTTTACTGCTCTTCGAACGATGATATTTCTATACATGAAACAATTAATGGAGCTACATTTGTAGCTTCCATTGGCCCTGAACTTGGGTTCTCGCCCTTTGTTATGCGCGCGGCCTATCTTGGGGGAGTCGCATGGCCTAGAGTGAATTTAAAAAGGCATGTCTTTTACAATACCTTTCCCAACTGGAAAGAGTCGACTAAGGCAGCTATTTTTCATGAGTTGTTCCACAATATTGGCTACCCTCATGGCAATAATATCAACAGCATTACCCTTGGGGATAAGGCCATTCCCGTCCATACGGCCTGTACTATTTGTTGTTTTCCAAATGGTAATACATCTCCCAGTATAGGTTCTTCGCCGACATGTCTTGTGGAGGATCGCCAGCATGCGTGCCGCATATGTCGAGGTGATTATGGATCATCTAAGGAAGAAATAAAATCCCAGACTTACCAAAATGCAGAAAAAAAATACTTAAAAAGAACTTCGATGTGTACTAGTTATGGAAACCCGCAATAAGTATGAAAACTAAAACTTATAAAACGTTTTGCAGAAGATATTACACTGAATGCCAAATTTTCAAATAATGCCCGCGCAAATCTCTTCAAAAATCCCAAGAGACTCCTGGCTTTTTCTAACTCGCCTGCATTCATCAATCGATACAGGATCTAGGCTTTCCCACCTATCAAAAACCATCTTAGCCTCTTTGCTAATTATCTCTATCTCATATTTTTCGGCCATATATCTATAAACCCTAGCAACGTCACCTTTACGATTCTCTGGTGGCTCCATTTTTCGGCCTTTAATTTCGATATCACAACCACCATATGCTCTTTTTTCACCAGCAATTTCAAAGTAGTTGTATTTAGATCTAAGAGCATTCACTTGCCCAATGGCCGGAACAATATTTATTCTATCTGCTTCCATTTTTCTAAACTTAGCACTCACTTTTTTTGCACATTTTCTTCCCTTATACCTTCTTCCCTTTGAACGCACACATTTTCTATGACCCTTTCGCCACATTTTAAAATGCCTTCCAAAATTTTCTGTAGAAACAATGTGCCCCCACTCAACCATGTGGGGTAGTTTCACGTAATTTGCACTTGGCCTATATTCTTGAAATCTACGAAACTCAAATTTTGAATTAAATTTTTCACCGCAATAAAAACTCTTCCCGCCACTGGTGTGCTGGGCCTTCAAAAGTTTTTTACTTTCAGCAAAGCTTTTCTTTGAGCTGGCCTGTACATTAAATTGTCCAACCAATCCAAGCACTACAAGAAATAGCTTTAATAATCTCACAAAAATAATCCCTTTAAAAAATACAATCTTACTCCAGTGTACTAGGTAATAAAGGAATTGTCAGAATAAGTGGGTAGTAGTAAATTTTTAAATATGAGAAAATTCCCTTCATCCAAAAAGTTCAATATAGGACTCTATTTGGGCCGTATTTCCCGACTGAGCCGCTTCCAGGTAAAAATAGTTGTGAAACATTGTCAAAATTAACCAATTGGTTAAATAGGCCCTCACCCAGCAGTAAGAGCTCTGCAAATACGAGTGCTTGTATGGATACTCAGCTTAAAATAGTTTTAAAAAAAATTGAAATATACCGCAAGCATTTAAGGCGCAAAAGATACGCTGACACCCAATTGTTCTGAAATTCTAGTAATGATTACAACGAAGACTATCCCCCTCAAAAGCTACTGTAGTGTCACCCTATATTAATCAGGGGAGAAATTATGGGAAAGCTACATTTAGTTTTAGGACTATCAGCACTAATTGCGATCAACTCAATTTGCGCGCAAACAATTTGCTCTAAGTCCAAAAGAAGAGAAGCTTTCGAGCAAGCCACGGCTACTAGTCAGCACTTCCAACTTGATTGCCATTTAACATTTAGTAGTCCAGGAGATGTTATAACTAAAAGAATTGTATTTGCTGGATCTAAATCTAGTAATGTCATTTTAAATTGTAATGGAGGAAGCATAAACTATACAGATTTTGGGGATAAAAACGGCTATATAGACGCTGTAACAATTAAATCTTTAAAATATGGAAGTGATCCACTAGAAGGCTATTCAAGGCCTGAGAATACCACCATCGAAAACTGTAAAATAAATGGATCCATGAGAATTAAAGGAATGGGTTCAAATGGTGAGGCAGAGGCGATAAAATATTCATCACGAATTTCTGGCCACACACAGCGTATTCGAAATAGCTCTCCTACAGGGATTGTTGTCCAAAATACAATCATTAATAGTGTAACAGGAAGGATACCTCTATATATTGCCCCAGGGGTAACATACACATATGTTAGTGGCTCTGAGTTTAAAGGTTATAGCGCAAGTGTAGGAATTTATCTTGATACTGAATCGGGATATAACACTTTCGATGGTAACTATATTCATGTTTCAACTGACGTAAGAGAGCAAGTTGCCATAGATTCATCAAATCACAATGTCTTTAGCTCAAATTTATTTTCTGCAATTAATCACGGGGGAATTTACCTTTATAGAAACTGCGGTGAAGGTGGAACTATTAGACATACATCTCCACAACACAACGAAATCGTTTTTAATAAATTTTACTACAAACACTACGATGGTCCTAACCAGGCCATAGTTCTTGGATCTCGGCAAGGACGAAGGTCATATTGCTCACTCGATAAGGGTTTTCCATTTGGAAGCAGTGTCAGCAACTTGGATCATGCTCGGTATAATATTGTAACCGACAATCTGTTTTTAAATAGAAATCCATCAAATTATATCGACGACGAAGGTGATGACAATTTTGTGAAATTTAATCGACAGGTTAGTAGTTTCGTAGGCCTTTAGTGCTGCAGTCTAATCGCCAACTAAGAGTCATCGGTAAATTTTGGCCAAATATAATTTATTGAATGTTGGCATGGTAGCACTCAGTTACTCAGCATTCCTGGCGCAGCTGGTGGATCCACAAGAAAATAATTAATTTTACAAGAGTATTATTTCCAACATATGACAAATCAACAGTAAAATTTAAAATCATCACAGCAAAATGTTTAAAGTTTGAACAATAATGAAACAATTACAAAAACGGCAGATGATAAATTGAATATTTTGTGTCCTGACCTTGTCGAATGTTCACTACTTATACCATTTCATTCTATTCTAAGATAAGTTAACTCTATAAGATTTCGCACAGATCTTTGCTTATGAAATACAGAGGTAGCTTAAAACCATGTTAGTCATTTTAGATAAATTTCTAGCGCCTTACATTGGCCAAGTTGGTACAGTTTTGTTTACCTCAATGTCACTTTATATCGTCCTAAGAACTAAGAAAAAAAACAAATTAAATTCAAAGAAAATGAACCAAAATATTTCAAGAGGTCGAGTAGATCCAAAGTGCCATGATGAGAAAAGGCCTGAAGTCTCAAAATTCCCTAAGCCCAAGCTTCAAATCAAAGAGGGACATTATGAAAAGAAAGACTGTTCTAGCTGTCATAAGACCGAAACGAATAAAAACAAGTGGTACTTTGATCACTCTGATTCAAAAGATAGAGATATAAAATTTTGTCTTCCTTGTCACAAAACGGCAGGTAAAAGAAAACATTTCTATGCAATTCCCTTTGGCGGTTTTCGTGGAGATGGTAACTGCTATACCTGTCACAACAAAAAAAGACAAAGCTGGAAGGCGAAGTAGCTCCTAGGTTGTTTCAAAAAAAACCATGACTGGAATCAGTAAGATGGTAAGGGCAATAGTCGAATTGAACTTCAATTTGTACGGAAATTAGTTGATACTAGGTGATCAATTGAAACTTTTACATCGCCATTCAATATTGCCACTCAGTAAAGTAAAAGCTCGGCATGATGAAAACCATTACTTTATTAGTCACAGTCCTTATTGCACAAACAATTCTTGCTCAAGATGAAAATATTCTGCTAGAGGAAAAGGGCCAGTAAACTAACTAGTGGTGATATTGAAGCAGTATCGACTTACCTAAATGGTCTTTCATGGGAAGCTAAAGTTAAAAAGTCTTATAAGGCTGATACTAAGACAATTTCTCTGAAAAAAAAGATTGGTTGTTTTAACTGCCATGGCACTAAATCGCCAAGCGATTTGGATTACTTTCCTGCTTTGGCCGGACAAAAAAAGAGGTACATTATCAATCAGCTTAAGGCCTTTAAAGAGGGCACTAGGCACTCCAACTTTATGGAGCCCATAGCACAATCACTTAGCAAAAAAGAAATTAAATCTATTGCTAGGCTTCTTCACAATATATTTTCAGTAAAAAATTCTGAGCTTCAATAAGATAGGTTTTACTTAACTCGACTTTTTATGGCCCTAGCAATAGAACCTTTCATATCTTCATTGCCCGTTTTCCATAGATTCTTCTCAGATTTTCGCATTGAGCAAGTCCCACATTCTTTAAACAAACCATCGTAGTCACATATCGACATGCAAGGGGTGAAAGGAAAAAGACGACAGCAATGTAGATGGGGGCAAGGATTTTGTGCTTTGCTACTCCTGCGGCCAAGGATTTGCAAAGATATATTGGTGCTTTTCTCATTTTTGGATGAATAAACCAAACTAGCATTCCACAAATATTAAAAAGAAAGTGAACAAGAGCAATGGCCAGGCCGTGAACATTTCCAGCTAATGCCGCGATTAAGGCCGTAGCAGTTGTCCCAATATTAGCCCCAGTGGTCTTTGTTTGAATGCTCATTTCAAATTCTCCTAAAAAATTCCCACACATTAAGGAACAATCTGTCCCGATGTCTTCTTGAGTTATTATTAACGATCTGAAAGCGTAGTGGCAATACGAGTATTGAGATACTGTCCCTAATTGAGAATCGGGACGCTAGAAACTGGTCATATAAGACGAACTCCCCTAGCTATGCGACTAAACCCCTTGAATTTATTACAAGCTAGACGCTATATATAGAATCCAGTAAAATCTGTGAATATAAGTTCTAAGGGGCCAATATCAGCAATTGTACAGCATGTAATAGCACTAATATAAAAATGGTTCCCTTCAACAATCACTTAGAAAACAAATTTAAGCTAACTGCCAAGCAAAGTATCGCCTCAAAATTATTTCCCATTTTCAAACACTTTTTTCCCAATCAATTTTGGTATTGGAGAAAAATACTACCTCTGCCTATTTTTGATATTGAGTTATGTACAGACTGCGGGCATGGTCACCATCCACTTAATATCTCTGAAAAGGTTTTGAGGGACTATTACACTAGCAACTATTGGTATTCCGCGGGAGAAACTGTCGAAGCAGACGACGAATACTTAACGAAGCTCCAGTGTATTGAGCAATTTGAATTTATTCAAGACAGCATTCCAAGTAGCATTACTGAAGTTTTAGAAATAGGTGGCGCCCACTGCCACTTTAGTCAACTGCTTAGACATCACTGGAAAGTACAAAATCTTCATGTCGTTGAACCGGGTGAGCGTTGGAATGACTATTACAAGACAATTAGGATTGAGAAAATATCAGATTTTTTCCCCTGTGATACCCAAAAAAAGTTTGACTACATTCACACCTCTCATTGGTTAGAACATGTCTCTGGGGTAAAAAACACACTTGGAGAAATTTCCCAACTACTAAAAGACCGTGGTTTCCTTTTTATAGAAGTACCAAATTGTAATAGTGAATACTGGGAAGTAGATACCGGCGTTTTTCCCCATCTTGAGTTTTTTACAAAAGAGTCAATGACGTTTTTTCTAGAAGAGCATTTCAATGTCATTGTAATAGATAATTACGGAGATGATCACCTCTCAATAAACACTGGAAATATCCATCAGGGAAAGGCAAAATTAAATGAAAAAGGTCAGTTTCTAAGAGTATTAGCACAGAAAAAACCTATCTAGCTTTTAACTTCTTTTAACTTCTTTTAACTTTATTTTTCTATTTCTTAAATCAACTCTATACCACTTACAAGCCGATAAATCTGGTAACAAGGATGTTACCATGGCAAATCAATTAACTTTAGTAATTCTAGAAAATTTTTATCAATGTTGTGAAGACCCGCTGGCAAAGGATCTATTCGGACAAATGGCCGCATTGAAATGCCTTGGTTATTCAAATATTTATGGTGATGGAGTTCTCGCCTTTGATAAAGATGATTTATTTGGAACCCATTTATTAGTTTGTGATAAACATCAAGGAAACCTAAGAGTCTTATCGGGATATAAATCAGTAAACTACTCAAGTTGCAAGAAATTTGGATTCAACTTTGCTATTAAAAATATGATTGCCGCCAATGGATCTAGCCAATGTCTTGAGGAGTTGGAAAGTGTCATTACTAAATGTGAAAAAGAAGGCCATGAAATTTCCTATGATACAACTTGGACAATACTCCCTCACGTAAGAAATCAACCCAGCTCATTTAAAAAGACATTGAAAGAGTGAACATGTGCATATTTAGTACATCATCACAAAAGTTACAATATTAAGTACTGGCTTACATTTGGAATGAAAGATGTAAAAACGGATCAATATTTTCAAAAAATAGGTGCTACAGATATCTCCTCTTCTCCTTGGCTCATTCACCCTACAATAAAATACTTAGAAGATTATGCCCCCGTATCTGATGTAGAAGCAAGATCTATGATATGTGACATAGATAATTACACTGACTATGCCTATGGTATTGCTGATAAGTATGCCTCAATGTGGGAAGAAAGAATTGTGATCGCACCAGTTGATCAAATGAAAATTAAGAAAGCTGCATAGAAGGTTTTTAGGCGTAATTTTAAAAGTTTATATGGTAAGAGCAATAGCTATCACCTAAGTGAATACTTTTAGATAAATTCACAGAGGCCTTTGGAAACCCTGCATACATTGGAAAAGTCGACATGACTCCTACCTTTGATACCGAAAGCGGAAGGTTGCCGAGATTTTTCTTCTCTAAGATGTCAGCAACATCTGAATTCGATCTTACTCGTATTTCGCAAAGTTCACCGTTCATTTTGTGAATTTCATAGTCAAAGTTTCTGTCGAACCGATCTATGATTTCTTCAACAATACAAGCAAACACCTCTTGAGGTGTGCTAAATTGTGATAAGATCTTTCCAAGTGCGCCATGCTTATTTGAATAGTATGACTGCTCCCCCATTTTTGAAACTTCATTAAGATCATGGCCACGTTCATATAAACTACCTAGTAGATCAGTAATAAAATTATTATTGATGGCCGCCTCTGGATCAGAAAAATGGTGCTCTTTTAGTTGAAACTCTCTAAGCAAGCTGGTCTTATAAACTAAACCATAATTTTCTTCAATATAGTCCAATATATTTATAACTGTTCTCTTCTTCCCAAATGCTCCTTTTGCAAAGTATTTGGGAAGACTATCAACATTACCCTCAAAACTATCTAAAAGAAATTTATAGTCCACACTATCTAAAATTGCTGAATTAAAATCAACATTCAAAACATTGAGCATTTCCTGAAAAGCAAAAATAGGAAATTTCTTCTTATCCGCAAGAATCTGCTTAAACTCCGACTCTCCAACCTGAAGAATCCTGGCCATTTCCAAGTCATTCCACCCTGCTAAGAATTGAAATTTTTTGACAAAACTTCTGGCCCCAAAGCTAATTTCAGCTTTATTCAAAGAGCTTTGAAGTGGTAGTGCCATGGCCCATTCCTATTGCTATTACTATTACTATCAAGTTCAGTCTTTAAGACTTCGTAGTCACTAAATTGATCACTATATTTACAAATATTTTCAAAAAATAGAAAGTCATATTCTTTTATCAGCTGGCAGTCTGAGTCAGTAAAACGAGAAAGTTGATTTGTATAAAAAGGGCCAGGAGTAACATCAATGCTTAATATGCCATCAAGGCCTTGTCTTAACTTCCTGGTAAAGTTACAATCGTACTTATTTGATTGTTTGACATAGACGCCTGCAATTTCATGAGGAGTATCAATCATATTATAAACGTGGTGCAAGTGACCATGGCACTTTGGAGACAAAAAATCAATTTCACTAAAAATGTCCTTCTTACCCAAGTCAGTACAACCTATAACTTCTTTTGTAAAATCGAGAAAAAACTTAAAGTTTAATTTTGTGTCAAAACAATAAGTAATATGTTCATCAAGGTCATAATTATTGAGAACCTTATTGAACCCAACTTCACCCATTTGTTTTTTAGCATATAAAAATAACGGTGCTATTGCCCTCATGCTATAGGTAGCATTTTTCTTATACATTTCAGGTACCCTCAAATTCCCCGCTTCATATTTAAACGATCCATGGACAACTTTTAAGCTATCAAGAAAACCATCGAGTAATGAAGAGGGAGAAACACCAAGCCTATGACAAATGCCCCCCCACTCCCCAACCGAAGGAAGATACTTTTCATTTTCAATCCTAGAAACTATTGATTGGCTTAAATAGACGTGTGAGGCCAGCTCTCTTTGAGAAATATTTCGAACCTTTCGGATATACAAAAAGAGATCTTTTATATTTTTGGCATAATTTTTTTCTATTTCGTTCATATACTCATAAGTTATTATATTTTCATTAACCCTATTTTAATGAAAATAATCTAACTAAATGAATATTTAAGCTAACATGGTTTGGCAAGTCGACTGGTCTACTGTGCTGAGCCAAGAAACCTTTTCTTCCTCCGGTAGGTTAACAAGTTTGAGTGCAAGGTTTCGGTCCAAAAGAAGAACCGAGCCGCTTCGCCCAGTAAATTCAAGTATACTCACCCTAAGGAATTCATGTAGGTGCGCATCAACGCTAATTTGATCAATAATGACAACTTTCTTGATAAGAGGATCCATGCACTCAAGCTCGGCCATTAACATTATATAGTTACAAGTAAGTGTCACACGCTCAATTCCAGACAAATCACCCTCTCCGCCCTCTCCTGTTGCAAGGTCGCTAATCCACTTGTGATCAGTCGAAAATAGCAATACATTCATTTTCACCTCTTAAATAATAATTTACTTCTACTTAGTTTAAATTGCATTTTCATGAAAGGTGGAGGGATGATTCCATATGAAATCAATTTGGGGTTAATAATTTCTTAAATTAAGTTCAAGAAATTTAATAACTCTTTTTGTTGGTTTTAATCAAAATGATGACTCGTTTGAGTCAATCATTCTACCATTAATCACTTACTCATTGTTTCTTATGTTGATTGATTTTCGTCATCATAAAGTCTTTGAAGCTAGATTATAATAATTTATTGAAAAATTGTTGGAAGGTGAAAGGAAAAATCATGGATCAAGTGAACCTACAAGACCGAGAATTGAAACCACTTAGAGGACTTCCCTCTTGGGGGGGTAAAGCTTTTGCCCGTTGGATATTGAAGCTTTTAAGTATGGAAGAGCAACCACTCTCAGATCAAGATCAATATATCTCACCTATTAAGGGTTACTTTAGAAGAGATCGCTATTTTCAGCCTAAGCTTTCAGCGCAGTCTTATTCGCTAGAAATAAATAGTCCTCATCAAAGTAAGAGCTTCAGCCTAGAAGAGTTAAAAAAGCTTCCCCAAAAAAAGATTGTATGTGTGCAAGAGTGTGCAGGAAACGGCAACCATCTCATGGGTTCAGCTGGATTAGTGGGTCACTGTCTGTGGGAGGGACCAACTGTGCAGTCAGTGCTTGAACATTACCCAGATATTCAACAGACTCCCTATTTGGTATTTCGAGGTCTTGATAATTTAGGGGGAATAAAAAAGGGATATCACTACGGTCTTTCTATAGAAGAAGTGATTAATGGCAAGGGAATCATTGCACTCAAAATGAATGGTGAAGAGCTAAGCAGACGACACGGGTTTCCTGCCCGTTTGGTTGTTCCTCGGATTTACTCAATGTCACATGTTAAATGGCTTAGTGAAATTGAATTGGTTAAAGAGCCACATTCTGGAATCTACAATACCAAAATTTATGTTAATAAAGAATTTCAAGACGGAAAGTGGGTTAATGTGCAGGCCAGGTGGATTGATTTAAAATCCTACATCACTCGCTGTGAACCTCTTGGGGATGGGTCCTTTAGACTTTCCGGTTTTGCTTGGGGGGGAGAGGAATCCATATCCCGAGTTGAAATTTCCACAGATCATGGAGTGAGTTGGACTAATGCTGAGCTAACAACTGCCGAGCTTCCATCCTCCTTAAAAGAAATAGAGGGAGTCGAATATTTTGGGTCTTGGCAATGCTTCTCTACAGTATGGAGGCCTGAAGCTGGTCGTTATACTATTGGTTCGAGGGCCTACAGCTCCAGTGGACAGGCACAGCCTTTAACACAACCTGAAAATGTCAAAGGGCATTTTAATCAGTGCCAAATTATGTGGCGGAAGGTGGACATATAGCTCTAGGTGACGTGGTACTAGTTTTTTTACCAACCAGTTGACCACTGACAAGAGGAACTTCTTTTTTACATTTGGCCTGAATTAATAAATTCCTAAAAGGAGGAATTTTGAAATCTTCTAATTTTTCTGCCAAGGCCATGGTCAAATAGTCCATCCCTTTACTACCTATAATTTGCACTGAAAGTGGTAGCTGATCCTTATCCCAAAGAACTGGAACTACGCTTGCGGGAAGACCAAGAAAATTATAGCAACTGGTATTGCCAACCTTATAAGGACAATAAATGTCCATCTTATGTTTTACTGCCTTTGAAGGATAGACAGGAGAAATTATCAGGTTACCACCAGACAATTTGGCGTTAACCTCCAATTTCATTTGCTCAGCTTGTTCAAGGTAGCGCTTGATTGTCTTTTCTGGATGTTTAATGAGTTTCTCCAAAAGAATCATTAGAGATGTAGGAACGGTGTGAATATTGGCACCGATGATACTTTTGAGTAATTCTATAATGGGATTAACTGAATTCCCATTCGCTAGCAGTTCTTCACCGGTAACGGCCTCTGGAGCATTTTGTAAAATAGTGGTAAAAATCTCAAAACCTTCTTCTATGAAAGGAGGTCTCCACTTTTCAAGCTTAAATCCCAATGATCCCGCTCTCATTACGGCGAAATCGACACAGGCCTTAATATCATTATCTGTTTTATATCTTCCATCTTCACTATAATAGTAAATCGTTCTATTTTTAAAACTGATTTGATTAGTACTTTCTATATGACTGCACTCACTGGCGAGTAAATGCTTTGCACCCCCTAGGAGTAAATTGAAAAGGGGAAATAAGTCAGAGGCCCTCCTGGCCATGGGGCCTGAGCAAGTTAAATACTCAATACTTCCATGGGTTGTAGGCCATGATCCTGTGAGAGGAATAATTCCCCCTGTTGGTTTGTGTCCTGAGACTCCACAAAAGGCTGCTGGATAACGTATGGATCCACCTGTATCACTTCCTAGGCCCAGTGGTGTTGCACCTGCTGCAATCAAAGAGCCTTCTCCCCCACTGCTTCCCCCTGGAGATCTGGTGATATCGTGGGGATTATTCGTTCTTCCTACAACACTATTTTCAGCGTCCATCCACATCCCCCCCTCACTCATATTTGATGTGCAAATAGGAATCAGGCCTGCACCAATATACTTTTCAACTCCATAGGCATTTGAGTTCGCCACTATTTGAGTTCGGTAGTGACTTCCTCCAAACCAAATCTGATTTTTAATAGAGTATGAGGCCTTTATGGAACAAGGTACTCCAAAAAAATCGGGTAAGTCAGATGGGTCCCTGCGGGCCAATAACTCGTCAGCTTTTTTTGCACAATCTATTGCACTTTCAAATAGTGGAACTGCAATTGCGTTAATAACTGGATTAATTTTCCTTAAGTAACGTATGTGAAAATCAACCAACTCACTTGAAGAAATTTTTTTCTTTTTAATTTGCTCCGCGAGCTCTCGCCCACTGGCTGAAAAAAGTAAATCGTCCATTTCGACCTCCGAGCTTATAATAAATGAGAGTGGGGATTTGTGATTGAATTTTCACACTGAGTGTAAAAATAGAGTTTACATTTAATGTAAACTCATCGTTTTGTACTATAAGTGACAACGATATTAAGAGCTAAAAAAAAATCATGGCTGCCTATAGACCAAAACAAGAGTTAAATATTGAAACATTTTTTAAATTTAGACAAGGTTACAGGATTGTAAATAGTGAAGAAGTAATTGCCCATGAATGTTCTTGCAGCCTTAGATGGATCTGACTAGAAATAAACAAATTATCAAAAAATTAAGATCGGATTAATAACGTAATAATCATTACATCTCAGTAGCTATTATATTTAAAGGCCATACAGTGTGTGCAACTAAAGCAGGCCTACGTACTTTTTAATTCGTATTCGATTTTTTTCGGATGAAATATTAAGAAGCTTTAAGGTACTCAACCAAATTGTATCTAATTTTTTAGATTTTAAATTTAATTAGGAGTACAATCCATGAAAAGTTCATTTTACTTATTCATTTTATTATTAATTTCAATCAATTCATTTTCTGGGGTAATTGGCAACGGAAGCGGTGTCGTAACTCTTGAAAACAAAGAGGTTGTTCCAGCTGATCTCCATATTGCACTTGAAGCTACAAAGATTCCAAAAGATTTTATTTCATATAAGCTTAAAGACAATTTAAGTGTATTGAATGAATTAACAAGTATGATCAAGCTCTTGAATCTATACAATTATGGAAAATATTTCCTAAAGGCGGCTACTGGTGAAGCTACTATTGATGGGAGTAAATGGTATAGAGATATTAGCGTCGAAGAGTTTGATGTTTACCTTGTAGATGAATTAAGCTCTAAAGAAATAATTAAAGTACGACCAGGACTCATCTTCGATCCCGCTGCTTTCACCTATATTGCAAGATTGGAAGATTGGAAGATAAAGATACATTTCGAGTACATTTAAGAAAGGTCATCGAATTAAAAAAAGAAAATTATCGGGCACTTAAAACACCCAAACATAAGGCGCTGCTAATTTTACATGAAATTCTTCATTATGCTTATCCTGAGGTAACCAAAAATTATGGCGATGGGCATTTTTTAATTTCTAATCTTATAAAAAACCTTAGCCTTGTTTATGATTATTTTAAACCACAAAGTGATAAAAAGATTAAAGACATTCCAGTGGAAGCAAGAACAGCATCATTAAGTCTATATAAAATAGTTAACCGTTTTGTATCAGGTTATGACGATTATAATAAATATGTTTCAAGTGGTGGAGGAGTTACAGACTCAAAAGAAATAGCCGAAAATAATTTTCTTTCTGTAGGCACAATTGTCTTTGGTTCTACAAAGAGACAAAATAACTTCGAAGGAAATGACATTTACTTTTCTACACTATTTATTTCTCAATCATCTGGATATAACGATTCTGGAACTCATTACTCAGAACATAAGGTAGAAGCTAACGAATTTTATTATTCAAATATGAGTCTGAGTACGGGATTAATGATAGATGAAGAAAAAACTAAAGATTGTCAAAATAACAAATTTACAAATGTTACCGCTAGCGTTAGATGTAGGGGAGGAAATAATATTTTTCGCGACGTAACGGTCCCGTATCCAGGACACGTTGGGCTTTATAGTGACAATGATGTTTCAAACCTAAAAGTAAAATTCGGTCTTCGTATAGATTTAGATCAGTCTAGAATCCGAAATGCGACCTTTGAATTTAAGAATGTAAACGATTTAGAACTTTCAAATTCGACTTTCTATGATTCAGGTCTCAAAAGTGACCGAGATTGGAGTAATTTGAAAATTATTGATTCAGAGATTATGAATTCAACAATCGATGGAAATTTTAATTTTGAATCAGCAACGGTAACGAATTCTAAGCTAACGGCAAGACGAGATGCTTATCATATCACAATTGGTTTCCAACTCAATTCATCAAACCTAATATTTGGAAAGGGCAGTCACGAAGTCATAGGAATGCCATCTCAAAAGATCTCACACTTAAATTTAGATCTAGATACTAAAGAACTAGTGATAGATCCAAAATTAACTGCTGTAGAATTTGAAAAAGATAAGTTCTTTAAAGCGACCTCATTTAATCCATTTTATGACATTAAAGTAAAAATAACTAAATCAGGTAAGTTGAAAAGAGCTAAAGAGATTGTAAAGTAATCATTCACTTTTTTTATTTAGGAGTTTGTAATGAACCGCACTTTTAATATTTACAATTTCACAAGTGTTTCAAAGTGCTTTTGCGAACTTAAAGAGCATATGGAGAGCAAGGGAGAAAAACTCTCTTACTCTTCACTTGCAGCGATAGCTAATTTAGGTTCACGCACTAAAATGAAAAAAATTCTAAAAGGTGAGATGCAGATGCCAAAGCATTCGCTTACCAAGCTCGCCAGATACTTCAGTTTAGATTGTCACCAAGTAAAATACCTTGAAACAATAAGACTATTAAATCTACAAACTGAACCTGAGGCCATTATTTGTTTACACGAGAAGGCCATGGAGCTTAAGACAAAGCACGACGCTACTTACAATCAACATAAACTATCAAACCTACAAGTTAAACTGTTAAAGAAATGGTACTACCTACCACTGCTTTCTTATTTTAAACTTGAGAGTTCTTCTTGTGATCCAGCGGCCATTCGAAATGCGTTCCACGGGAAAATTACAATTGAACAAATAACTGAAGCAATAGATGTGCTGCTTGAATTAAATTTAATCAGCATCAATACCGATGGAGAGCTGAAAACCATTAATGACTCAGTAACTCTTTTAGACGGAATCCCAAGAGCACTAATAAAGAAGTTTCATCACGACATGATTGAAAAGGCGAAAGAGACGATTTACAATGTTCCTGTTGATAAAAGATATTTAATTAGCACATCTTTGAATATTGACGAAAGTGACTTGGACCTCATTCAAACGAAAATAAATTCATTTTTTCTGGGGCTGGAAAAAGAGTTTTCAAATAAACAAGGTAAATTAATTCATCAGATGAATTTGCAGCTGTTTAATATTTGTAAATCTTGATTTATCCATTCTGGTACTGTGGTTAAAAATTGCCGGATGAGAAAACTCTTTTACTAAAATCGATATTTGCTGACTTAAATAGAGCTATTTCGTCAAGATTCAACCCTTCATTGATACCGTAGTCCAGCGAAGCTTCAAATAAAACGGGGGGTTCAGAGGGATTATAAGTGCTCATATACCGACAGTGTATATTAAAAATAATATTTAATATAATGAGAGAAGTCCCATACTTGGAGTATGTTGGAAAAATGCCATTCCAAATTCTAATTCTTTCTTTTCTCTCTGGGTCCTGCTTTTCTTTACGAACTCACTAATACGTGAAAAAATGGCCGCTATGGGAAATAAAATTCTAAGTTACCTCATTTACTACTTTCTAAAGCTATGGACCCTCACCTTCCGTTTTGTTTATTACGGTGAAGAGCACAAAGAAAAGGCCAAGGAAATCTCCAAAACGGGCGCCTATATTGCCTCCATCTGGCACCACGACGCCATTGGCGCCATTTTTGGCCAAGTTGGAACTCCCCATGGAGTTTTAATCTCAAAATCTCTTGATGGGGAGCTACTGGCCACTACCATAAAAAAATTGGGCTATATTCCAGTGCGAGGTAGCTCAAGCCGTGGAGGTGCCACCGCCAGAGTTCAGCTGGCCGAGCTTCTTACCAAAGGGATTCACCTGGCCATTACCATTGATGGCCCCCGAGGTCCCAGGCACGTTGTTAAACCAGGTATTGTAGAGCTTGCGCGGTTAACGGGATCTCCCATTGTCCCCGGAAGTTGCAGTTATTCTAATTTCTATCTTTTCAAGAAATCTTGGGATCGGTTTTGCTTACCACTACCCTTTTGTAAAATCGTCATTCAATTTGCTCCTCCCATTGTGGTTCCCGAAAAGCTCAGTGAGAAAGAGTTTATTAAGATCCAAGAGGATGTGAGAGATGCTTTGGAGTCCAATCGAAAGCTAGCAATTCAAACAATGAGTCAGTGAAGATGAGTGTTTGGAGTGAAAAGTAGAGTTTTTACATATTCCAAAACAAAAGCAGTTTTAAATTAGTGTGGTGGAAGGGCGATTTGTTACAAACAATTTACACATAAAATGAAAGGCACCAAGAAACGCGTTGCGTGAAAGATGAAATAGAAAATTTGGCCCTATTTTTAAAAAGAAAAAATTGCAAGATCACCATCGTCCTCATCACTTCCTGGAACCACGCATTTAAAAGAATTCTGAAAATCGACTTCCATATCTAGAAAGTTATATATAACGCCATCACGAATATAACCTGAAGCTGCGTGGCTGGACTCGAAAACTACCTCATTGACTTTAAGTTTCTCTATACCTTGATCTTGGGCTAGTTGGTCACAGATTTTAGTTTTTTCTACCAGCAGTGCTCTTTTCGCCTCTTCCTGACCCTTTTCCTGAAACTCATCACTTGATACTTTGAGGCATTTTTCATCTTGCCCCTCCTGACAGCGTAAAATGGTGGCGACTGCTTTTAGATCATAATGAAACGACTCTAAAGTGAAGTTTTCTACCAATGAAATAATTTTAAACTCACATGGCAAAACATTGCTGGAAACCAATACAAGCAGAATTAAACATTTTTTCATAAAATATTACTCCAAATTAGTTTGGTCTTTTTCACTTTCATCTGCTTCGCCATCTTCCGCTACTAAAGATTCATCTTGCATTTGACCACTGACCCTATTCCCAGCTAAATCTCCAATTTCTTCTTGGTAATTATTGGAGTCCTGTGGAGAATAGAAACATTGAATATCAATGTGATACTTTCGAAATCCTATCATCGTGACATTCAATTCCTGAGAAACTAGTGCTGATTGACTTTTCTGGAAGGGGAAGAAAAAACCCTCAGTATAAGAGAGCTCTCTTTTTGCTTTATTGTCTTTTCGTACACCAATGGAAATTTGATATTGAGGAATTTCGATTCCAGAGGCCATCACAAGTGGAGCTGATTCGAATACAACTGGTGGATTTTTTCTAAGAGTTAATTCAAATTCTATCCCGTGTGACGATACTGTACTAGTGTCACGGCAAACTTCACTAGAATCCAAAATGCCAGGAGCTCTTCCAACTTCGGGACTGCACAAGGTTCCATTTAAATCTGAGGGAGTTAATAATTCAACGGTCTGAGAGAAAACTTCTTCTCCGGACTTAAATTGCTCCATAGTAATATCACACAGAATAACTGGTAGCTCAGAGGCAATGGTATTGATTGAAGTAAGGAGTAAAATCCCAGCAAATATAATATTTCTCATATATTTATAAATGCAATTTTTCTGCCAGAAAACCTGTTCTAACTGCCTGAGTTTTTGGGAAAATAAATTCTATTTACTGCCTAAAAGTTAATCATTGTAGTTACTTAATACTGCCATTGAAAGAAAAGGCACCATCAATTAAAATTATTTAGAATCCCAATATGCTATAATTAATAGTTCTTTTTCAAAGGAATTTGCTGTGCCTGTGTGCTTGCTCATTGAAGATAGAGAGAAGGTGGCTGCACTTAATTCGCTAAACCTTCGGGTCTATGTTGGACTTGAAGTCATTTGGATGAAAAATACTGAAGATGCCATGAGGGTTCTTGATGTTGTACCCAATATTGACCTGATTATAACTAGAGCGAAAATCAAATCCTGTAATTCTGCAGTGGAGATCACTGAAAAGATGCAAATCTCGGGAAAAAAGATTCCAATGATTGTCATTGGCTCTGATCCCCATCTCGATAAAACCATCAGGTGCCTGGCCTCTAGTGTTGATATTTTCAAGTTGGTTCGAATAACAGCTCAAATGATGGGTGTTACGGCTCAGGAAATGCTGGAAAAAGTAGTCCCAGACTATTACTCGATACCACTTCGCTATTTTAAATATATTAATAATATTATATGTGAAGTCTATATCAAAATTTCAAATGACTCCGATAACTTCCAATTTATAAAAGTTGCAAATGCTGGTGAAGGCGAAAAGTTATCAGTGAGTGCCATAGCTGGCTTTGCAAAAAAAGGTGTAAAAGATCTCTTTATTTTGTGCCAAAACAGACTCAAATTCGTAACGGCCTTTACCAACGAAATTGTTCCTCAGCTCTATAATGAAAAGCTAAGTGTAAGTGAACGCTTTGAGCTCAATGAAATTTCTTTTGATTTTGTATCAGCAGATATTGGAAAAGTCGGCCTCAATGAAGATATAGTGAAAATGTCAAAGGCCGGGATACAATCTGTAGTGAAATTTTCAGATCAATTTATTGGAACCAAAATCAAAAACCTATTAAGTACTATGATTTCTAAACCTGGATCGTATAAATTCAAAATGGCCCAATTAACCCATATTTTAGCTTCCCATGCAATTAGAGAGAGAAGCTGGGGAACTCAGGAGCATATTGATAAACTAGGTTATGTATCATTTTTTCATGATGTATTAATTCCAAATGACCAGATGGCAAAAGTCCTTACCAATGGGGAGTGTGAGATTCTTAAGCCTAAGCCACATGAGCTCAACATACTCAATAACCATGCACTATGGACTCAAGAACTTTTAGATAAATATCCAGAGGCAAAAATGGGAGTCAATATACTTATTAGACAACACCATGGGTCCCTAACAGGAGTGGGTTATCCAGACAGCTATAGCACCAGGCTCTCCCCTCTTAGCATTGTTTTTATTGCTAGTGAGTTCTATGCAAGAGAAGTTCTCGAAAATACTAACGATTTCTCGCACCATAAAATTTTGGAAAATTTGCATCATTTAATGAATTGTCATAAGTATCGTGAAGTACTTGAAAGCTTTGACAGCATCTATAAAGTAAAGAAAGCTTCTTAACGACCCTCTAAAATCGGCCACACAATGCCTCTCCCCAAGACTAGGACAATCAATCCTATCTGGGTATTGCAACATGCAAAACTAAAAAATAGATTATCAATAGCGCAACCTGGGATAACTACTGCCTTCGTCAATAACCCAAACACCTGTACCTGTAGTAAAATCCCACCCCACATATGTGGCCTCGAGCTTTAGCTGGCCATCCGTTTTTGAAGTACCATCTGCAATATTGGTACAATAGTCGGGAGCCGCACCTATTCCTGAGCAAGAAGTATCGAGGAAGTAACTTGATTCAATTATATTTTGATCCTATGGGTGCACCAAAAAGCCTTTCAAGCATATGTTAATAGGTAAAAGCAATAAGTTGTGAAAAGCAGGAGTGTAATTAAATTGAGGCATTAACCTTAAGAAATATTAAATGAAAAAAAGAATTTTTAGTACGTCCACACTAAAATATTACGAATCCTACCCCTGACTTAATATCTCAATATTTGAGTTTTGCTCATCACTTCTTTCATCATCTTCACCACCATCAACTATACTCATAAGGTCCCTTACGCTAGAGTTAAGGTTTTGAGCACTTACCTTAAGCTGAGACGCCATTGAGGCAGAATTTTGAGCAACTGATGCATTTTGATGAGTAACCTGATCGAGCTGTTGCATTGCAACTGTTATCTGACCTACACCAGTTGACTGTTCTCCAGAAGCTGTCGCTATTTCTTTGACCATTTCGTTAACAGAGTCAACATTTTGAAGAATACTTTCTAAAGATAAACCGCATTTATCGGCCATCATCGTACTTCTTTCAACTTTTTCTTCACCTTTGGCCACAAGGTTTTCAATTTTACTTTTTGAGTTCTCTACAATTTCGTTAACTTGCTTTATAGAGCTATCAAGCATTTCAGAAATCTCTAGGGCTGCCCTACCTGACATAGCAGCAAGGCTTCCAACTTCTTCTGCAACAACAGCAAACCCTTTACCGTGCTCGCCAGCTCGTGCTGCCTCTACGCTTGCATTAAATGACAAAAGTTTGGTTTGAAATACTATTTCATTGATAACCTTTGTTTTTTCTCCAATTTGTTCGATCAACTCAGAAATTTTTGTTATTTCATCGTTATTATTTTTCATCTCCATGCTGATTTCAGAATTACTACTCGCTATATCGCCAATTGATTTGATCAAATCCTCAATATTTTTCTTACCTTTAACGGCCTCATCGTGAGAATTTTCAGAGTTCTTGGTTGAAGAGGCAGCAGCAGTGGCATTTTTTTGAACCATGCTGCTGATTTCATCAATTGAACAAACTGTCTCTTGAAGTGAGGCAGCTTGTTCACGCGAAGCATTGCTAAGTTGAATACTGGCCTCAGCAATCTCGTTACTTGAGGAGGTGACTTCCCCTGAGCTTCTTCTAAGTAAAGTAATTACTTGATGAATTTTTTTAGTGATCGATCCTGACATTAAGGCGACAAAGAAAAATAAAGCCGCGAGAAAAATACTAATCACTATTGATATTTTAAATAAGGCTTGAGCAGACTCACTTTGAATTTGATCAATATCGCTTACTAAATCATCTTTTTGATAAATAATTAACTTCCCCAATATATTCAAAGCACCTGTAATAGTTGAAAAAAATTGATTAGCATCTCTATCAAAAGCACCCTTATCTGAATTTTTTAAAATATGCTGAAAAATGGTAAAAACTGTTTTCCACTCACTAGAGCTCTTGAAATCATCGATAAATTTCTTAGCACCATCATCGAGAGTCAAACCTGGGGACTTGATTCCTTCGTCAACGCCTGCCTTAAGGGCCACAATTGCTGAGAATTTAGCATCTGTTATAGGCGTGTTTTTGGCCAAAACAGCTGTCATATTTGCTCTCAGCTTTCCTCCCGACTCTTTAGCATCTTCAAGTATTCTAAAACCTTTGAGTTTAGCAGATATTCTGGAAAGTTTTGTTTTATTGGCCACATCCATTTCAATATCTAGAAATCTTTTAATAATCTTGGTGTACTGCTTTAATGCCTCATTTAGGGGAATTTTTTTAGATGAAACCTTGCCTCTAAGAGCATTGTATTTGTCGAGATGTGCTAGGATATCGTCTTGATAGTTTTTTGTAAAAGTTGATGTAATTACAACTTCTCTCAATGCTTCTATTTTTTGGTCATTAATAAGTCTTTGCTTATTAAGACTTGCTAGTGTCACACCACCATTTAAATATCCTGCACTTTTCCCCCGCTCTTTTTGTGATTCATGTACTACGGATGAAGCAGCTTCAATTACGTTCATTTTGCTCTTTAAAGATTTGGCTTCATTATATGAAGAGTAATTTTGCTTAATAGGATAAGTAATGGCCATCACTATGAAACAAAGAAATGGCACAATGCCTACGAGGTAGATTTTCCATTTTAAAGGCAGATTTTTCATTAGTTTTCCTAATTTATTGTTTCAATACGAAAACATCAGGAGGTTACCCTGATATGATATTTTTTTTAACAATCTCTGTTATTGTGAATATTTTCGGCAATATTTTGTTTACTCTTTAAATAATTTTAGTGTTTCTTAAAGAGTAAAGCAAAATTTAGACTCATAGCTAATCTCCATTAGGAGAATCGCTTTTTTTTTATCTACGCTGAGAAAATCTACCTAGAAAACAATCAAAAAGCTGATCCCGCTCATAATAAGAAAAATTAAACAATTATGAACTCAAGTTCAAAATTTTGCTTTATTCATTTTCATAAGTCCGCCACCCCTCATAGATTGCAACTAACCGAGGATTTATCAGGCGTTGGTAGCGAGAAAAAAGATCAACCCTTGATTCATCTATTTCTGTATGTTTTGCAAGTACTCTTAAGGTTTCAAGATAGGATAGAGCTTGGCATATTTTTTCTGAATGAACTAACAATAGGTCAAATTTCTCTTCTTTAAACCATGTATTCACACTGAAAATTTTCATGGCATCACCGGAAGAAATATCAAAATCGGGTTTAAATATTTTTAATAATAGTGACGCAATATTTTTTCTGAATTCATATTGAGATTTATAAAAAGTCCGAGTAGATTGTCCTTTATTAGAAGCAAAATTTCCAATTGGATGTGAAAAAAGAATTGTTTGAAAATATTTAGCCGGATTTTTTAAAATATACTTCATTAAATCTTTCAATGCCATTAATGATTGTATTTGAGATGTTCCCTCATACAAAAGGGCACCGCAGCTGTCTCGAACAATTCTTTCAATTTCAAATTCTCTCATATATCCACATCCACCAAATCCCTGCAGACATTTAATGGCCATGGAGCTGAAAGTTTCAGTCCCGTAATATTTGAGAAGCGGAGTTCTCCTTCTCACCCATTTCTTTGCCTCATTAAATATGGCCCTTTCGTGTTTATTTAAGTCCCCCGTCTTCCTTATTTTCATATCAAGCTTTTGATAAATATCGTAATGAGAAATTGAATCCATACAAAGGGCCCTAAATCCATCCAGCTCTGTTTCCATATCCATAATATTTCGTTTATATAGTGGAAGGTCTAACAGCCTTTTCCCGAATTGAGTTCTCTCACCTCCGTACTTTTTTACCATTGATATTGCTGCTTCCATTCCACCAATGCTTTGCATTCCCACACCAGTTCGCGCTTCATTCATCAAAAAAAGCATATATTGAAAACCATGGCTTTCTTCCCCAATCAGGTGGGCCACGGTATTTTCATAAATTACCTCACAAGTAAGACTTCCGTGTTGGCCCATCTTTTCTTCAGTTTTTGCCACCATAAAGTTTTTTACTTTTTCACCATCTTTGGTAATAATCCTCTCCACCAAAAAAAGCGAAAGTCCCGACAGTCCATCAGCAGCACCTTTAATACGCCCGAGGACCAAACCAATATCTGCTCCACCATTGGTAATGAAAATCTTTACCCCATTTAGAAGATAGCTTCCATCATCTTGGGTAGTGGCCGTTGTTTTTATGGCCCCTAAGTCTGAGCCACAATCGGGCTCAGTTAAGCACATGGACCCACTGATCTCTCCAGAGGCAATACGGGGAATAAGCTTTTCTTTCCACTCTTCGCTGGCAAACCGGGCTATCATATCTGCAATAGTTCCAAAAAAGGTAATTTGAGCAGCAGAGGCCTGGCATCCACGACAAACATGACCAAAGGCCATAAAACCAATAACACTGGGAAGACCCATTCCACCATATTCTTGTTCAACAGAAAGTGAGTGAAACTTTAATTCTTTGGCCTCACGGTAAAGCTCATTTAATGGCGCATTAAATTTTGTCTCACCATCAACAACAACTCCACCTCCTTGCGCATCTAAAACTTTGGCCCTTGGAGCAATTGCCTCAGCTCCCCACTTCCCCGTCGCCGCCAAAACATCTTCGAAATAATCAATTAATTCATCAGCAGAGTTAAACCCATCTTCTGTTGGAAATTGGGGATGGTATAGTGGAATGATTTTGTCCCAATCAATTGCATTTTTGTAGAGCCATTTCCATTCACTAGAGTCTAAATAAAAGTTCATCGGACCTCATTTTTTATGTTATTTTACTTTTTCCATAACTCTGGAATCTATTTTATTGGCGGTAATAATTCCTCCCATCATGGCCCCACCGAGACCTAGAGTGCCTATATCACCGCCTGTCATATACAAACCCTTAATTGGTGTTTTAGGTCTTAAGGACTGACTTCGCCATCTCTTAGGAGTAGGATCAATTCCATAAATTGCCCCCTGAGGAGGACGACAGTAATAAGTCATAGACAGTGGAGTTGATAATTCGGAGTATACACAAAGCTTCATCAATTCTGGCATATGCTTAGTCATTTGGGCCATCATTCTGGCCTTAATATCTTCTTTGAGCTTATTGTATTCTTCAGGTCGCTTTCTCACCGTGGTTTCGTCCCACTTAGCAAAAACCTCCCAAGGAACAAAAGTAATAACCTCTCCAGTGTGCTTCATTTTCTCTCCTGGATCGTGAGCAGGATCTTTTGTAGATGCAAAAGAAGCGTAGAGACAAGCTGCCTCACTGTCTGGGTCCAATACATCCCAAAGCGCTTTCTCCATATCCCAGGTCTCAAAAAACCATTGACTAGATTTAGTAGCACCGGCCTTCATTACATCGCCTTCAAACCCTAAATAGAGATTTAGATGGCAAGGGGTTTGAACCAGTGACTTGATTTCCTTTACCCAAGAATCTGATTGAAATTTGTCAGGCACCAAGTGCTCTACTGTGGCCTTTGCACCTATAGCAGAGATCACAATGGGAGCATAAAACTTGTCACCTTTTTCTGTTTCTACTCCAATGACTGTATCACCATCCATTAAAAGCTTTGAAACTGAGGCCCTAACTCTTACTTCACCACCATTTTTTGTCACTGAATCTAATACATTTTCTGCAATTACTTTGGAAGTTCCTTCAGGATAAAAACCTCCATCCCAAAAATGACGAACAGTAAGAGCGTGAATAAAGAAGCTAGATTTGCTAGGAGTTGCCCCGTAGTAACCCCATTGCCCGGCAAGCACTGCTTTTAATTTATCATTTGAAGTAATAGAGTCCAAAACTTCCTTAGTTGTTCTGTCTGCCCATTTGTTAAATTTTCTTTTAATAAACGGAGCGAGAAGACTTTCTGCCATATAGGGCAGCGTTCGAGCAGCAAAGTGCTGCATTGTCGTTTTGGCAGCTGCTTTAATATATTCAATATAAGTATCGATTGCTTCTACTTCGTCTGGAAATTTTTCTACCAAATTTTTTCGAAGTTGATGTTGATCACTGGGAAGCTCAAATTTAAATCCACCGGGAAAATTAAATGTATCGTAAACCTCATCATATTTGACCATATTAACATTGCCATCACTGATCCATTTAAAAACCCTGCCTGGAATTCTGTTTGCTTCCATCTCCCCAATACTATGGACACCAACATCCCAAACAAAACCCTTCCTTTTAAATGTATGTGTCATTCCACCAGCAACATAGTGTTGTTCGAGAATTAAAACCTTCTTGTTAAGATGTGCTAATGCACTCGCGCAAGTCATACCGCCCATGCCAGAGCCAATTACTATAGTATCGAATTTCATTTGGAGCCCCCCCCCTACTTTAAATTTATTTAGTTACAGTGTAGTCGTGCTGTGTGTATTTGTCTTCGAATAATGAAGAAAAGTGATCCATGGAAATTGAACAAAATGAAGAGATTACCAGTCACATTGCTATGAGAAAAATTGTATTCAGGAGTTCTTAGTTGAGAAAATTGATCAAGCGTATGTCAAGGCATTGGGAGAGAAATTGAGACGATGGCACCTATTTGTTAATAAGTGCCATCGGTAGAATCATAAATTTATTCTGAGCTTGCTCCGCCATCTAGTGTCTCATCTGGTGCAGGAGCTTCTGCTGCAGGAACTTCTTCGGCGGCAGGACCACTATATACTGTACAGTAAAAGCAATCAGTTTCACCCATATCACGAGCTGAGCCATCAGAGGTATCATCGTTAAAACCGCCCATATATGGAGAATCCATATCAAAGCCATAACGACCCATTTCCATGCCCATCATTCCCATGCCACCCATTCCAAAGAGAGCGATCATTTCGTCTGAACCTGGTGATGAGTAAAGAATAGTAGTATCCGTTCCTCCAAAAGTATTTTTCTTCAATAGCATTATTTCTCCAGTGCTGAGTTTATAGGCCAGAGGAAAATCCTGATCTTTGGCCTCAGCCTCAGATTTATAAAACTTGTAATCTGTGCAATAGATGCTCCCCAAGGCACAGTCAACGGAATGGCCAACCGGGGTATCAGGCATAGAGAACTTTAAACTTTTGCAATCACTAGAAGCCTCAAGTTTAAAAGAGGGTGTATACATAGCTCCGACTTCGGTGTAGTTAATAGTTTTAACGGCTCCAGTTGGTAGCTGACAGGTATCTTCAGCATATACATTAAATGCTGTCATCATCATCACTGCGAATACTAATTTGAATTTCATTTTAATTCTCCTTGAATTTTCTACAAATTATATTTTGTTTTGTTAATTAACGAGAGAAAATGGACAAACAAATATTGTTTTCATTACAAACTCCATTTCATAGTATTAACTCTTTGAAGTTATATTTTGCAATTAAAAGGCCAAGTGATTTCTTAATGGGAGCTTACGATTTCGAGCTTTTTTTGACTAATTTATCGATTGCCGAATAAGTTTTATACATACAGTTCTTCTAAAATATCACCTATAAAACCCTAATAAACAAAACCCATTTACTTTTAAATTCGGACGGGAAGGTCCTCTTTTTGGGACCTTAGGCACTTTATTATCTGAATAATTTACAACTGATCTATCTAAAATTTCAAACTTATTGCAATCTGTCTCTCTAGAGGAAATTCAGTGGGGGGTCTAAGTGAAACAACTTTTATCAATAGTTGTCATGATCATAAGCTTTAATGCCAATTCAGAATTACTTGATAGAGGTAGACGTTATTTCACCCTCAGACTCAACTACGACATGGAGTGCACAAGCTTTGATTGTTATTACAACCAAAGAACAATCAAACGAGATTCAAATAAATGTATTGTCAATTTTGAAACAATACAGCAATTTCCCCAACACTTTAAAAGTAACGTAGAAAAAATCAAAGGAAGAATGCAATTCGTAAGCTTTATTCCTCTCCCTTATAAGTATGACCTAGTGAATTTAGAAAATGGTGGGGTAAAAGTAAGAGTCAAAATACATTTTAGAAAATTTCAAGATTTCTCTGAAAAACAAAGACAATTCTTTCTAGAGTATCTAGATCTTGCAGCAAAGTATTGGCAGGACAATCACCCCTTTGAATTTCCAGTTGAATTTGAATTTTTAAAAGTCGATTCAAAAAAAGAGGCCCATTTCTCAGTGAGGGTTTTAGATAGAAAAACCAGAGGCCCCTATTTCATGAGATGGGGTATTGATTGGTCACACTATATGATGGCCCATGAAATTGGACATATGATGGGCCTTGACGATGAATATAAGCAAGTTACAAATTATGGTCCAGATGCCAAGTACTGTGATCAAAGCTCACTCATGTGCAATCAAACGAGAAGGTCAAAGGCCAGACCTAAGCTCTATCATTACTACTTAATTTTAAGACGAGGTCTTTGTCACTTGGCAGACAAATAGTCGGTGTATCACGCACCTTATAGGTAGTGTTTTGTCACATACTCAGAAGCTTTTTCAATGACTGCGATGTTTTTATCTATCAAATCACGTTTTTTAAAGTTGTGTTTGATTAGAGTGACCAGGCGATCGATTTTCATTAGCTTGCTATAAGTTAAATAAGCTGAGAGAGCGGCCATATTGGCGGCAGCGCGAACTCCGCAGCTTTCGGCAATTTCGTTCATAGGGATTCTCAAGGTCGTTACATCGTCCCTTTTATTCTCTCTTTCAATGATTGAGCTATTCACTAGGATCAGGCCACCACTTTCTAAAAGAGGTTCAAACTGATCGTAGCTGGGAAGATTCAATGCAATTAGCACATTTGGGGTTTCTACCATAGGAGCGCCAATTTTTTTATTGGAGAGAATGACATGGCAATTGGCGGTGCCTCCTCTCATCTCGGGGCCATAGGAGGGAAGCCAAGTTGTTTCAAGTCCGTGCTCCATGGCAAGATACGCAAGCGTTGTCCCGGCCATAAGAACACCTTGCCCCCCAAAGCCTGCGATTCGAAACCTTTGTTCACTAAAATTATCGATGAATTCCTGATCGCGTGGAAAAAGATCTACGTTTTCAACTAAGTTAACGGCAGCAAAAATATCTTCTTTCTTTGTTGAGGGATAGTGTTTTGCTTTGGGTTCCCTCTCACTTATAACATCTTTAAAAACCTTGATTGGAAACTGTTCTTTCATTTCTTTTTCAATATATTGTATCGATTCAATAGGATCTAATTTCCAACCTGTGGGACAGGTGGCGAGAATTTCCACAAAAGAGAATCCTTTGTGATCTTTTTGAGATTGCATTGCCTTTCGAATGGATCTTTTGGCCTTCATCACTGATTTGACATCACTGACGGCCTCACGAGCAACATAGACTGGAGCGTGAAGTTGAGAAATAATTTCTGCCATCCGCATAGGGTATCCTTCATTAGCAAGATCCCTACCCAGTGGGGTGGTTGCGGTTATTTGTCCCTCTAAGGTAGTGGGGGCCATTTGCCCGCCAGTCATTCCATAGATGGCGTTATTAACAAAAATAACGGTCATATTTTCACCGCGATTGGCGGCGTGAAGAATTTCAGCAGTTCCAATGGCAGCGAGATCACCATCACCTTGGTAACAGATAACAATACTATCGGGGTTTGATCTGGAAGCAGCGGTGGCCACGGCGGGAGCTCTCCCATGGGCGGCTTGAATATTGCCACAATTAAAATAATAGAAACCAAATACAGAGCAACCTACAGGTGAGATAAAAATTGAGCGATCGATAACTTCTAGCTCTTCCATCGCCTCGGCGAGCAATTTGTGAACACGACCATGCCCACATCCAGGGCAATAATGGGTCACCCTTTGATCGGTTCCCGGCTTTCTATCAAAGGTTTCAAAAAATCCCTTAGGTCTTTTCAGTATCTTTCCCATTTCTCACTCCAAACTTTTAGTACTTGTTATAAAAATCTTTAAACACGCCGATCACTTCTTCTTGAGAGGGAATCGCTCCACCCATGCGGCCATAAAAATCAACCGGGCGCTTTCCCTCAACTGTGAGTCGTACATCTTCAACCATTTGGCCGTTAGAAAGCTCAAGCACGGCAAAGCTTCTGCATTTTTCTGAAAGCTGCTTTAAGCGATTAACAGGATAAGGCCAAAGTGTTTTGGGAGTAAACATCCCTACCTTGAAGCCCTCTTCTCTCAAGCTATCTACAGCACTGTGAGCGATTCTCGAAGAGATGCCATATGAGACCACAATCATCTCAGCATCATCAACTAGGTATTCTTCATAGCGCGCTTCACATTTTTCAATTTCACGATATTTTTTATCGAGCCGTAGATTCACTTTTTCTTGCTCTACGGTATTCATTTGAATCGAGTAAACTACATTGCCACTACTTTCTTTGTCTCCATAAATGGCCCAGTCTTGTCTCTTCTCTTTTTTTACTTCATCCGGAAAAATCACAGGCTCCATCACCTGTCCTGTGTAGGCATCGGAGAGAACATAAACTGGTCCTCTATATTTTTCGGCCAACTCAAAGGCCAAAATTGTAAAATCACACATTTCTTGAGGTGAGTTAGGTGCAAGAACTATAGTCTTATAATTTCCATGTCCTCCACCTTTTACAATTTGGTGGTAGTCACCCTGCTCCGGCCAAATATTTCCAAGACCTGGCCCCGCTCTCATAATATCAATAATCACACACGGAAGTTCGGCCCCTGCCAGATAGGAGACACCCTCTTGTTTTAAACTTATTCCCGGGCTCGAGCTGGCAGTCATCACTCTTTTTCCACAAGCTGCTGCTCCAAAGGCCATATTGATGGCCGCCACTTCACTTTCTGCCTGGACAAAGGTTCCCCCAAACTTGGGAAAATAATCGGCCACAGCGTGAATAATCTCACTTGAGGGGGTAATGGGGTAACCGTAATACTGAGTGCACCCTGCCAGAGCTGCCGCCTTAGCGATCGCCTCGTTTCCTTTAATAAACTCTTTAAACATTGAGCTCACTCCTATTTTTTATAAACGGTAATAGTCCCTGCTTCAGGACAAGAGTAAAAACAGATTCCACAGCCAGTGCAACCCTTATCAGCGTATACGGCAAAGCTGTAGCCCATATGATTTATTTCCTTGGACATAAACAGAACATTTGGAGGACAGTCATTTACACAAAGAGCACAGCCTTTGCACTGCTCCTTGTCGACTTCAACGCGAGCAACTTTTTCTTGCATCATTGACTCCTTGCGAATTAATTTTTAGATAAATAAACACTGATCCTAACTCATAGATGCAACAGATGACTTTGATCTATATCAGTTCAAAACCTAGGCGGGCCCATAGACACTCATTTGGCTTCTCGACCAGTCTATAGTTCACTCAAATTTTTGAAACTTTAACGTTTATAACAACTAAAATGGGGTTTCCATGTTGTCGAAGGTCTTCTCTAGTATTATTAATCAAGACAATCTCACTACTCTGAGCTGTGATGCGACTGTGCAAGAGGCGACTCAGGCAATGAAAGATCACGGTGCCACTCTTATTTGTGAAAGAGAGGGGGTTGAGGGGATATTTACTGAGCAAGACCTCTTGTACAAAGTTCTGGCCAGAGGCAAAGACCCACTTGAAACAGCGGTAAGTGAGGTGATGAGCCCATCACCACAACACATCGACGTAAATGATGATTTAATTTGTGCCCTACAAATGATGAATGGATCAGGCCTTCACCACCTGCCCGTTCTCGACGGCACATCAGTTTTAGGTATCATTTCTATTAAAGATATTTATCACAGCGCTTTGATTCAACTCAAAGAAGATCTTGAAAACCTTTTTGCAAGTGATGCCTTTTTGCAAAAAGTGGTTCCAAGGCTTATTAAAAATCAAAACCCCATTATTTTAAATCCCAGTGAAAGCATTCAAAGTGTAGTGACCAAAATGGCCAAACACGAACAGGGAACCACAATAATTGAAAATGATAATCAATTGATGGGAATTTTTACTGAACACGATCTGGCCTACAAAGTTGTAGCAAAAAAGATGTCTTTAACCACAACTTCAGTGGGAGAAGTCATGACTGTAGGCCCCGATACCATCGGCTTAGAGGCAACAATGATTGATATTGTGAAAACCATGCACGCAGGAAACTACCGCCACTTACCTGCTCACGACGGATATAAAGTTCACGGTATCGTTTCAATCGAAGATCTCTACAAAATCCTTGGAGTGGAAATGGAAAAGGATTTTGCCAGGGCGCTCAGTGATCGCAATAATCGATGGGCCTTTGGAGTATAGATGGATAGTGAATCATTAGAGGAACCGTTTCACGGCGACACAATAGGTGCATGGACCTGTGATGATAGAGAGTACCGCCCCCTCTTTGGTATTTCAATTTTTGTCAATTTCATTTTTTATGATTTCAAATGCTTTCTCGAGATTAAAAGAAGCTTTATCTACTTTCTTTAAAATATCTTCTTTTGAGAGCCTATCTGATTTTTTGATTATCAGGGTTATTTCCCCACTCACCATTGTTAGAGAGTTAATTAAATCGTGAACAAATTTTTCCTGACTCATGCTACTTTTTCCTTTCCCTTTTCCTTATTAAATTCAGATAGAACTTCAAAAATAGATTCCTCTGTAAATGGCTTTTTTATGTTCCCATCTGCTATACTTTTTAATTTTGAATTGTTTCCTTTGGAATAATTAATTGCAACTCCTCCAGAAATCACAAAGTAGAGAGTATTTCCATAAGGAAGCTTTTTCGCCTCTTCAATGAACTTATCACCAGACATTCTTGGCATTGTCATGTCTGTGCAAATATAGTCATATTTTTTTTCTTTTATTTTTAAAAGAGCAGTATCACCATCATCTGCCTCATCAACTTGCAAACCTAAATCTTCCAAGTGTTCAACAAGTAATTCTCTAATTCCCTCTTCATCATCTACGACTAAGGCCGTTCCATTTAGCTTAGCTTGTTGCTGTTGCTGTTGCTGTTGCTGTTGCTGTTTATAGTCTAAATTACACACAAATGGGAAATGAATCGAGAATGTTGATCCGGCCCCAAGTTTTGAATCAAGCTCTATTCTGCCTTTCATATCGAGAACAATCTTAGAAAGCACCCCTAGTCCAATTCCTGTCCCGTTACCAATTTCTTTGGTGGTATAAAATGTTTTAAATATTTTTTCCCTAATTTCCTCTGGAATTCCAACCCCATTATCTTTAACACTAATTGTTAACTCAAAATCATCGCTCTTTGTGGCAACCACAATAGATGGGGCACTAGATCCCTCAACCGCATCTTTAGCATTAGGCATAAGTATCATTAAAATTTGTTGGAATTTCCCATTATTTCCCACGATATAATAATCATTGGCCAATAGCTCATTTTCTACTTTGATTCCCTCTTTTTGGTACATGCTTCCAACTAAGACCTGTGTTTTAGAAACAAGATCATGGATATCAAGAATGTTATCGTAGTTCGTATCGGCTCTTGAATAACTACTAAGATTATCAACAATTCCAGAAATCCTTTCAATGCCATCTTCCTGCTTATTTATTGAATCAGTAATAGCATCAAATTCTGGCTGACTTTTTTGTAACTCCTTTTTAATTCTCTGCAAGTTTCCCATTATAATAGCAAGAGGATTATTAATTTCATGGCCAACTCCTGCCGCCAGCTCCCCCATAGATGCCATTTTGGAAACCTGGCTTTCTCTTTCTTTCGTTTCTATTTTGATTATTTCAAGCAGTTTATTGTGAGAGTTAACAAGTACACCAAGTTCGTCATTAAATTCAATATTTACTGGTTTGTTAGGCTCATCACTATTTTTAATTTTAACCATTTGAGATGAAATTTCCAGAATAGGCCCAACAATTATTTTATTTATTTGTTTTTTAGTTAATATAATTAATAGAACTGATAATGCAGCTAAAATAAAACTAACAAAATTCATCAGCTCCTTAACTTCTTCAAGGTTTCTATTTTTTTCTGCATGTTTTTTATTTGTAACATGCAAGTCTTCATCAACTAAATATTGTATTTTGCTAAGCCAGATTGAGGCATTTTGATCATAAATTGCTGCGGCTTTCGTTTTATTATCATTTTTCATGTATCTCGTAATGAGATAAACTTGTTTTCTCATTTTTGAGATAATAGGGTCGTATTCAAGCGCTTTTTGAAACGATTCTCCATCATTTTTTTTTGCTGCTAATAGGTAGTTATTGAAATCTTCAAGTAAATCTTCATTCATTCTAAGCAACTTGGGAATACCTGAGAGATCCCCTGTCCTTAAAAGTTTATTCAATCTCAAATCGATTTGACCAATTTTCACAGAAAAGATAACTACACTTTCTCTTTCTTCATGAAAATTGTGTAAGCTCTGAGTAGAATTCTCAACAAACTTAAAGCTCAAGATTGTGATCATTTCAAAAGTAAAAACCCCTACAAATAAGATTACGAACGGAAGATTTATCTTCTGTTTAATTGAAATAAAAGGTATTTTTTTTGTCTCTTCAACCATCAGTTACAATTTTCTCCAATTTAATATTTTAAACTTTTGAATTCTATTATTTCCAGTATCTCCCACATATAAGTGCCCCGCTTCATCAACAATGATACCGTGAAGATTTCCAAACTCCATTTGTGCAGTACCTTTTTTCCCAAAAGTATAAAATGCCTTCCCCTCGCTGTTTAAAACATGAATTCGGTTATTTCCTATCTCTGTTACATAGACATTGTCATATTTATCAATTGCTATTCCTGCAGGTCTTCTAAATTCACCTAGAGCTTCTCCTTCTTTTCCGATGACCTTGAGAAATTTACCTTTTTCAGAAAATACCTGTACGCGATTGTTTGCAAGGTCAGCAACCCAAATTCTTCCCTTACTATCTACTTTAGAGGCCTCAGGTCTGTTTAACTGTCCCTCGCCACTGCCATACATTCCGAATGAAAATTTAAAAACTCCATCTAAGCTAAAAATAGAAACTCTATTATTACCTGCCTCCGCAACATAGAGATTTCCATTTTGATGAACGTCCATAAATTCTGACTCAATTGTCTGTCCTTCTCTCTCACCTAGGTCACTAAAAGTTTTTAGGTAATTATTGTTTTTATCGAATTTTTTAATATACCCAGATAAATAGTCAGCCACGAAAATATTTCCAGTCTTTGGATTAATTGCAATTCCTTCTGGTTTTTCAAAACTAGACGGAACTCGGCCTTTTCCTCCAAATTTGTGAAGAAATTTTCCATCTTTAGTGAATATTTGAACGTCTGAACGCAAAGCATCTGTTACAAGCAATTCTCCATTATTATTAAATGCAAAATCCTCTATATATTTAAATTGCCCATTGCCACCCCCTTCATTTCCCCACATCTTAACGAACTTAACCTGCTCAGAAACCTTATTGCATCCTGTAAATGCAAAAGAGGCCATCAATGTTAGCATGAAAATAGCTTTCATTTTTAAACCCTATCCAAAATATTAATTGCTTATTATTGTCGGAGTTTAAAAGAAAATTATGATCAAAATTACATAAAAAAGATCTTAAGAAAAATTAATATACATATTTGTGTTCCAGGTTTTACAAAGTATCGCACATTTTTTTCAAACAGTGTCGTAAAAAAATAAGTGCTAACCACTACTTTGGGGCTCAAAGCTGGGACTTATTTAACTTTCGTGGGTTGCTATAGTTCCTTACTAGTAAAGGTTCCAAATAAAGGTTTCAAGCCAGATTCACATTGCCAGCGCAATGAATGCTGCGCATACAGAGAAGTGAAACCCAGAAACCTCAAGCGCTCCACGCTGGACGGAAGGCCGCCAATAATCGGGTGAGACGATTACTATAAAAACGAATGGCTAAACTTCAAAGGTGCTCACTTGATATAGAGATAGAGTACTGGCAGCATTTTGTTTAAAATTATTGATTACGCAGCTTTACACGAGTAGCCTTCAGTACTTATGGGGTCCTAAGCTACCGCTGGAAAACGAAGGACAAAACAGGTATGGGGGTGATCGTTATCCACAAAAAAATGCCCCTGGTGATTTTCAACAATTGCTTTAGATATACTAAGTCCAATGCCAGTTCCTTTTCCGGCCTCTTTGGTTGTAAAAAAGGGATCGAATAGTTTTTCCTGACTTCCTGGGGGTATCCCCGCGCCACTATCAATAACTTTAACAATTAAATATTTGATCTCCCCTACTTCCTCTTCATCACATTCAATTTCAACCCACTTTTTTTCAGGCAGTTCTTTTTTTTCTAGCTCATCAAAAGCATTATTTAACAAATTTAATAGAACTTGAGAAATATGAACTTTTAAGCACTTTATTTTTGTTTTTAAATATGGGTTATCAAAATCAATCAGAAGATCAATGCCACTATTTTCAAATCTTGCTTTGCAAAAGGGTAATGTGTCGATAAGTATGCAACTCATACATTCGTCTGCCAGCTCTTTGTCACTATCATCTCGTGAAATAACCCGAAGTCCATTAGTTATATCTGCAATTCTCTTAGTAACTTGCTCAGCCGTTTCTATTCTTTTAAAAAATTTATCTTTATTAAACTTGTTCTGACAAAGTTCTTTTTTCATTAGTTGAATTGTTGCAAGTATTATTGTGAGTGGGTTATTGATTTCATGGGCCACGCCCCCTGCCATTTCGCCTAATGCTTTTAGTTTAGAAGTTTGAATAAGTTGTTTTTTTGTCTTTTGTAACTCATTTATTTTCTCCTGGAGTAGCTCAGATTTATCGTATAGCTCAACATTTGAATTAATTAATTTATTTTGAATCTTAGTAAGTTTTTTGGCCATAGATTCAAAAGTCTTCTCCAAGATTTTTAATTCATTGAGTCCTTTTATTTCCTTTTTTTCCCATAGGGGAAGCTTCGATAACGCAATTGCCTTGTCAGTTAGCTTATTAATTGGATCAATTAACAAACCTCTCATCTTTAGTGAAATAAAAATTAAAATGATTATTAACGATCCGATTAGAATTATTGAAATAGTTTTTAGCTTTGTGACAGATGAGTACGCTTCATCTTGATCTATTTTGGCCACAAACCCCCAACTAAGAGCTTCAATATACTCCCAGACAGCTATTACCTCTTTATTTCTATAGTCAACAGATTCACCGTAACCACTACCAGATATAACAGCACTCTGCATTGGGAGAGCAGTCGGACTATTTAGTTTTATTTTTTTCTTTAAGCTAGTACCAGACTCATGTCTTAAATTATTAATAAATAGGATGTCACTACCATCTCTTACTCCAATCAAAGTCTCACCGCTTTTTCCTAACCCAGTAAAATCCTCTATAAGATTTAGTATCACTCCCATTTTTAGCTCAAGAACCATTACTCCAATAGACTCGCCCTGGTCATCTTTTATAGGACCCATAATGTACATTTCTGATAGATTATTAAATCTTGTGTTTTTGAATACCGGTGTAATATTGATATCCTTCTTGGATTTTTCAAAATACTTCTGAAAAATCCGAGGTAATTGCTTACCAAGTTCTTTTTCATAATGCTCACTATTTGAAGTGTACAAAATAATTCCATCTAAATTTAAAAGCATCAAATCTTCATAATTATATTCTTCAACAAATGTCCGCAATTGAGCGTTAAGCATATCAACTGATTTTCTATATATTGGACCTTGAGGAGCATTAATATACATATTTATAATAGGGAAGTTGGTTTTAATATTATAATAATTACTCGCAACTTTGAAATCCGACATTCTTTCATTGAAATAATATTCAATTTTATCCCGTTTAAGCTTCGTGACTGCCAGGAGAGAGTTAAGCGATTTTTTTTTAATATCTTTTTTGAATAACTCAAAAGTAGAAATTGCGTAAAACACGAGCGGAATTAAAGATGTTGCGACAAATGCCAAAAACAAAACCTGTCTAATTGACAATGCATCAACCATTCTTTTCATAAATTAAGTATCCTTTCATTAACTTTAATAAATACAGCAAGACTTTCAAGAAAAAACTTTAAAACCTGAGCACAATCACCACAAAAAGGGACAGCAAGGTTAAGAAATATTCAGAAAAGTTAACATAAGCCAAAGAGAGGTGTAAGCGACCCAAGCTGGTGTATCTTGCGCTGGCCTCCCATCGAAATAATAAGATAAAAAAAAGAAAAGAATTCTTAACATTAATCAAATTCATTCACTTAAGATTTTATGAAACGGATACTTTTCTTTAAGGTCTTTTTACGAGATCTCTTATATCACTACCAGTCGGTGACTCATGCGCAAGCAGATCAAACTCAGTCAAAATTGCAAATATATGGTCAAAGATATCAGATTGGATATTTTCGTACTCGTCCCACACAGTAGTATTTGTAAAGGCATAAATCTCGATGGGTAAACCTTCGCTGGAAGGAGCAAGTTGGCGCACAATAAGAGTTCTGTCTTTATGAATTGCAGGATGTTCACTAAGGTAAGAAAATAAATACTTACGAAAAGTTCCTATATTAGTTAACCTACGGCCATTAATTAATAAGGTCATATCGATTTTTGAATTTAAACGTTTAATAGACTCAACTTTATCTTTTAGATAAGGTTCAAGCAACCTACTTTTCATCAGGTGATCTAAATCTTTGTTTTCAAGGAAACGAATACTAGTAGTATTAATTAACAAACTTCTTTTGATTCGACGGCCTCCTGAATCAGACATACCACGCCAGTTTTTAAAGGAGTCTGAAATAAGTGCATATGTTGGAATAGTAGTAATTGTTTTATCCCAATTTTGTACCTTTACTGTAGTGAGCCCAATATCGATTACATCTCCATCGGCATTGTATTTTGGCATTTCTAACCAATCACCAACTGCTAGCATATTATTCACTGATAATTGAATGCCAGCGACAAGGCCTAGTATTGGGTCTTTAAAAACTAACATTAAGACAGCTGACAATGCACCAAGTCCTGAAAGTAAAATAACAGGAGATTTCCCAATAAGTATTGATACTCCTATTAAACCAATAAGGAGGCTTAAAATAAGTTTAGTCGTTTGGATTATTCCACGAAGCGGAACATGAGACTTTTCTATGCGCCTATTTATCATTGCTTGAAAAGTATCAAGAAAAGAAAAAAGGGCCATTAGGCCATAAAACAAAATCCATAAATCAGAAACCGTGCCTATTAATTTGTTTAAAAAATCCGCTTCATCTAGCCAGACACCGGCCTGAATTCTAACGATTACCCCTTGAAGTACCATCGCCATATGATGAAACAATCTATTAGAATTTAGGGTATGTAACCAACTACCTTCAATATTTATGAATTTAAAACTAGATATAATGCGAAGGACTACTCGACGTAAAAATGAATGTATGACAATGGCACATACTACTATCCAAATAATTACAAAAAGATGCGAAGCGGCCCCTTCAGGGCCAGGGGCTTGCAGCTCAATCCAGTTTAATAATTGCTCTCTCATACTCATAACCCATCCTTTCTTCATAAACGCAAAAAAGTTGGTGCCGGGAAATCTCTGTTCGTAAAACGGCCTACTGCCGCTATAAAAGACCAACCCCTATCTGTATTCATTTTAGCCATAAAAGCCACATATCGGCACCGCCTAGCGCGCCGACTTCCCTGAACGCCAGCTAACCTTACAAGAGAAATCGAGCATTCCATGCTCGGCGGGTAGTGTGGTTTACTTTTTTGATGCAACTACAGATAGAGTTATTCCTTGTAAAACTAGTACCAACACTTACCTACTTTCTTAGCTCAATTGCCCCCCACTCTGACCTATTTCCAATCAAAAAAAAATTATTGCTGAAGAACGGTTATTAGTAATTTGGGTCAAGTGAAACAAACTTATCATGAATTTTTTGATAGGGTAGAATGCATTCCTCGTAGTCTCCTGTAAACTCATTTTTTGCATTTTGAAGTTTTTCTCTCGATACTGCTCCGTTATCCTTGATGAGCTCGTAGACCTCACAAGTATCTCCTTTAGCTAATATCCTTCTTGTTGGAGTTCCTTCTACTGAACGAACTGACCAGTCCTCAATGAATACACTCTGAACTCTACGACGAATTTTTCCATTCTCTTTTTCATTACCAAGATAGATCCTGGTTAATTTTATATTTTTTCCAGTCTCTGGAGATTTAGTCCACATATAGACGGATAAGCGACCATGTCTCCATGAAGTTCCACTATTCCCAAAGTTTGCATGAAGGGTGGAGAAAGTGGATACGCGTGTCGTGGTTTATAAATTTAGCAGGCACTAAAGTAAGGTGCCAAGTTCTCGATATTCTGTATTAAGATTTAAGTAAAACTTTGGATAGTGGGATTAGTCGTTCATTGTATAACTATCCGTCATTGTACTATAAACTTCATGGCAGACTCTTCCAAAACGCTCTTCATCGACAACTGGCTTTCTTATCATTGCCAGGCAAAGTGTTTTTTGAATTTGAGTGCTACTAGTTTTTGAAAATAGTTGGAGAGCGAATTTTGAAAAATCTCTAATCATGAAATCAAAGATTTGATCCAATAGATCATCATCAATCCCTAAAAGTTTTGAATTTTCAATAATGAGCTGCCCATAGACAACTAAGGTAAATAGTTCTCCCAAAACTAATAAAAAATCAATATCCTTGATTTGTTTTTTATTGGGCTTCCCTACTACTAAAAGTGTTTTGAGTACTTTTATTTGCCCCTTGAAAACATTGATGTTTGCAAGATCGACACTGTCGTAAACTTTTCTGTAGTCATGGAATTTGATTTTACTTAGCCCTTTGGTTGGGCCTTGGTTAAAGAGAAATTCATCATTACTTGTATCATTTCGGGTGGGGATTTCTGGAAACTCTTTTGCTTTAAAAAAATAATTTGCCATAAATTTAACAATTAAGGCCATATTTACATGAACTGTACCCTCTAACTTTGGTAAGCAGCGAATATCCCTGGCCGCCATTTCAAAATATCCATGTTTCTCAAATCCTTTGGCAGCAATAATATCCCACAAGTTGTTGATTACCTCTTCACCTTGGGTGGTCACTTTCATTTTTACCATTGGAATAAAAAGAAGGTAACGTCGATCAGTAGAAGAAGCCGATCTCATATAATCACTAGCTCTGAGTGCAAATAATTTCATGGCGGATAGCCTTGCATAAGCATCCACAAAGAGTTGTTTAATATGAATGAAGTCGGTTACATGTGAATTAAATAACTTTCTTTTGGATGCATGGTCAATCGCCTCATAAAAAGCGTGTGTGCATATACCAATGGAGGCCCAACCCAGGTTATACTTACAAAAGTTGATTGTATTAAGGGCACAGTCCCATGCTTTGGGTCCCTCGGCCAAAATATCTTCTTTTGTGAGAGGGTAATTATCCAATTCGTACTCAGCAACATAATTTTGAGAATTCACTACATTTTGAATTAGATGGTAATTTTCGTGGCCAGATTTTGCGACAAAGAAAACATATTCACCACTATCTTTAAATTTTCCAAAGGTTGATACGAGTGCTGCTTTATTGGCATTTCCTATATAATATTTTCGTCCACTCGCAGAATAGATATCTTCTGATTTTTCTACAATCATATCACTGGAGTAAATATCGGCTCCATGCTCTTTTTCAGAGAGTCCAAATGCAAATATTTCTCCATCACTTAGCAGTTTGGCCGTTTGCTTTTTAACTAACTCATTTTCCCCCAGCCAAATTGGGCCAACTCCCAGCATACTGACTTGCCAGGTATACCAATAAGAGAGGCCATAAAAACCAAGAATTTCATTGAATGCACAGTTTCTATAGGTATCCCATCTGGCATTTTCATCTCCAAAACCACGGGGCGTCAGAAGTGTCGCAAAAACTTTTTCATTTTTTACAAACTCTAAGAAGTCAGCGTACCAGGTCCTTTCGTGATCATCTTCTTTAATTTTTTCGAGACCTTTGTTCTCAAAAAACTCGATGGTTTTTCGCATAATAGCAGCAGTCTCATCGTCAGAAAATTTCCATTGGTACTTTTTAGGATTTAGCAAAAGATTCATGATCACCTCTTTCAACATATCTATATATTGTTGTGTATAGTACTACAATTTATAGCATTAATAAAAGGTTGCCATAAATTTATCACTGCAAAACCCTACCCCATCTACAGCTAGATTTTCATAACTACGTTTGTCCTCTTCTTGAGACAACTCTAAATTTCCTTTGATAGGGCCAATAAGAGACTGAAAAAACTGTTGAACAGTGGGCCACACAAATTGGCTGCCGTAATTAAAGAGTGCCAGCCCACCTTTAACAAATGTTCCCTGGAACCTGGAACCCTGATAAGTATGCTAGTAAAAATGATTGGAAATCAGATTTTAAAGTCAATTTCACTAGGTAAAAATTTAGATTAAATCATGGCCCCATAAAATCAAATCGATTTTAGTATTGTCTTGTTTTGTGGTAGCACTCAAAGTAATTTTTTGCACAAAGAGGGAGGGCAAAATGAAGATTTTAATTTTAACATTTATTTTATCATTTAGTGCTTATGCTGAAATTAGTTTGAAGCTAGAAAGTTCAAGAATCCACCTTGGTGAGATGGAGCAGCTTGAAGGATCTACGGGGCATTTAGTTGTTAGAGCAATTAGAACTTCTGAAACTCCAGAAGAAGTGGACATTATTGTAAATTATGACTATCAGTCGACAAGATGTGGAGAATGGATCGCAGGATATTGGGACTATTCGTGGAATACTAGAAATAGGAGAAGAAATCGAAATTGGAGAAGATATCGAACAAGAAGAAGGCATGTAGGTCACTGGGGAGAGTATCCAATTTGCATCTTCTATGAAGATGTTGTTCTAAAGAAAACTCGAAAGATTGAATTAGATTTTGAAGATGCCGCCACATTAGATCCTGGAGAGGTGGAAGAATTTCTAATACACCTTGACCAAGAAAAGTTCGACTCTGATGACCTAGATATAAGTGCTAGAGTTCTTGAGTCACAGCATAATTATAAAATCAAAGTAAGAAGCAGATTTTCTGGTAAGAAAATTAAATTCAAACTTAGGTGATTTCTTGTACTAAATAGTGCCGGCCCACTTTTGAGACACACTAAGTCCCAAAGGTGGGCCGGGACCATTTTATTTGTATTAAAAAGTTGATCTTGATCATGACAAGAAAAATTAAACAATGATTGCACTCAAGTTCATATTTGATCAATTCTTTAAGTTATTATTAAAGAATAAAAATTTCTTGCGAGAACCATATTGTTATTATGATACTCGTCAGGATTGCTCAAATTGTGAAATATATTTATTACAAAAAAATATTCCTGGTATAGCATAAGCTCATTCTCTTTTAATATTCCAATGTGACTTTTTAAATAATGTTAAAAAAAGGAAAGCGATATGCTACAAAAAGTTGTGTCCTCAAAGAAATTAAATCCACACAATTACTACAGACTTCCTTGGTCTCTAACAGATAATGGTATTTCCTGGCTTGAAGTCACCACAAAGTGCAACCTCGCCTGCAAGGGGTGCTATCGTGACCCAAATAAGGAAGGCCATAAAACAATGGAAGAAATACGAGAGGAACTAAATATTTTTCAAGCAAAGAGAAAAAGTGACTGTATGTCTATTGCTGGAGGAGACCCACTGGTTCACCCACAGATTGTAGAAATTGTGGCGATGGTAAAAGAAATGGGATGGAAGCCAATCCTTAACACCAATGGTCTAGCTCTCACTTTGAAACTCTTAAAACAACTTAAAAAAGCTGGCGTCTACGGTTTTACCTTTCATATTGATACAACACAAGTGCGAGGAGACTCCAAGGCGACATTTGAAAAAGAGCACAACCAGCTTCGAACTCAATTTGCCAAAATGCTCGCTGATGTAGGGGGATTGTCTTGCTCATTTAACCAGACTGTCTCTGAAAGAACGCTGACCCAGATTCCCGATACTGTAAACTGGGCCAAAGAAAATGCTGACATCGTCCATTCAATTGTTTTTATAATTTACAGAGAGCCTTCCATGGCCTCTGATATGCAATTCTTTGCGGGCGGTAAAGAAGTACCAAGTGCAGAGTCATATAATAATACTGATTTTTGCGGCGGCAGAATTTTAAAGACTCAAGATGTTGTGGATCAAATTAGAACTATAGATCCACAGTATGATCCATGTGGGTATTTGAATGGCACAGTGGATCCAGAAAGTTTTAAATGGACACTTGCAATTAGAGCTACTGATAAGAAAAAAGTCCATGGCTATATGGGAGCAAACTTTATGCAGGTGGTGCAAAGTGCTAATCATTTTTTTACAGGAAGATGGCTTAGCTATTGTGGACCTTCTATGCTAAAGATCGGGAAAACGACTATGCCACTTCTTGCCCCTCTTGATAGGGGAGCAAGGAAATCATTATTTAACTTTGCTAAAAATACCTTGAAAAACCCTCTAGCACTTTTAAAAAGAGTTAATTTGCAGACAATCGCTATCATCCAGGCAGTAGACTTTATGCCAGATGGACAAATTAATATGTGTGATGGTTGCCCTGATATTACTGTCTACAATGGAGAGCTATACTGGAGTTGCAGGTTAGAGGAAATCAAAGAACATGGTTGCTTCTATACCGCTGTCCCAAGAGCAAAACTTGCGAGCAAACCTGCAAAAAAGACATCTGCTAAAAAAATTAAAGAAAGAGTTTAAAGCGATTTCTCATCATGAATAAAGAGTGAGAGTAAAAAGTGCTACATACCCTTATACCTTTTCTTGCCAATAGCGATAAGCATCAGGGGAAGGTGTTTTTTAGAGATAGACCAATACTTCTGGAGATATGGGCGATCAAAGGCTCCGGCCATTCCAGCTTTTAGTAAAAGCCCTTGGGCCTGTAAAAGTATATTTTGTGAGACGTGTCCCACTTCCATTAAAGTATAATCTCTCCCCTTTTTACCATACTTCTTAGTAGATCTGGAATATTGACCTGTAATCATAATTTTAATACCTGACTTATTCATCCATGGTTGAAGCACTGATGAGGGGATACCATGACTTTTATTTAAAATATTTTTTGCGATCAATTTTAAACTGTGTGTAATAGGCTGATAAAGGTAAGTGCCTCCTTCTACATTTTTCACACTCCCTTTACGTACAATTAAATATAAATTTAGGGGATAAAGGGCCCCAGCAGAAGGTGACGATCTTAATTTTAAATTACCCCTGCGACCAGTTATTCCTTGTCCGGACCAAAGTAATTGAGAAATATCAGACAGAGCAATTTGCGTTCGAGCGAAAGATCTATAAGTACGCCTGTTGCTTATTGTTTCCTCGATACTTATTTTTCCTCTGATAATTGGTCTAGGAAGAGAAATCCCTACTGCCGAGAAAAGCTCACTATGCAAATAAGAATAGAATATCAATAGTAAGGGCCACATTAAATTTTTCCTACCTTAATTTAATAAATGCGAAAAAAGGGTGTCTGCCGCACGTCGTTTATTTAGTTTGTGTTTAAAATTAAAAAATTCCTAAGTTAAAGGAAACTCCATAAGAAAAACCGGATAATTTACTATTGCTTACGGTGGTCAGATCTACATCAGTAACAAACCTATAACCAAAAGTAAGGGCCCCTTTGAAGTTTTTGGTGATTTCATATAGAGCACTAATTTCTGGCTCTGCCACATAAACACCATCATTACCTGCAATATTATCATTGAAATCGTACAAACCAGCTCCCAACAAAGCCCCCCCTGTAAAAGATACTTTGTCATCCACTTGATAGATGTATTCAAAACTTGGTCCGCCATACACAAATTCAAGTGGATCTTTAAAATTTGCAAATGTAACATTATTGACTAGTCCATAAGCGGCACCTCCTAGGCCAATGCTATGATCTATTAGCCATGCCGCTTTAGCGCCCGCAATTACTCCGTCACTGTTATTGATCCTGGTTATTTTGCCCACGGGGGCACCGTAACCTCCGTACTCATACCTTGCTTTTTTAATGACGATTTCTCCTTTTGCAGTTTCCTGTGAAAATGCTATTTGAGAACTTAAAAAAAGTGCTTGTGTAATTATCAGAAATTTGTTCATGGCGTAAGCCTCCCCGTTTTACCTAATCTAAGCCTTTTGTAATCTACAAATTTAAATTTAGTTATGTTTTGGCAATGTTTTTTTTCTGATTGATATCAAAAATCGACTAACTCTTTATCTACTACTATTTAAATAATAAATTTTAATTCATGACTAAAGTCATAACTATTTATTGTAATTAAGGACAATATGTCAGTCTTATTCAAGGTCAAAAAGGAGGTGATATTCATGAAAAATCAAATACCAAAGCTTGCAGAAGAAAAACCTTGGGAAACCCCAACTGAGTCTCCTTCGACAGCACCTTCAGAGGAGCCTACTACTGCACCTACTGAAAAACCGACGGAGCCAAATACCGACACACCTTGGGAAAGTCCCAGTGAGAAGCCTACGGAAAACTCCATTTAGCTTTAAGTATTCCCGGACCTAGTGAGGTGATTCATTTCCAAAACTGCCACCACTTTTTCTTGACAACGGCTGCATCCTTTTTCTGAATAGTGTCAGAAACAATTTCATCTTCTTTAATACTGGCCACATCTAATTGTTTTTCTTTTTTTATACCTGACATATCAAATTGTTTTTCTTTTTCAATCCCTGACTTATCTAATTGCTTTTCTTTCTCAATGCCAGCAAAATCTAATTCATCTTTACGATCACTTACCACCCCAATGTCCTCTTCATAAAAATCCACCACCTCTAGACCTTCTTCATCAATATCAATCAGCTCGGGATCCTCTATGTCGACACCATATAGACCTGACTCTTCCTCTTCAATCCATCCAGTATCCGATTCTTTTTTTTCTACTTCTTCTAATGAACCATTAGCAATTAAATAACAATCTTGATTGTTGCATAACGAGCTAACAGATGCCATGCCATCATTTATTAAACTCAAGCTACCTAGAAGTAATCTAAATATAAAAAAGGTGATTAAAATATTCATTTTCTATCTCCGGCCATAGTTTACATCTTTTCCTTTTTATTAAAGGTTGACAGTATTTGGATATGATTGCCATTTGTCTACACTTTGATCTATCTCAATAAAAACTAGCTTTGCTTTGAGTTATAATACCATTCATATGCAAAATCATAGTAGCAATGGTCTTTTAAATAAAGTCCGACTCCAGTGATTTAAATCAAATGTGAAATTGATTGAATCACTATGTCTCAGGTTGAAATTTCTATATATAAATTACAATAAGAGGGGGCTAATGAAATTGATAAGTTTTAAGTGAAAAAACCATGGAGACTTTGAAAGATGTTTAAAGATAGAAAAGAAGCAGGCAAACTGATCGCCCAAGAAATAAAAAAAAAGAATCGTCCATTTGATAATCTTGTCGTCATTGCTCTACCTAGGGAGGGAGTTCCTGTTGCTTTTGAAATTACTCAAAAACTGAAAATTCCCTTTGATATTTTCTCAGTGAAAAAAATGGGGCACCTTATAACCCAGAGCTAGCACTAGGTGCTGTAGTTAAGTATGGAGGCAGTGGTGGCACTTAATGTACAAGAATATGAAGTCAATATAGCATTGAAAAATATAGATATTATGGGGGAGCTTTCGATTCCAAAGTATTCTAAGGCACTCATTATCTTTTCCCACGGAAGCGGTAGTTCTCGCAAGAGTTCACGCAATCGTTATGTAGCAAAGGGTTTGAACCAGGCTGGATTTGCCACTCTACTTTTTAATCTCTTAACTAGGGAAGAAGAAATGGATCGACAAAATGTTTTTAACATTCCCTTTTTAAGTGAAAGACTTTTACTAGTTACAAAATGGGCGCAAAAAGAAAGTAAGCTGAAGAGAATGCCTATTGGATATTTTGGGGCCAGTACAGGAGCTGCGGCTGCTCTTGTGGCGGCTGCAGATAGAAAAGACATCTTTGCCTTAGTTAGTCGGGGTGGAAGGCCTGACTTAGCTTTGGAACAACTTCATAAGGTTGAATGTCCTGTTCTTCTCATTGTAGGAAGTCAAGATTTTGAAGTTATCGAGCTTAATAAAAGTGCTAAAGCTTCTCTTAAACATAGCGAATTGAGTATCATTCCTAGTGCAACCCATTTATTTGAAGAACCTGGCACCTTAGATGAAGTTATTGACTTGGCCACTAACTGGTTTGCAAAAAAGTTTCCTATTATAAAGGAAAAAGGCAATTTCTCTGAAGTTTGGCTAACGGGATTCTAAATTTGATTAGTATAGATGGACATTGGTTTAGTCTGAAATGGTAAAAATGGAGGTGAAATGAGTAAAGTAAACCCTGTCGGGTGGTTTGAAATTCCTACTCAAAATATTATTCGTGCAAAAGGTTTTTATGAAAAAATTTTTGAAAAAAAACTTAGCCTCGACCAAATGAATGGATGGAAACTAGCTTGGTTCCCAAAAATGATTGAAGAAGAATATGGGGCAACAGGCACTTTAATAGAAGGTGATAGCTACGTCCCTTCGCATGAAGGTTCGTTGGTATATTTTTCAGTTCCAGATATTGATGCAACTTTAAAGAAAATTGAAGAAAATGGTGGTAGGATCTTACTTTCCAAAAAGAGTATTGGTGAGCATGGATTTATTGCCAATTTTGAGGATTGTGAAGGTAATCGAGTTGCATTACATTCTAAGACTTAAATTAATATATCTTGAACTTAAATAAAACTGAATCAAGGTAGGAAAATTTGAGAAAAGGAAGAAAACCATATGTAGAAATAACGGTACTGTTGATGATAATTTCTATAGCTATCATTAATATTTACCAAGATAGAAAAAAAGAAAACTACACACTTAAACTAAAGAAAAGCCTTCTCTTAAAAAAGAAACGAAAAGCAGTCCCATGGATAGATCTAAAGGGCAAGAATAACTCTAAAAAAATAATAGAAAAAAAACAAAAGTAAATTCTGTCCTTACCAGGACGAGTTATGATGATGAAAATGAAAAAGAGAGCTCAGGTGATATCATTCTTATGGAGACTTCTTTACTTGTAAATATAATAGAGCAGAGTCTTAAAAAATTGCGAGTTTTGAAGCTTGAGGATATTAACAGTGCAATAAAGGTCACCGATGAGATTATATTTCGGGAACCTGATAGTTATTCGGCCTATAAAGCAAAACTAATTTTACTTCTTGCTAAAGAATCAGGCCACTCTCAAGTCATTGATGACCATGAGATAGAAGAATTGCTAAACACTATGACCGAGTTTGATCTTATGAGTGGTAAAAGCTTGAGAAAAGAGGCACTTCTTATTTCCAAGGCAAACTCAGAGTTATTCACCTTGGAAGACGAAATTGAACAGAATCTAGATGAATTGCAACAAATTGAAAACGAAATTGAGAGGGATGATGACAAGGAAATTACTGATAATAAGCAAGGACTCTTTTTTAGAAAAATAAATATTGAAACAAAATTGAGTAAACTGACTAACTCAGCTGATGAAATAGAAAAAAAGCTAGAAGAAGGTCTATTGAGCGATGTTGAGTATTTAAACGAGGATTTGATAGAAATTCCTCTCTACAGGGCTTTGGCAAAAGGCAAAGTTGAAAATGTCATAGAAGAAGCACACGCCTTATTAGAAGTATTCCCAGATTCTGTAAGTGGCCACTATTTTTTGATTTATGCCCTTGAACAAAGTGGGAGAATCAATGAACTTCTTGAAGTGTTTATGAGTTCTGCTTTGCCATCAGATAAATTACTGGAACTTGAAGATCGTCTAAACCAGTCTATGGGAGAAGAGCCCAAAAACTACTGGAAAAGGTTGAGGTGACCCAGAGGGACAGTTGGGGAGTCTATGCTCCCCATTCTTGTCATTTTATTGGTGAATTTTTAAAAAACTGTCGAGCTCTTTTTCATTTTGGGTTAGAAAATTTCTAACAATTTCCCCACCTACCTTTTGCTGAAGAGGTCTAGACATTGCGTCTCTTATATACCCCACAAATGATGGTCCAGAAACTAAAGTTAGCTTATCAAACGTTCCTAAATGTCGATTTTTGTCGAGGTAGTCAGTAATTTTATTTGCAAATTTTCTCGCCAACTCTTCAGGATAATGTTCTTCAGAAATTCTGGTCTGATTACTTCTAAAAGAAGTATGAGCTGTTCCTGAGCGATCAGAGTAAAGATCTGACTCCCTTTGCCTCAATCTCTGATCACCTAAAGTTTGTAATTTAACATAGCCTTCGCGAACTTTTTCGAAGATTACACACTCTCCTTTGTTCGCCATTACAATCCAGTCATTCAAAGTGGCCTCCTTGTCGTATTGTCCACTTTGAAGATACTTTTTATTTTGATAGCTAATAATGATAATGGTCAATTTATGCAATGTTTTTATGTCCCTCAAATACTGCCCCTGGCACGAATGCTGCTAACTTAAGAACCATCATCTAGGCTACCTTGCCCTTTGAAAGGCCCTGGTGGCCACTTCTTCGAGAATATCCCCATTCTTGTTTTTTTGCATTTTTCCGGTCCGTTGTTAGTAAACAATATCGACT
>JABIHA010000019.1 GCA_018649885.1 Bacteriovoracaceae bacterium
ATTACTACTATGGGGTTAAGGAGGCGGAGGCCACACCGTCCCGGCCTTTATATAAGAGAAAGGGGACCCTCACGAGCTCTACAAGCCTATTTATTAGGGCCAAGTTTTCTGATCAAGTGAGTGGAATGCTTTTGATAAAAAGAGAGTTTCTCAGTAGGATCATTAGAGACAGTCCAATCGTTTCTGAAAAGCGATTGGACAGGGCCTTCTTAAGCGTCATGTACAGATTTTAACTATCTCCAATCATCCGGAAATTTATATTTGATTTTCTCTTCTTCATTTACAGGAGTGTAGCTTTTAAAATCCTGAAAACGGTAGTGAGCAAACCTTGTATGGCATCTCATGCAAGAGTAAACCAAGCGAAAATAGTATTTGTGAAGTGCCGATTCATTTTTATCTTTAACGGCCTTAGCAAGAAGCTTGGCATCTGTTTTAAAGATGGTGAAATAGCTGGCAAACTCTTTATTGTATTTATAGTAGTTTGGGTTATTGAGCACTTCGGTTGAAAGAAAATTGGCATTTTCAGCTATGGCATTCAATTTGCCCCGAGAAATCCCATCTAGAATGCCATTCATTTTTGCCTGAATCTTATACATCTCTTGGGTTAATTTTCTTCTTTCATTGTGTGTAAGGTTGAGTGGATGTACGTTTTTGTCCGCAAATGCCTCAAAGTTTAAAAAAACTAATATCCCTACTAATACCCACTTCATGACTTCCTCCATGCCTATTCATTTTATGGCATATTTTCCCAGACAAAATGAGGATTGTCAGAAAAATAATTGTTAATTTTTTTCAAATTCAGGTCCTAGCAGCTTCTGGGGAAGCTGCTAGTATTTGGAATGTCCTGTTAAGGTGTTGTGTTTGGGGTTGCTTCTTTTCGCTGGGACTTAGGAGTAGGTCTATTTTTCATGGTAAACCTGTGTCCTTCTACTAACTTTAATAAGTCAAAGGAGCTTACGAGCCCTATGAGTTTCTTCTCGTGCGTGACCACTAGGTGGTGAATTTTTTGATTTCTCATCATTCTTGCTGCGGTAGTCACACTCTCATATTGTGGAATCGTGAATACTTTTTTGATCATGACTTTTCTAATTTTCATTGATAAGTCTTCAATTTTTAATAGCTCTTTTACTGAGACAACCCCCACCACGTACTCATCAGAATCTATGACTGGTAGTAAGCTGAGATTGTTCTTATCAAGAACGGTCACAACGTGGCCCACTGTTTGGTTAGGGGTGGCGAAAACTACATGATCTCTTGTTAAATCTTTGACTTTTGCATCCATCATTACCTCCTTATGCACCTATAGGATACTTGGGAGCCTGAGGCCTTGTTATGATCCACATTAGGGTATAGCATGATTGAATAGTGAGGAGCAGGAGTCCTTGATACCTGCGGTCAGGTATTAAGGGAGTTTAAATTGGAATAAAAACTCAATGAGCTTTCTTTTAAAGCGGAAGTGAAAAAGCGGAGAGTGGGGCGCCTGATCCATTAGCCATAATTCTACCTTTGACCCCTCTTGGCATCCGGCCCAACTTGAAACATCTGTTTCTTTGAACTTTGCTCCTAGAGTAAAATTGTAGAGGTTTTTAAACTCTGTAGGAACTTCATTACATCCAAATTTTGCAGCGTAACTTGTAACTAGTTGTCTGCCCCCTAGGTAGGGACTTCTGTTTTTATCAACATTTTTAAAGCGCTGTCCAAAAATAGAGACCAGGGAGTCAGTAAATAGCTGGGTGGGAGAATACTCAATAGTTGTGTCACTAGTACCATGAATGTGTAATAGCGAAAATGGACTTTTGTTTTTGCACTCTGTGCTCCTTAGGGTTGAGGAACCAGAAATGACTGCAATGCCCGCAACCTTTGAATCACTTTGACATGCAAGGGAATAGGCCATGAATCCACCATTTGAATGACCTACAATATAGACACTTTTGGGGTCTACGCGGTAGTTCTCAATATAGTGATCAATAAGGTTTGTTAAATAGCTTAAGTCATCAACACCCTTGTTGTACCAGTCACAGCAAAATTCATCTGCGGCCCAAAACTGTTCTCCGAATTGGTTCTTTACCCCCTCGGGGGCAACCAGAATAAAACCATCCTTATTAACTCTAGCGCCAAGGCCAGTATAAAAAAGATGTCCAGTGGCATTCCCTGTAAAACCATGAAGCATGATGACCAGTGGCCACTTCTTTTTTTGTTTAAATTTCTTTGGAAAGAAAACCTTTTCGCTAGCTCTTTTGGCCTTACTTGGAGCGTATATCAAATCATCTGCCCAGGAAGCAGACAAAGTAAAAATAGAAATGAATACAAAAGTTAAATAAGTTTTATTTTTCATTTGAAGTCGACTCTCTCCAAATTTCCTCTCGGGTATTTATTAAAAATAAAGTAGAGTCGTTCCCCAAATAATCGGATTCAGATGACGAGAAACTCATACAAATTTTATAGGGCGCAGGAAACAGAATTTAGTGAACAATAATAGTCGGTTATTGCCGGGGCACACATCTCTTGTGTGTCCCATTTTCCTTTCAACAAATAACAGTCTAAAAAGCTCAAGAAGTGTTTCATGAGGGCCGCCCCAATTTATTCAAAGATGCAATGAAGCGAATCAAGATATTTTCTTCTTAGTTTGTTTTTTATGACCTAAAATTTTTTCTATAAAAAACACTAAGGAGAAAAAATGTTAAAAGTAATCTCACTAATTACACTCATGGCCCTTGCACTTCCTGCTATGGCCTTCACACTTTCAGTAGAAGATTTCGATAGTTTTGAACCACAAAGTTTACTTAGGCCAGCTCCAGGATCTCAGTGCAGAGACCTTAAGTTAACGGATGCTCAAAAAGCAGAAATTCATCAGACAATTTTTGTGGCAAAGAAGAAGGGCAATATTTTAGAGGCCCATCTTAAAAACTCAAAAATGGATCTTTTTAAAGTACTAGTTAATCCTAAATCTCTTAGAAAAGATGCAGAAGGTGCAATGGGATCGATCTCAACAAAAGCTGCTCCTCTTCATGCTCTCAAGTCTGAGGTAAAGCTTGATATTCTTTTTGATATTTTAACTGCTGAGCAAAGAGTAAAAGTTGTTCACTGTAAAAAAATGCAAAGAAGAAGAGGACCAAAAAATGGAAAAGGACCTCATGGTAGAAAAGGACCTAGAAATGGGAAAGGACCTCACCATGGAAAAGGACCACATGATGGCCACAAAGATCACAAAAGACCGCATGATGGTCATAAAGATCACAAAGATCATAAAGACCACAAAGGACCACATGACGGCAAAGATCATAAACACTACAACTAAGATTTAAATAAAAAAAATGCCACACCTATTAAGGTGTGGCACAAAACTCCTGACGTAAATACAACCCAATTGTACAACCGGAAAATTTCAACTATCTAACAGTGAGAAGAGTACGCCTTCTGTGTAATCTGTTTAGCTTAAGCTTTGCTTGAAATGTTTTTCTACCACTAGTTGCACTTGGATAGAAATACATGCTGCTTTTTCTTCGTGCCTTTTTAAATGCTGGAGCTCCTTGGATATCTCTAGCTACTAGGGCCATAGATTTTATCTCTAGGTGATCTTTCTTCCAAAGCTTGGTCAGATCTCCTGGATTGATGACAGAGCTGAAGTCAAAAAATATGGCCAGGCCATTTGCGTTTTGTCCATCACCTGTGAATAGACCCGCAATTCCTTTCACCCCTTTAATATCGAACATTGGAAAAATATTGACTGAGCCAATGCTATCGCCGATATCTGAAAACTGAACTATTGGAACGGCCACACCTACTAGTGCCATACCTTCAGCAATTCCCAAGTAAACGCGAACAGTAGTATTTTCTACCTGAAAGTTAATCACTTTCGAGTAGTCAATTCCTCCAACTGGGATTTGTCTTCCATTGGGAAGAGTTGCATCCCCTGAAACAACCTTTCCGCCTGATGCTCCTGTCAAATTAACTCCTGCGCTAATTTCATTGGTTCCATCAAAGCCTGAAAGAAGAGAAACGTAGCCTAAGTCGACATGAGTTTCTGGATGTCTAATATTAAATTCGATAGACGGTAGATTCATATTTCCCAAATCTAGTTGCATACCGAAGTCTATAATAATGTCGCCGTCATCATTTTTATAGGCGCCGAGTTCAAGGTCTTTTAATACTTGGACTTCTTGAGATGGTGGGTTACACCCAATAATTAGAAATATTGAAAATGAAATAAGTAATGCCTTGTGGCCTAAAAACCACCACGATTGGTTTTTCTTCATAAGAATTTCTCCTGCTAACCTAGCTGATACAAATATTTTTATAAATGCTAGTGTTAGTCCCCCCCTGGACACCCACTTTTGCCTAACAATAGAGTATCGTCCCCCGATTTTAATTTCTGAGGATCTTGAGTAGTATTTAGGGAAAATCTTTTCTTTTTAATCAATATTTAATAATTTAAAATAATTTTCATGTGCAATATCATAGAAATGCCCGACTCAGGACCCCCAAATGGTTTTACCAAAGACCAAATCCTCTTTGAAAACTCAGATTTAATAGCTGTTAATAAACCCAGTGGGCTCTTAGTTCACCCATATTGGAGTGAAACAAATGAGACTGAGTGTTTAATGAAGCAACTTCGCGACCATCTAGGCCACTGGGTCTATGTTATTGGTCGCTTAGACCGGCCAGTTTCAGGAATCGTTCTTTTCGGGAAAAATAAAGAGAGTGTCAGGGTGATTAAAGATCTTTGGCATCTTCCTAGTACTAGGAAGAGCTATCTCTTGTTGGTCAAAGGAATCATTGATGAACCAGGGGTTTTTGAACTTCCTCTCACTGATGACAATAAAGTAAAAAAAGAGGCCGAAACTGAGTATTGGCCTTTAGAAAAATTTGAAAAGGCCACGCTGGTTAAGGCCCAAATTCTAACCGGAAGAAAACATCAAATTAGAAGGCATTTCTCTACAGGTATGCACCAAATAATAGGTGATACAAAATATGGTAAGGGAAGGTACAATCAATACTACCGTGATCATTTTGATCTTCACCGTATCTTTCTTCATGCTCATAGTTTGAGAATTGATGATGCAAGTGGGTTGAAGCTGCTAGATGTTGAATGTTCTCTTCCTCAGGAGCTTGAATCCACACTAAATAGGTTGCAAAGCGACCCGGATTTATTAAGATAGTGCCTGGGAAGGATCATCCATGGAAAAAGTCTTCAAGAATTTTAAAACTACTCTCATTATTCTTTATTTTTGTCTTTTGGCCTCTAGGGTCGCTTTATATTTATATATGCCCACAATGTATCCAGATGGAATATCAAATGCTCCCTTTGACTCTGGAAATATGATTGTGATGGTGATCTTGGGGATTGTCATTTTCAATGCAGCTCTATGTTTTTATCTATACAAAATAGGGTATCAAAAAGAATTTTTGACCAAGCAAGGTGGTTTTTTATTTGGGGCCAGAAACTCTCACCTTTCACCTCTGACTGATGGTAGGATGACTGACAGTGATAAATTAAAATGGATTGCTTTAAATAAATTTCAAATAGTGAGTGTCACCAGCTGGGCACTGTCAGAGTCTATTTTTGTATTTGGTTTGATTTCTCCCAATTTAGGAGCAAATACAGGGACCGTGCAAGCTGTAATGATTTTCAGCACTATTATTGGATGCTTGCAGTATCCACGTCTTGCTCGTGTGGAAGAAATCTTAGACTCAATTTCTTAGTCCATGTGAATGGGATAGAGCTTAATTTCAGTCACAGTTTTTCCACCATTAATATTGCCACTTCTTTCAGGCAATATTTGAATTGAGGCGTAGATATCAACTTCATCATCAGTCATCTTTACACCACAACTTCCAATAAATTCACTAGATGCAAACTCAGAGAAACTTCCTACACACCTTAATGATTTTTCATGAACAGAAATTTTTGGATTTTTAGCTTTAAAGGCGGAAAGTTGTGTCAGGGCCATGTCAGTAAGAGGACTTGTGACATCGCAACCTACGGTTGTATCCATATTATCGTCACCTTCACATTTTGCGTGAGCGCCACTCACAATTAAAGTTGCTAGAATGACAAATAGTGAAAATTTCATAAATTCCTTCAGTATTAAAGTTAAGTAAGTTTTTAACCATTGTTTGCTTATGGTGTGAATAGTGATGAAAAAAGTTCAGGATTTGGAGGGCATTAACAAAATAATTGCGCGATGCGCACGATAAAGCACCAATGTGAGAAGGGGGCAGGGCCCCTGGATCTCAGACACCCCATCCTCTTTGTTAAGAAATGTTGATTCTTCTAGATGTTCTTACTTCATCATCTGCCTTGGCGACATTGATAGTGAGAACGCCATTTTCAAACTTAGCACTGATTCTTTCTTCGTCCACTTCACTTGGAAACGGGAGGGTTCGGCTAAAGCGGCCAAACGACCTCTCTGTTCTGTGCCAACCCTCTTTTTCTTCACTACGAGTGACTCTTTTTTCACCCGAAATGAGTAGTGCATTGTCCCTAATGGAGAGTTCGATCTCATCTTTTGAGACACCTGGTAGCTCAGTATGAACTTCAAACTCGTCTTCAGTTTCCTTCATATCCACTCGAGGCATGAAGCTTGTTTGATCACTGCTCCAATTAACTGTAGGAAAGTCATCCCAGAGACCTTCAAAAAGATAGTTAATATCCCTCTGTAGGGAACCCACTGGGTGCTCCTCTTTTCTAATAGGAGTTGTAGAATTTCTAGTTTTAAATAGTGACATGGTTTCTCCTCCTTATTTATCATCTCAATATAAGGATCATAGATTTAAAGGCGAGATTATTCTTTGATTTAAATCAATTTCAATTTAGATATTAAACAAGTTGTTAGCAAGGCCTTCTCAGCTTCGGTTTCTATTATTTTGCACTTGTTTGTAAATGAGAAAAAAACTGACGAGCAAAAAGGGAATGCCTGGCAGTATGGGAAATACTATTCCAACAACGCCAACAATGAAGCATACAATTGCTACAATGAGAACTAGTGATGGAGGCAGTAGTAGTGGGTTTTGATGGAGGTTATTTTCTTTGTATATAAAGGCCAAAGAGAAGTTAGAAATTAGTGATAAAAGAATATAGAAAAATAGCCTTTCTAATTTGATCATAAAAGGGGCACGTTTTAAGAATTGTTCGCTCTCAACCTTTTTACAACCCGTTTCAATTAATTGATCAATTTTTTGCTTTAGGGTTTGTGAAAATTCTTTTGAATAAATATTGAGGTTCATCTCCAAGTTGCCTTGGTAGCTGGTGTAATTGAGATTGAATGAGCCTATGGTAGACCAAAGTCCATCTACGCAAGCAAGCTTTCCATGTAAAATTGATTTCTCCCACTGATAGATTTCTATTCCTTCTTTGAGAAAAAATCCGTAGAGGTATTCACTTGCAAGTATCCAAGATGGCCAATCTGAAATTTGAGGTAATATTAGTCGGACTCTAACACCTCTTTTTTTTGCGGCTACCAACTCATTCATGAAGTTTTTACGAGGAAAAAAATAGGAATTAATAATAGTAATACTCTCTTGGGCCATTTGTGTAATGGCCAAGTATTCTTTGGTAATGGCCCGGCGGTTTCTAACCCAATCATTAACGAGCATTTTTACTTTGTGGTCTCCACAGTTCGGAGTAAACACAGGAAGAAGAGGAAATTGAAGCTCGTTTTTGTGATTTTTTTGAAAAAGCTTCTGACAATAATCAGAAATTTTTAAAACAACAGGACCCTTAACATATACAGCGAAATCAAGTCTTGGCCCTTCAGGGAATTCTGTATCATAAGCTGAGTGAAGATTGATTCCTCCCACTATGGCCTCAGTGTCATCAACTATGACAACTTTGTGATGAAGTCTTCTTCCCCATTTGGCAATTGAAAAGGCTCCAAGTCGATTAAAACGGCAAAAAATAGCGCCGGACTCACAAAGTTTTTGGTCAATTTCTTTTGGTAGCTCTTTTGAGCCAATACTATCTACTAAGATGTAAACAGCAACACCTTTAAGTCTTGCTTCCAAAAGAGATTCAATTACCTTAGATCCAAACTCATCATCACTAAAGATATACATTTGTATGTGAATAATACTGGTCGCTGCCTTGATTATCTCAAGAACTTTTTGATCATACTGAGTACCATCAAGTAATAGGCTTATTTGATGACCGGTTGGAGCAGAATCATTCATAAAATTCTAGCTCACAATAAATGGGAATGTGATCAGAAGGAGATATATTCATGGGCATGCTGATGGTCTTGGCCTGAATGACTTTTAGGTTTTTGATGTAGACTCTGTCTAGTGCCAGGAAGGGGAATTGGGCCGGAAAGGTTTTGGCAAAACTGCCATTAATACTTTTGTAGGCATCAGTCATTTCTAGCTCTAATTCAAAATACCTTGGGGATTTTTTATTCCAGTCGTTGAAGTCTCCTGCAAGTATGATGGGAGAGTTATTTTCGACAACAATTTCTTGCACTTTCTCCATGACAATTTGATATTGTTTGACTCTATCAGAGTGGAGAAGATTAAGATGTAAGCACATGGCAAAAATAGATCTTCCCTCCAATTGAGGAGGTTTAATTTCGGCCATCAAAAGGCCTCTTTTTTCGAAACGGTTGGTGGTGAGGCTAGTGTTCTCCCAGTTTTCAATGGGGTATTTACTAAGTATTAGGTTACCGTGATGTCCATGATCATAGATGGCATTTTGAGCGTACGAGTAATGTGACCAAATAGTATCTGCCAGGAATTCAAATTGTTCGTCTATCAGTCCCTTGTCTTTAAATTTTTGATTTTCACCCACAACTTCTTGTAAAAAGACTAAGTCTGCTCCGGAGTCGGTAATGATTTCTTTAATTCTATCGAGGGTATAATTTTGATTTTTCCAATCAAAGCCTTTGTGAATATTGTAACTCAATACCTTGATTTTCATTTTATTTTCTGCCGCTAAGTATAGTAGAAATCATACTTTGATTTTAAACTGATATAAGTGGGGCGACAACCCTAATACCTATTCATTTTCTAATTGGTCTTTTGAGCAAAAGATATAGCTAGTTGCGAGTAGGTGAGGTGCAGAAATTGAAGGAAGTCCCTCCACATAAGCTCTGTCGGCAACTTCTTCAGTCTGGACCCTTTCACCAACGAGGTCACCATCTTTTGTGACTTTTAGGTATGAGGCAGCAGCAATGGGGTAGACCTCCATGAAAAGACCCTTCTCGGTAAAGTACATGGGGACATGCCCTCCAGCAAAATTATCGCTGAAGATTACATTTTCATTGGAGGCCAGCTCTGGGTCTTCTCCAATATTATCTAGTCTCTCGGCAAGGTTTTCGGGAAGTGAGAATTGAATATCGCGAGCAAAGCTATAGTAGGCCCTATTTTCACTTCTCCAATCTGACTCATTTCCACTTAAAAATATAAATGAATTGATATCTGAACAGATCCAAAATTTTCCCAACTCTAGATCGGACTCTTTTGGAGTTCTTGCCTCTTTAAATGCCTGCCTCATGTGGGCGACATTGGGAAGTGTGAGAATCTTTTGTCTTAACTCCAAGGACGTCTCTGCGTGGGCATTACAGATAGTGGCAAGAAGTAGTGTCTTAACAAATATAGTAGATTTTTTCATGATAGGGTGATCTAAGATTGAGCTGATAATGGCAAGTGAGCTTGTAATTTGTTCAGATTTTTGAATAAGATTTTGTTACAATTAAAAACCAGTGTGAAACATGGTTTGAGTTTTAAGGAGTTTATGAGAATAATTTGGGTTTTTTCAATACTTTTTTCACACCTTGCGTTCGGTAAAGTCGAAAACTTTAATCTGTCCCTTCCTTGGGAGAGAGAAATCACAGGTATCGAGTTACTAGTGGCCTCTCCAGTACTGTGGAGATATTTGGGAATTGATAGTGATCACCGTGATGTGGAGCATCCAGCTGAGGCCCAGGCGACATTTGGGCACATTCTTTTTAGATTAGTTGACGATGGACCAATCAAAGATCAGTGGACAGTTGGTGTCTCTGCTGATTTGGACCAAAATCGTGATGGCATTGAAGACCAGGCTTCCATTTTTAAAGGATTTATTGGGGGGATTGTTGATAATATAAACCTATTTGGACCCTCAGAGGGGACTAATAAGGTTGAATATGGATATGCTAAATTTCTCGATCTTATGACAATTGAGCAAGCAGAAGTGCACTTTCTAGATAAATCAGACAGAGTTTTAAGTCGTTATATTATACCAACTTCATCTTCTGAAATCGCTGAATTAAAAACTTTGCTAAAAGATTACTATGAGAAGGGGCTAAAATGGGAAAATGGCAGCTATAGTTTTTTGTTTGAAAATTGTTCCACTGAAATCACTCAAATTTTTAATAAGGCCTTGATAGACAAAAAAAGTCCCCTTGAATTTAATTTACCTACCTCTGTGCCTGATAGTTATGGTGAGTTTGGGCTCATAACTCCCTTAATTAAGTCAGTTTCATTTGATCTCAAAAAGCTTCATGGTCCCTCGAGTGATAAGAATTGGGGAGTTTCAAAAAATCTTCTGAGGCTCTGCTCTGGAGAGGATCATCTTTGCCAAAAATCATGGATAGACTCGGCCTTAAATAAAATAGGTGTGCCCTGGCTAAAAAAATTCAAGAATTACTTTAGGGGAGCTAATGGTGAGAAAGGGACATTTTACTACAATCGTTTTGGTAAAAAATTTAGAGAAAAGCTAAGTGGTTATTTCAAATTGTAAAAATCCATACACAGTACCTGCATTGTATCTTCTGGAGCAGACTCAGTGAGAGTTGCTCTGTATTGTTCAATGCATTTCAAAAATATCTCCATAAATTTAGGGATATCTTTTTTTGCGATAGAGGCTACTGATGTGTAGTGCAAATTACTTGGCTCACTTGTGTCTAAGGTACCTAGAGCATGGACCCTCCAGTTAGCGTGGTGCTTAAATATTTCTGGTGAATTTTTTGAAAGGTGAAGCGGATGGCCCGGTCCAATTTCAAAACCAGATCTATTTGCACGTGCAAGGCCTATGGTGACGAGAAATTCTAAAACTTCTCCCACGACACTTTTTGGTAATCTTAGGGCCTCAGAAATTTCAGCAATTGTTTGCCTTCCCTCAATTAAAAGTCCCAAGTGAACGGCAGCGTAGTGCCAACTAGAGTAGTATCTACTCTCATCACTCTTAGCTATTTCACCTTTTACCTTAAGTCTTTTTTTCAAATCGAGGCGGACGGCCTTGATTTCGTCCATTTCCTTTTGAAAATGATTTTTTAACTGGACTGTGCCAGCTCTTTGTTTTTGGATAAGTAGGAAAAAGAATTTTGACTCAAGATGTGAGAGTCCAAAAAATGCGGCGATCTTGAGCCCTTGCTCCAAAGAAAAGTGTGCACCTGCTCCTAGAACTTTTGATAAATAGGCCGTTTGGAATCCTACGTATTCAGATAATGCTTTTTTGACTCCGCGACCTTTACGAGGCATGTTCTCGATTTTTTCTTCGAGGTAGAGCTTATAGTCGCTGTGGCCGAAAATATCCATTTTTACCTAATTTTAGTAAGTTAACATATCAAACCGTCATAAAGTTTATCGAATCATTTGTATATTTACTTAAGTTTGCTCAAATGAGGAGAATTTTTTGTGTTGGGAAGTTTTGTTTAATTTCATGGACTTGCCCAGGCTGACTTAACCAAATGGAGGTGTTTGTTCCCCTTTTTAACCAAAAAAATCTAGCGAGGTATAGAGATATATCCTACATTGCAATGCGTTACGAAGTTTTTGTTGGGGGCAACACTTATGCAAGAAATTATTCAAAGTGTGATTAAAAGCAAGTTTGAATCAATTAGGAATAGAAATCCTTCTTATTCACTTCGGGCCTTTTCCTCAAAACTGGGGATAAGTCCTGGAGCCGCATCTACTATCATGAATGGTAAGAGAAAAATTTCACAAAAAATGGCCTTAAGATTGGCCTCAAATTTAGGACTTAATGAAGCTGAAAGAGAAGAGTTTATGAGTCCATTTACATACGATCAATTGGCCCAGTTCACAGGTCCACTACACAAGAAAATAAAAGCTATTAGTACATTTTTTGAGGGACCAATTGATTGGTATCATTTGGGTATATTGAATATTGTGATGAGTGAATCTCGCGCTTTTTCTGCAGATGAAATCAGCCAAAGATTGTGTCTCGATGGACAGTTAGTGAGACTTGCCCTGAGTGGCCTCGCTGGCAGTTCTCTTTTGAGTAGTGGAAGTCCTGAAGATGAGAGCTATTACTTCTCTTGTTCAAAGTCACTTTTTAGTAGTAGTTTAAATATTTAAATGTGATTTTTGGCCAAGAGGCTATAAAACTGGGCAGAAAAACAAAACACATCGTCATTTTGATTTCCCTGGTCATGATATTTTCTGCAAAACTCTTTTTTAAAATTCTTCAAGTCTTGTTTTGCTTCACTGACTCGGCTTCTTTTTACTGAAAAAACAATTGAAGGGGTATTATTTGGATCAATTGGTGTGAGCTTTGCAACGTCATGAATTTTTTGGAGCGAATTTTGTTGAAACTTGGAAATGACTGATGCTGGAAGATGATTTTCTAATGTGCGGTAATCAGCTGTCGCTGTCCAAATACCCCCATTTTTGATCTCCATAAGTCCAATGTTAAGTAAATGCTTTACCGCTTGGTGAGCGCCTCTTGTAGTGATTCCTAGCTTATCGCCAATCCACTGGAAGCTACTTTCGAAAGATTCTAATTTCATCAATTCTAAAATAGCAATATGCTCCCATGTGATAAAATAAGTCATTAGATTTTGGAGATTAGGAGATCCAAAACCTGGTGATTGTCTATCAACCACTCTTTGCTTAGCTTCCGTTTTCTTCTGGTGGTTTGTTTTTTTTGATATGGTAACCAGGTCACAAAAGTGATTTATTCCATCTTGGTCTAGATCAAGTTTTAAAGCAATCTCTCTTGATTTTTTTTCTGAAAGACCATAGCGGCCCTTTAGTACTTCACTGAGAGTTGAAGGAGATATTCCCAAATCTCTGGCAAAGGCCCTCTGCGAATAGCTAGGATTGTTTCCCGCTCTTTTTTGCAGAACCTGCTTTAATACTTCTCTAAAGTCTGTTTCAAATATCATGAAACGACAGTAACATGGGAACTTGTTTGTTCTGTAGGTAGTCCTAATTGATGAATTTTTTTCAGCAGCGTGTACAAATTTGGAGTTTTAGAATTCATTATGTTGATTACCAGAAAAAAAGTATGTAGTGGTTTCTTTATAGTTTTAAATCCATGTTTATTTTTTTGTGATTTGTAAAAAAACATAGTCCTCAAATTTGTTTTATTGTGAATACATTCTGTGCGAATTTGATTTTTCACTTAGAAAATACAATCCGATAAATAGATCAATAAAATTTTTTAATAGAAATAAACTATGAAGAACCTTTATTCTGGACATGAGCACCAATATCTATATAATGTTTGGTATATCAAACAAAAGTTTGGCTAGGAGGACTCGTGGTTATTCGTAACTGTCTCTCGCTGCTGGGAGAGCTTTCAGAATTAGAGAGAAAAATAGGTGATGCACAAAAGCTAGCTGAAAGTTTACAGCTCGATATTGATACCAGGAAGCTTCTGGTGCTTTGCTTATCTGAAACTAGTGCAAAGTACAGTGATAGTGAATCCAAGTGATTACAAAAGCCGTGGGCCATAGTATGAATAGTACTGATGGAAAAGTACTTAGGAATTCCTGAAATTGTTGGTGTCGTGGGCCTTTGCTTTCGTGGCTTTTGCTACATGCTCCTCGGGGTCTTCCTGGAGGTTAGCTTTTCTGTTTTTCTGATTGAGAAGGTTACCGGTGCACCCGTTGCCAAAAGGGTGTCGAAGAATCATCTTGAGGGACACATTTCCTTATATATGTATCCTCTCCATGCACTAGGCATGGTTTTTGGATTTGAGTTGGTGCTGAGGCAAATGGTCCACCTCCAAATGGGGGTTCGGTATCTGATTTGGTGTGTGCTGTTTACAGCAGTAGAGTTTGTTTATGGCATGCTACTTCATAAATTTGTGGGACTTTTTCCGTGGGACTACTACAAGCTTTCAAAATATAAAATTGGTAAAAATGGCTATAGCCTCTACACTATAATCCCGCTTTGGGGAGTGGCAGGGTTGATTTTGGAGCAGGCCAGTTTGCTTCTTCAGTTCTTAAGCCCGTTTGCGGTCAATTATTTTTTCGATAAAATCCAATAAAAATCTCTAAAAAACTATTGCGCGAAGCGGAGCAAGACTTCTCAAAGCGCCCAGCTTTTACTACTGTTAGTTCTGTCAAAACTGGAGGATACCAATGCCTATTAAAAGTCGCATTAGAACTATTGCTGATTTTCCTAAAGCTGGGATTATGTACAGAGATATTACAACTCTTCTGAAAGATCCTCTGGGATTAAAAATTACAGTTGATAGTCTCGTCAAAAGATATAGTGATATGGAAATTGATGTTGTGGCAGGGATTGAGGCCCGGGGATTTATTATTGGAGCGCCCATTGCGATGGCACTTGGTAAAGGCTTTATCCCCATTCGAAAAAAGGGAAAGCTTCCTGGGGAGACCTACTCTCAAGATTACCAATTAGAGTATGGTGTAGACACTATTGAAATTCACACAGATGCTTTTGAAAAAGGGCAAAGAGTTTTAATGGTCGACGACTTGCTTGCAACTGGCGGAACAATGGTTGGTGCCATTGAATTGGTGGAAAAAGCAGGAGCAGTTCCGGTCCACGCCTGTTTTATAGTTGATTTACCTGAATTAAAGGGTGGAGTGAGACTTAAAGAAAAAGGCATGGGTTTCTATGCTTTGACCGAGTTTGATGGCCACTAAAATAGCTGTACTTTCTTTTTTGATATTGGTGGTGCTATCAGGATGCACTCACTACGACGTCTATAGTATTAGAGATGATGCTAGAAGAAAGTACTATGTGTTCACCTGCCACCACTATGATTACTGTAATAAGGGCTGTTATGCTTACTGCGGTAATGGATATTCTCTACCTACTAACAAATTTGCAAAGGACCATTTGGCCCAAAACCCTCCTCCTAAGAACCATGATCGGATTGTAGTTAAATGTGATGATGAGTTGTAGGAAAAAAAAAGGCCGAGTCGAAACCCGGCCTTTTAAGTAAATTATTTTAAATTGTTTTTTCTGAATGCCCTGTCGTGTACAGAAACACCGAACTGTCTTTTATTCCAAGATAGGACAGAGCGTTTCTTTGTTTGAATATTTTCAACCTGGATACTTTCTGGTCTAAAGAATTTCTTTGATCCAGCAGTGTAGTTTTTGTACCCCTCAATTGTGGCCACCTTTAAAATCTCGCCCTTTCTGTCAAAGTACTCTACTTTTACAGGAGCGTTAAAACTTTTTGAGATGATGGAAACAACTTTACTGTATCCACTTCGCTTTTTGGGGGTTCTTTCAAGTATCCAAACATCTCCAAATTTTTTGTCTTTTCCTTCTTTTACAATCTTAAAATTATAGTTTTCAAGGTTCACTGAACCTAAGTCTTCGTAAGTAAATTCAGAACCCATAAATTGAGATTCTTTACTGGATGAAGTAATTTTCTTGGTTCTTTTTATCTTTGGCATATAAAGCCATTGCTTATCACTTGCACCTTCTTCAGTCCAAGTTAATAGTTTAGTTCCTTTAACATCTTGAGGATTGAGAAAAGTCATAAGCGACTTTGTTCCTCTCTTACCTCCCGCTTCCTTAAAGAGTCCGTTAATTAGCCTCTTTATTTCGGTACCATGGGAATCGATGATTTTGAGTTCCATTTGAACTCTTTCTGTTCCAAACCCTTCAGCATTGGCCCTAAGAGTTTTTGCCAAATTAAGGCCTTTTGTATCAGCGTATGCTGAACTAAGTGATACTAGTGATAAAAATATTGCGAGTTTCATTTAAATCCTCCAAAGAGATAAATATCTGTGCATGGTGGATTATAGTACGGTTTGAAATTTGATTGAATGCAGATTGAAGTATTTATATACTCCGTACATAGAAATGTGAACAAGTGATGCAACAGTGGTTAAGCTTGTGAGTATGTGTGAGCTCGCACTTAGAGCAAAATCAGTAAAAAGTGTCTAAATATTAGTCACATTGGTAATTAAAACCAATCAATATATAGTTTTATCCGCACTTTTTAAAAAAAACAGTAACTTTCTCTCATTACCACCGTCCTATTTATACTATGGGAAAAATGAGAGAGTTTAATAAACAAAAACTATTGTGTGCCTGGTTAGTGGTATTCACCACCAGCATCGCCTTTGCGGAAGATCCTGCAATTGTAACTTCTATTGCCACCACTGAAACGAGTAGTTCCGAGCATCTTGCGAGCCCCTTATTAACTCCAAACATCTACAGCTTCTTTAGTGAGGATATGTGCTTCAAGTTTTTCGTGGGACCTTATTACAGTGCTTTTATTTCGGTTTGTGAAGCATACCGTGATGAGCAGGGAAGAAAGCACTATCCTGTTGAGGTGGTCCCAGTAGAAGAGGCCATTCCAAGTGAATCAGAAACTGAGGTTGATTGTCCCAGGAATATTGTTTCAGATAAAAAAAATATAAAATCTTTTTTAAGAAAACTGTATCTGTGTCAAGATGACATTGAAAATCTTATTCCAAATGGCGTTGATCATTCTATATCACAAGATACTATTGACGAGTTAAAAGGAATTCCACAAGAGTTAGTCGCCGAGTCCTGGCCTTCCATTATGTTAAGTACTATTGAAAGCTCCTTAAGACAGCATAACGCTCCAGGAGTTGATTGTGCAGCTTGTATAAACACAGAGTTAGTAGAGCTTGATATTGAAGCTGGAGATTTAGTGGCCTCAGTTGAAAGTTTGGTAGGAGAGCTTAAGTCAAAGGCAACTGATGAAGATATTATTCTTGATCTTGGTAGCTTTGCCACTTTTAGTGCAGTGGGGCCAGAATTTGCAAGAAATGATCTTACAAGCTTTCTCAGTAATAAAGGATTGCAGGCAGGGATAGGACTTCCACTTGCTATGGGATATGGGTTTTATTTTTATACTTCAGATCAATTTTATTGGGAAACCTCAATTGAGTTATGGGGAAAGAAAGATTTTTGCAGTGGTGGTCAGTATATTTGTCTTGAGCAGCTGATAAATGATCCTGAAGGGCAATATAGTACTCAGATTTTGAGAGGGTTTGAAGAATACTTTAATACAAATGGATATAGTGATCCCATTGGTCTTTCAAGGGATATCCTTGAAAAAATTAAGTCTAGAGACTTTGGTGCAAGCTATAAAGAAACAGAGCAATCAATTCAACTGATTAAGGATTTATTTCTGGAAGGTTTCTTGATACCTGATTATATTGCAGAGAAAATTTCTGAAAAATTAGAAGAATATAGAGAAGAGTTGCAACTCGATGATCCTGGAAAAAATAAAACAGACCCCATTACCGAATATTTTCTTAAAGTTGCCGAAGAGAATTTGGTAGATGAAGCACAAAGAGAAGGTTTTATTGGCCGTATTCCAGAAAGGGTTGACCGCATGCTCTTTGGGCTGGTTACAGGTAACCAATCAAAAGAAGAAATGGAAACAATCGATTTGATATTTAAGGACAATCCAGAGGGGCTAGCACATATGAAAGATGCCCTATCTATCTCTTATGCAGAAATAAGTGATGACTATCCTGAGCTTGAGAAGAAGGCGGCTGAGAAGGCCCGATCTTTTATGAAAAAATCTGATCTTATGGATCATATGTGTCGGGATGAAAATCCTGAATTTGTGTCGCTTTCTAGCGTCACCCGCGCCAATGTTATTATGGAAGAGATGGAGCAATATGCAAAAAAGCACAAAAAAGAAATTCCAGAATTCACAGAAGAAGAAGTGTCCTTTTTTGAAAAGCGTATGGACCACTCTGAATTTGATCAAAAAGTAGAGAGAAGGACCTTAAAGGAATGTAGACTTCAGCTTTCAGATAAAACTGACCTGACTGGTACTTTGAGTCTTATCCTTGGCGTTTCAAATAGTAGCGACAGTGGAGAGTTTACTCTCGGGCTTCCTCGCCGAATATTTCAAAAGCTTGAGTTCACAAAGCCTAGATATTCACTAAGTGTAGGCAGCTTTATGCACAATGAAGTTCCTATGATTGGTTTGTTTGGAACCCAGGTAGAAGACCTATCTAGTGCATTTGGCGGGAGTACTTCATTTACTACTGAAAGGCTTCATTTGTCCGCAGAGTTTGAAAAAGGAAATATACCCGATTGTAGTGCGGCAGCTGAAGACTATTTATGTGGAGTCTATATAGGGGAATCTCTTTATCTCAAATTAAGTCCTTTTGGAGGCGATTCTTTAATACTTAGTGCCGCCGTTGAAGACAGGCAATTTGACGAAGGAAGATCTGGTTCTGCTTCAGGCGCCTTGACTGTTCAAAATGAAAATGAAGGAATTCTTCCTCATATACAATTTACTAGCGGTGCAAATCTCAGTGGTCATGCAACAAGTTACGGTATTGGTCAAGAAGGTACAATTGATGCCAGTATCAGCTCTCGTTTTGGAATTGATGAAGCGGTGATTGTTGGGGGATCTCACCAACTATCTATCGAAGTCAATACTTGGGCGGGTTACCATCCTTTTAATACTGTTGTTGATTTTTCTGGGCGTGATGTTTACGTAGAGTATGGTGGTGGAGTGCTGCTAAAACTTGAGAGAAGAAACGAGGACTAATATGTCAAAGTTGGGATCTGATCTGACATGGACAGATGTATAAAATATTTGCAACTTCTTTCAAGGAAAAATTTAAAATAGAAATGAATGTTCTTATAAGGAAATGGATAGAAGTGAAAAAGTGATTATAAATTTATATTATGTAAGACAGGATACCAACTTTTCTGATTAATAGTGCTGGCCGCGTATCTCACGACCAGCGCAGAATTTCTATCTTACTACAGATAATATTCTTTGACATACTTCATAGACTGATCTCCAGTAGGAGTCGGTATTAAATAGTGAAAGGTGAATACTTTCATTGTAAGTCGCCTCAATGTGTTTGACCGGCTTATCAACATGCTTGTAATAAAATTGATAGCACTGCTTATCAATTCCAAATTTTGTGTAAGCTTCAAAATTAAACTTCCACTCTTGTCCAATAGTTCCAGAAACTCTCATTGGCTTCAAACTCTCGGCACTAGTACTTCCCATTGCAAAGGCAAAAACCATTGACACTAATAATGTTTTCATGACATCTCCTTGTGTGTATCTAGCTTTTCTTGACCCAGTTTCGGGGTATCAAAATCAGCTAGTTTAATTGTTCTTAAAATTAAACAAAACATATATCCAATATCAAACTCATAGGGTTTGACTGAAAATTTGGGTGAGTCAGGGTAGCGGTGGTGGTTGTTTTGAAAGCCTTCACCCATAACCGCATAGGCGACAAAGCTATTGTTGGTAGATTGGTCAGGGAGGGCAAAATTGCGGTAACCAATTGCATGGCCAAATGAGTTGACCGCCCAGCCTTGAAAGGGATGGGCCGTAAGACCAAAATAATAACAAAGAGAAATGGCCCAAAGACCTGTAGATAAGGCAATGCTTAGTGCAATGGCACCGTGAAGAAAGTAAGGGGTTAGCCAAACAAATCCTTCTTTTTGGTGAAGAGGGTGGAGTGGGTAATCAATATCTGCAATTTCTTCTAAGGTTTCAGGATCATAGTTTCTAATTTTTTTTAAGATCTCTTCGTAGTAAAGTGATTGAGAGATAAAGAGCTTAAAAAACCCTGAATGAGCAGGAGAGTGAGGATCTTTTTGGGTATCAGAGTGACGGTGATGCAGCCTGTGCATGCAAACCCAGGCCTTTGGCTCTATGCCTGTAACCCAGCAGCTTGTTTTCCATAGGAATTTTTCAAAGACTGGATGAAGTACGAGTGCTCTGTGAGCAAGGCAGCGATGATAGAAAATAGTGATATACAAAAGTGAGATTGAGTAGAAGAAGATGAAAACTGCAATGCACGCCAAAAGGTAATTAGACACTAAGACTCCATTTTTTGAAGTCCTAAGTCTGGCAAAGTTTATGTGCGCTGGGAAATCGATTTGGTCAAATTAATGGAGATTTAATTGTGCATGATAAGTGTGGGCTAGCTATCCCAATCGTAGTCTTTGTAGAGGCCAGATTTTTTGCCGCTTTCATCTTCTACTTCGATACCACGGGCCCGCAAATTTGTTCTTCTAATTCTTTGTAAAATCAGTAACACAATATTTTGATGCCATTTAGGCTGGCCTTTAAAAAAGCTTTTAAACACAGAGGATTCAACCTCGTTTACAACTGAAGCCTGTATCGCCTTGACGGTAGCGCAGCGAGGTTCTTTGTCAAAAAAAGACATCTCACCAACGACTTCGCCTGTCTTGATAGTACCCACTTGAATTTCTTTGGTGCCACGTCTTTTGTAGACACCTAGAAGCCCTTCTTTAACAAAGAAGACCGAGGTACTTTCCTCTCCTTCACGGATGACCACATCACCTGCGAGGTATTGATGCATTTTAGACATGAGCTTTCACACCTTTTCGAATATTATAACAATTTTAACCCAGATTTGTCAGATTTTGATAATATCTGCTCGTTCATGAATAGAAAGATGATATTTTGGACTTTATTCATTTTGTGGTTATCTCCAACCACGCAGCCTCTTTCAACGACAGGGTCTTGATGGCTCTTTACTTGATAGCTTAGCTCAAAGTTAAGCTTACATAATTTAGGGCTTGAGGAAAGTTTGGGATCCACAAGATACCCAAGTAACTTAGTTGAGAATTGTTGGTATTTTTTAAGGGGAACTAACTTAGTGATTAAGGTTCCTTGGCTTTGAAACTTTATCTCAATAATCAGTCCGCTGTGGCTGTTACATTTTTTTAGACTGGTGAGCTCTCTTTCTCCGTTACTATGGACTAGATTATAACGAACCAATTCAAAACAACTCTGTTTAGCGTAGGCACTTCCTACAATGGAAATAGCTAGTATAAAAAAGAAAAAAAGCGGTTTGAATTTCATTCACTTACCTCACACCCCCATATTTTACATCTGGAATATGTCTCACCATAGGGAGCGTGAAAAAGTGATAGTGGGTGTCCAAAAATGTGACAGTATTTATGTAACTGCCCAATATACTGTTTTTAAAGAGATCGTATAGTTTGGGCAAGAAAAGGAAGTTCTCCGCGGGTCGAAGTTCGGTCATCTAGGTATTTCCAAAAACTCACACCAAGCTTTCTGCAAGTTGAGATTATTGATAACA
>JABIHA010000067.1 GCA_018649885.1 Bacteriovoracaceae bacterium
AATATCTAGCTTGGAGTAATTCCATGGTTTTTAAAGGGCCTTTAGGCCAAAAAAGAGGGCCTTTTTGAGGCCGTCGATAATTTCAGGGGGCATTTTAGTAAAGAGAGTGGGGGAGTTGTAGTGCTAGTTTTACTTTCACCCCGTCATTCGCGAAGCGTAAACTTTTTCTATGCAGGCCCACTCTGGGCCTGCCTGCTTTTCCCTTAATTTCCTAAAAACGCACTCCCTTATTTTCAAAGCATTTCTTATTTGTTAAAACAAGATGTTACTTCATTTCTTAGAAATAACTTTTCTATGGAATGTTTTAGGGAGACATGCCCACGGCTTCGATCAAAATGCGGATGAGCATTTTGAATTTGGTAACAAGCAGTGGGACTCTGAGTGTGGTTAGGATGAGTTCGAAGCCGCCCACTGGAGAATTATAAAGCAGCTTGATCTTTAAAATTTTTATAGGGAGACGTGCCCGAGTGGTCCAAGGGAACGGTTTGCAAAACCGTACAGCCGCCGGTTCAAATCCGGCCGTCTCCTCCATCTTTCCGACAACTTTTTATACCCAAAATCCCAAAAATTATTATCTCATTAAAATTATTCACACGAGGTTTCAATTACTTAATCAAAACTGATTGGCCCAAACTGTCTGGGACTGTCTAGCGCTTTCACTGATTGGCTAAATTTGTGCTTGGTTTGTGCTTTTGATTGCAAGGCAAAAGCTCTGAGCACAAATGGCACGCACGCTCTCTTTGTCGTCGACCTAAAAACAAACAAACCTTCCACTGGGAAGGGGGAACGGATGGTGGTCCCAAGACCACTTTTTTTACTTACTTAGCGATACTTGTTGTTTTCTATAATTTATTTACTAAAACCCTAAAAAATCTATATTACACTTTTTGGACTTTCACATTTTTTACGTCGATATATTTAGTAAAAAATAGTATCTATTATTTTTTCTCAGATCCATTTCCGCAAGTTGGTTTGATCTATTTTTTGAGCTTGATACTCCTTTTAATAGAAGGCCACAGTATGTCATCACCACTTTTTTTTCCTCGGATCAGGTGGTGGGAGTATGACTTTAGATACCGTGGAGATTTAAAGGTTGAAGTTTTTAGGGTTGTTGAAGACCTAAAGCTCATAGGAAGACTTACTGACATAAGAAGAAAAGCTGGCTGCTTAGTTTTGTTTGAAGATCTTGATATAGGCGAGAGAATTCAATTGAAGCTACCATTTCTAGGTAAGGAAGCCGTCTTGAAGGTAAGGCTTATGAGTAAGAGGCAATACTCTTTGGGGCGAGGTCTGACATATGGAGTCGAATTTATTTTGGACTCTGAAAGAGAGCATCGAAAATTTCTAAGGCTTATGCGCTACTGGAAAGTAAGAAAAAGGGCCAAGATCCGCGGCAAATTTCGTAGCCCAAGTTCAAGCAATGCATTATCAAAAAAACCATCCTTGTGATTGGGAGTAGCTTACTAGTCCACCAAGTAATTTGTTCTGATATTGATAGTAGCATCCGAACTTATAGTTTAGTTCTCCATTGATCCAAAAAGTTGCGGGTTCATAAAACCGTACAAATGAATAATCACCGATTTTTTTAATTGGAAATGATTTAAAATTTAGCTCTGTAAATTCATCTTCTATAACTTCCATATCTTCGATTAGTATTTCTAAGTTTATAATTTGTGAAGCACCATTTGTTACACTAGTGGACACATATAAAAACCCATTTTCTTGAAGATAAATACTTGGGCCAGCGATATCTCCATGGTGACTATACAAAACTTTCAGCTCATTTAAAGAGCCATTACTAAGGTAACCCCCTCCAATTACCCGCAAGTTGTTTTGACAGTTAGTCTCTTGGGAAATGAGCTCAATTTCTCCTATGAGATATAGTCTGTTTTCAATAGTAGTAGCAGTGGGTTCCGAGAATGATTTATATTGATAATTGCTGCAGTGTCTTATTGTATTGTCTTTAAAGACATTTCTAGTATCGACGTCTACCCTTGATGTCGGATCTAGTACTACTTGATGATTTTCCCACTTAACCCCGTCTAAGCTTTCACTATATATTAGATCAAAAGAGGTAATGGATTTTTCATTTTTTTGATTTGCTGTTGTAAATAGCACAAAGCGGTCGTTTAATTTGAGAATGGCTGGTTCAGCTACAAAAAGATACTTTTCAAAAAATGAATCTTTAATTGAAATTATTGGCCTTCCCTCATTTAGGTATTCCCAACTGACTCCATCGGGTGAGCTTGCACTAAAAATCGCCCAATTGCTTAAATGGTTTGATGTATTTTCTATTAGTCCTTCAAATACCATTAAATAATAATTTTCTTCATCTATAAATTTGATGTCGGGCTCACTTGCTCTTGTGAAAAGAATAGTTTGATCTAATTGATTTGGAATATTTTTGAATAATTTGAGTAAACTTTTATCAGCATTATTTAAGGATGAGAAATTATTTAGGTATGAAAAATAGAAAGGTTGTGTGGATACTGTTTTGGTATCCATTGTCTCACCTTCGACCTGCACTTTTTGTTTTTTGCCAATGCAACAAGTAAGTAATGATAGTAGTGCAAACAAGTAAAACTTTTTCACAATTGTTTCTCCCACATAGATTGTGTGTTCCTACCTATCGACACACTAAACCTATAGCTTTAGAAGAAAAAAACAACCGCCAGGCAATTTCCTTGAGGGATTTTAAAATGGCAGAATTGTACTTACGAGGTTACATATGGGCAGAAACTCATCCAGGGTTGGCGAACTTGCTACCAGGCTTAAAGAAATTAGATTGAGCAAGGGTCTTACTCAGGAAGAAATGTCATACAAAGTTGGTACGACGGCGCAATTTATCAGTTGTTTAGAAAATGGCATAAAGACACCGTCACTAACAATGATTTTTAAAATTTGTGATGGTCTCGAGGTGGAGCCTTCAGATTTATTCAAATTAACAAAGTTGAAAACGAAGCCGAAAAAAAAGGCCTTCTATGAAAAGATAGACGCTGTGCTCTTGAGGGCATCTGATCATGAGCTTAGGGCCATTTATAAAATGATTAAACTTTTTCTAAATGAATGAAAATATTTGGGTGGCCACTCTAGTTCTATACAATTTGTTAAAGATTTTATATTTAAGAGGTGCAAGTATACGGAGAACTGGCCGAGTGGTTGAAGGCGCGCGCTTGGAAAGTGTGTAATGGGGCGACTCATTCGGGGGTTCGAATCCCCCGTTCTCCGCCACCTCCTGAGTCAATACATGCCTGTGGCATGTATTGACTCAGAGAGGTAAGTGGTGGCAGTCCGCTGAGAATCAAGCACGAAAACTCCCAGCCTCTTTAACCCAGGAATTTTTAAAAACTTCAACCCTACTCGGTGTCCGCCCCTCACAACCCTATGCAGGGAAGTGTTTTGGTGTGGACGGGTCCGTACCGAGAAATACCTAGAAACAGAATCTTTAAATCTAGAGTCCGAAAAAATCTTAAGTTCACCTCGATGTTCGTTTGTCGACAATTGCCTAAAGCAAATTTGTTTATTTTTTTGATGGAAATTTTGAATATATATTTAATATATAAGATATAATGATAAAAATCGGAGAGATAATATTTATTTATCAGATATTTTATGAAAAAAGATGTCTCTTTATAGTAAAGTTACGATATATAGTAGTATTTTTTCGTATAATCATTCATTTATGCTATCCCTGGTCGTAAAAACTCATAAAATATTAGATATATGATATTTTTTTGTATTAAAAATATAGAAATATTCTATAAAAACGATATACCTGCGTAAGAAATGTTGCATATTTTATCACTAAGAGATAGACTCGGTAGTATGGGGCCAACACGGCGCACAGGCCATTACTGAGTGCTAGTAGCATTGGTTGTAGAGATGGATATTGGAAAAATGATTAAAGAAATGCGCAGAGAAAGGGGCATCACCCAGAGTGAGTTGGCTCGATTTGCAGGCGTGAGTTTTTCAACTATAAATCGTATTGAAAAGGGTGAAAAGAACATAACCTTGAAAACCGTAAACAGTGTGTTGAATGTGTTTGGTTATGATGCAGGAGCTGTAAAAAAAGAATATAAGGTGGAGTCAGAAGAAACCTTTGGTGAGGCATAGTGGATCGGGAGGGTATGAGCTTTGATTTCATTAGCATAAAAAAAGCTCACGTATATTTGCGAGATCGACTTGCTGGGGTCCTCGAAAAAAAAGCTAGGGATAATTTTAAGTTTTCATACACAAGAGAATATATTTCTAAAAAACTACCTCAAATTGCGATAGGTTTTCCTGTAAGAGTTGAAGAGTTTTCATCTAGAGTTCTCCATCCTTTTTTTGATAATATGATTGCGGAAGGATGGCTGTTGGCACATACGGAGATGACGTTCAGGATAGATAGGTCAAATAGATTCGCATTATTGATGGCCACAGGAACAGCGCCTATAGGAGCGGTAAGGGTCGTGCCATTGAATGAAAAAAATATGGAAATTTCTTTGGAGACTCATTATAAGGATAATTTAAAGACTACAGACATGGAAGCGTATTTCAATACTCCTAGGGAGAATGAACAATTTTGTCCATACTGTCTTGAAGTGCTGACTGAAAGTAGGAAAAAGATATCATATTTCCATTCACAGTGTGCAAAAAGAATGTGGGGTACAACAAGAAAGCTAAAATTCTTATTGGAAAAAGATAAGCCGATGAATTCATTCATAAAAGTAATTTATGGAGGATCAGTCTCGGGTTATCAAAAAAAGGGACTTTTCAGGTTAGAGGGTTCAGCTGTAAGACCAATTTCATTTGGGGCTCAATATATTTTAAAGCCAATGGGGGAGCTTGATGAGTTACCTGAAAATGAACATATAACAATGGCAATTGCAAAAAAAATAGGTTTTATTATGCCTCCATTTACAATCGTAAATTTTAGAAAATTAGGGAATGTATTTGCAATTAGAAGGTTTGATATAAATCAAGATAATGAAATGCTGAGAATGGAGGATATGGCTCAAATTTTAGCAAAGGTAGTTGAGGATAAGTTCAGTGGGAGTTGTGAAAAAGTTGGGAGTGTTATTTTAAAAAACTCCTCTGCACCTCTAGTCGATATCTTTGATTATTGGCGAAGGGTTGTATTTTCTTTTTTTATAGGAAACGGAGATATGCATTTAAAAAACTGGTCAATGCTTGAGCACAAAGAGCTAAATGGAAAAATGGCTCTTTCTCCATGCTAGCTTGGAGTAATTCCATGGTTTTTAAAGGGCCTTTAGGCCAAAAAAGAGGGCCTTTTTGAGGCCGTCGATAATTTCAGGGGGCATTTTAGTAAAGAGAGTGGGGGAGTTGTAGTGCTAGTTTTACTTTCACCCGCATC